>NZ_JAJTBB010000017.1 GCF_021287135.1 Acidovorax sp.
GCTGTTCGCCATTTAAAGAGGTACGTGAGCTGGGTTTAAAACGTCGTGAGACAGTTTGGTCCCTATCTTCCGTGGGCGCTGCAGATTTGAGGAAGCCTGCTCCTAGTACGAGAGGACCGGAGTGGACACACCTCTGGTGTATCGGTTGTCACGCCAGTGGCATTGCCGAGTAGCTAAGTGTGGAAGAGATAACCGCTGAAAGCATCTAAGCGGGAAACTCGTTTCAAGATGAGATCTGCCGGGGCCTTGAGCCCCCTGAAGAGTCGTTCAAGACCAGGACGTTGATAGGCTGGGTGTGGAAGCGCAGTAATGCGTTAAGCTAACCAGTACTAATTGCTCGTGCGGCTTGACCCTATAACTTTGATAGCCAATACGCACCCCATCAAGGGTTCGCGAAAAGCTCAAAGTCTGTTATGCCAAGTTAGACGCAGTCAAAATACACCTGCTGATTCCAAACTCTATGAATTCGCCAGGCAGTTCTCAACAACTGCCCAGCACCAAGTTATGCCTGATGACCATAGCAAGTTGGTACCACTCCTTCCCATCCCGAACAGGACAGTGAAACGACTTTGCGCCGATGATAGTGCGGGTTCCCGTGTGAAAGTAGGTCATCGTCAGGCTCTTACAGCCCCAAACCGCCCTTCTGCTCCTCCCGAGTAGAAGGGCGTTTTGCTTTGGCGGGGCGAAAAGACCAGTTTTTCCACTCTCGAAATCTCCAAAATGCGCGCGTCATCGGCCCCATGAGGACGGCTCACGCCGCTGCGCCGACTTCGCGTTGTCGCGTGTTCCGGGTGTTCCCCAGCCCCCGTGCCGGCGAAGGGCCTTGGGATGCAAGTCTGCTCAGGCCTGCGGAGTCCGGTGAAACCGGTACACCCCACCGGAATCCAGCACGCGCTGCAACTGCCCGTCCCGCCACAGCCAGTGCAGGTGTGCGAGGGCCTCGCCCATGGCGAAGGTCATCTGGTGGGTGTCGAGCTTGCGCCGAAACATCAGGTGCATCGCATCGGCGGCCGACAAGGGGCCCTTTTCCGCCGCCTTCAAAATTTCGCTGAGCCGTTCTTCGTGGTGCTGTTGCAGCTGGTGAATGCGTTCCCGCAAGCCCAGAAACGGTTTGCCATGCGAGGGCAACACCAGCGTTGTCGCCGGCAGCGGCAGATAGCGGAGCAGGGACGTCAAGAAGAGCCGAAGGGGGTTTGACTCGGGCTCGGTGGCGTGGACGCTCACGTTGGTGGAGATGCGCGGCAGCACCATATCGCCGCTGATGAGCACGCCCAGCTCTGCACAGTACAGCGCTATGTGCTCGGGCGCGTGGCCATAGCCGCTGATGCACTGCCAAGCGTGGTCGCCAATCTGCACGGCATCTCCGTCCATGAGGCGGTGGTAACGGGCGGGAATGGCGGGCACCAGCGTGGGGAAATACGAGGCCCGGCCGCGTACATGCTGCAGAAACGCCGGGTCTTGCATCCCGTGCACGGTGTAGAAGTCTGCGCCGGCCTCGCCGCCAAAGCCATCGCGGTCATAAACCGCGGTGCGGGCCACGTGGTAGTCGGTGGCGCTGATCCACAGGCGCACGTTCCAGCGCTCGCACAGCCAATGTGCCAAGCCGATGTGGTCGGGATGCATGTGGGTCACGACCACGCGCAGGATCGGCAGGCCCTCCAGGGCACTGGCAAACACCTGCTCCCATTGCGCGCGTGCGCCAGCGCTGTCGATACAGCAATCCACCACGGTCCAGCCTTCCACCAGCGCTCCGTGGGCGTCCACCTGCCGGTCCCGCAGCAGCCACAAATTGATGTGGTCGAGTGCGAACGGCAGCCCGATCCGGATCCACTTGACGCCCGGCGCCACCGTGAGGGCGGAGCCCGGGGGCGGTAGCGCCTCGCCGTGGGGGTAATCGATCTGGTGTTCTTGGGGGTTCATGGCGGCCGATCGCATGCGGTAGGATTGACGTTAACGTAAACGTCACGAATCCGGTGCATTGTAGGCAGCGATGGCCGCGGGGCTGTCTCTTGTGCGAAAGGGCACCGGGCTCCGCTCCAGCACACCATGGCCACCACCTACACCATCAGCGATCTCGCCAAAGAGTTTGATCTCACCACGCGGGCCATCCGCTTCTACGAAGACATGGGCCTGCTGCAGCCGGCACGCACGGGGCCTGCGGGCCGCAACCGCGTCTACAGCGCCCGTGATCGCACCCGGCTGCGGCTGACCCTGCGGGCCAAGCGCCTGGGCCTGTCGCTGACGGAGGCCAAGGAGATCATCGACCTGTACGACAGCCCCCGCGACACCGGGGTACAGCTGCGCAAGTTCCTGGATGTGCTGGTGGTCCACCGCAAGCAGCTGGAGGAGCAGATGGCCGACCTGCGGGCGAACCTGGAAGAGGTTCAGGAGCACGAGGAAGAGGCCCGCGCCCTGCTGCGCAAGGTGGAATCAGAAAAATGATCCATAATTGACGTTTACGTAAACGTAAATCAAAAACCGTGACGACCCAGCCCTCTTTCGAGCCCCGGTGCGCCCACTACGCTGAGCGTGTGCGGGAGAGCTTTGCCCGCCAGGGCGCCATGCAGACGCTGGCGGCGGAGCTGGCCGTGATCGCTCCAGGGGTGGTCGCCATCGAACTGCCCTGGGCCCCGGGACTGACGCAGCAGCATGGGTTTTTGCATGCCGGCATGGTGGCCGCCGCGCTGGACTCGGCCTGCGGCTACGCGGGCTTCACCCTGATGGCGGAAGACGCGGCCGTGCTCACGGTGGAATTCAAGATCAACCTGCTCGCGCCTGCCCAGGGCGAGCGGTTCCGGATGGAGGGCCGCGTCCTCAAGCCCGGCCGGACCCTCACCGTTTGCGAGGGCCGCGCCTTTGCCCTGAACGGCAGCCGCGAGAAGCTCGTCGCCACCATGGGGTGCACCCTGATGGCGGTTACCGGACGAGACACCGTCCAGGGCTGAGCGCGCGGCTTCCTGTCTTTCGATTACCTGCCACTTCCAAGGAGACACCCCATGAGCCTTTCCTCCAACCTGCCCGGCCTCAACTTCCAGTTGGGCGACGACATTGACGCGCTGCGCGACGCCGTGCGGGATTTTGCGCAGGCCGAAATCGCGCCCCGCGCGGGGGAGATCGACCGCACCGACCAGTTCCCCATGGACGTGTGGCGCAAGATGGGCGACCTGGGCGTGCTGGGCATCACCGTGCCCGAGCAGTACGGCGGTGCCAACATGGGCTACCTGGCCCACATGGTGGCCATGGAGGAGATCTCGCGTGCCAGCGCCTCTGTGGGCCTGTCCTATGGCGCCCACAGCAACCTGTGCGTGAACCAGATCAACCGCAACGGCAGCGATGCGCAAAAGCAGAAGTACCTGCCCAAGCTGATCAGCGGCGAACACGTGGGCGCGCTGGCGATGAGCGAGCCCGGTGCCGGGTCCGACGTCATCAGCATGAAGCTCAAGGCCGAGGACAAGGGCGGCTACTACCTGCTCAACGGCAGCAAGATGTGGATCACCAACGGGCCGGATGCGGACACCCTGGTGGTCTATGCCAAGACGGAACCCGAACTGGGCGCCCGTGGCGTGACGGCCTTCCTGATCGAGAAAGGGATGAAGGGCTTTTCCATCGCGCAGAAGCTCGACAAGCTGGGCATGCGCGGCTCGCACACGGGCGAGCTGGTGTTCCAGGATGTCGAAGTGCCGGCCGAAAACGTGCTCGGCACCGTCAACGGCGGGGCCAAGGTGCTGATGTCGGGGCTGGACTACGAGCGCGCCGTGCTCACAGGCGGGCCGCTGGGCATCATGCAGGCGGTGATGGACAACGTGGTTCCCTACATTCACGACCGCAAGCAGTTCGGCCAGAGCATCGGCGAATTCCAGCTCATCCAGGGCAAGGTGGCCGACATGTACACCGTGCTGCAGGCAGGGCGCTCGTTTGCCTACACGGTGGCCAAGAACCTCGATATGCTGGGCACCGAGCACGTGCGCCAGGTGCGCAAGGACTGCGCCAGCGTCATCCTGTGGTGCGCCGAGAAGGCCACCTGGATGGCTGGCGAGGGCGTGCAGATCTACGGCGGCAACGGCTACATCAACGAATATCCGCTGGGCCGCTTGTGGCGTGATGCGAAACTCTACGAGATCGGCGCCGGCACCAGCGAAATCCGCCGCATGCTGATCGGCCGCGAGCTGTTCGCCGAAACCTGCTGACCGCGTCACCCTTCAACCCTTGACCCGCCAACATCCCATGTCTTCCTCCATCGACGACCTGTTTGTCCACAACCGCGCCTGGGCGGCCCAGATGGAGCGCGAGCGGCCGGGCTTCTTCACGGCCCTGCTGGCGCAGCAAAAGCCCAAGTACATGTGGATTGGCTGTTCCGACAGCCGCGTGCCTGCGAACCAGATCACCGGCCTGGAGCCGGGGGAAGTGTTCGTGCACCGCAATGTGGCCAACGTCGTGGTGCCCACCGACCTCAACTGCCTGTCGACCATCCAGTATGCGGTGGACCAGTTGCGGGTGGAGCACCTCATGGTGGTGGGCCACTACGGCTGCGGCGGCGTGCTGGCCGCGCTGGAGGGCACGCGGGTGGGCCTGGCCGACAACTGGATCCGCCATGTGACCGACGTGCGCGACCGCCACCGCGACCTGATCGCGTCCATTGCGCCCCAGTGGCGCCACGATGTGCTGTGTGAACTCAATGCCATCGAGCAGGTCGTGAACGTGGCGCAGACCACCGTGATGCTGGACGCCTGGGGCCGCGGCCAGAAGGTCACGCTACACGGCTGGTGCTACGGCCTCAAGGACGGCCTCATCAACAACCTGCACATGACGGTGGACAGCACGCAGGGGCTGGAGTCGCTCTACAAGGCCGCCATCGCCGGTGTGGCGGCCGTGCAGCGCCAGTAGGCGGCGTGCCGCAGGTACCCCGCGGTTGAGAGCCCGCCATGTTCCCGCCACGGCTTGACGCGCCCCAGGCCTATGGCATTGCCAAGGCCATGATGGACGGGTTCAACCGCCACTACCGCCTGTTCCGCACGGAGTCGGCGCGGGCCAAGCACCGCTTTGAAACCGCCGACTGGGCCGGCCAGCAGCGCGCGCAGCGCGAGCGCATCGAGTTCTACGACCTGCGCGTGAAAGAGTGCGTGCGCCGGCTGGAGAAGGAGTTTGGCGCGGGCTCGCAGCCCATGGAGGTGTGGCACCAGGTGAAGCTGCACTACATCGGCCTGCTGGTGAACCACTACCAGCCCGAGCTGGCCGAGACCTTCTTCAACTCGGTGACGACCAAGATCCTGCACCGCACGCACTTTCACAACGACTTCATCTTCGTGCGCCCGGCCGTGAGCACGGAGTACATCGAAAACGACGAGCCGGCGGCCCGCCCCACCTACCGCGCCTACTACCCGTCGCGCGACAACCTGGCGCAGACGCTGCGGCAGATGGTCGAGCACTGCGAACTCCAGCGCGAATTCTCCGACCTGGCACGCGACAGCGCCCTGGTGGGGGCGGCCATGCGGACGCGGCTGGACAAGGTGCGGCTGCGGGCCAACTTCCAGATCCAGGTGCTCACCAGCCTGTTCTTCCGCAACAAGGGCGCCTACCTGGTGGGCAAGATCATCAACGGCTTCACCGAGATACCGTTTGCCCTGCCCATCCTGCACGGGCAGGACGGCAAGCTGCTGATCGACGCGGCGCTGTTCGGCGAGGACGACCTGCAGGTGCTGTTCAGCTTTGCCCGGGCCTACTTCATGGTGGACATGGAGATCCCCAGCGCCTACGTGCAGTTCCTGCGCAGCCTCATGCCCCGCAAGCCGCGCGCGGAAATCTACAACGCCCTGGGCCTGGCCAAGCAGGGCAAGACGCTGTTCTACCGCGACTTCCTCTACCACCTCAGGCACTCCACCGACCAGTTCCGCATCGCGCCCGGCATCAAGGGCATGGTGATGCTGGTGTTCGACCTGCCGAGCTTTCCCTTCGTCTTCAAGCTCATCAAGGACTATTTTCCGCTGCAGAAGGAAACCACGCGCGAGCAGATCAAGGCCAAGTACCTGCTGGTCAAGCAGCACGACCGCGTGGGCCGCATGGCCGACACGCTGGAGTACAGCGAGGTGGCGTTTCCCCGCGAGCGCTTTGACGACGCGCTGATTGCCGAGATCGAGAAGTTCGCGCCCAGCCAGCTGGAGATCAGCGACCGGGACGGCGACGGCCAGACCGAAGTGATCATCAAGCACCTGTACATCGAGCGGCGGATGATTCCGCTGAACATCTACCTGCAGGAGGCCTTCGACACCGGCCTGTCGGACCCGCGCGCGCGCCAGCAGATGGAGCACAGCGTCATCGAATACGGCAACGCCATCAAGGACCTGGTGGCGGCCAACATCTTCCCGGGCGACATGCTGTGGAAGAACTTCGGCATCACCCGCAACGGCAAGGTGGTGTTCTACGACTACGACGAGATCGAATACCTCACCGACTGCAACTTCCGCCGCGTGCCCGCGCCACGCAACGAGGAGGAGGAGATGAGCGGAGAGGTCTGGTACAGCGTGGGCCCGCACGACGTGTTTCCCGAAACTTTCGGGCCCTTCCTGCTGGGCAACGATGCGGTACGCGAGGTGTTTCTGCGCCACCACGCCGACCTGCTGGACCCCGGCTTCTGGCAAACGCACAAGGAGCGCATCCAGGCCGGCCACCTGTTTGACGTGTTTCCCTACGACGCCGACCGGCGCTTCGAGCACGCGGCCGCGCCCCATGCCGTGGGCAGCGGGTAGGCGCCCAAGCGCCCTGGCGCCGCCGCCTGTCCGTGCCCGTTTGTTTCTCAACCTTTGTTCCAAGACCTTTTGAGGAGACCTCCCATGTCCACCACCGTTCAAGACCCCGTCGTCATCGTCGGCGCCGCGCGCACGCCCATGGGCTCGCTGCAGGGCGATTTCTCCAGCCTTGCCGCGCACGACCTGGGCGGCGCTGCCATCCGGGCCGCTATCGAACGCGCGGGCGTGTCGCCCGGCGCCGTGGGCGAAGTGCTGTTCGGCAACTGCCTGATGGCGGGCCAGGGCCAGGCGCCCGCACGCCAGGCGGCCTTCAAGGGCGGCCTGCCCAAGGAAGCGGGCGCGGTCACCCTCAGCAAGATGTGCGGCTCCGGCATGAAGGCCGCCATGATGGCGCACGACATGCTCCTGGCCGGCACGCACGACGTGATGGTGGCCGGCGGCATGGAGAGCATGACCAACGCCCCGTACCTGCTGCAGAAAGGGCGCGGCGGCTACCGCCTGGGGCACGACCGCATCTTCGACCACATGATGCTCGACGGCCTGGAAGACGCCTACGAGCCCGGCCGCAGCATGGGCACCTTTGGCGAAGACTGCGCCGCCAAGTACCACTTCACCCGCGAGCAGCAGGATGCCTTTGCCACCGCCAGCGTGCAGCGCGCCAAGGCCGCCACCGAGTCCGGCGCGTTCGCGGCCGAGATCGTGCCCGTCACCGTCAAGACCCGCGCGGGCGAAACCGTGGTGTCGGTGGACGAAGGCCCCGGCAAGGTCAAGCTCGAAAAGATCGCCACCCTCAAGCCCGCGTTCAAGAAGGACGGCACCATCACCGCCGCGTCCAGCTCCAGCATCAACGACGGCGCCGCCGCGCTGGTGCTGATGCGCCAGTCCACGGCGCAGAAGCTTGGCTGCAAGCCGCTGGCCCGCATCGTGAGCCACGCCACCCACGCGCAGGAGCCCGAGTGGTTCGCCACCGCCCCGCTCGGCGCCACGCAAAAGGCGCTGGCCAAGGCCGGCTGGCAGGTGGGCGACGTGCAGCTGTGGGAAATCAACGAGGCCTTCGCCGTGGTGCCCATGGCGCTGATGAAAGAGCTGGACCTGCCGCACGACAAGGTCAACGTGAACGGCGGCGCCTGCGCCCTGGGCCACCCCATCGGCGCCAGCGGCGCGCGCATCATGGTCACGCTGATGTACGCGCTGAAGGCGCGCGGCCTGACCAAGGGCCTGGCGACGCTGTGCATCGGCGGCGGCGAGGCCACGGCCGTGGCGCTGGAACTGTTGTGAGCGGGCGGGGCGCACGGCTGCGCGGCCATGCGCCGTGCCTGCGCTGTTGTGCCCTGTCGCTGAATGCTTCTGTTTTGATAGCTGCTAGCGCTTGCTGGTAAAGCGCTAGAGGCCCATTTGCTTAAAAAATGAACGCTGTACTCATCATCGGCGCGTCCCGCGGCATCGGCCTGGAGCTGGTGCGCCAATACACCGAGGCGGGCCGCCGCGTGATCGCCACCGTGCGCGACGACCCCGGCCGCGAGCGCGTGCTGGCGCTGGGGGCCGAGGTGCTGACGGTGGATGTGGCGAACCCCGCCAGCGTCAGCGGCCTGGCCTGGCAGCTCGACGGCGAGAAGATCGACATCGCCTGGTACGTGGCCGGGGTGATCCGCCGCCCGGATGCACGCACGCCGCCCACGCAGCAGGACTTTGATGCCGTCATGCACACCAACGTGCTGGGCGCCATGCAGACGATTCCGCAAGTGGCGCCGCTGGTGGCGGCGGTGGGCGGCGTGTTTGCATTCATCTCGTCCTCCATGTCCCAGATCGGCAGCGTGCCCAACAGCAACGCCTGGCTGTACCGCACCAGCAAGGCCGCGCTCAACATGGCCGTGGCTGCGGCCCAGCACGACTACCCCGGCGCCACGCTCATCACCATCGACCCCGGCTGGGTGCAGACCGACATGGGCGGTGGCGGTGCCCCGCTGGCGGCGGCCGACAGCGTGCGGGGCCTGCGCAACACCGTGGCGGGCCTCACGCCGGCTGACAAGGGCTGCCTGCTGCACCACGACGGCCGCCGCGCTGCGCACTGGTAGGCCCCTTTTCAACGAACAACGAAACGACTTTCGGAGACACCCCAATGCTGCTGACCCAAGACCAGGAAATGATCCGCGACGCGGTGCGCGACTTTGCCCAGACCGAGCTGTGGCCCCACGCCGCGCGCTGGGACAAGGAACACCACTTCCCCAAGGACGCCCACCAGGGCCTGGCCGCCCTGGGCGCCTACGGCATCTGCGTGCCCGAGGATTTCGGCGGGGCGAACCTGGATTACGTCACGCTCGCGCTGGTGCTGGAAGAGATCGCCGCTGGCGACGGCGGCACCAGCACGGCCATCAGCGTGACCAACTGCCCGGTCAACGCCATCCTCCTGCGTTATGGCAATGCGCAGCAACAGCGCGACTGGCTTACGCCGCTGGCCCGCGGCGAAATGCTGGGGGCGTTCTGCCTGACCGAGCCGCATGTGGGTTCCGACGCCTCTGCCCTGCGCACCACGGCCGTGAAGCAGGGTGACGAATACGTGATCAACGGCGTCAAGCAGTTCATCACCAGCGGCCAAAACGGCCATGTGGCCATCGTCATCGCCGTGACCGACAAGGGCGCAGGCAAGAAGGGCATGAGCGCCTTCCTCGTGCCCACCCACACGCCGGGCTACGTGGTGGCGCGGCTCGAAGACAAGCTCGGTCAGCACAGCAGCGACACGGCGCAGATCAACTTCGACAACTGCCGCATCCCCGCCGAGAACCTGATCGGCGCCGAGGGCGAGGGCTACAAGATCGCCCTGGGCGCGCTCGAAGGCGGGCGCATCGGCATCGCGGCGCAGAGCGTGGGCATGGCGAGGAGTGCGTTTGACTTTGCCGTGCAGTACGCGAAAGAGCGCGAGAGCTTCGGCACCGCCATCTTCAACCACCAGGCCGTGGGCTTTCGCCTGGCCGAGTGCGCCACGCAGATCGAGGCCGCGCGCCAGCTCATCTGGCACGCGGCGGCGCTGCGCGATGCGGGCCGCCCCTGCCTGAAGGAGGCCGCCATGGCCAAGCTGTTTGCCAGCGAAATGGCCGAGCGCGTGTGCAGCGCCGCCATCCAGACCCTGGGCGGCTACGGCGTCGTCAACGACTTCCCGGTGGAGCGCATCTACCGCGACGTGCGCGTGTGCCAGATCTACGAGGGCACCAGCGACGTGCAGAAGATCCTCATCCAGCGCGCGCTGGCGTGAAGCGCTTTTGCTATAGAAAGAATAGCTTCTTGCGCTTGCTGGACAAGCGCTGTGGCCGAAATTGGCTTGATTTTTCCTCGGGGCCGGCAAGGCCGCGCGAGGAGCTAGCAACAGCCCCGGGGCCTGTCAAGCGGCGCTGCGCCGGGCCGCCCGCGGCTGGGCCGGCGGGTTGCGGGGGCTGGCCGCGCGGCCCGCTTGCGGCTGCACCTTGGTGAGGTGGCTGGCCACCATGCCCGCCACGGTGCGCGCCACGGCATTCACATCCAGCGGCTCGTCGAAGATCATTTCAACGGTGGCATAGATCAGCTCCACCACGATGCGACTGACCAGCTGCAGTTCGGCCGCGTCCGCCCCGGGCAGCGCCCGGGAAAGCAGGCGCGCCTGCTCCTGCGTGACGGTGGCGTGCGACGCCAGGCGCACCTCCTGCAACGCCGGCACTGCGCGCAGCGCCCGCATGATCCAGACCCCGCCCACCGTCTGCACCGTGGCTTCGTAGGTGTCGAGGATCAGCCCCTCCACGGCGCGCTCCAGGCTCTCCACGCCCCCCGCCAGCGCGTCCAGCGTGATCCAGCGGTCCACGCGCGCGTTCTGCGTTTGCATCAGGCGCTTGCCCAGCTCGGACAGCAGGGCGTACTTGTTGGGGAAGTAGCGGTACAGCGCGGGCGGCGTCAGCCCGGCGCGCTCGCACACCAGGTTGGTGGACAGCCGCTCGATGCCTACGTCGGCCAGCGTCTGGGCCGTCACCTCCAGGATGCGTTCGTACGTCTCTGCGGCCCGCTGCTGCGCAGGCTGTTTCTTGGTGGCCAGCGAAGGCGGGTGGTGGCGGGTGGCAGGCATCGGGGGGAGCGTCCGGGGATATCAGGGATTGTCCCAGTATCCGTGGTTTACGCAAACAATAGTCATAACTATATACTAGCCATCGCTATCTTGGCGGTTTTGCTTTGGCTCAAGAAAGGAGCGCGCGATGAAGACCACGATCTGCTGGCTGGCCCTGGGGAGCTGCCTTCTGGCGGCCGCCGCCCGCGCGGCCGGGCCCGACGATGCCCAGGGCTTGTGGATGACGGCCGAGCGCGATGCGGTGATCCGCTTTGCCGCCTGCGATGACGCACCGGCCGCGCTGTGCGGAACCGTGGTGTGGGACAAGGATGCCGGCACCCCCGCCAGTACCTGCCATGTGCGCATCGCCCAGCTGGCTCGCTATGCCGGTGATGCGTGGCGCGATGGCTGGGTGTTCGATCCGCGCGACCAGAAGAAATACAAGGGCGCCGTGCGCGCCAAAGGGGACGAGCTGCGCATCCGCGCTTTCGTGGGGGTGGAGGTCCTGGGGCAGACCGAGCAGCTCCAGCGCGTCGCGGCCTTGCCGGCGGCACCGTCGTGTGCGCCGGGCTCCTGACCCGCCCCGCTGCAGCTTTCCACGCCGTCGCGCTTTCTTCCGTCCACCCCCACCCAAGGAGTCTTCCATGAGCCTGATCCGTGTCCCGTCCGCCGCGCTTGCCGTGGCCTTCTGCTCCGGCGTGGCCCTGCCGGCATCCGCGCAGGAAACCGCCAGCTATGCGGTCACCACCGATGTGAAGCTCACCACCGACCAGCGCAGCCGAGGCGTGTCGGACTCGCTGCGGGGCCCGGCGGCCAAGCTCAACGTGCAGCTTGCCCATGAAAGCGGCTGGGTCGCCCTGGCCGAGTTCGCCACCGTGAGCCGCAAGCAATTCCTGGACGGTGCGGGCCTGGGCGTCACGCTGGCCGGCGGCTACCGGTTCGGAGACCCGGACGGCTGGCACTACGGCCTGGGCCTGGCCGCCGAGATGTTCCCGGGTGCCAGGTTTCAGGCACCCCATGGCTTCAACATGGAAACCGGTGAGCCCACCGACTGGCGCAGCACCCGCTACAACAGCGCTTTTGCCGTGGCCGAGATCGGCTACGGCAACCTGGAGGCCCGCGTGATGAACGTGATCTCCAAGACCTACCGCGGCATCAACACCGGCGGGGTCTGCGGCACCATGCTGTCGCTGATGGCGGACCCCACCCCGGCGCTGGAATGCTATGCCCGCGGCGACCACAACTCGCGTGGCAGCTGGCTGTTCGACGTGGGCTACAAGCACCCGCTCAACCCGACCACCACGCTCAACCTGCACGCCGGCTACCAGCGCATCGCCCACTTCAAGGAAGCGAACTTCTCGGACTACGCCATCGGCATCACGCACAAGCGCTGGGGCTTCCATTGGACCGCCGAATGGATGACCACCCGCACCCGCGTGCGCGAGCTGTACATCGCCATGGACGGCGCCCGCCCCCGAGCGACGGACAACAGCCGCGTGGTCCTCTCGGTCTCGCGCAGCTTCTGACAGGACCGGTGGATGCACGAAAAGCAGCTGGTGCTGGCGGTGGACCTGGGTACCTCGGGTTGCAAATGCGCCCTGGTCGCGCTGGACGGCAGCGTGCACGCGTGGGCTTTCCGCCCGGTGCCGCTGCAGGTGCAGGGCGCGCTGGCCGAGCAATCTCCCCAGGCGTGGTGGAACGCCTTCCTCGACAGCGCCGGGGAAATCCTGGGGGCGGACGCTGCGCTGCGCCGCCGTGTGGCGGCCGTGTGCTGCTCCACCCAGACCGAGGGCACCGTGTGCGTGGACCGCGATGGCCAGGCCATCGGCAACGCCCTGACGTGGCTGGACGCCCGTGGCGCAGCCGCCATCGCCCGGCGCGTGCGCGGCAGGGCATTGAATATCGAGGGCTATGCGCCGCTTCGGCTCTGGCGCTGGCTGCGGTTGACCGGCGGGGCGCCCTCGCTGTCCGGGCGCGACTCGGCCGGGCACATGGCCTACCTGCACGACGAGGAGCCTGCGCGGTACGCGCGCACGTACAAGTTCCTCAACGTGCTGGACTACCTGAACCTGCGCCTGTCCGGGCGCTTCTGCGCCACGCAGGACTCCGCCGTCACCTCCTGGATCACCGACAACCGAGACCCTCACCGCGTGCGCTACGACGCGGGCCTCGTCCGCCTGCTGGGCCTGGATGCCGCCAAGCTGCCAGACATCGTGCACTCCACCGACGTGCTGGGCCCGCTGCTGCCGCAGGTCGCGCAGGCGCTGGGGCTCAGCCCGCAGACCGTGGTGGTGGCGGGTGCGGTGGACACCTCGGCCGTGGCCGTGGGCGCGGCAGTGGCCGATTTCGAGACCCACCTGTACCTGGGCACCTCCTCCTGGCTGGGCGCGCACGTGCCCTTCATGAAGACCGATGTGCGCCACAAGATCGCCGCCATCCCCAGCGCCGTCGATGGCCGTTACCTGGCCATGGCGCTGCAGTCCACGGCCGGAGCCAACCTGTCGTTCCTGCGCGACCGCATCCTCTACCACCCGGACGAGCTGGCCAGCGACGAGGAACATCCCGCCGTGTACGAGGTGCTCAACCGCATTGCCGCCCGCGTGCCGCCGGGCGCGCGGGGCCTGATCTACACGCCCTGGCTGCTGGGCGAGCGCACCCCGGTGGACGACCCGCGCCTGCGCGCCGGCCTGCTCAACCTGTCGCTGGAGCACACGCGCGAGGACATCTTCCGTGCCTTCCTGGAGGGCGTGGCGCTCAACACCCGCTGGATGCTGGAACCGTTTGCGCGCCTGCTGGGCCGCGAGGCCGGCGCCATCAACGCCGTGGGCGGCGGCGCCCAGTCGGACGTGTGGTGCCAGATCATGGCCGACGTCACGGGCCAGCCCGTGCGGCAGCTGGAGAACCCCATCCAGACCAACGCCATCGGCGCGGCCTTCATTGCCGGCGTGGGCCTGGGCGTGTGCACCTTTGCCGACCTGGCCCACCTGCGGCGAACCCGCGCCGTGTACGAGCCCAGCCGCGCGCTGCGCCGCCTGTACGGGGACCAGTTCGAGACCTTCAAGGAAGTGCGCACCCGCCTGGCGCCGCTCTACCACCGCATCAACGCCCCGCGGGGCGCCGCCGCATGAAGCACACCCCCGCCACCTTGCCCATCCGCCAGAGCGTCGTCGAGCTGTGCCTGGAGCTGTCGCGCCGCGGCCATTTCTCGGGCACCGGCGGCAACATTGCGCTGCGCGTCGATGCCGGGCACATCGCCGTCACGCCCTCGGCCACCGACTACCTCACCATGGCGGCCGACGACATCTGCGTGCTGCGCCTGGCCGACCTGCAGCAGGTCGCGGGCGCACGCGCCCCGTCGGTGGAAAGCGGCCTGCACGCCAAGGTGCTGCGCGCCCGGCCCGACGTGCAGGCCAGCATCCACACCCACCAGCCCGTGGCCAGCGCCTGCGCGCTGCTGGGGCGGCCGTTGGCCGTGCCGCCGGGGCGCCTGCAGGCCACGCTGGGGCCGTCCATCCCGGTGGTGGGCTATGCGCCTTCGGGCAGCGGCTGGCTGTCGTCCCGGCTGGCGCGCGCGTTGCGCCCGGACACCCATGCCTACCTGATGCGCAACCACGGCGTGCTGTGCTGCGGCTCCTCCGCCGGGGCGGCCGTGCAGGCGGTGGAAGCGCTGGAGGCGCTGTGCCGCCAGCAGCTCTTGCAGGCCCTGTCGGAGCGTGCCCGCCGCGAGCCCGCCCTGCAGGCCGCGCTGCGCCGTGTGGCCGACGCGCTGGCGGCTTGAGCGACCTCCTCCTCCACCTTTTCACCTTCGCACCTCCGCACTTGTTCACCATGAGCAACCTTGCCCCCCTCCACACCGCCGCATCGGCTGCCACCCCGCGCCCTGCCATTTCCGCCTGGCCCGACGTGGACGATCTGTACCGCCGCTTTGCCGAGCTGGTGAAGCAGCCCATGCGCCCCATCCGCGCCGACAAGATGCCGCAGGTGATGCGCTACTTCGACGAGCGCTGCCAAGGCTCCAAACGCTTGTCCGAGCGCGCCAAGGCCGTGATCCCTGGCGGCGTGCAGCACAACCTGGCCTTCAACCATCCGTTCCCGCTTGCCATCACGCAGGCCGATGGCGCGCACATGACCGACGTGGACGGCAACCGCTACATCGACTTTCTGCAGGCCGGTGGCCCCACGCTGCTGGGCTCCAACCACCCGGCCCTGCGCCAGAAGGTGAACGAGGTGCTGGATTCGTGCGGCCCCGTCACCGGCCTGCTGCACGAATACGAGGTCAAGCTGGCCGAGCTGGTGTGCCAGAGCATGCCCGGCGTTGACATGGTGCGCCTGCTGGGCTCAGGCACCGAGGCCGTGATGGGCGCGGTGCGCCTGGCGCGCGCCTACACCGGCAAGAAGCGCATCATCAAGGTGGGCGGCGCCTACCACGGCTGGAGCGACCAGCTGGTCTACGGCATGCGCCTGCCCAAGACCGGCCGCATGGAGGCCGTGGGCATCCCGCGCGGCGCCACGGGCAACACGCAGGAATGCAACCCCAACGACCTGGACGCCCTGCGCAGCCAGCTGCGCTGGAACCGCCTGCGCGGCGGCACTGCGGCAGTGCTGGTGGAACCCCTGGGCCCCGAGAGCGGCACCCGCCCCGTGCACCCCGACTACAACCGCCAGGTGCGGGCGCTGTGCGATGAGTTCGGCGCGCTGCTGATCTTTGATGAAGTGGTCACGGGCTTTCGCATCGGCATGGGCGGCGCGCAGGCCTACTTCGGCGTCAAGCCCGACCTCACCGTGCTGGGCAAGTGCCTCACGGGTGGCTACCCCATGGCCGGCGCCATCGGCGGGCGCCGCGACATCATGATGATGCTGGTGGGCGGCATCGGCACCACCGCCAAGCGCGCCTTCGTGGGCGGCACGCTGTCGGCCAACCCGCTGTCGTGCGTGGCCGGCTACTACGCGCTGCGGGAGGCGCAGCGCACCGACGCGGCCGGCGTGGCCGGGCGCGCCGGCGACCGGCTGCGCCAGGGGCTCGACGGCATCATCAACCGCCTGGGCCTGCCCTACGTGACCTACAACCTGGGTTCCATCGTGCACCTGCAGACCTCGGGCGTGCTGCTGCTGGACACGGGCAGCCTGTGGAAGCTCTTCCGCGCCAAGGACGAGGCCAAGCGCCGCAAGCACATGATGGAAGAGATGGGGGCGGCCTACACCGCCCACGGCCTCATCACCCTGGCCGGCAGCCGCATCTACACCAGCCTGGCCGACACCGATGCGGTGATCGACGATGCGCTGAACCGTTTTGAAGACGTGTTCAAGCTGGTGTGACGCGTGCTGCTTTACCCCATGCACCAACCGTTCGGGCTGTGCTTGTCGAAGCGCTGCGCAAGGCTTCGACTGGCCCAGCCCGAACGGGCATGAATGATCGAACACGGATTCGCAGGAGGCATCACCCCATGAACACCCCAGACCCGCTGCGCCAAGAGTGGACCGCGTTGCGCAACCGCCTGCAGGCCAGGCAACTGTTGCAAGGCGAGGGCGCCAGCCTGTCGCTGCGCATCCCCGGCAGCGGTGCCATGTGGTTCGGCTTGGTCGCGGACGAGCAGCCGCAGCGCGTGCCCCTGCACACGCCGCTGCCGCAGGCCGCGGTGCACCGGCAGGTCTATGCGCGGCGCGCCGACGCAGGCGCGGCGGCCCTGGGCGGCGGGGCGTTCGGCCAGTGCCTGGCGGACTTTGGCGGCACCCTGCCCCAGGTGTTTGACGAGCAGGCGCGCCACCTGGGCCCCATGCACCCAGCGGGCGCCGCAGTGGCCGTGCCTGGGCGCGGCAATGTGGCGCTGGTGGCGGGGCAACCGCTTTGCCTGGGCACCACGGCGCTGCGGCTTGCGCTCAACGCCGAACTGTTTGAAAAATGCGCCAAGGCCTATGTGCTGGCCGTGGCCGGCGGCGGGCGCGTGCGCCCCTTGCCCTGGATCGTGCGGTGGGTGGCCAACCGCCGGCTGGGCAAAGATCAGCAGCGCGCTGCGGCACGCCTCCAGCAGGGCTTGCTGCCCGAGGAAAGCGCGGGCTACTGACCGGCCTCCACCCCCACAACGAAGGGCGACCCCATGAGCATGCACCCCACCGCACCCATTCCTGCCTCTCAGGTGGTCGCCGCGCTGGCCATCGGCACCATCGCCGTGCTCATGGTGGGCGTGCAGCCCATCGTGCTGGGCGAACTGGTGGACGCGCGCCAGGTCAGCCTGGAAGGCGTGGGCATCGTGGCCATGGCCGAGATCATCCTGCTCGGCCTGGGTGTGGTGCTGGGCGACGTGCTGCTGCCCGTGGGCCAGCTGCGCTGGATCACCCTGGCTGCCGCGCTGGCGGCCGGGGGCTTGGACGCGCTGACCGTGCGGGCCACGGGCGATGGCGCCATGACAGCGGTGCGTGCAGCCGCGGGCCTGGCCGAGGGCGTGCTCATCTGGGGCACCACCGGCGTCATCGTGCGCACGGCCCATCCGGCGCGCGTGGGCGGCATCTTCTTCGTGCTGCAGACCCTGGCGCAGGCCCTGCTGGGCCTGGTGCTGGCCCACGCCATCATCCCGCGCTGGGGGTGGCAGGGCAGCTTCGGCATCCTGGGCGTGCTGGCACTGTCGTGCTGCGTGCTGGCCTTCCTGCAGCCGGCGCGCCTGGCGCCGCTCGTGCCGCCCACCGTGTCGGGCTTTCGCTGGTCCGGGCGCACGCTGCAGCCGCTGGCCGTGGCCTTCCTGCAGCTGGCCACGCTGGGCTCCTTCTGGGCTTACCTGGAACCCTTGGGCCAGGCCGCGGGGTTTGATGGGCGCGGCGCCCAGACCCTGATTGCGGCCGTGCTGGCCACCCAGGTGGTGGCCGGCTGCGTGGCCACGTGGGCCGTGCGCCGCCTGCCTGTCGTCCCCACGCTGGTGGCCTGTTCGCTGGCGCTGGCGGCTGTCACCGCCACCGTGTACCAGCTGCCCGCCGGCAGCACGCGCAACTTCGCGCTGGCCTGCCTGCTGTTCGGCTTTGTGTGGCTCTTCATGCTGCCCTTCCATATCGGGCTGGCCTTTCGCGCCGACCCCAGTGGGCGCCTGGCCGGCCTGGTGCCTGCTGCGCAGTTGCTGGGCAGCGCGTTCGGGCCGCTCATGGCGTCGTTCATCGTGCACGGCGACGACGCCAGTGCCGTGCCGCTGCTCAGCGCGGGGTTTGCCCTGGCGGCAGGCGTGCTGGTGCTGGCCGGCCGCGCACCACGCTCTACCGCACGGGCCGCGGCCTTGCCGTGAGCAGCCGGCGGGCCCGCTACCGAAAGTTCCCATGGACCCTGCCGACGACACCGCCCCCCAGGTGCTCCAGCACCTGTTTGACCGCCAGGCGCCCACCGCCTTGGCCCTGCGCAGCTCCACCGCCCGCGAGCGCGCGGCCAAGCTGCGGCGACTGCGCGACGGCCTGCTCAGCCGCCGCGAGGCGCTGTACCAGGCCTTCGCGGCCGACCTGCGCAAGCCGCCGCTGGAGGTGGACCTGACCGAGCTGCTGCCCGTGGTGGACGAAGCGCGCCACGCCATCGCCCACCTGGCGCGCTGGATGCGGCCCCGGCGCGTGGGGCCCACGCTCACCACGCTGGGCACGCGCGCCCGGGTGCTTTGCCAGCCCCGGGGGCGCTGCCTCATCATCGGCCCGTGGAACTACCCGGTGAACACCTTGCTGGGGCCGCTCGTCTCCGCCATCGCGGCGGGCAATGCCGTCATCCTCAAGCCCTCGGAGTTCACGCCCCACGTCAACGCCGTGGTGGCCGAGCTGGTCGCCGCGCTGTTCGACCCCGCCGAGGTCGCGCTGGTGCAGGGCGGCGTGGCCACGGCCCAGCACCTGCTGGCACTGCCGTTCGACCACGTGTTCTTCACCGGTTCGCCCGCGGTAGGCAAGGTGGTGATGGCCGCGGCCGCCCGGCACCTCACGTCGGTCACGCTGGAGCTGGGCGGCAAGTCGCCCGTGGTCGTGGACGCGTCGGCCGACCTGCGCCGCGCGGCCGCGCTGGTGCTGTGGGGCAAGTTCACCAATGCCGGCCAGACCTGCGTGGCGCCCGACCATGTGTACGTGCACCGCAGCGTGTACGCCCGCTTTGTGCAGCTGTGCCGGGAGACCCTGGCCGCGCGCTACGGCAGCACCGACGCGGCCGTGCAGGCCAGCCCCGACCTGGCGCGCATGGTCACGCGCCGCCATGCTGAGCGCCTGGGCGGACTGATCGATGATGCCCTGGCGCGCGGCGCCACGCTACTGGCCGGCGGCCGGCATGACGCCGCACAGCGCTACGTGGCGCCCACGCTGCTGGGCGATGTGCCCGCCGGCGCGCGCATCAGCGGCGAAGAGATCTTCGGCCCCGTGCTGCCCATCGAGACGTATGACGATCTGCAGCAGGTCATCGACCGCATCAACGCCCAGCCCAAGCCGCTGGCGCTGTACCTCTTCAGCCACCACCGGCCTGCGCAGGCGCTGGTCACGGCGCAGACCAGCTCGGGCGGCATCTGCCTCAACCACTGCATGCAGCAGTACGCGCATGGTGGGTTGCCGTTCGGCGGGGTGAACCATTCGGGCATTGGCAACGCGCATGGGCGCTACGGCTTCAAGGCGTTTTCGCACGAGCGCGCCTGTCTGGCCGCGGGGCCGTTCACGGTGGTGCGGCTGTTCTTTGCGCCCTACACCGTGCTGCGGCACCGGCTCAGCACGGTTTTGGTCAAAGCCTTGCGCTGGGTGTGATGGCACGCCAAGAAACCAGGAGACGGGCCATGCCATCCGAAGCGAAATCCCCCGGCGCCGCCACCCTGCGGGAGGCGCGGTGTGGCGCCCCATGGAGGGCCGTGCGCGCGCGGGTCACCGCCCGGGTTCTCTCCCTTTGCTGCGCGGGTGGGGTGTGGCTGCTGGCGGGTTGCGGCCCCAACCCTGCGCCGCCCACGGACGCCGACGTGCGCCGCGCCGAAGCCCTGCGCCCGCGCGATGCGCAGCTGGCCGCCAAGTACGAGCGCTCCTGCCTGCTGTGCCACGGCGTGCGCAGCGGCGCACCGCTGGCGGGGTTTGCCCCCGCCTGGAAGGCCCGCGCAGCGCAGGGCGAGGGCGCCTTGCTGGCCCATGTGCGCGAGGGCTTCAACGCCATGCCCGCCATGGGGCTGTGCACCGACTGCAGCGACACCGAGCTGCGCCAGCTCATCCACTTCCTGATCCAGGGGTCATGAATGACCATGCCAACCCACCCTTCGGCGTTCGCGCGATTCAGCCGCCGCCGCGCCATGGCCGCGAGCGCCTCCGCCGTGGTGGCCGGCCTGCTCGCCCCGCCGCAGCTGGCGGGCAGCGCCCGGGCACAGAGCCAGCCCGCGCCAGGGACGGGGCTGCCCACGCCGCCGGCCCCGCCGCAGCCCTGGCAGAACTGGTCGGGCGTGCTGCGCGCACAGCCCCGGGCGCGCGCCCTGCCGGCCGATGAGGCCGAGCTCGCCGCGCTGCTGGCGCGCTCCACCGGAGAGGTGCGGGTGGCGGGGGCGGGGCATTCGTTCTCGGCCCTGGTGCCCACCGCTGGCACGCTGGTGTCGCTGGACCGCCTGTCCGGCATCGTGCGCATCGACAAGGCTGCGATGACCGCCACGGTGCACGCGGGCACGCGCCTGGGCGCCCTGGCGCGCCTGCTGGACGCCGAAGGCCTGGCGCTGCCCAACCTGCCGGACATCGACGCGCAGACCCTTGCCGGCGCCATTGCCACCGGCACGCATGGCACCGGTGCCGCGCTGCCCGCGGTGCACGACGGCGTGGCGGGTGCGCGGCTGGTCACCGCGGCCGGGCAGGTGGTGGAGCTGGGCGGGCCGCGCGACGCGGATGCACTGGCGGCGCTCCGCGTCTCCCTGGGCTGTCTGGGCGTGGTGTCGCAGCTCACGCTGCGCGTGGTGCCCGCGTTCAACCTGCGGCGCAAGGTGTGGCTGCAGCCCGTGCAGGACCTGCTGCGCGACGCACCGGCCCTGGCCGCCAGGCACCGCCACTTCGAGATGTTCGTGCTGCCCTTCACCGGCTATGCGGCCGGCGTGGCCCATGAGGTGTACGAGGGCAACGACCTGCTGCTGCCCAGTTCTGCCGAGGATGCGATGCTGGCCGACCTGCAGCGCCTGCGCGACTGGCTGGGGCGCTTTCCCGCGTTGCGCACCTGGGCGGCGCAGCGCTTCATCGACCCGCAGCAGACCGAGGAAGCCCGCGAGCGCGCCCACCGGCTGCTCTCCACCGTGCGGGCGTCGCGCTTCAACGAGACCGAGTGGCATGTGCCGGCGGAGAACGGCATCGCCTGCTTGCGCCAGGTCATCGATGCCCTGCAGCAGCACAACGAGGCTTTCTACCCCATCGAGTTCCGCTGGGTGCGGGGCGACGGCGCGTGGCTCAGCCCCTTCCATGGCCGCGACAGCTGCTCCATCGCCCTGCACGCCGCCGCGGGCGAGCCCTACGACTACATCGTGCAGATCGGCGCCACCATTTGCCGGGCCCACGGCGGCCGCCCGCACTGGGGCAAGATGCACCCGCTCGCGGCCACCACGCTGGCGCCGCTGTACCCGCGCTGGCGCGACTTCCAGGCGCTGCGCGCGTCGTTCGACCCGCAGGGCCGCATGCTCAATGCGCACCTGCGGTCGGTGTTTGGCATTGCCTAGGGGACCCCATGAAGCGTCAAGGACTCACCCGGCGCCGCGTGGTGGCGGCGGGTGCGCTCGCCGCCACGGGCGCCGCGCTGCTGGCCGCACGCCCGGCCGACCGGGGCGCGCCCCACACCGGCGACTTCGCCGCCATGGCCCAGGCGCTCAAGGCTGCCGGCCTGGCCCTGCAGCCTACGCTGGTGGTGGACCGGGCGCGGCTGCGCGCCAACGCGGCCAAGGTGCGCGCGCACGTGCAGGGCCGACCGCTCGCGCTGCGGCTGGTGAACAAATCCCTGCCCTGCCTGGGCCTGCTCGACGAGGTGGGCGCCGCCACCGGCAGTGCCCGGCAGATGGTGTTCAGCCTGCCTTATCTGGCCCTGATCGCCCAAGAGCGGCCGCACACCGATGTGCTGCTGGGCAAGCCCGTGCCCGCCGCGGCGGCGGCGGCCTTTCTGGCCATGCCGCCAGCCTCCGGCTTTGACCCGGCGCGCCAGCTGCAGTGGCTGGTGGATACGCCCCAGCGCCTGGCGCAGTACCGTGAAATTGCGCGTGGGCGTGGGCAGCCGATGCGCATCAACATCGAGATCGACGTGGGCCTGCACCGCGGCGGCGTGGCGGACGCCGACACGCTGCGCGCCCTGCTGCAGATGGTGCAGGAAGAGCCGCTGCTGCGCTTTGCGGGCTTCATGGGCTACGACGCGCACACCCAGAAAATTCCGGACATCGCCGGAGCGCGCGCCCGCGCGCACCACGACGCGCTGGCGGCCTACCAGGGCTTTGTGGATGTGCTGCGCGCAAGCCCGCTGCCATCGCCGTCCGGGCCGTGGACCTTCAACACCGCCGGCTCGCCCACCTTCCGCCTGCACGACGGCAGCGGCGCGGCCAACGAGGTGGCGGTGGGCTCCGCCATGGTGCTGCCCTCGGACTTCGACACGCCCCTGCTGGTCGACCTGGCGCCCGCCGCGTGGATCGCCACGCCCGTCCTCAAGGTGGGGGCGTTCGCGGCGCCCGACGGCGTGGGCGCCCTGGGCCGTCTGGCGCGCGCGTGGGACGCCAATGAGCGCACGGCGCATTTCATCCACGGCGGCAACTGGCTGGCCGACCCCGTGTCTCCGCCGGGCCTGGGCACCAGCGTGCTCATGGGCCTGTCGTCCAACCAGCAGCTGCTGGTCGGCTCCGGCACCCAGGCCCTGCGGCCCGACGACGTGGTGTTCTTCCGCCCCCGGCAGAGCGAGGCCGTGCTGCAGCAGCTGGGCGATATCGCCGTGTACGAGGGCGGGCGCATCGTGGGCCAATGGCCCGTGTTCCCGGCGCGGGGCTGAGCCCGGCAGCGGGTGCGGGGGCGCGCCGCTCAGCCCGGCGCGCTGTCGCGCCGCTTCAGCACCACGGTGATCTGGCCGTTGGTCTCGATGGTCGCGCGCTCCACCTCGTGCAGGTCCAGGCAGCCGCCGGCCCGCAGCGCGGCCTGCAGGTCGCGGGTGGACAGCAGCTCGCTGCGCATGAGCGCGGTGTCCAGCTGCCCGTGCTGCACCAGCACCTGCGGCCTGCCGTCCACCAGTCGTTCCAGCCAGGCATGGCGGAAGGTGAGCCAGGCCAGCGCCATGTGGCACATGATGAGTGTCGATGCCGAAATGAGGCCGCCGACGAGCGAGTTGTCGCCCGCGTTCATCGAGTTCTGCACGGCGTTCGACAGGATCAGCAGCAGCACCAGGTCGAAGGGCGCGAACTGCCCCGTCTGCCGCTTGCCCGTCAGGCGCAAGAAGACCAGCAGAAACACATACACCACCACGCCGCGCAGGATGAACTCCCACCACGGCACGCTTGTTGTCCACATTGCCTGACTCCTTCTGTTGGGCTGCAAGCACCATGGTACCCAGCGCCGTCCGTTGACGCCAAGGCGACTGTGAGGCGCCCCGTTGCGGGTTGTGCAGGTTGCGCCTGGCGTTGCCCGGCGTGCAAGATGGCCGCTTCATTCCAGCAAGGAGCCCTGCATGCCTTTTGCGCACGTCAACCAACAGAAGCTGTACTACGAAGACACCGGCGGCGACGGCCCGGTGATCGTCTTTTCGCACGGGCTGCTCATGGATGGCAGCATGTTCGCGCCGCAGGTGCAAGCCCTGCGCGGCGCCTGGCGCTGCATCACCTGGGACGAGCGCGGCCACGGCCAGACGGCCGATCCGGCGCGGTGCGAACCCTTCAGCTACTACGACTCGGCCGACGATCTGGCCGCCTTGCTGGCGCACCTGGGCGTCCGGCAGGCGGTGCTGGCCGGCATGTCGCAAGGCGGGTACCTGTCGCTGCGCTGCGCGCTGACCCATCCGGACATCGTGCGCGCGCTGGTGCTCATCGACACCCAGGCCCTGCAGGAAGACCCGGCCAAGATGGTGGGCCACGAGGCACTGATGAAGGCCTGGCTGGAGGGTGGGCTGTCGGACGAGATTGCCGCCGTGGTGGCCCACACCATCCTGGGCGACGGATGGCCCGGCACGCCGGCGTGGCAGGCCAAGTGGCGCCAGCTCACCGTGCCCAACCTGGTGCAGTGCTTCACCACCCTGGGCAGCCGCGACGACATCAGCGACCGCCTGGGCGCGATCACCGTGCCAGCCCTGGTGGTGCACGGCACGCTGGACCACGCCATCGACCTGTCGCGGGCGAAGGCCATGGCCCATGCCTTGCCCCAGGCGCGGATGGTGGAGATCCCCGGCGGCGGCCACGCCAGCAACCTCACGCACCCGGAGCCCGTCAACGCCGCGCTGGTGGAGTTCCTGCGCGCGCTGCCTTAGGCGTCCTCTCGGCGCGAATCGCCGTGCCGCCAGGAGAGGGGCCCCGTGTGGGCGAAAATCAGCGGTTCCGGCGCGGGCGCACCCGCTTGAAAGGGCGCGGCTTCCACGGCAGCGCCCGGCGCGGCGCCCGCGGGGCCGCTTGCCGGACCGTTCTCCCGCCACCCTCACCACAAGGACTCTTTCGCCATGCTGCGTCGCCAGTTCCACCACACCAGCGCGGCGCTCTCGCTGGGCGCCCTGCTGCTGTTCACCCACCAGCGGGCACGGGCGCTGTCGATGGGCGACCTCACCAATGCGGACGCGGCCAGCGGCGTCAAGGCGGCGCTGGGCCAGGGCGCGCAGGCGGCCGTGGCGCTGCTGGGCCGGCCCGACGGCTTCCTGGGCAACCCGCAGGTGCGCATCGGCCTGCCGGGCGCCCTGGACGACGCGGCCAAGGTCATGAAGTCGCTGGGCCAGGGCCGGCGCGTGGACGAGCTGGTCACCGCCATCAACCGCGCCGCCGAGGCGGCCGTGCCCCTGGGCAAGGACCTGCTGGTGCGCGCCGTGCAGACCATGACGGTGACCGACGCCAAGAACATCCTCACCGGCGGCAACACCTCCGTGACCACCTTCTTTGCCGACAAGACGCGCACCCCGCTGTCCGAGCGCTTCCGGCCCGTGGTGAACCAGTCCATCGAGAAGGTCGGCCTGGCACAGAAGTACAACACCTTCGCCAGCAAGGCGGCCGGCTTTGGCCTGCTGCGCCCCGAAGAGGCCGACCTGGGCCACTATGTCACCGGCAAGACGCTGGACGGCCTGTACTTCATGATCGGCGAGGAAGAGCGCCGCATCCGCCAGAACCCGGCCGGCGCCGGCAGCGCCATTGCCCGCAAGGTGTTTGGCGCGTTGCGGTAGATGGCGCGCCCCTTGAGCCGCCGCGCCACTGTGCGCTCCGGCGCCCGGCGGCGGCGCCACCCCGTCCCTTGAAACAGCCCGCTCCACCCCATGGCATCCCCTGAACCCACCGGCGCCTGCCCCTGCGGCCGGCTCAATGCACGCCACAAACCCCTGGCCTACGCGGACTGCTGCGGCCGCTACCTGGACCACTGGGACGCCACCCCCGCGCCCGACGCCGAAAGCCTCATGCGATCGCGCTACACCGCCTTCGTGGCCGAGCGTGCCGACTACCTGCAGGCCACCTGGCACGCCAGCACCCGGCCGGCCACGCTGGAGTTCGACGCCGGCGCCAAGTGGCTGGGCCTGGACGTGCGCAGTCACCGCAGCACCGGACCCGACCGGGCCGAGGTGGCGTTTGTCGCACGCTACCGCGTGGGCGGCCGCGCCGTGCGCCTGCAAGAGACCAGCCGCTTCGTGCGCGAAGGCGGGCGCTGGTTCTATGTGGATGGCGACCTGGGCGCGTAGTTTTTAATGAAATTGACCCCCAAACGTTGCTGGACAAGCGCAAGCAGCTATGAAATTTGAAGCAATCCTGTTTGACTGCGACGGCGTGCTGGTCGACAGCGAACCCATTACCAACGGCGTGCTGCGCGACATGCTGGAAGAGGCCGGCTGGGCCCTGACCGCTGACGATTGCATGCGCCTCTTTGTCGGCAAGACGGTGCGCAGCGAAGCCGCCCGCATCGAGGCCCACACCGGCCGCCCGCTCACCGACGCGTGGATGGCCGACTTCTACGCGCGCCGCAACGCCGAGCTGGAGGCGCGCCTCACCGCCATCGAGCACATCCACCCCACCATCGAGCGCGTGCACGCCCACCACGGCGGGCGCATCGCCTGCGCCTCCGGCGCCGACCGGTACAAGGTGGAGATGCAGCTGGCCAAGGTGGGCCTGGCCCCGTTCTTTGCCGGCCGCGTCTTCAGCGGCCACGAGATGCCGCGCACCAAGCCCGCGCCGGACGTGTACCTGGCCGCCGCCGCAGCGCTGCAAGCACCAGCACCGCGCTGCGCCGTGGTGGAAGACACCGTCACCGGCGTGATGGCCGGCGTGGCCGCGGGCGCCACGGTGTTTGCCTACGCGCCGCTTGACGATGGCGAGGCCCTGCTTGCCGCAGGCGCAGCGCAGGTGTTTCGCAGCATGGCCGAGCTGCCCGCTCTGCTGGGCTGCTGAGCGCATGCACGGCCGGGTGCCCCTTCAGGGCCGTGTGTCGGGCGCCGGGGTGCTGGGCACGTCCTGCTCTTGTGCCGCCCGCTGCTGCACCGCCATCGCCCGCTGGTAGCCCGGCCGCGCTTGCAGCCGCTGCCAATAGGCCTGCGTGGCCGGCCCGAACTGCGACACCAGCCCCAGGTGCTGCGCCAGCAGCAGCGCATACCCCACCGCCACATCCGCTGCCGTGAAGCGGCCCGCGCACAGGTGGTCGCTGCGGCTGTGGGTCAAGGCCGTCTCCACCGCCCGCAGCCGGGCCAGGAACCAGCGCGTGTAATCCTCCACCACCTGCGGCTGCTGGCGCTCGGCAGGCTCAAAGCGGCCGTAGCGCAGCACCAGCGTCTGCGGAAAGGTCAGCGTCGCATCGCTCATGTGCAGCCAGTTCAGGTAGGCGCCATAGGCCGGGTGCGTGGGCGCCACGTCCAGCCCTGCGTCGGGGTGCGTGGCCGCCAGGTACTGGCACATCGCGGCCGATTCGGTCATGCGCACCTCGCCCTGCACCAGCAGCGGTACCGTGCCCAACGGGTTTGCGTCCAGAAACCACCGCGCCTTGGTGCGCGGTGGGAAGGGGAGCATGTGAAGGGTGTAGGGCAGTTCCAGCTCTTCCAGCATCCACAGGGGGCGGAAGGAGCGGGCGCTGACGCAGTGGTGGAGGTGGAGCATGGGGGCATTGATTAGCGTTGATTGAATGTTGGCCACCATGTGGACCTAGTTAGCGCACACCGCCATAACCCTTCATCCGGCCAAGTTGGATCGCCGACAAAATCGGAAGCAGCGTGGTTCCAATGATGAGACCTTCTTTCTCCTTGAAGGAATGCACCAACCCGACAAGCTTGGGTAACGACCAGTCATCAGATATCTCTTGTCCTTTCGGCCATGCAAATATTCCGCCGCCACTGATTCCTCTAAGGCTGGGAGTTGGAAAAGACTTCAAGGTTGCGGGGTCTACGGCGCTCTTCTTGTTGAAGTGAAGCACGATATTGATATCCGTAGACAAGTTCCATTTCTCGTACGCATCAGGCGCCGCAGAAACTCCTCGGAAAGAAAACACTTCCGATGTGTATGCGCCATCTGCAGTTTTGCGCGACTTTGACGCCGGATACCCTGAAGCTGAACAGGCCATGGGTTCAAGTGTCGGCGAAATAAGCTCGCAACGCTGTTGCGCCAATGGAAGGAAGTGATGACATAGGTGTCGCGCGAACTCTGAGGAGAGGCGGTAGTAAGCGATATCCACATCGTCTTCGCTACGTCGGGTCTCGGGCAGCAAGTCCACATACCCGACGTAGCCTTCGATTGGGGAAAGTCCGCGATTGGTAGGAACAAGAAGTTCGCCCCGCTCGCGATCATCAGTGACATGCGCAGCGGTAAAAAGGAAGGGTTCTCCATGCACTTCAACGAAAACCGCCGTCCCTGTTTGAGCTATCCGGCGAGGTATGTCGGTTTCGAGGTAAACCGGGACCAACGCATCATAAGGATCGAGTGCGAACATGTAGTTTTACGGGCTAGACCTTGATCGCACTGCTCTGACAGCGCTAGTCGAAAGAAGGCAGTTGAAGTGCGGTTGCAAAGTTACAGCATAGTTGCGAGCCGCACTAAAGAGACAAAGGGCGAAGTAATTTTTGCTAACTATCGAGTGCGTGCGGGCAGCCCTCTGCAAGCGATTACACCCTCGCCTCCCTCCGAAACTCCGCCGGCGACTGCCCCGTCCACCCCCGAAACGCCCGGATAAAGCTCTTCTCGTTCTCAAACCCCGCCGCCTCCGCCACCTGCTTGATGGGTCGCTGCGTGCGGTGCAGCAGCTCCACCGCGCGGGTGCGGCGCACCTCGTCTTTCAGGCCCTGCAGCGTGGCGCCTTCCTCCTTCAACTGCCGGTGCAGCGTGCGCGGCGACACGTGCAGCAGCGCGGCCAGCGATTCGGCGCTGTGCTGGGGCAGGGCGTGCGCGGGCTGGCCCGGCAGGGGCGCGGCCAGCAGCTGGCGCACGCGCTGCACCAGCAGGCGGTCGCGGCGGTAGTGCAGCACCGTCAGGGGCAGGGCGTGCTGCAGCATCTGGCGCAGGGCCTGTTCGTCGCGGCGCAGGGGCAGGTGCAGGTAGCGGGCGTCGAAGTGGATAGCGGTGCGCGGCGCGTGGAAGGTGACGGGGCCGCGGAACAGCACGGCATACGCATCGGCATGCGGCGGCGCGCCGAATGCGAATTCGACCGCGATGAGGGGGATGCGGGAGTCCACCATCCAGCAGGCCAGGCCGTGCGCATTGCGCAGCACGGATACCAGGCAGAACTCGCGCAGGGCGCCCAGGTCGCGCGCCTCGGTGATGGCCAGGGTGGCGGTGTCGCCGGTGGTGGTGAGGTGCAGGGCAATGTCGTCCGCCAGCAGGCCGTGGTGGCGGCACCAGCGGGCCAGGGCGACCTGCAGCGTGGGTGAGCTGATGCTGGCGCGTGCCAGCATGCCGTAGCTGCCCCAGGGCAGGCGGCGGCTGAACCAGCCCAGGGCTTCGTCGTCCAGCTCGCGCATGGCGGCATCGGAGATGCGCTCCATCTGCCAGGCGGTGATGCGGGCGCTGTCGTCCTGCAGCAACTGCGGCGCAATCTGTGCCTGGGCCAGGGCGTGGCCGGGGCTCAGGCCGCGCCGGTCGTAGGCCAGGGCGATGGCGCGCACGAAGGCGATGGGCGTGGCCGCTGGTGCGATGGGCGCGCTGGCGGAGGGCGCAGCGGGCGGGGGCGGGAGCGGGGCAGAAGGGGCGGGTGGCGTCACGCTGCAGAGTGTGCCAGCCGTGGCACGATTTGCAACCATTGTGGCAACCTGGCCGGGGTGCAGGCTTCTATCCTTACGGGATCGCCCGCGGGGTCCCAAGGGGCCGGGGCAGGACGACCAAGCCAAGGAGACAACACCCATGACGAGTGCAGCCGCAACCCCTTCCGCACCGCTGGTGGAGAGCTACGCCCGGGGCGCGACCGGCGTGCCGCTCATTGAGCAGACGATCGGCGCCTTCTTTGCCGGCATGGTGGCCCACCAGCCCGACCGCGAGGCGCTGGTGAGCGTGCACCAGGGGCGGCGCTTCACGTATGCCCAGTTGCAGACCGAAGCCCTCCGTCTGGCCAGCGCACTGCTGGGCATGGGCCTCGCCCCCGGCGACCGCGTGGGCATCTGGTCGCACAACAATGCCGAATGGGTGCTGATGCAGCTGGCCACCGCGCAAGTGGGCCTGGTGCTGGTCAACATCAACCCGGCCTACCGCACGGCCGAGGTGGAATACGCGCTGAACAAGGTGGGCTGCAAGCTGCTGGTGAGCATGGCGCGCTTCAAGACCAGCGACTACCTGGGCATGCTGCGCGAGCTGGCGCCCGAGTGGCAGCACCAGCGGCCCGGGCAGCTGGGCTCCGTCAAGCTGCCGCACCTGCACACCGTGGTGTGGATCGACGAGACCGGGCAGGGGGCGGATGAGCCGGGTTTGCTGCGCTTTAGCGACCTGATCGCGCGCGGCAACGCGGCCGACCCCCGCCTGGCGCAGGTCGCGGCGGGCCTCCAGGCCACCGACCCCATCAACATCCAGTTCACCAGCGGCACCACGGGCTTCCCCAAGGGGGCCACGCTCACGCACCGCAACATCCTGAACAACGGCTTCTTCATTGGCGAATGCATGAAGCTCACGCCCGAAGACCGGCTGTGCATCCCCGTGCCGCTGTACCACTGCTTTGGCATGGTGCTGGGCAACCTGGCGTGCTTCACGCATGGCGCGACCATCGTGTACCCCAACGACGGATTCGACCCGCTCACCGTGCTGCAGACGGTGCAGGATGAAAAATGCACCGGCCTGCACGGCGTGCCCACCATGTTCATCGCCGAGCTGGACCATCCGCGCTTTGCTGAGTTCAACCTGAGCACGCTGCGCACCGGCATCATGGCCGGATCGCCCTGCCCCACGGAGGTGATGAAGCGCGTGGTGGAGCAGATGCACCTGCGCGAGGTCACCATTGCCTACGGCATGACCGAGACCAGCCCCGTGAGCTGCCAGAGCAGCACCGACACCCCGCTGGAAAAACGCGTCTCCACCGTGGGCCAGGTGCAGCCGCACCTGGAGGTCAAGATCGTGGACCCGGACACCGGCGCCATCGTGGCCATCGGCCAGCGCGGCGAGCTGTGCACCAAAGGCTATTCCGTGATGCACGGCTATTGGGGTGATGAGGCCAAGACCCGCGAGGCGATTGACGAAGGCGGCTGGATGCACACCGGCGACTTGGCCACCATGGACGCCGAGGGCTACGTGAACATCGTCGGCCGCATCAAGGACATGGTGATCCGCGGCGGCGAGAACATCTACCCGCGCGAGATCGAAGAATTCCTGTACCGCCACCCCCAAGTGCAGGACGTGCAGGTGGTGGGCGTGCCCGACCAGAAGTACGGCGAGGAGCTGTGCGCCTGGATCATCGCCAAGCCCGGCACCCAGCCCACCGAGGACGACATCCGCGCCTTCTGCAAGGGCCAGATCGCGCACTACAAGGTGCCGCGCTACATCCGCTTCGTCGCCAGCTTCCCCATGACGGTGACGGGCAAGATCCAGAAGTTCAAGATCCGCGACGAGATGAAGGACCAGCTGGGCCTGGAAGAACAAAAGACTGCTTGAAGAGCAAACGTATGACCATTCTCGACACCCAACTCAACCCCCGCTCCGCGGACTTCCAGGCCAATGCCACCGCCATGCGCGCGGTGGTGGAAGACCTGCGTGCCCAGCTCGACAAGGTCGCCCAGGGCGGCGGCGAAGCGGCCCGCGCCAAGCACACCGCGCGCGGCAAGCTGCTGCCGCGCGAGCGGGTGGCGAACCTGCTCGACCCCGGCACGCCCTTCCTGGAGCTGGCCCCGCTGGCGGCGCTGAACATGTACAACAACGACGCACCGGGCGCGGGCCTGATCGCCGGCATCGGCCGCGTGAGTGGGGTGGACTGCATGATCGTGTGCAACGACGCCACGGTGAAGGGCGGCACCTACTACCCAATGACGGTGAAGAAGCACCTGCGCGCGCAGGAGGTGGCCGCGCAGAACCGCCTGCCCTGCATCTACCTGGTGGACTCGGGCGGCGCCAATCTGCCCAACCAGGACGACGTGTTCCCCGACCGCGACCACTTCGGCCGCATCTTCTACAACCAGGCCAACATGAGCGCCCAGGGCATCGCGCAGATCGCGGTGGTCATGGGCAGCTGCACGGCCGGGGGGGCGTACGTGCCCGCGATGAGCGACGAGTCCATCATCGTCAAGAACCAGGGCACCATCTTCCTGGGCGGCCCGCCGCTGGTCAAAGCCGCCACGGGCGAGGTGGTGAGCGCGGAAGATTTAGGGGGCGGCGACGTGCACACGCGCCTGTCGGGCGTGGCGGACCACCTGGCGCAAAACGACCTGCATGCGCTGCAACTGGCACGCACGGCGGTGCGCAATTTGAATAGAAACAAGGCCCCAGCGCTTGCTGATAAAGCGCCGGCAGCTCCTAAATTTGTAGCGGAAGAGCTGTACGGCGTGATCCCCGTGGACACGCGCAAGCCCTTTGACGTGCGCGAGATCATTGCCCGCGTCGTGGACGGCAGCGAGTTCGACGAGTTCAAGGCCCGCTTCGGCAACACGCTGGTCTGCGGCTTTGCGCGCATCGAAGGCATGGCCGTGGGCATCATCGCCAACAACGGCATCCTGTTCAGCGAGAGCGCGCAAAAGGGCGCGCACTTCATCGAGCTGTGCTGTCAGCGCAAGATCCCGCTGGTGTTCCTGCAGAACATCACCGGCTTCATGGTGGGCCGCAAGTACGAAAACGAGGGCATCGCGCGCCATGGCGCCAAGCTGGTCACGGCCGTGGCCACGGCGAGTGTGCCCAAGTTCACCATCATCATCGGCGGCAGCTTTGGCGCGGGCAACTACGGCATGTGCGGCCGGGCGTACAGCCCGCGCTTCCTCTGGATGTGGCCCAACGCGCGCATCAGCGTGATGGGCGGCGAGCAGGCCGCCAGCGTGCTGGCCACCGTCAAGCGCGACGGCATCGAGGCCAAGGGCGGCCAATGGAGCATGGAGGAAGAAGAAGCCTTCAAGGCCCCCATCCGCCGCCAGTACGAAGAGCAGGGCCACCCTTACTACGCCACCGCCCGCCTGTGGGACGACGGCGTGATCGACCCGGCCGACACGCGCCGCGTACTGGCACTGGGCCTGGCCGCCACGCGCAATGCGCCGATCGAAGACACGAAGTTCGGCATCTTCCGCATGTGAGGTGGTTGATGGACGCCGTGGCCCACTTCACCCAGCTCGCGCGTTACAACGTGTGGGCCACGTCGCGCCTGCTGGATGCGGTGCGGGCGCTGCCGGAGGAGGGCTACCGGCGTGATGCGGGCCTGTTCTTCCACAGCATCCACGGCACGCTGAACCACCTGCTGGTGGGCGAGCACCTGTTGTGGTTCGTGCGGTTTGCTGAAGGCCGCTCGCCTACGGTGGCGCTGAACGCCGAGGTGGAACCCGACCGCGCACAGCTGGACGCCCGGCTGCGCGAAGGGGCGGCCCGCTGGGCGCCGCTGATCGCCTCGTTTTCACCCGACCGGTGGGGCGGCACGCTCGACTACACCACCATGCGCGGCACGGCGGCATCGCTGCCGTTTGCGGCCACGCTGGCCCATGTGTTCAACCACGGCACGCACCACCGCGGGCAAATCACGGCGGCCTTGACCGCCATGGGCCAGCCCAGCCCCGAGCTGGACCTTGTCTACTTCCTGCAAAACCCTTCCCAGCCATGAGCAGCCAGAACCTGACGATCACCCAATCCGGCGCGGTGGCGCGCATCACGCTCACGCAGCCCGAGGTGCGCAACGCCTTCAGCGATGAGGTCATTGCCGAGATCACCGCTGCCTTTGTCGATGTGGGCAGCCGCGCCGACGTGCGCGCCGTGGTGCTGGCGGCCGAAGGCCCGGCCTTCTGCGCCGGTGCCAACCTGAACTGGATGCGCCGCATGGCCGACTACACGCGTGACGAAAACGTCGCCGACGCCGGCAAGTTGGCCGAGATGCTGCGCGTGATCTACGAATGCCCCAAGCCCACGATCGCCCGCGTGCAGGGCGACGTGTACGCCGGCGGCATGGGTCTGGTGGCCGCCTGCGATATGGCCGTGGCGGTGGACTCGGCAGGCTTTTGCCTGAGCGAGGTGAAGCTGGGCCTGATCCCCGCCACCATCAGCCCTTACGTGATCCGGGCCATGGGCGCGCGGGCGGCGCACCGCTACTTCCTCACGGCCGAACGTTTTGATGCGGCCGAGGCGCTGCGCATCGGCTTTGTGCACAGCGTGGTGGCGGCCGAGCAGCTCGACGCCAAGGTCGACGAGCTGCTCAAGCACCTGACCAGCGCCAGCCCCAACGCGGTGCGCGTGTGCAAGAAGCTGGTCATCGACGTGGCCGAGCGCGAGATCAACGCGGGCTTGATCGCCGCCACTGTGCAGGGCATTGCCGACATCCGTGCCAGCGACGAGGGCAAGGAAGGCGTGCAGTCCTTCCTGAACAAGCGCAAGCCGAACTGGTTATGAGACGCCCCCCTGAGGCGCTGCGCACCTTCCCCCCGCTCTCGCTGCGCTGCGCGCAGCGGGCAGGGGGACGACGCCCTCGCTGCGGGGCGGCCCTTGCTCTGCGTCCCGCGCATAGTGCGCGCCATTTTTTGCCGCTAGCGAACTTTCACTGTGGTGGGGAGAGCTTCTGACATGGACACCCTCTGGTTCAACATCGTGCAGTGGCTCCACACGCTGGGGCTGCATGTGGACGGCGGCACGGCCCGTGCCGTGGGCGAGGCCGCGGCCAACGCCACGGCGCGGCTCGACATGCCCAGCCTGCTGGCGCTGGCCGCCGCCCTGGGCTGGGCCAGCGGCTTCCGGCTGTATGCCGTGGTGTTCCTGGTGGGGATGATGGGCGTGCTGGGCTGGATGCCGCTGCCGCCCGGCCTGGCCATGCTCCAGCACCCGCTGGTGCTGATGGTCAGCGGCTGCATGCTGCTGGTGGAGTTCTTTGCCGACAAGGTCCCGTGGGTGGACAGCGCGTGGGATGCCGTGCATGCCTTCATCCGCGTGCCGGCGGGCGCCCTGCTGGCCGCGGGGGTGTTCGGCGCCGACAACGCCACCATGGCCGTGGTGGCCGGGCTGCTGGGCGGCTCGCTGTCGGCCACGGCCCTGGCCACCAAGATGACCACCCGCGCGGCTGTGAACACCTCGCCCGAGCCGTTTTCCAACTGGGGCTTGTCGTTCTTTGAAGACGGCCTGGTCGTGGCCGTGGTGTGGCTGTCCACGCAGCACCCGGTGGCCTTCGGCATCGCGTTGGTCGTGATGGTGGTGGTGTCGGTGCTGCTGCTGGTGGTGCTGTTCAAGTTTCTGCGCGCTGTGGTGCGGCGTCTGTCTTCTTTCTTTTCTGGTTCTGCCAAGGTGGCTTAGATGTTTACGAAAATTTTGATTGCCAATCGCGGCGAGATCGCCTGCCGCGTGGCTGCAACGGCCAAGCGCCTGGGCGTGAAGACCGTCGCTGTGTATTCCGACGCCGACGCCAACGCCAAGCACGTCGCCGTCTGCGACGAGGCCGTGCACATCGGCGGCAGCGCGCCCAAGGACAGCTACCTGCGCTGGGAGCGCATCATTGAAGCCGCCCAGGCCACGGGCGCGCAGGCCATCCACCCGGGCTACGGCTTTTTGAGCGAGAACGAAGACTTCGCCCAAGCCTGCGCGGCGGCGGGCCTGGTGTTCATCGGCCCGCCCGCTTCGGCCATCAAGGACATGGGGCTCAAGGCGGAGTCCAAGCAGCTCATGGAAAAGGCGGGCGTGCCCCTGGTGCCCGGCTACCACGGCAGCGACCAGGACCCTGCTCTGCTGCAGCGCGAGGCCGACCGCATCGGCTACCCTGTGCTCATCAAGGCCAGCGCGGGTGGTGGCGGCAAGGGCATGCGCGCGGTGGACAAGGCTGAGGACTTCGCCGCCGCGCTCGACTCTTGCAAGCGCGAGGCCATCAACAGCTTTGGCGACGACGCAGTGCTGGTCGAAAAATACGTGCAGCGCCCCCGCCACATCGAGATCCAGGTGTTTGGCGACACGCACGGCAATTGCGTGTACCTGTTCGAGCGTGACTGCTCGGTGCAGCGCCGCCACCAGAAGGTGCTGGAAGAAGCCCCGGCCCCCGGCATGACGCCCGAACTGCGCGCACAGATGGGCGAGGCCGCCGTGGCCGCCGCCAAGGCCGTGAACTACGTGGGCGCGGGCACGGTGGAATTCATCGTGGAGCAGCCGGGCGGCTATGAGCGGCCCGACCAGATGAAGTTCTACTTCATGGAGATGAACACCCGACTGCAGGTGGAGCACCCCGTGACCGAGGCCATCACCGGGCTGGACCTGGTGGAGTGGCAGCTGCGCGTGGCCTCGGGCGAGCCGCTGCCTTTGAAGCAGGCCGACCTGCGCATCATGGGCCACGCCATCGAGGCGCGCATTTGCGCCGAGAACCCGGACAACAACTTCCTGCCCGCCACCGGCGCGCTCAACGTGTATGCGCTGCCCGAGTGCTTGACGTTCGAGCGGGGCGCGGTCCGCGTCGATTCCGGCGTGCGCCAGGGCGATGCGATCAGCCCGTTCTACGACTCCATGGTGGCCAAGCTCATCGTGCACGGCGACACGCGCGAACAGGCGCTGGCGCGGCTGGACGAGGCGCTGGCGCAGACCCACATCGTGGGCCTGGCGACCAATGTGCAGTTCCTGCGCCGCGTGGCGCGCACCGAGGCGTTTGCCGGCGCCCAGCTCGACACCGCGCTCATCCAGCGCGAGCAGGCCGTGCTGTTCCACCAGGAGCCCGTGGGCCTGCCCCTGGCCGCAGCAGCGGCTGTGGCCCAGACGCTGTTGCGCGAGCGCGCCAGCGAAGGCGCGGACCCGTTCAGCCGCCGTGACGGCTTCCACACGCATGGCGTGGTGCAGCGCCGCTTTGCGTTTGAATTTGGCGGAGAGCACGCCAAGGCGCTGCTGACCTACGAGCGCGGCGGCAGCCTGCATCTGGCCGTGGGGGAAGGTGAAAACGCCGTGGCCGGGCCGCTGGTGTTTGCGCCGCAGGCCGAAGGCATCGAACTGCAGTTTGCCGGCCAGCGCACCCGCGCCGCCGTGTATGCGCAGGGCGAGGTGGACCATGTCTTCACCCCGCGGGGTGCCACGCAGATCACCGCGATCGACCTGTTGGCCCACGCCGGCGAAGCCGCGGCCGAGGGCGGGCGCCTGACGGCCCCCATGCCCGGCAAGGTCGTGTCGTTCGCCGTGAAGGCGGGCGATACCGTCACCAAAGGCCAGCCGCTGGCGGTGATGGAGGCCATGAAGATGGAGCACACCATTGCCGCCCCAGCCGATGGTGTGGTGCAGGAACTGCTCTACGCGCCCGGCGACCAGGTGGCCGAAGGGGCCGAGCTGCTCAAGCTGGTGGCGGCCGAGAAATCCTGAGCCACCAACCCGCGCCCTGCAGGCGACAGCATCGGATGCCCAATGCGGCTACGCTTGGGCCCCATGAAAATCACCTTTTGCTGTACCGACACCAAGGCCGATCCCTGGCTGCAGGGACTGTCCGCCGCATTGCCCGGCGCCGAGATTTCCGTGTGGCTGCCGGGCGCGCCCCCGGCCGACTACGCCGTGGTCTGGGCGCCGCCCCAGCAGTTCATGGACGAGCAGCCGGGCCTGAAAGCCTTGTTCAACATCGGCGCGGGCGTGGATGCCTTGCTCAAGCTGCGCTTGCCCCCGCAGGCGCTGGTGGTACGGCTGGATGATGCGGGCATGGCCGTGCAGATGGCCGAATACGTGTGCCATGCGGTCATCCGCCACTTCCGTGAACTCGATGGCTACGAGGCCGACACCCAGGCCGGCCGCTGGGGCTACCGCAAGCCGCGCCTGCGCAGCGACTATCCCATCGGCGTGATGGGCCTGGGCGTGCTGGGCGAGCGCGTGGCCCGTGCGCTGGCGCAATTTGACTTTCCGATCAACGGCTGGAGCCGCAGCGAAAAGGCGATTGACGGTGTGCGCGGCTTTGCGGGCGCGGCGCAGTTCAACGACTTTCTGGCGGCCAGCCGCGTGCTGGTGAACCTGCTGCCCCTCACGCCGGATACCGCCAACATCATCAACCAGGCCACCCTGGGCCGTTTGTTGCCTGGCGCCTATGTCATCAACGTGGCGCGCGGCGCCCATCTGGTGGACGAAGACCTGCTCGCAGCTCTCGACAGCGGCCACGTGGCAGGCGCCACGCTGGATGTGTTCCGCACCGAGCCGCTGCCCGCCGGCCACCCGTTCTGGACGCACCCCCGCATCACCGTCACGCCCCACACCTCGGCACGCACGCTGCGCGACGAGAGCATTGCCCAGATCGCGCGCAAGATGGCGGCGCTGGCACGGGGCGAGGCCGTGGCGGGTGTGGTGAACCCCGGCCGCGGCTACTGAGCCGCGCCAGCACGCCGCTCAGTCCACCGTCACGCCCGCGTCGCGCACCAGCTTGCCCAGGCGCTGTGCGTCGGCCTTGATCAGCGCGCCAAAGTCGGCCGCGCTGCCTGCCACCACGGGCGTGCCGATGGCCTCCCATTTGGCGCGGAAGGCCGGCTCCTTGAAGATCGCATTCACCGTGGCATTGAGCTTGTCGATGACGGGCTGGGGCGTGCCGGCCCGCACCGCAATGCCGTGCCAGCCGGTGATCTGGTAGCCGGGCACGCCGGCCTCGGCCAAGGTGGGCACGTTGGGCAGCACCTTGGCCCGTTCGCTGGAGGTCACGGCCAGCGGAACCAGCTTGCCCGCCTGGATGTGCGGCAGCGAGCTGCCCACGATGTCGAACATCACATTGACCTGGCCGCCGATCAGGTCGTTGAGTGCCGGGCCCGCGCCCCGGTACGGAATATGCGCCAGCTTCACGCCCAGCATGCTGTTGAACAGCTCGCCCGCCAGGTGCTGGGGCGTGCCGTTGCCGGCCGATGCGTAGCTGAGCACCGGCTTGCCGGCCTTGGCCAGGGCCAGGAATTGGGCCAGCGTTTTCACCCCCAGCGACGGATGCACTTCGAGCACCAGCGGAAAGGCGGACAGTTGCACCACCGGGGCCAGGTCGGTCAACGGGTTGAACGGCATGCTGCTGTACAGCGAAGCATTCACCGCCATGGGGCCGCTGGCCGCCAGCAGCAGCGTGTGGCCGTCGGCGGGGGCCTGCTTGGCGACCTCGGCGCTGCCGGTGTTGCCGCCCGCGCCGCCCTTGTTGTCCACGATCACGGGCACGCCCAGGCGGCTTTGCAGCTCGGGTTGCAACATGCGCGCCATCAGATCGGTGGGGCCGCCGGGCGGGTAGGGCACGACGAAGCGGATGGTCTTGCTGGGCCAGGCGCTGGCCGCTGTCTGTGCGGTGGCTGCGCCTGCCATGCCCAGTGCCAGCGGCACGGCGCAGGCGGCGTGCAGCAGGGCGCGCCGGGTGGCGCGCAGCGCGGGGGGAGGGGTGCGGTGGTGTTGCATGTCTGTCTCCTGGGGGGATGGATAAGGCCCGTCTGGCGCGGGTTGTGGTCGGTGAGTTGCGGGCGCTTTTCAGCCTGCGCCAAAGCGCTGCCGGATATCGGCGGCCGTGGCCAGCGGGCGGCCTAGCGCCTGTGCCGCTTCCACCGCCTGGCGCACCAGTGCGGCGTTGTCGGGCGCCACGCGGCCGTCCTTGCACAGCAGGTTGTTTTCAAACCCCACGCGGGCGTGGCCGCCGAATACGGCGGCGGCGGCCACGCAGGCGTTCTCGGCCGCCCCAAAGGCGCACACGGCCCAGGGCTCGTTGCCGTCGTGGGCGTTCAGAAACGGCAGCAGGTCGCGCGGGCTGGAGGTCTGGCCCGCGCTGTAGCGGCCCAGCACGAACAGCAGGAACCACGGTGCCTCAGGCACTACGCCGCTGGCGCGCAAGGCCTGCCAGCGGCGCAGGTCGGCCACGTCGTAAAGGATGACCTGCACCATGGTGCGGCGCTGGGCCAGGCCGGTGAAGAAGCGCTGCAGCCCGGCTTCGCCGATCTCGGGCTTGTCCACCTCGCGCAGGCCGATGGAGACGGCCTCGGGCTGCAACGCCTCCACCATGGCGATCTGCGCCGGGGCCTGGTACACGGCGGCGGCTTCGCTGGTGATCTGGATGACCATGGCATCGCCCACGGCCTGGCGCACCGCGCGCTGTGCCTCGCGGTAGCCCTCCACATCCAGGCTGTGGCGGCCTTGTGCATCGCGGATATGCATGTGCAGCATGGCCGCGCCCGCATCCAGGCAGGCCTTGGCCGTGGTGGCCAGCGTGGCAGGGGTGATGGGCACGGCCGGGTGGTCGGCGGGCTGTTTGTACGCGCCGTTGGGGGCGACGGTCACGATCAGCGGGTCGGCCCACGGGCTGGCCATGGCAAGTGATGCGGGCGATGCGGTCATGAACGATCTCGGTTATGGGGGGATGCGTCGGTAGGGGGCTCGATGGTGGGCAGTTCGCTGGCCAGCAGGGCCAGGCCCTGGCGCAGCAGCGTGTCATAGCGCGCGCGCTCGGCCTGCTTGCGGTCTTCGGGCCAGTCAAAGAAGCCTTTGCCGGTCTTCATGCCCAACTGGCCCAGGGCCACCTTGTCGCGCAGGGCCTGGGCGGGCACGTCGGTGTTGGACAGCGTGGGGTACATGGTGGCTGCGGCGGCGGTGTGTACCTCGATGCCCGCGTGGTCGCGCTGCAGCACCGGCCCGGCCGCGAGAAAGCGAAAGCCAAAGCCAAAGCGCACGGCGGCGTCCACGTCCTCCGGCGAGGCAATGCCTTCGTCGATGAGCGCAAACGCCTCGCGCGACAGCGCATGCTGCATGCGGTTGGCCAGAAAGCCCGGCTTGTCTTTCTTGACCAGCACCGGCACGCTGCCGCAGCCGCGCATGAAGGCATGCAGCCAGGTGCCCAGGGCCGCGTCGCTGCGCTCGCCCAGCACCACCTCCACCAGCGGCACCAGGTGGGCGGGCATGAAGAAGTGCAGCCCCAGCATGCGCTGCGCCGTGGCCAGCCCCTGGGCAATGGCGCTGATGGGAAAGCCCGAGCTGTTGCTGGCCAGCACGGCGTTGGCGGGCGCGATGGCTTCCAGCTCGGCAAACAGCTGCTGCTTGGCGGCCAGCTGTTCGGTGATGCATTCGACCACCAGCACCACGCTGGCCCAGTCCACCTCCTGCAGCGACGCGCATACCTGCACCGGGCCTGCATGGGTGGCCTGGCCTGCAGCGGCCAGCTCCTGGGCGATGTGGGGCAGAAGCCGGTTGCGGCGCTCGCTGTGCGGGTCCACCACCGTGACATGGGCGCCCCCGCGCGCCAGGACCACGGCCACATCGGCCCCCATGGTGCCTCCGCCCACCACCACGGTGCGTGCGTTGCGAGGCGAACTGTTGTCCATCGTGTCTCCTGTTGATTGCTGAGCGTGCTTGCGTGCAATGCAGTCTAGGGAGCCTGCATTGCGCGGTCCAGACGTCTTTTTCGATAGACTGATCGGCTATGAAGATCAATTGGTCTGCCCGCGAGGTGGATGTGTTCCTGTCGCTGGCCGAGACGCTGAGCTTTCGGCGCACGGCCTTGCAGATGCATTTGTCGCAGTCGGCGGTGTCGGGCACGGTGGCGCGGCTGGAGGAGATGCTGGACGTGCGCCTGTTCGAGCGCACCACGCGCACCGTGCAGCTCACGCTGGCGGGCGAGGTGTTTGCCGAGCAGGCGCGGTTCCTGCGCCACCAGATGGAGGAGACCGTGCGCCGCGTGCAGGAGGTGGCGCAACTGCAGGTGGGCCGCGTGGCGCTGGCGGCGCTGCCGTCGCTGGCCGCCGGGGCCGTGCCGCGCGCGTTTGCCCGGTTTGCCGCGCAGCACCCAGGCGTGCAGATGGAGCTGATCGACAGCCTGGCAGGCCCGGCGTTTGACATGGTGCGCGCCGGGCGGGTGGACTTTGCCCTCACGGCCGCCAACCCCGCCTATGCGGACCTGGACTACACCCCGCTGGTGTCCGACCGGTTTGTGCTGCTGCTGCCGCGCACCCACTCCCTGGCCCATGGGCGGGGCGCCATTGCCTGGGCCGACGTGGCCGAACTGCCCCACATCTCCATGCCCGCGGGCACCAGCGTGCGGCAGTACGCGCAAGAGGCCTTGCTGACGCACCGCATTCGCTTTGAACCCCACTACGAGGTGGAGCACCTGGCCACCATTGCGGCCATGGTGGCGGCGGGGCTGGGGGTGAGCGCGCTGCCCGAGCTGGCAGCTCAAGTAGTGCGCAGGCCCGAGGTGGTGACGCGAGCGCTCAAGGCGCCCGTGCTGCACCGGCCCATCGGGCTGATCACGCTGCGCGGGCGGCCGCTGTCGCTGGCGGCGCAGGCCATGGTGGCCTTGCTGCGGCAAGAGGTGGAAGGCGCTGACAGGCAAGGGGCCTGATGGCGCGTCCGGCGAATGGTCTGGCACGATATGGGGTGGCTCCGCGGCGGCGCTGGCGAGACAATGGCGGCATCTCTTGATCTCACTCCCTGGTAGCCCCATGAGCATTCCCTCCCGCGTCCGCCTCATCGACGTTGGCCCCCGCGACGGCCTGCAGAACGAAAAGACCCCGGTGCCCGCCGCCGTCAAGATCGAGCTGGTGCACCGCCTGCAGCAGGCGGGCCTGCAAGAGATTGAGGTCACCAGCTACGTCAGTCCCAAGTGGGTGCCGCAGATGGCCGACAACCACGAGGTGATGAGTGGCATCACCCGCCAGAGCGGCGTGGCGTATTCGGTGCTCACGCCCAACCTCAAGGGCTTTGAGGCGGCCGTGCTGGACCAGCCGGACGAGATCGTGGTGTTCGGCTCCGCCAGCGAGGCGTTCAGCCAGCGCAACATCAACTGCAGCATTGCCGAGAGCATTGAGCGCTTTGCACCCGTGGTGCAGGCCGCATTGGCCGCAGGAATCCGCGTGCGCGGCGCGATGAGCTGCACCGTGGGCTGCCCGTACGAAGGCGACATCGCCCCCGAACGCGTGGCGTACCTGGCGGGCCTGCTCAAAGGCATTGGCGTGCAGCGCGTGGACGTGGCCGACACCATCGGCGTGGGCACGCCGCGCAAGGTGCAGCGCGCCATCGAGGCGACCTTGCAGCACTTCGGCATTGACGAGGTCTCGGGACACTTCCATGACACCTACGGCCAGGCGCTGTCCAACACGCTGGCGGCGCTGGAACTGGGGGTGTGGAACTTCCAGTCGTCCGTGGCCGGGCTGGGCGGGTGCCCCTATGCCAAGGGCGCCACCGGCAACGTGGCCACCGAAGACGTGGTCTACATGCTGCAGGGCATGGGCATCGAAACCGGCATCGACCTGGACCGGCTCATTGATGCGGGAGCCTACATCAGCGGTTTTCTGGACCGCAAACCCAACTCGCGCGCAGCCAATGCCTTGCTGACCAAGCGCGCGGGCTGAGCGCCGATTCACGCCCCCCGGATGCCGTCAACCGGCGTCCGGCGTGCCGCCTAGCACCTTCCACAGCGTCACACGGTTGACCTGCTCGGCCAGGCGCAGGCCGATCAGGGCCTGCTGCGCCGCATACAGGCTGCGCTGCGCATCCAGCACCGTGAGGTAGTTGTCCACCCCGGCCTTGAAACGCGCCTCCGACAGATCGAACGCCTTTTGGGTGGAGGCCACCAGCCGCGTCTGCGCGGCGATGCGCTCGTCCCATTGCGCACGGTCGGCCAGCACATCGGCGGTCTCGCGGAAGGCGGTCTGCACGGCCTTTTCGTACTGGGCCACCGCGATGCGCTGGTTGGCCTCGGCCACCTGCACGTTGGCGCGGTTGCGACCGGCGTCGAAGATGGGCAGGCGAACCAGCGGCACAAAGCTCCAGGTGCCGCTGCCCGCGCCAAACAGGCCGTCCAGCTCGCGGCTGCCGGTGCCCACGTTGGCCGTGAGGCTGATGGTGGGGAACAGGGCTGCCCGCGCCGCGCCGATGTTCGCCTCGGCGGCGCGCAGGGCGTTCTCGGCGGCCTGTACATCGGGCCGGTTGAGCAGCACGCTGGAGGCCAGCGGCACCGGCACGGGCTGCAACGCCGCCGGGGCCTGCGCGTCTGCACGCAGCGTGCTGGCGGTGGGCCCGAGGGCCGCAGGCACCGGGCCGCCCACCAGCAGTTGCAGGGCGTTGCGGTCGCGCTCCACCTGGGCCAGGTAGGTCGCCACATCGCCGCGTGCGGCGTCTACCGTGGTTTGCGCCTGGGCCAGCACCAGCCCCGAGGTCGATCCGATGGCGTGGATGCGTTCGGTCAGGGCATAGGCCTTCTCGCGGCTGGCCAGGGTGTCGCGCGCCAGTTGCAGCCGGGCCTCATCGGCGGCCAGGGTGAGCCAGGCGTTGGCCACATCAGCCACCAGGCCGGTCTGGATGTTGCGCCGGTTTTGCTGGCTTTGCAGGAATTGCTGCAGTGCCGCCTCGTTGAGGTTGCGCACGCGGCCCCAGAAGTCGATCTCGTAGCTGGCAAACCCCAGCTGGGCCGTGTATTGCGTGGCCACCTGTGCGGGCGCCGTGGCACTGCTCATGCCGGCGGCCGTGCGTGCGCGGTTGGCCTGCGCCTGCGCGGTGACGCTGGGCAACAGGTCGGCGCGGGTGATGCCGTACTGGGCGCGGGCCCGCTCGATGGCCTCGACAGCCACGCGCAGGTCGCGGTTGTTGGACAGCGCCAGTGCGATGACATCGCGCAGCGGCGGGGCCTGCACCCAGCCCAGCGCGGCGGCCGCCTGCAGGCCGGCCTCGGTGGCCTCGGCGGACTGCTCGCCCCGGGGGCCGACGGTATCCGGCACGGGGAGGGCGGGCGCCTGGTGGACGGGGGCCAGGTTGCAGCCCGCGAGCAGCGCGGCAGCGGCCCAGGCTGCGGCAAGGGCAGCGGGCCGGTGCGGGCGGCCCTGCGACAAGGGTGGGCGCGTCATGCTGCGCTCTCCTGAGTGGGGTGCGGTGGGGTCGTGGCAGAGGGTGGCGGCGCGTCGTCTCCGCTGCGCGACCGGCTCTTGAACCAGCGGCGGATGAGCAGGAAGAACACCGGCACCAGGAAGATGCCCAGCACCGTGGACGCCAGCATGCCCCCCAGCACAGCGGTGCCGATGGCCACCCGGCCGCCCGCGCCCGCCCCGGTGCCGATGGCCAGTGGGATCACCCCGAAGCCAAAGGCCAGCGAGGTCATGAGGATGGGCCGCAGGCGCAGGCGCACAGCGGCCACGATGGCATCGAACAGGTTCTTGCCCTGCTCCTGCAGCTGCACCGCGAACTCGACGATCAGGATCGCGTTCTTCGACGCCAGCCCCACCGTGGTCAGCAGCCCCACCTGGAAGTACACATCGTTGGTCAGGCCGCGCGTGTAGGTGGAGGCGAGCGCGCCCACCACGCCCAGCGGCACGGCCAGGATCACCGACAGCGGCACGGTCCAGCTCTCGTACAGGGCGGCCAGGCACAGGAACACGAACAGGATCGAGATCGCGTACAGCATGGGGGCCTGCGCGCCCGACTGGCGTTCCTGCAGCGAGGCACCCGTCCATTCGTAGCCGATGCCCGGGGGCAGGGTGCGCAGGATGTCTTCCGCGATCTTCATGGCCGCGCCCGAGCTCACGCCCGGCGCGGCACGGCCTTCCAGCTCGTAGGCCGGGTTGCCGTTGTAGCGCATCAGCTGCGGCGAGCCGTAGGCCCAGTAGCTGGACGAGAACGCGCCGAACGGCACCATCTCGCCCTTGCTGTTGCGCACGCTCCAGCGGGCCACGTCCTGCGGCAGCATGCGCGCCGGGGCGTCGCCCTGGATGTACACGCGCTTGACCCGTTCGTTGTTCAGAAAGTCGTTCACGTACGTGCCGCCGATGGCGCTGGAGAGCACGCTGTTGATGTCGTTGTACGAGAGCCCGAGCGCGGCGGCCTTGCGGTCGTCGATGTCCAGGCGCAGCTCGCTGGCGTCTTCCAGGTTGGTCATGCGCAGGTTGGTCAGCTCGGGCCGCTTGCGCGCTTCGCTCAGGAAGGTGTTGGTGGCGGCCAGCAACGCCTGGTGGCCCAGGCCGTTCATGTCCTTGATCACAAAGTTGAAGCCCGAGCTGGAGCCTAGGCCCCGCACGGCCGGCGGCATGACGACCAGCACCCGCGCGTCCCGGATGGAGGCCAGGTCGCGCGTGGCCTTGTAGGCGATCTGCGCGGCCGCCTGGTTGGGCAGCGGGCGGTCTTCCCAGGGTTTCAGGCGCACAAAGCCGCGGGCCGAGGCCTGGTCGCCGTTGATGCCCGAGACCTGGTAGAAGCTCAGCACATCGGGCTGCTGCGCGAAGTACTCGCGCACCTGGTCCAGCACGCTCTGCAGCCGCGCATCGGCGGCGCCCGAGGGCAGGTTCACGTTCACATACAGGAAGCCCTGGTCTTCGTCGGGCAGGAACGAGGTGGGCAGGCGCGCCATGAGCAGCCACACCACGCCGCACACGGCCAGAAAGATCAGCGCCATGCGCTTGGTGCGGCGCAGGGTGTAGGCCACCGTGCCCTGGTAGCGCGAGGCCGTGGCATCGAAGTGGTGGTTGAACCAGCGGAAGAACCGGTCGTTCAGGCCCAGCAGGCCGCGGCGGATGGGCCGGTCGTGCCCGGCCGCTGCGGCTGCGGGCTTGAGCAGCGTGGCGCACAGCGCGGGGGTGAGCGTCAGCGCCACGAACACCGACAGCGCCATGGCCGCCACGATGGTGATGGAGAACTGCCGGTAGATCACGCCGGTGGAGCCGCCGAAGAACGCCATGGGCACGAACACCGCCGATAGCGTGACCCCGATGCCCACCAGGGCGGGCGTGATCTCGCGCATGGACTGGCGGGTGGCGTCCTTGGCGGACTGGCCGGTCTCGTGCATCACCCGCTCGACGTTCTCGACCACCACGATCGCATCGTCCACCAGCAGGCCGATGGCCAGCACCATGGCGAACATCGTCAGCGTGTTGATGGAATACCCCGCCAGCGACAGCACGCCGAAGGTGCCCAGCAGCACCACCGGCACGGCAATGGCAGGGATCAGGGTGGCGCGGAAGTTCTGCAGGAACACGAACATCACGATCACCACCAGGATCATGGCCTCGCCCAGCGCGCTGACCACTTCCTTGATGGAGGCGCGCACGAAAGGCGTGGAGTCCGAGCTCACGAAGTAGTCGATCTGGTTGGGAAAGTAGGGCTTGAGCTCGGCCAGCTTGGCGGCGATGGCGTCGGCCACCTGCATGGCGTTGGCACCGTCGGCCAGCACGATGCCCATGCCCGCGCCAGGCATGCCGTTGAGTTTGGCCTTCACGGTCAGGTTCTCGGCGCCCAGCTCCACCCGGGCCACGTCCTTGATGGTGACGACCGAACCGTCGAGCGCCGACTTGAGCACGATGCGCTCGAACTGCTCCACGGTCTTGAGCTTGGTGCGGGCCGTGATGGTGGCGTTGAGCTGCTGGTCGGCCACGGCCGGCAGGGCGCCCAGCTGGCCGGCGGACACCTGGGCGTTCTGGGCGTTGAGCGCATTGACCAGGTCCGACGGCATCAGCGCGTACTTCTCCATCTTGGCCGGGTCCATCCAGATGCGCATGGCGTAGTTGGTGCCGAACACCGTCACGTCACCGACGCCGTCGATGCGGCCGATCACGTCCACCAGGCTGCTGGTCAGGAAGTCGCCGATGTCCACGGCGCTCATCGACGGGTCCTTGGAGAAGAAGCTGTAGGTGACCAAAAAGTCCTGCCCGCCCTTGTTCACGAACACGCCCCGGCTCTTGACGGCGTCCGGCAGGCGGTTGGTGGCGGCCTGCAGCTTGTTCTGCACCTGCACCTGCGCGACGTCGATGTTGGTGCCGGGCGCGAAGGTCAGCGTGGTGCGCGAGCGGCCCGAGGCGTCCGAGGTCGAGCTCATGTAGAGCATGTTGTCGATGCCCTTGAGCTGCTGCTCGATGATCTGCGTCACCGAGTTCTCGACCGTCTCGGCCGAGGCGCCGGTGTACTGCGAGCCGATGGTCACGCGCGGCGGAGCGATGTTGGGGTATTGCTCCAGCGGCAGCGTGACGATGGACAGCGCGCCGCCCAGCATGATGATGATGGCGATGACCCAGGCAAAGATGGGCCGGTTGATGAAGAACTGAGCCATGTGCCGCGTCCTTCGTGGTCAGCGCGAGGCGGCTGCGGCGGGCGCGGGGGCCGCAGCAGATGCGGATGCGCTGGCGGGCGGCGCGCCGGCCCCCGGCGAAGGCTTGCCGCCGCCCTTGGCGGGTGCGCGCGGGTCCACCTCCACCGGCTTGACCTTGTCGCCGGGCTTCACGCGCTGGAAGCCTTCGACAACCACGCGTTCGCCCGCGGCCAGTCCACTTTGCAGCAGCCATTGGTTGCCCACCGCGCGGTCGATGCCGACGGGGCGCTTTTCCACCACGTCGCCTTCCTTGACCACCAGCACGCTGGGCTTGCCGGTGAGATCGCGGGCCACGGCCTGCTGGGGCACCAGCAGAGCCTCGGGCGCGAGCCCCGTGGGCAGCAGCGCCTGCACGTACATGCCGGGCATCAGCGTGCCCTTGGGGTTGGGCACCACGGCCCGCAGCGTGACGGTGCCGGTGGTGGCGTTGACGATCATGCCGGCAAACTGCAGCTGGCCGCGCTGCGGGTATTCGCTGCCGTCGTCCAGCCGGATGCGCACGGGGATCTTGTCGCCCTCGACCTTCTGGAAGCGGCCGGCGTCCCAGTCGCGCTGCAACTGCATCAGCTCGGTGGTGGACTGGGTGAAGTCCACGTACATCGGGTCGAGCTGGACGATGGAGGTCAGCGCGTCGGCCTGGTTGGCCGTGACCAGCGCCCCCGGCGTGACGTTGGACAGGCTGATTCGGCCGCTGATCGGGGCCTCGATGCGGCTGTACTTGAGGTTGATGCGCGCCGTGGCCAGGTTGGCCTGGGCCACGGCCACGTCCGAGCGCGACTGAGCGGCGGCGGCCTGGCTTTCTTCAAACGCCTGCTGGCTGATGGCGTCGATCTTCACCAGCTCGGCATTGCGCCTGGCCGTGGCCTCCTGGGTGCGCGCGGTGGCCTCGGCCTTGGCCAGGGCCGCCTGGGCGCTGGCCTCCGTGGCCCGCAGCGACGCGTCGTCGATTTGGTACAGCGGCTGGCCCTGGCGCACCAGCATCCCTTCGGTGAACAGGCGCTTTTGCAGGATGCCCGACACCTGGGGCCGCACTTCGGCCGTGAGCGAGGCGCGGGTGCGGCCGGGCAGGGTGGCTTCGAGCTGCTGGCTTTGCGGCTGGAGCGTGACCACGCCCACCTCGGGCGCGGGCTTGGCCGGTGGGGCCGCTTCGCCCGCCTTGCCGCAGCCCGCCAGGGCCCCGGCGATCAGCAGCAGCCCCAGCATCGCTCCCCGGTACGGCAAGGCCCCCAGGGCCGGGCGGGCAGCGCGGCGCAAAGCAGGGCAGGCAGGGGTGGGCGCAGGCAGGCTCGGGCCCAGCGGGGACAGCGCGGCATCGTTCATGGGTGTGGGAGCGTGGGGTTTCGGAGGGGGACGGCCCATTGTGGGGGCCGCACATTTCCTGTTTGTAAAGCAGCCCCCGATATTGGCATGCCGCGGCGGGGTTGCGCAGCGCACGGCAAAATAGGGGGAGAACCGCTACCCCATCCTTCCCTGTCAGCCGCTGGAGACCAACCCGCATGTGTGGAGCCGAACTGAAAAACCTGCCCGAGGGCGTGCAGCGCGTGGCCGCGGCCCTGGAATCCCTGGGCCACCCCCACCGCCCGCAGATGCTGGACGACGCTGCGCGCACCGCGCAGCAGGCGGCCGATGCGCTGGGCATTGCCGTGGGGCAGATCGCCAAGAGCATCATCTTCCGCCGCAAGAGCGATGACGCGGCCGTGCTGGTGGTGACCTCGGGCGACCGGCGGGTGGACGAGAAAAAGGTGGAAGCGCATGTGGGCGGCAAGATCGGCCGTGCCGACGCGGAGTTCGTGAAGAGCCGCACGGGCTTTTCCATTGGCGGCGTCTCGCCCGTGGCCCATGCCACGCCGCCCGTCACGCTGATCGACCAGGACCTGCTGCGCTTTGACGTGGTGTGGGCGGCGGCCGGGCATCCGCACGGCGTGTTTGCGCTGCACCCGAGCGACCTGCAGCGCCTGACTGGCGCGCCCGTGGTGGACGTGGTGCAGGTGCCCGTGCCCGACGCCGCGGCAGCCACCGGGGCGGCAGCCGCATGAGTGATGCTACTGAATCGATAGCTGCTCGCGCCCGCCTGATGGACGATGCGGGCTATTTTGATCCGAATTCTGACGAGGTCGTGCCGTCGCCGTGCATTTCGGTGTGCCGCATGACGGAAGACCGCAGCCGCTGCGAAGGCTGCTTTCGCACCATCGACGAGATCCGCGCCTGGTCCGGCGCCGACAGCGCCCGGCGGCGGGGCATCTGGGTGCTGCTGCTGCAGCGTGCCGGCGCGGCCGTGCCGCCGTCGCTGGCCGGCGCTGACTGCGGCGCGAAGGAGCCGCACGCATGAAGCACATCACCTTCTACCTGGACTTTGTCTCGCCCTACGCCTGGCTGGCTTTCGAGCGCCTGCCCGAAGCCCTGGCGGGTTTGAGCTACCACGTGGAATACCGGCCGGTGCTGCTGGGCGCGCTGCTGCAGCAGCACGCCAACCCCGGCCCGGCGGGCATTGCCCCCAAGCGCGACTGGACCTACCGCCACGTGAGCTGGCTGGGCCATGCGCAGGGCACGCCGCTGCAGATGCCCGCCCGCCACCCGTTCAACCCGCTGCCGCTGCTGCGCCAGGCCCTGGCCTGCAGTGACGATGGCCGCATCAACCGCTATGTGGCGGGCACGGTGCTGCGCCATGTGTGGGTGGGCGGGCACGACGCGCTGGACCCCGCGCGGCTCGCCGCGCTGTCGGCCGCGCTGGCCGAGCAGATCCGCCCCGGGCAGGACGTGAACAGCGCCGAGCCCAAGGCCCTGCTGCGCGCCAACACCGAGGCGGCGCAGGCGGCCGGGGTGTTTGGCGTGCCGGCCTTCGGGGTGGATGGCAAGATCTTCTGGGGCCTGGACGCCCTGCCCATGCTGCGCGCGTACCTCGACGGCGACGCCTGGTTCGATGGGCCCGACTGGGACGTGGCGCCGCGCACCCCGTCGGGGCTGCCGCCCGCCACGCGCTGAGCCGGGCCGGCGCCTTGGTGGGCAGGCGCTGCAAGCGTCCCGCAAGGGGCCGGTGGTGCAATGGCTTCAACGCTGCCCGGCAGCGAGCGAGGTCTGCATGCCCAACGCCTTTTCCTTTGCCCATTCGCCGTTCGACTGCCTGGAGGCCGAAGAGCAGCGCATGGTGCGCGACCACGTCGACATCGGCTACTACGCGCCCGGGCAGGTGCTGCTGGAGCGCGGCGCCGCCCCCACGCACCTGTTTGTCATCGTCAAGGGCCATGTGGCGCAGGAGGACCAGGGCGACACGGTGGTCACCTACGGCCCCGAGGACAGCTTTGACGGCCGCAGCCTCGTGGCCGGCCGCGCCAGCAGCCGCTTTGTGGCCACCGAGGAAGTCATCACCTACGAGCTGGCCCGCGCCACGGTGCTGGAGCTGATCGCGCGCAACGCCACGTTCGGCGCGCTGCTGTTTTCTGACCTGGGCCACAAGCTCAGCGTGCTGGCGCAGCGCCAGCACCCGCGCGACCTGCCCTCGCTCAGCCTGTCGCGCGTGGGCGACGCCTTCCTGCGGCCGGTGCATGAGGTGCCCGCCACGCTGGACGTGCTCAGTGCCGTGCGCCGCATGCACGCCGAGCGCACGGCCAGCGTGCTGGTGCGCGACGACGCCGCCACGCCGCCGCGCCGCGGCATCTTCAGCCGCACGCTGCTGGAGCGCGCCATCCTGTCGGGCCGGCCCCTGGACCAGATGCCCGTGGGCGAGTGGGCGCGCTTCCCGGTGGTGGAGGTGCGCGCGGGCGACGCGGTGGGCGACGCCATGGCGCTGATGCTGCGCCACCGCATCCACCGCCTGGTGGTGGTGGACGGCGAGCGCACGCTGGGCATGCTGGAGTCGCTGGATTTGCTGAGCTATGTGTCCAATCCCTCGCACCTGGTGGCGCTGCAGATCGACAACGCCAGCTCGCTGGACGCGCTGGCCGACGCCGCGGCGCAGATCGACCGCGTGGTGTCGGTGCTGTTTCGCAGCGGCACGCGCGTGGGGCTGGTGGCGCACCTGGTGCAGCAGCTCAACGCGCGCCTGTTCCTGCGGGCCTGGCAGCTGATTGCGCCGCCGGAGCTGGTGGCGAACAGCTGCCTGTTCGTGATGGGCAGCGAGGGGCGGGGCGAGCAGCTGCTCAAGACCGACCAGGACAACGGCCTCATCCTGCGCGACGGCTACACGCCGCCGCCCGACCTGGCGGACCTCTGCGACCGCTTCTCGCAGGCGCTGGGCCGCTTCGGCTACCCGCCGTGCCCCGGCGGCATCATGCTCAGCCAGCCCCTGTGGCGGCGCAGCAGCAGCGAATGGGCGCGCCAGCTGCAGGACTGGGTGTGGCGGCCCGAGGGCGAGGCGCTGATGCACCTGGCGATCTTCCTGGACGCGCACGCCGTGGCGGGCGACGCCGCGCTGCTGGACGCGGCGCGGGCCAGCCTGCTCGCGCTGGCCACGGACCATGAAGGGCTGCAGAGCCGCTTTGCCGCTGCCATCGACGCCTTCGGCCACGCCGGCCCCAGCTGGTGGAGCCGCTTGCTCACCCCCGGTGCCGCACCCGAGCCCTGGCACATCAAGAAGGAAGGGCTGTTCCCGCTGGTGCATGGCGTGCGCAGCCTGGCGCTGGCGCACCGGGTGACCGCCACCGCCACCACCGACCGCATCGAGGCGCTGGTGGCCCTGGGCGCCTTGAGCCCTGGCGAGGGTGAAGACCTGGCTGAGGCCCTGCAGGTGCTGATGGCCCTGCGGCTGAAGGCCGGCCTGGCCGAGCGCGAACAGCAGCGCCCCATCTCCGGCACGGTGGCGCCCGACCAGCTGGGCAGCCTGGACCGCGACCTGCTCAAGGACGCGCTGGGCGTAGTCAAGCGCTTTCAGCAGATGCTGCGCACGCGCTTTCACCTGGGGGTGCTCTGATGGCGCTGCACAGCCCCTGGTCCGCCGCGCGCCGCCGCTGGCTGCAGCACCGCCTGCGCCGGCCCGACTACGCGTTTGTGCTGGAGCCCGGCCCGCCCGACGAGTGGGTGGCCATCGACTGCGAAACCACGGGGCTCGATGTGCGCACGGACGAGGTGGTCTCCATTGGCGCCGTGCGCGTGTGCGGCCAGCGCATCGTGGCCAGCGAGCGGCTGGAGCTGCTGGTGCGGCCCGCCGGCCCGGTGTCGGCCCAGAGCGTGCGCATCCACCGCCTGCGCGAGCAGGACGTGGCGCAGGCCCGGCCGCTGCCGGAGCTGCTGCCCCAGCTGCTGCACTTCATTGGCGGGCGGCCGCTGGTGGGCTACTACCTGGAGTTCGACGTGGCCATGCTCAACCGCGCCGTGCGGCCCTGGCTGGGCATCGGCCTGCCGCAGCCGTGCATCGAGGTCTCGGCGCTGTACTACGACTACCGCTTCCGCCAGCTGCCGCCCTACCAGCAGCACGCCAATGCCGACATCGACCTGCGCCTGGCCACTCTGGTGCGCGAGCTGGGCCTGCCCGCGCGCGACGCGCACGACGCGGTGAATGATGCCGTGACGGCGGCGCTGGCGTTCATCAAGCTGCGGCGGCTGCTGGGTGGGGCGTGACGCCGGGCGGCAGCCTGGGTGCCTTTGGCTGCTATTGAAATGGTAGCTGCTTGCGCTTATTCATCAAGCGCTGGAGGCTGATTTCTCTATGAATCAGTCACCCCTGGCACACCCCGCCCGTTCGGGCTGAGCCCATCGAAGCCGGGGCACGGTGCCTCCGCAGCCCTTCGACCAGTTCAGGGCGAACGGCCCAGCCCCGCTCACAGCACCTTCACCGCCAGCTTGAAGTCCGGGTCTTCCTCAAAATGCTTGATCTGGAAGCCCAGGTGGCGCATGAGCTTGAGCATGTTGCTGTTGTGGGCCAGCACCAGCCCCTCGATCTGCGCCAGCCCCTTGTTGCGGGCGAACTCGGTGATGGCCGCCATGAGCCGCGAGCCCAGGCCCTGGCCCGCGAACTCGTCGGCCACCAGCAGCGAGAACTCGCAGGTCTTGAGGTCCGGATTGGTCACGTAGCGCGACACGCCGATGATGCGCTCCGTGTCGATGAACTCGCCGTCGGCCCCCAGCTTGCGTTCGCGGTGCACGGCCACCAGGGCCATCTCGCGGTCGTAGTCGATGAGCGTGAAGCGCGCCAGCATGCGCGAGGGCAGCTCGGGCATGGACGAGGCAAACCGGAAGTAGCGGCTCTCGGACGACAGGCCCTTGACCAGCGCCTGCAGCATCGAGGCATCGTCCGGCCGCACGGGGCGCACGGTGTAGAGGCCGCCGCCGCGCATGGGCCATTCCTGCTCGAAGTGCGAGGGGTAGGGCAGGATGGCCAGGTGCCCGTAGTGCTGCCCGTGCGCGGACGTGGGCTGCACCACGATGCGCGCATCCACCGCCAGCGCGCCGGATTCGTCCAGGATGATGGGGTTGATGTCCATCTCGCGCAGCTGGGGCAGCTCGCACACCATTTCGGACACGCGCAGCAGCACGTGTTCCAGCGCCGCCATGTCCACGGGCGGCGCGCCGCGCCACTCGCCCAGCGTGGCGGCCACGCGGGCGCGCTGCACCAGGCCGCGCGCCAGGAACTGGTTGAGCGGCGGCATCTCCATGCTGCGGTCGCCGATCAGCTCGATCATCGTGCCGCCCGCGCCGAACGTGATCACCGGGCCGAACAGATCGTCGGTCACCAGGCCGATGTACAGCTCGCGCCCGCGCCGCTGCGCGGACATGTTCTGCACCGTCACGCCGTTGATGTGCGCGTCCGGCCGCAGCTGCGCCACGCGCTTGACCATGTCGTTGTAGGTGTCGCGCACCTGCGTGGCGTTGGGCAGGTTCAGCGCCACGCCCTGCACGTCGGACTTGTGCGAGATGTCCGGCGAGTCGATCTTGAGCGCGGCGGGGTAGCCCAGCTGGGTGGCGATCATCATGGCCTCGTGCGCGTTGCGCGCCAGGATGGTCTTGGTGACGGGGATGTGGAACGCCGCCAGCAGCGCCTTGGATTCCAGCTCGGTGAGCACATAGCGGCGCTCGGCCAGCACGCTCTCGATGAGCAGGCGCGCGCCCTCCACGTCGGGCTTGGCCAGGTCGTGCGCCAGCGGGGGCGGCGTCTGCTGCAGCAGCAGCTGGTTCTCGTGGTGGTTGGCGATGTTGGAGAACGCGTCCACACCCGCTTCGGGCGTGCGGAACGTGGGGATGGAGGCGGCGTTGAGCACGGCCCGCGCCTCGTTCACGGTGGAGTCGCCCATCCAGCAGGTGAACAGCGGCTTGCTGACCGACAGCTGCGTCTGCACCAGCGCCTGGGCCACGCGGGTGGGGTCCGAGCCCAGCTTGGGCGAGTAGATGACCAGGATGCCGTCGATGCCGCGCGTGGCGCTGGCCGCCTCGATGGCGGCGGTGAAATGCTCGGGCGTGGCGTCTTCCGACAGGTCGATCAGGTCCTTGAGCGAGGCCTGCGGCGACAGCCGGGGCGCCAGCGCGGTGGCCGTGGCGTGGTCCAGCTTGCCCAGCTGCAGCCGCAGTTCATTGGCCCAGTCGGCCGCCAGCACGCCGGGCCCGCCGCCGTTGGTGATGACGGCCAGGTGCCGGCCCGAGGGCTGGTAGCGCGAGGCCAGGCAGCGCACGGCCGAGAACAGCTGCGAGAACGTGCGCACGCGCACCGCGCCCGCACGGCGCAGGGCGGCGTCGAACACATCGTCGCTGCCCACGATGGCGCCCGAATGCGTGAGCGCCGCCTCGTTGCCCGCGGGCTTGCGGCCGGCCTTGAGCACGATCACCGGCTTGGCACTGGCCGCGGCGCGCAGTGCGCTCATGAAGCGGCGCGCATTGCGGATGCCCTCCATGTAGATCACGATGCTGTGCGTGTGCGGGTCCGCCGCCAGAAAGTCGAGCGCGTCCGCCAGGTCCAGCGCCGTGTTGGGCCCCAGGGACACCACGGCCGAGAACCCCACGCCGCTGCGCTGCGCCCAGTCCAGCGTGGACGCCGTGAGCGCGCCGGATTGCGACAGCAGCCCCAGCGGCCCGGGCTTGGCCAGCGCCCCGATGACGCTGGCATTCAGATGGTGGTGCGGCCGCTGAAAGCCGTTGCAGTTGGGCCCCAGCAGGTGCAACTGGTGCCGCTGGGCGGTCGCGTGCAGCCGGGCCGCGTCCTGCGCGTTCAGGCCCGAGGAGACCACCAGCGCCGCACGGCAGCGGATGCGGCCGGCCACTTCCAGCGCGCTGTCCATCTCGTCCACCGTGGGCAGCGCGATCACCGCCAGCTCCGCGCGCGAGCGGGCCAGGTCGGCCAGCGTGCCGCTCATGCGGATGTCGACAAAGCGCAACTCGCCCGTGTACCCGCAGCCGCGCAGCTGGTCGGCCAGGGTGCGCGCCAGGCCGGGCTCCAGCGCGTCGGGGTCCAGGCCACCCGCGAACACGACGATGGAAGCGGGGTTGAACAGAGGTTGGAGGAAATGCTTGTCCATGGTGGTTCTCAGAAGGTGTCTGTCCGTCAGTCCGCCCCGATCAGCACTTTGACATGGGCGGCGGCGCTGCGCGCCAAGGGGTTCATCACATAGCCGCCTTCCAGGCAGGACACGATGCGGCCCTGCGCATGCCGGCGGGCCAGGTCCAGCAGGCGCTGCGTGACCCATTCATAGTCAGCGTCCACCAGGCCCAGGTTGCCCATGTCGTCCTCGCGGTGGGCATCGAACCCGGCGGAAATGTAGACCAGCTGCGGCCGGAAGGCTTCGAGCGCGGGCATCCAGGCGGCGTCCACCAGCGAGCGGAACTCGGCGCTGCCGGTGCGGCTGTCCATGCCCACGTGCACCATATTGCTGCCGCCGGGCTGTTCGTCCTTGCCCAGAGGGTACAGGCCTTTTTCAAAGATGGAGCACATCAGCACCCGCTCGTCGCCGGCCAGGATGTCGGCGCTGCCATTGCCGTGGTGCACGTCGAAGTCGATCAGCGCCACCCGTTCCAGGCCGTGCACGTCCAGCGCGTGGCGGATGCCCACGGCCACGTTGTTGAAAAAGCAAAAGCCCATGCAAGCGCCGCGTTCGGCATGGTGGCCTGGCGGGCGGATGTTGCAGAACGCCGTGGCCACCTCGCCGCGCAGGACCAGGTCAGTGGCCAGCACGGCTGCCCCGGCCGAGCGCAGCGCGGCGGGCACGGTGTACGGGTTCATCAAGGTGTCCGGGTCCAGGCGCTCGTAGCCCTCGGTGGGCGCGCGGTCCAGCAGTTCGTTCACGTACAGCACCGAGTGCGCGCGCGTCAGCTGCTCCACGCTGGCCAGCGGAGCGTCGTACGGCACCATGAAGTCGCTGTATCCCTTGCTGAGCAGCATGTCGGCGATGGCGTGAAGGCGTTCGGGGCACTCTGGGTGGCCGGGGCCCATGTCGTGCTTGAGGCAGTCCGGGTGGGATATGTAGGCAGACAGCATGGCGGTGGTCCGGGGTGAGGGGCCGCCAGGGGCCTGCAATGGACTCCACTGTAGGCGGGGGCGGCGCGAGGGTCTTGATATGGGTCAACAGGGACCCGGGCAAAAAAAAGCCGGGCGCAAGGCCCGGCGGGTTGGCGGTGCGTGCCCGCAGGGAGCACGCGGTGCGGGCGGCGGGGCTCAGTGCCCCGACGCGCCGGCAGCGCCCAGGCCGGTTTCCGAGCGCACCTGCTGCGCGGGGAAGGCTTCACGCTCCTTGGCTGCCTGGGCGCTCTTGTCGAGCACCGAGAACAGCCACACGCCGATGAAGCCGATGGCCATGGAGAACAGCGCGGGCGAGGAGTAGGGGAACCAGGCCGAGCCCTTGGGGTTGCCCAGCGTGGCTTCCCACACCGAAGGCGACACCACGGTGAGGCCGACCGACGAGATCAGGCCCAGGAAGCCGCCGATCACGGCGCCCTTGGTGGTGCAGTCCTTCCACAGCACGGACAGGAACAGCACCGGGAAGTTGGCCGAGGCTGCAATCGCGAAGGCCAGCGACACCATGAACGCGATGTTCTGCTTCTCGAAGGCAATGCCCAGCAGCACGGCGATCACGCCCAGGGCGATGGTGGTCATGCGCGAGACCTTCAGCTCGGAGGCGCTGTCGGCCTTGCCCTTTTTGAGCACGGTGGCGTACAGGTCGTGCGACACGGCCGAGGCGCCCGACAGCGTCAGGCCCGCGACCACGGCCAGGATGGTGGCAAACGCCACGGCCGAGATGAAGCCGTAGAACACGTCGCCGCCCACCGTCTTGGCCACCAGCACGGCGGCCATGTTGGCCGTGCCCGCGCCGCCCTTGATCACGCCCTTGGCCACGTCGGCCATCTCGGGGTTGGTCAGCACCAGCGTGGTGGCGCCAAAGCCGATGATGAAGATCAGCACGTAGAAGTAGCCGATCCAGGTGGTGGCCCACAGCACGGACTTGCGGGCTTCCTTGGCATCGGGCACCGTGAAGAAGCGCATGAGGATGTGGGGCAGGCCGGCCGTGCCGAACATCAGCGCCATGCCGAAGGAGATGGCGGAGATCGGGTCCTTGATGAAGCCGCCCGGGCCCATCAGCGATAGGCCCTCCTTGGCGGCGGCGGCCGGGTCCTTGCCCGCGTTGCTGGCGATGGCGGTCTTGACCTTCACGCCTTCGGCAAACAGGGCCTCGGGGCTGAAGCCGAACTTGGCCAGCACCATGAAGGCCATGAAGCTCACGCCGGCCAGCAGCATGATGGCCTTGATGATCTGCACCCAGGTGGTGGCCGTCATGCCGCCGAACAGCACGTACACCATCATGAGCACGCCCACGATGACCACGGCCATCCAGTACTCCAGGCCGAACAGCAGCTTGATCAGCTGGCCCGCGCCCACCATCTGGGCGATCAGGTAGAAGGCCACCACCACCAGCGTGCCGCTGGCCGCAAAGGCGCGGATGGGGCCTTGCTTGAAACGGTAGCCGGCCACGTCGGCAAAGGTGAACTTGCCCAGGTTGCGCAGGCGCTCGGCCATCAGGAAGGTGATGATGGGCCAGCCCACGAGGAAGCCGATGGAGTAGATCAGCCCGTCATAGCCCGTGGCCATCACCGCGGCCGAGATGCCCAGGAACGAGGCCGCCGACATGTAGTCGCCCGCGATCGCCAGGCCGTTCTGGAAGCCCGTGATGCCGCCGCCGGCGGTGTAGAAGTCCGCAGCCGAACGTGTCTTGGCGGCGGCCCATTTGGTGATCCACAAGGTGCCCGCCACGAAGATGGCGAACATGGTGATGGCGGTCCAGTTGGTGGCCTGCTTGGCGGCCTGGCCGACGTCGCCGCCAGCGGCGTAGGCCGAGGCGGCCGCGCAGCAGAGGGCTGCCGCGAGGCCCCAGCGGGCGCGGCTTGCAAGGTGTTGGAAGTTCATTTCTGGGCGTCCCGCAGGATGTCTTGGGTGAGTGCGTCGTAGCGGCTGTTGGCGCGGCGCACGTAGATGCCGGTGATCACGATGGTGAACAGGATCACGAACAGGCCCAGGGGGATGCCCAGGGTGGTGACCCCGCCGCCGATGGGCTGGGCCAGGAACGGCTTGTTGAACGCGATGAGCGCGATGTAGCCGTAGTAGACGAACAGCATCAGCGCGGTGAGCGTCCAGCCGAAGCGGTTGCGTTCCTGCCGGAGTTCGAGGTAGCGCGGATGGCTCTGGATGCGTGTTGCCACGGGATCCGTCATGGTGGTCTCCTTGTGTGATCGGAATGCGTCTGCGCGAGCCCGGCCGGGGTAGTGCACTGAGAACCTGTTCACAGGCTCTGACGGGGCCGATTCTGGAAATGCGCGCTGACCGCCTTCTTACGGCAGTGCAACATGAACCGGTCAGGGTTTGTCCTGTGCTGGATTTCCCTAGGGAATTCGCTCGGTGTTAACCCTGGGAAAACGACGGCTGCCGCGCCGCGGGCGGCGCCTGTGGCGGGATTTTTCCGCATCAAGAAAAAACGCCCCCGGGTTTGTCCTGAGCAAAAAAAAGCGGCGGTGCGCGGGCCGCAATAGCTGAGTTTTCGTGTCAGTTTTTGGTCAGAAGCCCGCCGGATATTCCGCCCCAGCACCGCAGTGTGCTCAGCCGGCGGATTCCTCTGCCGGGAATGATCAACAACACTGGAGACAAGCACCATGGCCAACCATCCCGCACCGCGGCCCATGACGCCCGAAGAGAGGAAAGTCATCTTCGCGTCATCGCTCGGCACCGTTTTCGAGTGGTACGACTTCTACCTCTACGGCTCGCTCGCCGCCATCATCGCCAAGCAGTTCTTCAGCGGGCTGGATGCCGGTTCGGCATTCATCTTCGCGCTGCTCGCGTTTGCCGCAGGCTTCATCGTGCGGCCGTTCGGCGCCATCTTCTTCGGCCGGCTGGGCGACATGATCGGGCGCAAGTACACCTTCCTGGTGACCATCCTGATCATGGGCCTGTCCACGTTCATCGTGGGGATCTTGCCCTCGTACGCCTCCATCGGCGTGGCGGCCCCGGTCATCCTCATTGCCCTGCGGCTGCTGCAGGGCCTGGCGCTGGGCGGCGAGTACGGCGGCGCAGCCACCTACGTGGCCGAGCACGCGCCGCACGGCAAGCGCGGCGCCTACACGGCCTGGATCCAGACCACCGCCACGCTGGGCCTGTTCCTGTCGCTGATGGTGATCCTGGGCACCCGCACGGTGCTGGGCGAAGAGGCGTTTGCCGATTGGGGCTGGCGCGTGCCGTTCATCGTGTCCATCCTGCTGCTGGCCATCTCGGTCTGGATCCGGCTGTCGATGAACGAATCGCCCGCCTTCCAGAAGATGAAGGCCGAGGGCAAGACCTCCAAGGCGCCGCTGACCGAATCGTTCGGCCAGTGGAAGAACCTCAAGATCGTGATCCTGGCGCTCATCGGCCTGACGGCCGGCCAGGCCGTGGTCTGGTATTCGGGCCAGTTCTATGCGCTGTTCTTCCTCACGCAGGCCCTGAAGGTCGATGGCGCCACCGCCAACATCTTCGTGGCCGTCTCGCTGCTGATCGGCACGCCTTTCTTCATCGTGTTTGGCGCGCTGTCGGACAAGATCGGCCGCAAGCCCATCATCCTGGCGGGCTGCTTGCTGGCCGCGCTCACGTACTTCCCCGTGTTCGGCGCGCTGACCAAGGCGGCCAACCCGGCGCTGGCCGAAGCCCAGGCCAAGAACAAGGTGGTGATCACGGCCGATCCGAACGAATGCTCGTTCCAGTTCAACCCCACCGGCACCAGCAAGTTCACCAGCTCGTGCGACATTGCCAAGCAGGTGCTGGCCGGCGCTTCGGTGAGCTATGAAAACGTTGCAGCCCCTGCGGGCACGGTGGCCACCATCAAGATTGGCGAAACGGCGATCCCCTCGTACTCCAGCAAGGGCCTGAGCGCCGAGGAAGCCAAGAAGAAGGATGCCGAGTTCAAGAAGCTCGTGGCCAACGACCTGAAGGCCGCCGGCTACCCCACCAAGGCCGATCCGGCCCGCATCGACAAGGTCATGGTCACCGTGATCCTGACCTACCTGGTGCTGCTGGTGACCATGGTGTACGGCCCCATCGCCGCCATGCTGGTGGAAATGTTCCCCACTCGCATCCGCTACACCTCCATGTCCCTGCCGTACCACATCGGCAACGGCTGGTTCGGCGGCCTGCTGCCCACCACGGCGTTTGCCATCGTGGCGCAGACCGGCAACATGTACAACGGCCTGTGGTACCCCATCATCATTGCCGGCGCCACGGTGGTGATTGGCGGCCTGTTCATCCGCGAGACCAAGGACGTGGACATCTACGCCAACGACTGATCCACCCCACCGGTGCGCAGGGCCCGTCCGCAGGGCGGGCCCTGGGTTCCATCAAGGGGCTTGGCGGGCCGGGCGGCAGGGGCCGCAGCGGTGGTGCCAGGCCCTTTGATCGAACAAACCCATCCAAGGAGATTGAGACCATGTGGAAGATTGTTGTTGGCTTCATCGCGTTTGCCGCGCTGGCGATGTTTGTGATCATCAAGGCAGGCGACAAGGCCGACATGGGCGGTGAAAAGCATGGCGCCGATGCGGTGCATGCCCCCGAGCCCGCCGCGAGCGGGCCGGCGGAGGCCGCGTCCGCGCCCGCCTCGGCGGCCAGCGCGCCGTGACGGACTGATGTGTGGCGCGGCGCTCCGGCGGTCCGCGGGCCAAAAAAGAAAGCCCAGGGCATCACCCTGGGCTTTCTTGTTGGGGAGGGCCCTTCAGGCCCTCCCGTGATGCGGGCGCGGGCTCAGCGCCGGAACCGCCCGTCCGTGCCGATGATGGACAGGTCGGCAAAGTCGAGGCCGGTGTGGTCCTCGGGGCTGTAGGAGACTTCCAGGCCCCCGATGTCGAACTTGCGGATGCTCTCCAGCGCCGCGTGGATCTTGGCGCGGTCCGGCTTGGGGCCGGCGCGGCGCAAGCCTTCCACCAGCACCTTGGCTGCGGCAAAGCCCTCCAGCATGGCCGGGCTCACCTCGCCGGCGCCCTTGGCCTTGGCCAGCTCCTGGGCCTCCTTCACCATGGGGTAGTTGGCGCCCCGCTCATTGGGGAACACCTGCGTCACGATCACGCCGCGCGCATTCGCCCCCAGGCTCTTGATGAAGCCGCTGGACGCATTGTTCGACAGCGTCACGATCTGGGCCGCAGAGCCCGCGGTGCGCAGCGCATTCACGCCTTCCACCACCGAGGTGCCCGAGGCGATCATCAGCACGGCCTGGGCATCCGCCTTGGCGGCCTTGGCGGCCAGGGGCGCGAAATCGGGCTTGGCGCGGTCGAATTTCTCCAGCACCACGGGCTGCAGCTTGGCGGCGGCCAGGCCCTTTTGCGCCCCCAGCACGCCATCTGCGCCAAAGCTGTCGTCCGAATAGAAAACGGCCACGCGGCTGATGCCCATGGAGGCCAGGTGGGTCATGGCCTTTTCGGCTTCGCGCTGGTAGGTGGCGCGGACGTTGAAGATGTTCTTGCGCACCGGCTGGTGCAGCACCATGGCCCCGGTGGAGGGGGCCACCAGCGCCACGCCATGCTTGTCCAGCAGCGGGATGATGCCCTCGGTGTGGGGCGTGCCCCGGGTGAGGAACATGGCCAGCACGTTCTTCTCCTCAATGAGCTGGCGGGCGTTCTCGGCGGCGGTCTTGGGGTCGAACTTGTCGTCCAGGGAAATCACCTCGATCTTCTGGCCGTTGACGCCGCCTTTGGCATTGACCATGTCAATGTAGAGCTTGGCGCCGTCCGAGGTTTCCTGCACCCCGGAGGCCACCTGGCCCGAGAACCCGGCCGTCTGCCCGATGAGCAGCTGGGCCTGGGCCGAACCCATCCCCCAAGCCAGGATGATGCCCGCGCACAGGGCGGACCATGCCTTTTTCTTCTTCATGCGAAATCTCCTCGTGGTGGTTTCCCCCAGTCTAGCGACTGGAAAGCCCGCGACGCTATCACGCGGCTTGCGCTGCATCAATCCGGTCGTGTCCGCTACCGGACGGGGTGCCGCAGCACGCTGTGGGGTCAAACTCCTGCTGACAGCGGCTGTCAGCAGGGCGTTCCTAGAATGTTCGGCCTCACCCCTCCAACGCTCCGCAAAGCCCCCCCATGACCCAGGGAACCATCCGCATCCGTGGTGCACGCCAGCACAATCTTCGCAACCTCGACCTGGACATCCGCACCGGCGAGCTGACCGTGGTCACCGGCCCCAGCGGCTCGGGCAAGTCCAGCCTGGTGTTCGACACCCTGTACGCCGAGGGCCAGCGGCGCTACGTGGAGACGTTCAGTGCCTACGCGCGCCAGTTCCTCGACCGCATGGACAAGCCGGCCGTGGACAAGGTGGAGGGCGTGCCCCCGGCCATCGCCATTGACCAGACCAACCCCGTGCGCTCCAGCCGCTCCACCGTGGGCACGATGACGGAGCTGAACGACCACCTGAAGCTGCTGTTCGCGCGCGCGGGCCAGCTGTTCGACCAGCAGACGGCCCAGCCCGTGCGCCACGACTCGCCGGAGACCATTTATGCCGAGCTGCAGCGGCGCAGCGCCGAGGCCGGCGACCCACGCGTGGTGCTGACCTTTCCGGTGGAGCTGCCTGGCGGAACATCGGCGGAACAGGTCGAGCAATGGCTGTCCGCCAGCGGCTTCACCAAGGTGCAGGCCGAGCGCGAGGTGGCCACACCGACCGGACCGCGCAAGGTGCTGGATGTGGTGGCGGACCGCTTCCGGCTGGGCAACGCCGAGAAGGCACGCGTGATCGAGGCGATCGAGGTGGCGCTCAAGCGCGGCACCGGGCGCTTGAACGTGTACCGCCTGGTGGAAGACGGCGAACCCGTGCTGTGGCGCTTTTCGACCGGCCTGCACTGCCCCGACAGCGACCAGCGCTACAGCGACCCCATCCCCTCCATGTTCTCGTTCAACTCCGCCGTGGGCGCGTGCGAGAGCTGCCGGGGCTTTGGCCGCGTGATCGGCGTGGACTACGGCCTGGTCATCCCCAACGACAAGCTCACCCTGCGGGCGGGCGCGATCAAGACCATCCAGACCCCCGCCTGGAAGGAGGCGCAGGACGACCTCATGCGGCACGCCGAGGCGGCCGGCATTCCGCGCGACACGCCCTGGTACAAGCTCACGGACGATCAGAAGAAGTGGGTGATCGACGGCACGCCCGGCTACAAGGACGGCAACTGGAACAGGCAGTGGTACGGCATCCGCCGGTTCTTTGAATACCTGGAGAGCAAGGCCTACAAGATGCACATCCGCGTGCTGCTGTCCAAGTACCGCAGCTACACGCCGTGCCCTGCCTGCGCGGGCGCGCGCCTCAAGACCGAAAGCCTGCTGTGGCGCATCGGCCGCAAGGAGGACGCCGATGCCGTGCTGGAGCCCGGCCGGCGCTTCCTGCCCCAGGGCGTGCAGTGGAGCCGCGCGCAGCTGGAGGCCCTGCCGGGCCTGTGCCTGCACGACCTGATGCTGCTGCCCATCGACCGGCTGCGCCGCTTCTTCGACCGCATGGAGCTTCCCTCGGGCGACGCAGCGGCGGGCGGCGATGCGCAGGCCCTGAAGCTGCTGCACGAGGAGATTTCCTCGCGCCTAAAGTACCTGTGCGACGTGGGCATCGGCTACCTCACGCTGGACCGGCAAAGCCGCACCCTGAGCGGCGGCGAGGTGCAGCGCATCAACCTCACCACCGCCCTGGGCACCAGCCTGGTCAACACGCTGTTCGTGCTGGACGAGCCCAGCATCGGCCTGCACCCGCGCGACATGCACCGCATCACCGAGGCCATGCTGCGCCTGCGCGATGCGGGCAACACCCTGGTGGTGGTGGAGCACGACCCGGCCGTGATGCTGGCGGCCGACCGCATGATCGACATGGGCCCCGGCCCCGGCCGCCAGGGCGGGCAGATCGTGTTTGACGGCACCACGGGCGACCTGCGGCGTGCCGACACCCTGACCGGCGCTTACCTGGGCGGGCGCAAGCACGTGGGCTTCGGCTTCAAGCGCATGGTCACCGAATCCACGCCGCGGCTGATCCTCGAAGGCGCGCGCGAGCACAACCTGAAGGACGTGACGGTGGAGTTCCCGCTGCAGCGCCTGGTCACGGTGACGGGTGTCAGCGGCTCGGGCAAGTCCAGCCTGATCCAGGACGTGCTGGCCCCGGCGCTGCTGCGCCACTTCGGCAAGGCCACGGATGCGCCGGGCGCGCACGACCGGCTGCTGGGCGCGGACCATTTGTCGGACGTGGTGTTCGTGGACCAATCGCCCATTGGCAAGACCGCGCGCTCCAACCCCGTGAGCTACGTGGGCGCGTGGGACAGCATCCGCGAGCTGTTTGCCGTCGCCCCGCTGTCCAGACAGCGCAGCTACACCGCCGCCAAGTTCAGCTTCAACAGCGGCGACGGCCGCTGCCCCACCTGCGGCGGCTCGGGCTTCGAGCATGTGGAGATGCAGTTCCTGTCGGACGTGTACCTGCGTTGCCCGGACTGCGACGGCAAGCGCTACCGGCCCGAAATCCTGGAGATCACCATCGAGCGCGGCGGGCGGGCGCTCAACGTGGCCGACGTGCTGGCACTCACCGTGGCCGAAGCCGCCGCCGTGTTTGCCAACGACCGCGACGTGATCCGTGCGCTGCAGCCCATCGTGGACGTGGGGCTGGAATACGTGGCGCTGGGGCAGCCCGTGCCCACGCTCAGCGGTGGCGAAGCGCAGCGCCTGAAGCTGGCAGGCTTCCTGGCAGAGGCGGCGAAGACGGCGTCCAAGTCGCGCCAGGCCGTGGCGCGCAAGGGCACGCTGTTCCTGTTCGACGAGCCCACCACGGGCCTGCACTTTGACGACATCGCCAAGCTCATGCGCGCGCTGCGCAAGCTCATCGACGCCGGGCATTCGCTCATCGTCATCGAGCACAACCTGGACGTGATCCGCGCGAGCGACTGGCTCATCGACCTGGGGCCCGAGGGCGGCGACGGCGGTGGCCTGGTCGTGGCCGAAGGCACGCCCGAGGACGTGCGCCAGCACGCCACATCGCACACCGGCCAGGCCCTGCGCGACTACGAGCTGGCGCTGGGCGCGGGCGGCCATTCGGTGCACGAAAAGGCTGCAATGCTACGAAAACAGGAGCTGCTTGCGCAGGAAGGACGGGCGCTGGAGGCCAAAAACGCCATTGAAATCGTCAACGCCAAGGAGCACAACCTCAAGAACCTGAGCGTGGACATTCCCCGCGGCAAGTTCAACGTGGTCACCGGCGTGAGCGGCTCGGGCAAGTCCACGCTGGCGTTCGACATCTTGTTCAACGAAGGCCAGCGCCGCTACCTGGAATCGCTCAACGCCTACGCCCGCTCCATCGTGCAGCCGGCCGGCCGGCCCGAGGTGGACGCGGTGTACGGCATCCCGCCCACCGTGGCCATCGAGCAGCGCCTGTCGCGCGGCGGCCGCAAGTCCACCGTGGGCACCACCACCGAGGTGTGGCACTTTTTGCGCCTCTTGTACGTCAAGCTCGGCACCCAGCACTGCGTCAAGGACGGCGCGGCCGTGCAGCCGCAGACGCCCGAAAGCATTGCCGCGCAATTGCTCACGCAGTTCCGCGGCCAGCACATCGGCCTGCTCGCGCCGCTGGTGATGAACCGCAAGGGCGTGTACACCGAGCTGGCCGACTGGGCCCGCCCGCGCGGCTACACGCACCTGCGCGTGGACGGCAACTTCCTGCCCACCACGGGCTTTCCGCGCATCGACCGCTTCAAGGAGCACACCATCGAGCTGCCCGTGGCCAGCCTGGATGTGTCGCCCGAGAACGAAGCGCAGCTGCGCACTGCGCTGGCCGAGGCGCTCACGCACGGCAAGGGCGTGGTGCATGTCCTCTCAAGCATCGACACGCTGGCCGCCGCCATGGAAAGCGGTGCGCCCACCGCCGGCATCGGCCATCTGCAGGCGTACTCGACCAAGCGCGCCTGCCCGGTGTGCGCCACCAGCTATGCCGAGCTGGACCCGCGCCTGTTCAGCTACAACAGCAAGCATGGCTGGTGCCCCGACTGCGTGGGCACGGGCGTCAAGCTCACCAAAGACCAGCGCAAGGTGTTTGACGACTCGGTGCAGGACGACAAGGAAAAAGGCCGCGAGCAGACCTTTGCCGAGCCCGAGGTGGAAGACCTGGCCGACACGGCCTGCCCCACGTGCAGCGGCACGCGGCTGAACGCCACAGCCCGCGCCGTCAAGTTTGCGGGCGTGGGCATCACCGACATTGCCGCGCTGTCCGTCCTGGACGTGCGCCGCTGGGTGGAGACGCTGCGCGGAGCGGATGGCATGCCCCAGCGCATGACTCAACGTGAAAGCGACATTGCCCGCGACCTGGTGCCCGAGATCCAGAGCCGCCTCGAATTTCTGGAAGAAGTGGGCCTGGGCTACCTCACGCTCGACCGGGGCGCGCCCACGCTCAGCGGTGGCGAGGCGCAGCGCATCCGCCTGGCCGCGCAGCTGGGCAGCAACCTGCAGGGCGTGTGCTATGTGCTCGACGAGCCCACCATCGGCCTGCATGCGCGCGACAACCAGATTTTGCTCAACGCCCTGCACAAGCTGGGCGACAAGGGCAACACGCTGGTGGTGGTGGAGCACGACGAAGACACCATCCGCCGCGCCGACCACATCATCGACATTGGCCCGAGCGCTGGCAAACGCGGTGGGCGGCTGGTGGCGCAGGGCTCGGTGAGTGACCTCACGGCCGCGGAAGATTCGCAAACCGGCCGCTACCTGCTGCACGCGATGAAGCACCCGCTGCAACTGCGCCGCAGCATGGTCGCAACCGAAGTCAGCGCCGAGGCTACGGCTGCCTTCGCCCAGGCCGAGGCCGCAGCGCCCACCGGCCGCCAAAGCGCGGCCGTGAAGAAGCGCGCCGCCCAGGCCGCCGCGCTGGCGGCCGACGCACTCGCCGAGGCCAAGGAGCGCGCCGCCATGCGCTGGCTCACGGTGCACGGCGCGCAACTGCACAACCTGCAGAACGTGACGGCCACGGTGCCGCTGCACCGCCTGGTGGCGGTGACGGGCGTGAGTGGATCGGGCAAGTCCACCCTGGCGCGCGATGTGCTGCTGGCCAACGTGCAGGCCTGGGTGCAGCAGCGCTCCACCAAGGCGGGGCGCGATGCGATGGACGCGGGCAAGGCGCCTCCGCTGGTCGGCTGCACGGGCCTGTCGGGCTTCGAGAGCATCGACCGCGTGCTCGAAGTGGACCAGACGCCCATCGGCAAGACGCCGCGCAGTTGCCCCGCCACCTACATCGGCTTCTGGGACACCATCCGCAAGCTGTTTGCCGAGACGCTGGAGGCCCGGGCGCGCGGCTACGCGGCCGGGCGCTTCAGTTTCAACACCGGCGAGGGCCGCTGCCCCAGCTGCGAAGGCGCGGGCGTGCGCACCATCGAGATGAGCTTTTTGCCCGACGTGAAGGTGCCCTGCGAGACCTGCCACGGCGCGCGCTTCAACCCCGAAACGCTGGCGGTGACCTGGCGCGGCAAGAGCATCGGCGACGTGCTGCAGATGGAGGTGGACGAGGCGGTGGACTTCTTCGCCAGCATGCCCAGCATTGCGCACCCGCTGCAGCTGCTCAAGGACGTGGGCCTGGGCTACCTCACGCTGGGCCAGCCGTCGCCCACGCTCAGCGGCGGCGAGGCGCAGCGCATCAAGCTGGTGACCGAGCTGACCAAGGTGCGCGACGAGGTGGGCCGCCGCGGCCAGAAGGCCCCGCACACGCTGTACGTGCTGGACGAGCCCACCGTGGGCCTGCACATGGCCGACGTGGACAAGCTCATCCGCGTGCTGCACCGGCTGGTGGACGGCGGCCACAGCGTGATCGTGATCGAGCACGACCTGGACGTGATTGCCGAGGCCGACTGGATCATCGACCTGGGGCCGGAGGGCGGCAGCGGCGGGGGCCGCATCGTGGCCGCGGCCACGCCCGAGCAGGTGGTGGCGGCAGGCACGCACACGGGCCGGGCGCTCGCGCCGGTGCTGTCGCGCTGAGCGGCTGGAAGCGTTTGCGCGCCCCGCCCGCGGCGCACAGCGCTGTCCGCCCCTGTCCTACGCGCAGCGCGGAACATGGCGCACGCGGGCGCCCCAAACGGATTCCTACGATGGGCCACCGATTACCACTTAACGGACGCCCATCACCATGAAAACCCTTTTCAAGACCTGCGCCGCGCTGGCCGCCACTTCCGTATTGCTGGTCGCCTGCGGCGGCGGCAACGATGACGACCCCTCGCCGAGCAACGAGCCCGGCGTGCTGACCGTGACCGGCGCCAGCCTGGAAGGGCTCAACGGCGTGTATGGCAACGGCGCGCTGAACCTGACCGACGTGGACAAGAAGAACCCCATCGGCTCCACGCCCGAGCTGTGCACCTTCAAGTTCGATGGTGCCAACAAGGTCGGCTCGCCCGCCACCGCGTTTGGCGACATCCGCTACCGGCCCGACGCCACCAACCTGCACCAGGTGTTCCTGACGTTTGACGGCAAGGAGTATGCGAGCGGCGAGCCCGCCGACACCGCCGTGGTGCGCGAGAGCGACCAGGTGCGCTTTACCAACAAGACCCTCACCGCCACCGACGGCTCCAACAACACCTTGCGCGTGAGCGGCATCGTCCCCATGCGCCCGAACCGGCCGCTGGGCTGCTGACGCGCGCCCCCTCTCTTCATTGCTTGACTCCCTCCTCCGGCCGCAACGGCCGGTTCTGCCCTCCACCGGCCTGGCTGGTGGAGGGCTTTTTTGCGGCATGCGGCGCCCCGCGCCGCGCCGGGCACACAATGCGGGCCATCCGTGCAGCCGCCCGTCCTACCGCTCTGCCATGCCCTTGCCGTCCCCGCCGTCCCCTCCTGGCTCCGAAGCCGGCGTGGCCGTCTTCTGGCGCCCGGCCGGCGCGCCGGCCAAGCCGGCCGAGGGCGCGCCGTGCAACGGCTGCGGGCTGTGCTGCCTGGCGCAGCCCTGTCCCCTGGGCATGCTGCTGTCGCGGCGGCGCACCGGCGCGTGCGTGGCGCTGCGCTGGAGCGAGGCCGACCAGCGCTACTGGTGCGGCGCCGTGTCCGACCCGGCGGACGTGACCGGCTGGACGCACCCCTGGGCTGTGCGGTCCTTGTCCGCCCTGGCCCGGCGCTGGATCGCGTCGGGCGTGGGCTGCGATGCGCGGCTGGAAGTGCATTCCGCGCCGCCGCCCCGCAAGGGTGGGCTCTGATTGCTATAAAAAGAATAGCTGTTTGCGCTTTGCTGTCGGGCGCTAGCGGCCATTTTGCGTATGATCCCCGGGGTGCCGCCCCCACCTGACCGCGAAGCCGCCATGACCCCCAAGCTCGACGACACCGACCGCGAAATCCTCAGCATCCTGCGCGACGACGCGCGCACGCCGGTGGCCACGCTGGCGCACAAGCTGCGCGTGTCGCGCGGCACGGTGCAGAACCGGCTGCGCAAGATGGAAGAGGGCGGCGTCATCGTCGGCTACACCCTGCGCCTGCGGCCCGACGTGGAGCCCCAGCGCATCCGCGCCTGGATGAGCATCGCGGTGGAGGGCAACGCCGCGCCCGAGGTGATCCGCGCCCTGCGCGGCGAACCCACCGTGGGCACGCTGCACACCACCAACGGCCGCTGGGACATCGTGGCCGAGGTGCGCGCCGAAAGCCTGGAGGCCTTCGACGCGGCCCTCACCCGCATCCGCCTCACACCGGGCATCGCCAACACCGAAACCAGCCTGCTGCTGTCCACGTACAAGGCATGACAACGGGGCGGCCGCGCTGCCGCCTTGGCGACAGGGGGTAGGGAGTTTCCTGCATGCCCCGCGCAGGGGGCTGCGGTCCAATGAACGCATCGTTTGTCTTTCGTTTTGAGGAGCCCCGCCATGCAACGTCGCCAGATCCTTCAATGGGGAGCCGCCAGCCTCGCCGCGCCCACGTTCCTGGCGCAGGCCCAGAGCTTTCCCGCCAAGCCCATCAAGCTGGTCATCGCCTTCCCGGCGGGCGGCCCCACCGACATCACCATGCGTGCGCTGGCCGACAACGCCGGCAAGGCGCTGGGCCAGCCCGTGATCGTGGAGAACAAGCCCGGCGCCGGCGGCACGCTGCCCGCGCAGGCGCTGCAAAGCGCCCCGGCCGACGGCTACACCATCGCGCAGATTCCGCTGGGCGTGTTCCGCCTGCCCTACACCACCAAGATCAACTGGGACCCGGTCAAGGACATCAGCTACGTGCTCAACGTCACCGGCTATGCCTTCGGCGTGGTGGTGCCCGCCGACTCGCCGCTCAAGACCTGGACGCACTTCGTGGCCTGGGCCAAGGCCAACCCCGGCAAGCTGAGCTACGGCTCCACCGGCACCATGACCAGCCCGCACCTGACCATGGAGCTGATTGCGCAGCAGTTGGGCATCGAGCTGCTGCACGTGCCCTACAAGGGCAGCGCCGACCTGATGCAGGCCATCCTGGGCGGGCAGCTCATGGCGGCGGCCGACTCCACCGGCTTCGCTCCGCAGGTCGAGGCCGGCAAGCTGCGCGTGCTCAACACCTGGGGCGCCGAGCGCCTGGCCAAGTTCCCCGATGCGCCCACGCTCAAGGAGCTGGGGCTGAACCTGGTGCAGAACTCGCCGTTCGGCATCGGCGCGCCCAAGGGCACGCCCGACGCAGTGGTCAAGCGCCTGCACGACGCCTTCAAGCAGGCCATGGAGCAGGACAGCTACAAGAACGCGCTGGCCCGCTACGACATGGTGCCGATGTACATGAGCACCTCGGCCTACAAGAAGTTTGCGGAAGACACCTTTGCACGCGAGAAGGCGCTGGTGGAAAAGCTCGGGTTGGCACGGCCGTCCTGACCCGCTTTCGGGCGGCGAAGCCGTTCCGTGTGATGATCCGGGGCATTGAACGGAACAACCTCACACGATATGGCATCTCCTTCCGACAGCATCAGCATGGCCCTCTTCTGCGACTTTGAAAACGTCGCCCTGGGCGTGCGCGATGCGCAGTACGAAAAGTTCGACATCAAGCCCGTCCTGGAGCGCCTGCTGCTCAAGGGCTCTATCGTGGTCAAGAAGGCCTATTGCGACTGGGAGCGCTACAAGGGCTTCAAGGCCACGATGCACGAGGCGAACTTCGAGCTGATCGAGATCCCGCACGTGCGCCAGTCGGGCAAGAACTCGGCCGACATCCGCCTGGTGGTGGACGCGCTGGACCTGTGCTACACCAAATCGCACGTCAACACCTTCGTCATCATCAGCGGTGACTCGGACTTCTCGCCGCTGGTCTCCAAGCTGCGCGAGAACGCCAAGCAGGTGATCGGCGTGGGCGTGAAGCAGTCCACGTCCGATCTGCTGATCGCCAACTGCGACGAGTTCATCTTCTACGACGACCTGGTGCGCGAGAACCAGCGCGCCCAGGCGCGCCGGCAGGCCCCGGGCAGCAATCCGGCACCCGCGCAGCGCCGCAGCCCGGAAGAGGAACGCAACCGCAAGGAAAGCCAGGACGCGCGCCGCACCCAGGGCGTGGAACTGGCGGCCGAAACCTTCGAGGCCCTGCTGGCCGAGCGGGGCGATACCGGCAAGATCTGGGCGTCGGTGCTCAAGGAGGCCATCAAGCGCCGCAAGCCCGATTTCAGCGAAGGCCGCTACGGCTTCCGCACCTTTGGCAACCTGCTGGAAGAGGCGCAGGCGCGCGGGCTGCTGGAGTTCGGGCGCGATGAGAAATCGGGTGCGTATGTGTACCGCAGCCACGGCCCGGCGGGCGGGGCTGCGGCGCCTGCGCGCAGCAGCGAGGCCCCGGGCGATCGCGGCGTGCAGGCCGGCGGAGCGACCCGGCACGACTTCCATGCGGTGGCAATCGCCCCCGAGCTGCCCCAGGCGGCCAGCGAAGGTGCCGCCCCCGGCGGACGCCACCGCGGCCGCCGCGGCGAAGGCGCCGACCGCGCGGAGCCGCGCCAGGCCCGTCGCAGCGAGACGCCGCACGAGGACGGGGCCGACGACGCCCCCGC
>NZ_JAJTBB010000024.1 GCF_021287135.1 Acidovorax sp.
CATCCAGGGCCAGGTGCTGTCGGGCGACCGCAAGGACGTGCTGCTGCTGGACGTGACGCCCCTGTCCCTGGGCATCGAGACCCTGGGCGGCGTGATGACCAAGATGATCACGAAGAACACGACCATCCCGACGAAGTTCGCACAGACCTTCTCCACGGCCGACGACAACCAGCCTGCCGTGACCATCAAGGTCTACCAGGGTGAGCGCGAGATGGCCAGCGGCAACAAGCTGCTGGGCGAGTTCAACCTCGAAGGCATCCCGCCCGCAGCCCGCGGCGTTCCGCAGATCGAAGTGTCGTTCGACATCGACGCCAACGGCATCCTGCACGTGGGCGCCAAGGACAAGGGCACGGGCAAGGAAAACAAGATCACCATCAAGGCCAACTCGGGCTTGTCCGAGGAGGAAATCCAGAAGATGGTGAAGGACGCCGAGCTCAACGCCGCCGACGACAAGAAGAAGCTGGAACTGGTGCAGGCCAAGAACCAGGGCGAAGCCGCCGTGCACAGCGTGAACAAGAGCCTGGCCGAGCACGGCGACAAGCTGGAAGCCGGCGAGAAGGACGCGATCACCGCCGCGGTGAAGGCCCTGGAAGAAGCCCTGAAGGGCGAGGACAAGGCCGCCATCGACGAGAAGACCACCGCGCTGATGGCCGCCAGCCAGAAGCTGGGCGAGAAGATGTACGCCGAATCCCAGGCCGCCCAGGCAGCGCAAGCCGCTGGTAGCGCGGAGGCCGCTGGCGCAGCGTCGGCATCGGCCGGCAAGCCTGCGGACGACGACAACGTCGTGGACGCCGAGGTGAAGGAAGTCAAGAAGGGCTGAGCGCCTTCCCGTTGACCCCAGCCGCCGCGCGGTGCCGTTGACGGTGCTTGCGCGGCGTTCCTGTTCCATCCGGGCCTGAGAATCACCATGTCGAAAAGAGACTATTACGAAGTTCTCGGCGTTCCCAAGAACGCGTCCGAGGACGAGATCAAGAAGGCGTACCGCAAGCTGGCGATGAAGCACCACCCTGACCGCAACCAGGGGGATGCCGCCAAGCCTGCGGAAGAGAAGTTCAAGGAGGCCAAGGAGGCCTACGAGATGCTCTCGGACGCGCAAAAGCGCGCCGCCTACGACCAGTACGGCCACGCCGGGGTGGACCCCAACATGCGCGGCCCGGGCGGCCCGGGCGCTGAGGGCTTTGGCGGCTTTGCCGAGGCGTTTGGCGACATCTTCGGCGACATGTTCGGTCAGCAGCGCGGGCGCGGCGGGCGGCAGGTCTACCGCGGCAGCGACCTGAGCTACGCGATGGAGATCACGCTGGAAGAAGCCGCCCGCGGCAAGGACGCGCAGATCCGCATCCCCTCGTGGGAGAGCTGCGACACCTGCCACGGCAGCGGCGCCAAGCCGGGCACCAGCGCCAAGACCTGCGGCACCTGCCAGGGTTCGGGCACGGTGCAGATGCGCCAGGGCTTCTTCAGCGTGCAGCAGACCTGCCCGCACTGCCGCGGCACGGGCAAGATCATTCCCGAGCCCTGCACCACGTGCCACGGCCAGGGCAAGATCAAGAAGCAAAAGACGCTGGAGGTGAAGATCCCCGCCGGCATCGATGACGGCATGCGCATCCGCAGCACGGGCAATGGCGAGCCGGGCACCAACGGCGGCCCGCCGGGCGACCTGTACATCGAGATCCGCCTGAAGAAGCACGACATCTTCGAGCGCGACGGCGACGACCTGCACTGCCAGGTGCCGGTGAGCTTCATCACCGCGGCGCTGGGCGGCGAGATCGAGGTGCCCACGCTGCAAGGCAAGGCGGCCATCGACATCCCCGAGGGCACGCAGGCCGGCAAGCAGTTCCGCCTGCGCGGCAAGGGCATCAAGGGCGTGCGCGCCAGCTACCCGGGCGACCTGTACTGCCACATCGTGGTGGAGACACCGGTCAAGCTGACCGAGCACCAGCGCAAGCTGCTGCGCGAGCTGGACGAATCGCTCAAGAAGGGCGGCTCGCGCCACTCCCCCAGCGGCGAGAGCTGGACGGACCGGCTGAAGAACTTCTTCAGCTGACCCGGCCAGGTTTCAGGCACCGCGACCACCGCCAGCGCCCCACCCGGGCCTGGCGGTTTTTTTTGGCCCGGCGGACCCGCCTGCGTCGAAACAACGGTCGGGCGCCGCCGAAGCGCTCGAAGCGCTCGAAGCGCTCGAAGTGCTTGATGCACATCAAGCCAAGCCCGCCCCCGTCCCGGCGGCGGGCGACGGCACGCGGCGCAGCGCATACCATGGCTGCTGTTCCACACGCAGGAGAATCGCATGGATGTGAGCATCACCTTCCTGGGCGGCACCGGCACGGTCACCGGCTCCAAATACCTGGTCCGCCACAACGGCAAGAGCCTGCTGATCGACTGCGGCCTGTTCCAGGGCTACAAGCAGCTGCGGCTGCGCAACTGGCAGCCCCTGCCGCTGGCCCCCGGCCAGATCGATTCCGTGCTGCTCACGCACGCCCACCTGGACCACAGCGGCTACCTGCCGCTGCTCACGCGTGACGGCTACCACCGCGACATCCACACGACCCCGGGCACACGCGACCTGTGCGCCATCCTGCTGCCCGACAGCGGGCACCTGCAGGAAGAGGACGCCGCCTTTCTGAACCGGCACCAGCTCAGCAGCCACTCGCCGGCGCTGCCGCTGTACACGCGGCTGGACGCGGTGCACAGCCTCAAGCAGTTCAAGGTGCATCCGCTGCACAGCCGTTTCGATCCCCTGCCCGGCTGGCACGCCACGTTTTCCAACGCGGGCCACATCCTGGGCGCGGCCAGCGTGCTGCTGGAGGTGGGCGGGCGGCGCATCCTGTTCTCGGGCGACCTGGGGCGGCCGGATGACATGCTGATGAACCCGCCCGACGCCCCGCCGCAGGCCGACGCCGTGCTCATCGAATCGACCTACGGCGACCGGGAGCACCCGCAGGAAGACCTGCTCAGCGAACTGGGCCCGGCCCTGCAACGCCTGGCCGCGCGCGGCGGCGTGGCCGTGGTGCCGGTGTTTGCCGTGGGGCGCGCCCAGGTGGTGCTGCACGCCATCGGGCTGCTCAAGGCCCAGGGCGTCATCCCCGCCAACCTCAAGGTGTTCCTGGACAGCCCCATGGCGGTCAGCACCACGGGGTTGTACCGCCACCACCTGGGCGAGCACCGCCTCGATGCGCGGCAGGTGAACGCGCTGGAGCACGGCGCCACCATGGTGCAGACGCCCGAGCAGTCCAAGGGCCTGGCGCGGCTGCACGGCCCCATGGTGATCCTCGCGGCCAGCGGCATGGCCACCGGCGGACGCGTGCTGCACCACCTGGCACTGCACGCCGGGGACCACCGCAACATGATCATCCTGACGGGGCACCAGGCGCCCGGCACGCGAGGTGCGCGGCTGGCGGACGGCGAAAAGTCCATCCGCATCCACGGGCAGGACGTGGCCGTGCGGGCCGAGGTGGTCAAGCTCAACTCCGCCTCCGCCCACGCGGACGGCAACCAGCTCATGGCCTGGCTGCGCAGCATGGGCAGCGCACCCGACCAGGTGTTCGTGGTGCACGGCGAGATGGGTGCGGCCGACCAGCTGCGCCAGCGCATTGCCCACGAACTGCGCTGGTCCGCCCAGGTGCCGGAGCACGGCAGCACGGTCACGCTGTAGGGCGCTGCGCCGCCCCGCCGGCGCAGGTTGCATTCCTCAAAAAAGAGAGCAGCTTGCGCTTGTCCAGCAAGGATTTCAGAATGAAAACATGCTGAAATCCCCAGCTGGCAAGCGCAAGCTGCTCCTTTTTTTGAAAACCCTCCGAAGATGCTTGTCGTCGTGTTTCACGATGACAAACACCTGATAATGGGAAGAAAATAGCAAGTCTTCGCCAAATCAGAAGACTTCTCGTCCCCCCAGGCTCCCCGATGAAAAGCTCCGAGCGCAGCTTTGCGCGCCGCATTGACCTCACCTCGCTGCAATTGTTTGTGGCGGTGTGCGAGCTGGGCAGCATCGGCCGCGCGGCGGAGCGGGAATTCATCGCCGCTTCGGCCGTGAGCAAGCGCCTGTCCGACCTGGAAGCCGCCGTGGACACCGCCCTGCTCTACCGCCACAGCCGCGGCGTCACCCTCACGCCGGCCGGCGAAAGCCTGCTGCACCATGCGCGCACCGTGCTGTTCGGGCTGGAGCGCATGCAGGGCGAGCTGAGCGAATACGCCGAGGGCGTGCGCGGCCATGTGCGCGTGCACGCCAACATCTCGGCCATCTTCCAGTTCCTGCCCGAAGACCTGGGCGCGTTTGCACGCCAGCACAGCCAGATCAAGATCGACCTGCAGGAACACCTCTCCAGCGCCGTGCTGCACGCCGTGCAGGAAGGCGCGGCCGACTTGGGCATCTGCAACGTGGGCATGGGCGGCGGCGGCGCGCAGGATATGCCCAGCCGCCCGTACCGCTCCGACCGCCTGGTGCTCGTGGTGCCCGCAGGGCACGCACTGGCGGCGCTGGACGCCATTGATTTCGAGGCGGTTTTGGACTGGGACATCGTCGGCCTGCATGCCAACAGCAGCATCAGCCTGGCCATGCGCGCCGCTGCGGCTGCGGCAGGCCGCCCCCTGCGCCAGCGCATCCAGGTCACGGGCCTGGACGCCATGTGCCGCATGATCGACAACGGCCTGGGCGTGGGCCTGCTGCCCGACCGGGCCTTTGCGCTGATGCGCAGCGTGGGCCGCCTCACCGCCGTGCCGCTCACCGACGCCTGGGCGCACCGCGAACTGCGTGTGGTGGCGCGCGACTTCGACGCGTTGCCCATCACCTCGCGCCTGCTGGTGGAGCACCTGACGGCGGCCCGCGCTGCCCCGCAATCCACCCCCGAACACTAAAATCATTGACCCACCTGAAAGAAGACACGCCATGGGACGCACCCTCTACGACAAGATCTGGGACGAGCACGTCGTCCACACCGAGGAGGACGGCACGTCCATCCTCTACATCGACCGCCACCTGGTGCACGAAGTCACCAGCCCGCAGGCGTTCGAGGGCCTGCGCGAAGCCGGCCGCAAGGTATGGCGCATGAGCTCCATCGTGGGCACGGCCGACCACAACACGCCCACCACCGGCTGGGAACAAGGCTACGACGGCATCACCGACCCGATCAGCAAGGAGCAGATCACCACGCTGAACGACAACATGGCGCAGATCCAGCCTGCGGCCTTCTTCCCCTTCATGCACAAGCGCCAGGGCATCGTGCACGTGATCGGCCCTGAAAACGGCGCCACGCTGCCGGGCATGACGGTGGTGTGCGGCGACAGCCACACCAGCACCCACGGCGCCTTCGGCGCGCTGGCCCACGGCATCGGCACCAGCGAGGTCGAGCACGTGATGGCCACGCAGACCCTGCTGGCCAAGAAGGCCAAGAACATGCTGGTGCAGGTGGACGGCACGCTGGCCAAGGGTGTGACGCCCAAGGACGTGGTGCTGGCCATCATCGGCAAGATCGGCACGGCCGGCGGCACGGGCTACACCATCGAGTTTGCAGGCTCCGTCTTCCGCGCCATGAGCATGGAAGGGCGCATGACCGTGTGCAACATGGCCATCGAAGGCGGCGCGCGCGCCGGCCTGGTGGCCGTGGACGACAAGACCATCGAGTACGTAAAGGGCCGTCCGCTGTCGCCCACGGGTGTCGAGTGGGACCAGGCCGTGGCCTACTGGAAGACGCTGCACTCCGACCCCGACGCGAAGTTCGACGCCGTGGTCAAGCTGGACGCGGCCGAGATCGTGCCGCAGGTCACCTGGGGCACCTCGCCCGAGATGGTGCTGGGCGTGGACGCCCGCGTGCCCGACCCCGACAAGGAAAAGGACGCCAACAAGCGCGGCGCCATCGAGCGCGCCCTCACCTACATGGGCCTGCAGCCCGGCAAGCCGATCAACGACATCACCATCGACAAGGTGTTCATCGGCAGCTGCACCAACAGCCGCATCGAAGACATGCGCGAAGCCGCCGCCGTGGTGAAGAACCTGGGCCGCAAGGTGGCCAGCAACGTGAAGCTGGCCATGGTGGTGCCCGGCTCCGGCCTGGTGAAGGAACAGGCCGAGCGCGAAGGCCTGGACCAGATCTTCAAGGCCGCCGGCTTTGAATGGCGCGAACCCGGCTGCAGCATGTGCCTGGCCATGAACGCCGACCGCCTGGAGCCCGGCGAGCGCTGCGCATCCACCAGCAACCGCAACTTCGAAGGCCGCCAGGGCGCCGGCGGCCGCACCCATCTCGTCAGCCCCGCGATGGCTGCCGCTGCCGCCGTGCACGGCCACTTCGTGGACATCCGCCAGTTCGCCTAAGGAGTCTTTTGCCATGAACAAGCCTCTCGCCGCCCTGCTCGCGCTGGCCTTCGTGCTGGCAGGCTGCAACACCGTCAAGGGCATGGGCCAGGACGTGCAGCGCGCCGGCTCCGCGATCGAGCGCGCCGCCAAGTAAACCGACCGGATACCGACCATGCAGAAATTCACCGTACACAAGGGCCTGGTGGCCCCGATGGACCGCGAGAACGTCGACACCGACGCCATCATCCCCAAGCAATTCCTCAAGTCGATCAAGAAGACGGGCTTCGGCCCCAACCTGTTTGACGAATGGCGCTACCTGGACAAGGGCGAACCCGGCGTGCCCGAAAGCCAGCGCAAGCCCAACCCCGACTTCGTGCTGAACCAGCCGCGCTACCAGGGCGCCAGCATCCTGCTGGCCCGCAAGAACTTCGGCTGCGGCTCCAGCCGCGAGCACGCCCCCTGGGCGCTGGACCAGTACGGCTTTCGCGCCGTCATCGCCCCCAGCTTTGCCGACATCTTCTTCAACAACTGCTTCAAGAACGGCCTGTTGCCCATCGTGCTGCCCGAGGCCACGGTGGCCCAGCTGTTCGACGAAGTGGCAGCCTTCCCCGGCTACCAGCTCACCATCGACCTGGAGCGCCAGGTGATCGTGCGCCCGCAAGGCGAAGAGATCCCCTTCGACGTGATCGCCTTCCGCAAGTACTGCCTGCTCAACGGCTTTGACGACATCGGCCTCACCCTGCGCCAGTCTGACAAGATCCGCGCCTTCGAGGCCGAGCGCCTGGCCACCAAGCCGTGGCTGGCCCACACCATGGCGGCCTGAACGAGCATTTCAAGCCAAATTGGCCTCCAGCGCTTGACAGGCAAGCGCTGGCAGCTATCACTATTGAAGCAAATCAACCATGAAAATCGCAGTTCTGCCGGGTGACGGCATTGGCACCGAAATCGTCGCCGAGGCCGTCAAGGTCCTGGAAGCGTTGGACCTGAAGTTCGAGATGGAATCCGCCCTGGTCGGCGGCGCCGCCTACGAAGCCCACGGCCACCCGCTGCCCGAATCCACCCTCAAGCTCGCCAAGGAAGCCGACGCCGTGCTGTTCGGCGCCGTGGGCGACTGGAAGTACGACAAGCTCGACCGGCCCCTGCGCCCCGAGCAAGCCATCCTGGGCCTGCGCAAGAACCTGGGCCTGTTCGCCAACTTCCGCCCCGCCATCTGCTACGAGCAGCTGGTAGGCGCATCGAGCCTCAAGCCCGAGCTGATCGCGGGCCTGGACATCCTCATCATCCGCGAGCTGACGGGCGACATCTACTTCGGCCAGCCCCGCGGCCGCCGCACGGCCGTGGACGGCCACTTCCCCGGCGCCGACGAAGCCTTCGACACCATGCGCTACTCGCGCCCCGAGATCGAGCGCATCGCCCGCGTCGCCTTCGAGGCCGCCCGCAAGCGGGGCAAGAAAGTGACCAGCGTGGACAAGGCCAACGTGCTGGAAACCTTCCAGTTCTGGAAGGATGTGGTCATCGACGTGCACAAGGACTACCAGGACGTGGAGCTGGAGCACATGTACGTGGACAACGCCGCCATGCAGCTGGTGAAGAAGCCCAAGGCCTTCGACGTGATCGTGACGGGCAACATGTTCGGCGACATCCTGTCCGACGAAGCCTCCATGCTCACCGGCTCCATCGGCATGCTGCCCTCGGCCAGCCTGAACAGCAGCAACCAGGGCCTGTACGAGCCCAGCCACGGCAGCGCCCCCGACATCGCCGGCAAGGGCGTGGCCAACCCCCTGGCCACCATCCTCAGCGCCGCGATGATGCTGCGCTTCAGCCTGAACCAGGAAGAAGCCGCCCAGCGCATCGAAAACGCCGTCAAGAAAGTGCTGGCCCAGGGCCTGCGCACGCCCGACATCTACAGCGAAGGCACCACCAAGGTGGGCACGGCGCAGATGGGCGATGCGGTGGTGCAGGCGCTGGCCTGACCGGACTCAGCGGTCCAGCCGCGCAAACCCAGGGGCCCGCGTGGCCCCTTTGTCGTTTTCATTCCCAGTGGCCGCGATGATTCAACAGGGCACCACTTCGATCGCGCTACCCCATGCCTCCAATGCATGGGTCAGCACATGGGCGGTGACACTGGCGCGGTTGAACGCCACGTCGGACAACAAGGCAAACGCCAGCCCGAGGTAAGCCACGTACCCAAAGCCCACGAAATCGTTGAACACCAGCGTGTGCAGCCAGTTCTGGTGGAACAGATAGAAATAGGCCGTCGCAACCCCAGCCACCACCAGCAACGCCGCCGCCGGCAACAGGTGCACGCCCGCCCGGCGCTGCCGGACCAGTGCCCCCAGCAGCAGGCCGAACACCAGCGCGTGCGTGCCCGTGAAGATGCGGAATTCGCGCAACACCTGCGCTGCGATGTCCAGATACTTGGTGCGAATGAGCTCGGTCAGGCGTTCGCGGGCGGCCGCTGCGGTGGCGATCTGGCCGAGCAAACCGTCACGGATGCCCGCTTCCACCCGCATGCGGCATTCGCAGTCCAGGCTCCCCATCTCCGCGATCACCTGAGCCAACCGCTCGGGAAGCTGCTGTTCCAGCAGGCGGCGCGCCTGCTCGATGTCTTTGGCGTGGCCCCGGGCCAGCACCTGCGCCTGCCGGGCGAGGAAATGTTCGTCCAGTGATGCGACTTTCTCACGCACCTGTTTCTCCACTTCATGGCGGATGGCATCTCGCGCCACCTGCTCCACCCAGCCCGGCGCCACATACGACGCCACAAAAGCTGCAGCAAAGAAAGCGAAACCCAGGCTTCCCACCGCCCACGCCAGCGGCCGTATGAACTTCATCGACATCCCCCCCAAAAGACCGGGTCGCAGCCCCGCTGCGCGGTAGGCTCGCATTCTCGCCCAGCCATCCGCTACAATCCGCGCCTATGTTTGCCGCCCGCCCGTTCGCCCTGAACACCGCTGCTGCCGCCCTGGCAGGCGTGGCCGTGCGCGCAATCACCACCAAAACCACGACCATTATTAAGGGCTGATCCAGCTCCGGTATCGTCGTGCGCCCTCCCTGGCCCAGACGAGCCGGGGCAGACAGGCCGGTCGGGCACTGTTTGTCGTAACTACGAAAGGGGCGTTGAAATGAGCAAGTTGGTAGGGTTGGTCGGCTGGCGCGGCATGGTCGGCTCGGTCCTGATGGACCGCATGGAACAAGAGAAGGACTTCGACCTGATCGAGCCCATGTTCTTCTCCACATCGAATGCAGGCGGCAAGGCCCCTGCCCAGGCGAAGAACGAAACCACGCTGCAGGACGCGTTCAACATCGAGCAGCTGGCGCGCTGCGAGATCATCCTTACCGCCCAGGGCGGCGACTACACCAACGAGGTGTACCCCAAGCTGCGCGCCGCGGGCTGGAACGGCCACTGGATCGACGCTGCGTCGTCCCTGCGCATGGAGAAGAACGCCGTCATCGTGCTCGACCCGGTGAACATGCCCGTCATCAAGAACGCCCTGGCCCACGGCGGCAAGGACTGGATCGGCGGCAACTGCACCGTCAGCTGCATGCTGATGGGCGTGGGCGCACTCTACAAGGCGGGTCTGGTGGAATGGATGAGCACCCAAACCTACCAGGCGGCCAGCGGCGGCGGCGCCCAGCACATGCGCGAGCTGCTCACGCAGTACGGCACGCTGAACGCCGAGGTGGCGGACCTGCTCCATGATCCCAAGAGCGCCATCCTGGAAATCGACCGCAAGGTGATCGCCAAGCAGCGCGCGCTGACCGCGGCGGAAACCGCCAACTTCGGCGTGCCGCTGGGCGGCAGCCTCATCCCCTGGATCGACAAGGACCTGGGCAACGGCATGTCCCGGGAAGAGTGGAAGGGCATGGCCGAGACCAACAAGATCCTGGGCCAGGGCGAAGGCTTCAACACCGCCGCCGTGCCGGTGGACGGCTTCTGCGTGCGCGTGGGCGCCATGCGCTGCCACAGCCAGGCGCTGACCTTCAAGCTTAAGAAGGACGTGCCCGTGGCCGACATCGAGGCCATGATCGCCGCCGACAATGAATGGGTGAAGGTGGTGCCCAACACCCGCGAAGCCACCGTCCAGGATCTGACGCCGGTGGCCGTGACGGGCACCATGTCCATTCCCGTGGGCCGCATCCGCAAGCTGGCCATGGGACCGGAATACCTGGGCGCATTCACCATTGGCGACCAGTTGCTGTGGGGTGCGGCCGAGCCGCTGCGCCGCATGCTGCGCATCCTGCTGGACGCTTGACGGACCCCCAACCTGCCCAGCGCGCGCAGCCCGGCTGCGCGCGCTTTTTTGCGCCCCGACAGCCGACACACTCGGTTACGCCACGTTGGCAATTGGCAACATTAGTTTGCACCATTTTGGGGCACCAGTGGCCGGTCCAAAGCTTGGACAGCACCTCAGCTTGTCAGTGCAAAACATTGATGCTATGGTGCTTTTTACATATTTTCACGCGCCGGGGCGGGGATCACATCATGAAAAAAAAGGCACCGCTCGACCGAGCCGCACAAAAACCTATTCAGCTGTTGGCAAACATGCATCGTTGGAAATTCTCTGTCCTGGCCGCTGCGGCCGTGGCGTCGGCGGGCTTTTATGCGGGGGATGCGTCCGCCCTGGCGCTGGGCCGTATCACTGTGCAATCGGCCCTGGGAGAACCCCTTCGCGCTGAAATCGACCTGCCCCAAATCACCCCGGCAGAGGCCGACAGCCTGCGCGCCACCACCGCCAGCCCGGAAGTGTTCCGCTCGCAGGGCATGGAGTACTCGCCTGCGATGAACGGCCTGCAGATCCAGCTGCAGCGCCGCCCCGACGGCACGGCGGTACTGCGACTGTCCAGCGACCGCCCCGTCAACGATCCCTTCCTGGACCTGGTGCTGGACGCCAACTGGGGCTCGGGCCGCATCGTGCGCAGCTACACCATGCTGTTCGATCCGCCGTCGCTGCGCCGCCCGGCGCCTGCCGTGACCGCCTCGCCCCAGATCACCGCGCCCGCAGCGCCGCCGGCTCCCGCCGTGCGCACGCCCGCAGCGCCACGCCCGGCCCCTGAAACACAGGCCGCAGCACCGGCCGCGCCCCGCCCGGCCCCGGCCCCCCGCCCCGCTCCCGCCGCCACCGATGGCGTGAAGGTGCAGTCCGGCGACACGGCAGGCCGCATTGCCAGCGCCCACCGCCCGGCGGGCGTGTCGCTCGACCAGATGCTGGTGGCCATGATGCGCGCCAACCCCGACGCGTTCGTGCAAGGCAACGTCAACCGGCTGAAGGCCGGCGCCGTGTTGCAGATGCCCGACGAAGCGGCGGCGCATGCCACGTCCGCCCCCGAGGCTCGCCAGATCCTTGCGGCGCAGGCCCGCGACTTCAACGAATTCCGGCGCAAGTTGGCCGGCGCCGCTCCCGCCGCGCCGGTGGCGGCGGCCGAGCGCTCGGCGTCCGGCTCCGTGCAGGCCCGCGTGGAGGACAAGAAGCCCGCCACCTCGGCCCCCGACAAGCTGACCCTGTCCAAGGGCTCGGTCAAGGGCCAGAAGGCGGCCGAAGACCAGCTCGCCAAGGACAAGCAAGCCAGCGAAGCCGCCTCGCGCATGGCCGAGCTGTCGAAGAACATCACCGACCTGAACAAGATCAGCGCGGCATCGGCGGCTGCCGGCAGCGCTCCGGCAGCCGCTGCCAGCGCTGCCAGCGCGCCCGCAACGGTGGCCGTGCAGGCGCCCGCCGTGCCTGCCACGCCCACCGCACCGGCCGCCCCCGAGACCCCCGCCTCTGCGCCGGCCCCGGCTGCCAGCACCTCCGCCGAAGTGGCCGCGGCGCCCGCCGAGGCTGCGTCGGCCCCTGCGCCTGCTGCACCGGCCTCGGCTGCATCGGCGCCCGCCCGGCGCATTGCGCCGCCGCCCGCTGCGCCCGTGGAAGAGCCCGGTTTCCTTTCGGGCCTGATGGACGACCCGCTCCTGCCTCTGGCCGGTGGCGGCCTGCTGGCGCTGCTGCTCGGCTACGGTGCGTACCGCGTGGTGCAGCGCCGCCGGCAAAACAGCGGCGTGGACAGCTCCTTCCTGGAAAGCCGCATCCAGCCCGACTCCTTCTTCGGTGCCAGCGGTGGCCAGCGCGTGGACACGGCCAACAGCGAAATGACCACGGGCTCCTCCATGGCCTACTCGCCCAGCCAGCTCGATGCCGGCGGCGACGTGGACCCGGTGGCGGAAGCCGACGTTTACCTGGCCTACGGCCGGGACCTGCAGGCCGAGGAAATCCTCAAGGAAGCGGCCCGCCATAACCCCGCCCGGATCTCCGTGCACGTGAAGCTGGGCGAAATCTACGCCAAGCGCCAAGACCGCAAGGCCCTGGAGGCCGTGGCCGGTGACGTGTTCAAGCTGACGCAAGGCGAAGGCCCCGACTGGAACCGCATTGCCGAGCTGGGCCGCGAGCTGGACCCTGAGAACCGCCTCTACCAGCCCGGCGGACGCCCCGGCATGGCCGAGGACGAGAATCCGTCGCTGCCCCCGGGCGGCTTCCCCAGCACGTTCTCCAGCGGCGCGGCGACCGCAGCCCCCACGGCCGCGCTGCCGCCCGATCTGGATCTGGACCTGGACCTGGATCTGCCCGGCGATGCACTGACCGAGGCGCCCTCGGTGGCGCCCGCGGCTCCCGGCGGATTTGCGGCAGCGGCGGCAGCCGCCACGGCCGCAGGTGGTGCGGCGGCTCTTGCCGGAGACAATCTGGCCGACAGCGAGCCGCCCACGCTGCGGCCCGAGCTGGACCTGCCCGAACTGCCCTCGGCCCCGGCAGCCGCTGGCGGTTACGGTGCGGGTGCAAGCCCCGCCGATGCACAGTCCCCCATGGCCGACCTGGAATTCCCCAGCGCGGACGAGCTGAGCATGGCCCCCTCCGGCCCCGTGCCCCTGGCACCGCAGGCCAAGGATTCGGGCGCAATGGAGTTTGACCTGGGCGACCTGTCCCTGGACCTGAACGCACCGTCCAAGCCCATGGCCGCACCGGTGGCCGAGCCCCCCGCACCGCTGCCGGAACTCTCCGACGACGGCCTGGGCGCTGGCCCGGACGACCCGCTGGCCACCAAGCTCGCGCTGGCCGAAGAGTTCAACGCAATTGGCGACACCGATGGTGCCCGCACGCTGATCGAGGAAGTGATCGCGGAATCCAGCGGCGCCCTGAAGACCCGCGCCCAGCGCATGCTGGCCGAACTGGACTGATGCGCACCCCGCCGGACGCGGCGCACTCCCTGAACATCCAGGCCGCCCCATGACGCGGGTGGCCCTGGGCGTCAGCTACAACGGGCAGGCCTACCACGGCTGGCAAAGCCAGCCGGGCGGCAACACCGTTCAAGACCACCTCGAAGCGGCCCTGGGCCGCTTTTGCACGCACGAGGTCAGCACGCTGTGCGCGGGCCGCACGGACGCGGGGGTGCACGGCCTGATGCAGGTGGTGCACTTCGACACGCCGCTGAACCGCCCCGCTGCCTCGTGGGTGCGCGGCACCAACACCTTCCTGCCCCCCGACATCGCCGTGCAATGGGCCCAGCCCGTGCCCGACGGCTTCCACGCCCGTGCCAGCGCGGTGGCGCGGCGGTATGCGTACGTGCTGCTGCAGTCGCCCGTGCGCCCCAGCGTGGAGGCGGGCCGGGTGGGCTGGGTGTTCCAGCCGCTCGATGGCGCCGCCATGCGCGAGGCCGCAGCCCACCTGCTGGGCGAGCACGACTTCACCTCGTTCCGCGCAGCCGCGTGCCAGGCGCACACGCCCATCAAGACGATGCACCGCATCGACATCGTGCAGCGCGGCGTGGCCGCGCCGCACCCCGAACTGGGCTGGAGCCCCTGCTACTGGCGCTTCGAGTTCGAGGCCAACGCGTTCCTGCACCACATGATCCGCAATCTGATGGGCTGCCTCATCGTGGTAGGCCAGGGCCGCCAAGCGCCGGGCTGGATGCAGCAGGTGCTGCAGGCGCGGTCGCGGGACGCGGCGGCGCCCACGTTTTCGCCGGACGGCTTGTACTTTCTGGGGCCGGTGTATGACGCCGCCTGGGGCCTGCCCCAGCGCACGGCTGCGTATGATTGGCTGCCATGACGACGCCCCTACCCGCCTCCACGCCCCCCGCCTTCCCGGGTGCGGCCCGCTCGGCAGCCCGCACCCGCATCAAGATCTGCGGCCTGACGCGCGAGCAAGACGTGGACGCTGCCGTGGCAGCGGGCGCCGACGCCGTCGGGTTTGTGCTCTACGCCCCCAGCCCGCGCGCCGTGGCTCCCGAGCGCGCGGCAGAACTGGCCCGGCGCCTGCCGCCGTTTGTCACGCCTGTGCTGCTCTTCGTCAACGAAGAACCATCAAAAGTGATAGCAGCTTGCGCCCGTGTACCGGGCGCTATCGCCCAATTTCATGGAGATGAATCCCCCGAGGAATGCCGGGCGGCCACCGGCCAGGGTGCGCGGCCATTTCTGCGCGCGGCGCGGATTCCCCTGGGCGACGGTGCGGCACGCTTCGACCTCGTAAAATACGCCCACGATTACTCCCACGCCCAGGCCATCCTGCTCGACGCGCACGTCGAAGGTTATGGCGGCGGCGGCAAGGCATTCAATTGGTCACTCCTTCCACCAAGCGTCAGCTCTCACCTCGTTTTGTCTGGTGGACTCACGCCTGCAAACGTGACCGATGGCATTTTGCAAGTCCGCCCGCGTTGCACCACGCTGGCGGTTGATGTGAGTTCCGGCGTCGAAGCCGATGGCCCCGACGGCAAACCCGTCCGGGGCGTCAAGGACGCCGAAAAGATCCACCGGTTCATCGCCGCCGTGCGTGCGGCCGATGCCCAACTTGCAAAGAATCCCCATGAGTTCCTATCAGCAACCTGATGCTTCGGGCCACTTCGGCCCCTACGGCGGCAGCTTCGTCAGCGAAACCCTCACCCACGCGATTGCCGAGCTGCGCGAGGCCTACGCCCGCTACCAGAACGACCCCGAGTTCCTTGCCGAATTCGAGTACGAGCTCAAGCACTTCGTGGGCCGCCCCTCGCCCGTGTACCACGCGGCCCGCACCAGCCGCGAGCTGGGCGGCGCGCAGATCTACCTCAAGCGCGAAGACCTCAACCACACCGGGGCCCACAAGATCAACAACGTGATCGGGCAGGCCATGCTGGCCAAGCGCATGGGCAAGCCCCGCGTGATCGCCGAGACCGGCGCCGGCCAGCACGGCGTGGCCACGGCCACCATTTGCGCGCGCTACGGGCTGGAGTGCGTGGTCTACATGGGCAGCGAAGACGTCAAGCGCCAAAGCCCCAACGTGTTCCGCATGAAGCTGCTGGGCGCCACCGTGGTGCCCGTCGAGTCGGGCAGCAAGACGCTGAAAGACGCACTGAACGAAGCCATGCGCGACTGGGTGGCCAACGTGGACAACACGTTCTACATCATCGGCACCGTGGCCGGCCCGCATCCCTACCCGATGATGGTGCGCGACTTCCAGAGCGTGATCGGCAAGGAGGCCATCGAGCAGATGCCCAGCATGCTGGCGGACCAGAAGATTGCGGCCCAGCAGCCCGACGCCGTGGTGGCCTGCGTGGGCGGCGGCAGCAATGCCATGGGCATCTTCCACCCCTACATCCCGTTCGAGAAGACGCGCCTGATCGGCGTGGAGGCCGCGGGCGAGGGCCTGGACAGCGGCAAGCATTCGGCCAGCCTGCAGCGCGGCAGCAGCGGCGTGCTGCACGGCAACCGCACCTTCATCCTGCAGGACGCCAACGGCCAGATCACCGAGACGCACAGCATCAGCGCGGGCCTGGACTACCCCGGCGTGGGCCCCGAGCACGCCTGGCTGCAGGAGATCGGCCGGGCCGAGTACGTGGGCATCACCGACCAGGAGGCGCTGGCCGCCTTCCACCACCTGTGCCGCACCGAAGGCATCATTCCCGCGCTCGAATCCAGCCACGCGTTTGCCTACGCCCTGAAGCTGGCCAAGACCATGCGCCCGGACCAGTCCATCCTGGTCAACCTCTCGGGCCGCGGCGACAAGGACATCGGCACCGTGGCCGACTTGTCGGGCGAGGATTTCTACGACCGCCCGTCCATGCGCGGTCTGACTGTCAAGGGCGCCCCCGCAGAGGCCAAGCCATGAGCCGCATTGAGACCACTTTTGAACAGCTGAAAGCCCAGGGCCGCAAGGCGCTGATCCCTTACGTCACGGCCGGTTTTCCGTTTGCCGACATCACGCCCGCGCTCATGCACGGCATGGTGGAGGCCGGTGCCGACGTGATCGAACTGGGCGTGCCCTTCTCCGACCCCATGGCCGACGGCCCCGTCATCCAGAAGGCCGGCGAAAAGGCGCTGGGCCTGGGCGTGGGCATGGTGCAGGTGCTGGACCACGTGCGTGAATTCCGCAAGCGCAACACCACCACCCCGGTGGTGCTGATGGGCTATGCGAACCCCGTGGAGCGCTACGACCAGGTTCATGGCGCAGGCGCCTTTGTGCGCGACAGCGCCGAGGCTGGCGTGGACGGCGTGCTCATCGTGGACTACCCGCCCGAGGAATGCGAAGCCTTTGCCGCCAGCCTGCGCGCCCACGGCATGGACCTGATCTTCCTGCTGGCCCCCACCTCCACCGACGAGCGCATGGCCCAGGTGGCGCGCGTGGCCAGCGGCTATGTGTACTACGTGTCGCTCAAGGGCGTGACCGGCTCGGGCGCGCTGGACACCTCGGCGGTGGAGCAGATGCTGCCGCGCATCCGTCAGCATGTGAGCATCCCCGTGGGCGTGGGCTTCGGCATCCGCGACGCGGCCACGGCGCAGGCCATCGGCCGGGTGGCGGACGCCGTGGTCATCGGCACCCGCATCATCCAGCTGATCGAAGAACAGGAGCACGCCAAGGTGGTGCCCCTGACCATCGACTTCCTGCGCGGCATCCGCAAGGCCCTGGATACGTAGAATAGCGTTCATCCCCCTGAGCGGCTTTGCCGCTCCCCCCTTCTCTCGCGCTTTGTGCGGGAAGGGGGACGCTCCCAGCGCGGCGGGGCGGCCCTTGCGCGGGAGCCCTGATCCTTGGGGCCGCGCCCGTTTCAAGGCCTTGCCGCCGATGGCCCATTCACACAGAGGAAAACCATGTCCTGGCTCGAAAAACTTCTGCCCTCCAAGATCCAGCAAACCGACCCCACCGAGCGCCGCCAGGTGCCCGAGGGCCTGTGGATCAAGTGCCCGAGCTGCGAAACGGTGCTCTACAAGGCCGATCTGGAGCACAACCAGAACGTCTGCCCCCAGTGCAGCCACCACCACCGCATCGGCGCCCGTGCGCGCCTGGATGCGTTCCTGGATGCCGAAGGCCGTTATGAGATCGGCCAGGAAGTGCTGCCCGTGGATGCCCTCAAGTTCAAGGACAGCCGCAAGTACCCCGAGCGCCTGAAGGAAGCCCTGGAGAACACCGGCGAGACCGACGCCCTCATCGTCATGGGCGGTGCGGTCAAGAGCATCAATGTGGTGGCCGCCTGCTTCGAGTTCGACTTCATGGGCGGCTCCATGGGCTCCGTGGTGGGCGAGCGCTTCGTGCGCGGCGTGGAAACCGCCATTGAGCAGAAGGTGCCCTTCATCTGCTTCACCGCCACGGGCGGCGCGCGCATGCAGGAAGGCCTGCTGTCGCTGATGCAGATGGCCAAGACCAACGCCGCCCTCACCCGCCTGGCCAAGAAGGGCCTGCCCTACATCAGCGTGCTCACCGACCCGACCATGGGCGGCGTGAGCGCCGGCTTTGCCTTTGTGGGCGACATCGTGATTGCCGAGCCCAAGGCGCTGATCGGCTTTGCCGGCCCCCGCGTGATCGAATCCACCGTGCGCGTGACCCTGCCCGAAGGCTTCCAGCGCGCAGAATTCCTGCAGGCCAAGGGCGCCGTGGACCTCATCTGCGACCGCCGCGAACTGCGCAACACCGTGGCCAGCAGCTTGGCCATGCTGCAGCGCCTGCCGGCCGACGCGGTGATGTAAGCCCCCTCGCGGGGCAGCGGTTCCGCCAAGGCGCCCCGCAGGGCGCTGGGATTGCTATCTTTTCAATAGCTGCTGGCGCTTGCTAGATAAGCGCTAGAGGCATATTTGATCAAAATTCCGCCGCCGGCACGGCACGCAGCCGCTGCTAGCGGCGGGCCCCGCCAGGAGGGCCGGCGTGCCCGAAGAGCCGCCGCTCTGGCGAAGGCACCTCAGGGGTGCTACCGCAGGACCCCGGCCTGCAGGTGCCCCAGCACGATCATCACCACCTGCAGCAGCACCAGCACCACCAGGGGCGACAGGTCGATCCCCCCCACCAGCGGAAGAATGCGGCGCACGGGCCGCAGGATGGGCTCGCACAGCCGGGCCAGGACATCCGCCAGCGGCGAACGCGCCTGCACCCACGACATCACCGCGTAAACGATGAGCAGGCCGATGAGGCCCGACACGGCCACCCGCGCCAGGCCGAACAGCGCCAGCCACGGCAGCCAGGCCCATGCCGAGATCGCGCCCAGCAGCAGGGTCAGCAACAGGTACTGCACCACCTGAATCAGCACCGCCGCCACCAGGCTGGAAACGTCCCAGCGCCCGGTCGGCGGAATGACCCGGCGCAGCGGCAGGATGAGCCAGTCGGTCAGGGCAAAAACCAGCCCTCCCACAGGGTTGGAAAACGGAACGCGCTGCCACTGCATGTACAGGCGCAGCAGGCACGCTCCCGTGAGCAGGCCGCCGACGACATCAAGCAGGAAAGAGGCGATCTGGTAGAGCATGGACAGCAGGACAAAAACAAAGGGGCGCGGCGAAACGGGGCTGCGCCATGGGATGATAGCGGGCCAAGGCGATGCCCCTTCATGACACAGTCCCTCACCCTGTCATCCCTGCCGCTGTTCCCTCTGAATTCCGTGCTGTTCCCGGACGGCCTGCTGGCCCTGCGCGTGTTCGAGGTGCGCTACCTGGACATGGTGCGCAAATGCCACCAGGCCGGCGCGCCGTTCGGGGTCGTGGCCCTCACGCAAGGCCGCGAGGTGCGCCAGGCGGGCGCCCCGGAAGAGCAGTTCGCCGAAATCGGCACGCTGGCCACCATCGAACGGCTGGAGGCGCCGCAACCGGGCCTCATCACCCTGCAGTGCCGGGGCGGGCAGCGCTTTCGCATCACCCAGCGCAGCCTGCTGCCCCACGGCCTGTGGATTGCCGACGTGGACCACCTCGATGCCGACCTGACGGTGCCGGTGCCCGCGGACCTGAAGAACACCTCCACGGCCCTGGCCCAGGTGCTGCACACGCTGCGACAGCGGGACCCGGACGCCACCGTCTCGGCCGCCGTGCCCACGCCGGCGCAGCTGGACGACTGCGGCTGGGTGGCCAACCGCTGGTGCGAGCTGCTGCCCGTGCCGCTGGAACTCAAGCAGCGCCTCATGGAGCTGGACAACCCGCTGGTGCGGCTGGAACTGGTGGGCGATGTGCTGGAGCGCACAGGGATCGCGCCCGCGCCATGATCCGCAGCGCCTTCACGCCACCGTTGTGCTCCCGCGCCCGCCCATGCTGAACCGCATCCTGGGCTGGTCGCGCCCTGCCAAGCGCCTGGTGGTGGTGGGCCTGGACGTCTGCCTGGGGCTCATCGCCATGTGGCTGGCCTTCACCCTGCGGCTGGAGACGCCCCACTGGCCCGAAGGCCTGCAGTGGCTGGCCTATGCGCTGGCCCCCGCGCTGGCATTTCCAGTCTTTGCCAAGCTGGGGCTGTACCGCGCCATCTTCCGCTACACGGGCATCAATGCGCTCATCACCACCGGCAAGGCCGTGGCTTTGTACGGAGCCCTGCTGCTGGGCTGCCTGCTGGTCGCCCAGTGGGAGGGCGTGCCCCGCAGCGTGGGCATTCTGCAGCCGCTGCTGTTCATGCTGCTCGTCGGGGCCAGCCGCGCGCTGGGCTGGCTGGCACTGGCGGGCCGCAGCCGCCATGCGCCCTACCGTCTGCTGATCTACGGGGCCGGCAGCGCCGGGGCCCAGACGGCCGCCGGGCTGGGCAACACGCGGCAGTACCTGCTCCAGGGCTTCGTGGACGACGACCCGGCCAAGGTGGGGCGCAGCATCAACGGCGTGCGCGTGCATGCACCGCAGGACCTGCCCGAGGTGGTGCGCCACCTGGGCATCACCGATGTGCTGCTGGCGCTGCCCAGCAGCACGCGCGAGCGGCGCCGCCAGATCATCGAGAGCCTGCACGAGCTGCCGGTGCGCATCCGCACGCTGCCCGGCCTGTCCGACCTGGCCAGCGGGCGCGTCACGGTGACCGATTTCCAGGACCTGGAAATCGAAGACCTGCTGGGCCGCGAACCCGTGGCGCCCGACCCCGGACTGCTGGGCCGCAATCTGGCGGGTACCGTGGTGCTGGTCACGGGCGCCGGCGGCAGCATCGGCAGCGAGCTGTGCCGCCAGATCCTGCGCGAAGGCCCGCGCCAGCTGCTGCTGGTGGACCACAGCGAATACGCGCTGTACGCGATCCACCACGAACTCCAGGCGCTGGTGCCGCACGGCAGCGCGCCCGACGCCCTGGTGCCCCTGCTGGCCAGCATCACCGACCCCGAGCGCATGGCCGACATCTGCCGGCTCTACCGGCCCGGCTCCATCTACCACGCCGCGGCCTACAAGCATGTGCCCATGGTGGAGGCCAATGCGGGGGAAGGCGTGCTGAACAACGTGTTCGGCACGCTGAACATGGTGCGTGTGGCGCTGGCGCACGGTGCCAGCCACTTTGTGCTGGTGTCCACGGACAAGGCCGTGCGCCCGACCAACGTGATGGGCGCTACCAAGCGGGTGGCCGAGATGGTGCTGCAGGCCATTGCGGCGTCGCCGCGCCCGCCCTTCGACCCGCCCGGCGATGCGTCCGCAGGGCCCTGGAGCTGCCCGACTCGCCTGTCCATGGTCCGGTTCGGCAACGTGCTGGGCTCCAGCGGCAGCGTGATCCCGCTGTTCCGCCAGCAGATTGCAGCCGGGGGGCCGGTGACCGTGACCCACCCCGACGTGACACGCTACTTCATGACCATCGCGGAGGCCGCGCAGCTGGTGCTGCAGGCCGGTGCCATGGCCGAGGGCGGCGACGTGTTTCTGCTGGACATGGGCGATCCCATCCAGATCCTGGACCTGGCGCAGCGCATGGTCACGCTCTCGGGGCTGACCGTGCGCGACGCGCGCCACCCCGAGGGCGACATCGAGATCGTCTTCACCGGCCTGCGGCCGGGCGAGAAGCTGTACGAAGAACTGCTCATCGCCGACAACCCGCTGCCCACGGACCACCCGCGCATCCTGCGGGCCCGCGAGGAGTACCGCCCCTGGGATGAGCTGCAAGGCCTGCTGCAGGCGCTGCACCAGGCAGCGCGCAGCGGTGACGCCGCCGCCATGGCCCGCCTGCTGCACCAGCTGGTGCCCGGCTACCACCGCGAAAGGCCGCAGGCGCTGCCATGACCGGGGGACTCCTGCGCGCCACGCTGACCCTGCTCACGGGCAGCGTCGCGGCCCACGCCATCCCGCTGGTGCTGGGGCCCGCGCTCACGCGCACCTACAGCCCCGAGGCCTTCGGCCAGTTCTCCTTGCTGTGGGCCGTGGCCACCAACATGGCCGTGGTGGGCTGCGCGCGCTACGAATTCGCCCTGCCGCTGGAACGCACCGAGCCGCGCGCCGCCCAGCTGATGGCGCTGTGCGCGCGAGTGCTGCTGGCCGTGACCGCCGCGTCCATCGCGGTGGCCGCCGTGCTGACCGCCGTGCGCGGGCTGCCGCTGGCCTGGACCCTGCCGCTGGCGGTGCTGGCTGGCGCGGCCACCCAATGGCTCAGCCTGTGGGCCACGCGGGCGCAGCGCTTCGCGCTGCTGTCGGCCGCGCGGCTGGTGCAGCAGAGCGGGGGCGCCGTGCTGCAGCTGCTGCTGGGCTGGATGAAGATGGGGCCGCTGGGCCTGGTGCTGGGCGCCACCGCGGGCGGCCTGGGCGCGGCCTGGCTGCTGGCCCGGCCCGCGCCCGCGGGCGGGTGGACTGGCCTGTGGCGCCAGCCTTGGGCGCCATTGCGGGCCCTGGCCGCGCAGCACAAGGATTTTCCCCTGCTCAACACGCCCCATGCCTTTCTGGGGGCCTTGCAGGACACGCTGACCCTGGTGCTGGTGGCCGCGTGGACGGGCGACGCCGCTGCCGGGCTGTGGGCCCTGGCGCTGCGCTACCTCAAGGCACCCGCCACGCTGGTGGGCGGGGCGCTGTCGCAGGCGCTGTACCCCAACCTGCTGGCGGCCGGCAGCCCGGCGGACGCGCGCCGCCGGGTGCGCCAGGCCCAGCTGGGGCTGGCCGCCGTGGCCTGCCCGCTGGCGGCCGTGCTGCTGCTGTGGGGGCCGGGCCTGTTCGCCTGGGCCTTTGGTGCGCAGTGGGCCGAAGCCGGGCAGCTGGCGCGGGCCCTTGCGCCCTACATCGCACTGCATTTCGTGGCCTCGCCCCTGGCCGTGGTCACCATGGCCTGGGGCGCGCAGGCATGGGCGCTGCGCCTGGCGCTGGTTGGACAATGCCTGTTCTTTGCCGGGCTTGCCACGGGGCTGCACCTGGGCGGGCTCGTCGGCGCAGGCTGGGGGGTGTCGGCGAGCATGCTGGCCTACTTTGCCTATTATTTCTGGGCCCTGGCGAACTGGGAGGACATGCCGCATGAGAGCCGCGCTTAACCGCTGGCGCCGCCGCCTCTGGCAGGCGCTGTTCTACCGCATGGTGTTCGGCGAGACCGACCACCAGGGCCGCCGCCTGCCGCACACCCGCATCGCCCCCAGCACCTGCATCGAGGGTGCCGAAGGGCTGCGGCTTGCGGACCACGTCTTCATCGGCCATTTCAACTTTCTGGACGCCGCCGCCGGCCTGCGCATCGGCCGGGGGGTGCAGATCACCAACTTCGTCAGCATCGTGACGCACAGCTCACACCGGTCCATCCGCCTGCTGGGTGACCAGTACGCGTTGCACGATGGCCCCCGGCCCGGCTATCGCAGCGCCCCCGTGGAGATCGGCCCCTACACCTTCATCGGCCCCCACAGCCTGATCGAGGCAGGCGCGCGCATCGGCAAGGGCGCGGTCGTGTGCGCCTATTCGCAGGTGCGCGGCGAGGTGCCCGATTTCGCCATCGTCGCCGGCACGCCGGCGCGGCAGGTGGGCGACGTGCGCGAGCGCGATGAGCAGCTGCTCTCACAGCACCCGGAGTTGCGCGCCCATTACGCCGCGTGGGCCGGCAGCGCTCCCGCACCGAACACCCCCGGCACGGACCCCGCTGCCTGACGCCATGGACCGTCCTCTGCACCTGTGCCTGCTCGGCGACGCCACCAGCCCGCATGTCCAGCGCTGGGCGCGGGAGATGCGCCAACGCAGCTACCGCGTGTCGCTGGTCACGGCGCGCCCCTCCCCGGTGGACGGCGTGGAGGTGCGCACCCTGCGGCCGGTGCACCGCTCCACCGACTGGCTGCTGCGCGTGCGGGAGGCCCGGCGCCACGTGGCCGAACTGGCGCCCGACATCGTGCATGCGCACTACATCACGTCCTACGGGTACCTGGCCGCGCGCTGCGGGCGGCGGCCCCTGGTCATGACCGCCTGGGGCACCGACCTGCTGGTGACGCCCCGCAAGAACCCCTGGATGCGCTGGCTGACCGGGTGGACGCTGCGGCAGGCCGACCTCATCACCGGCGACTCGGCCAGCCTGGTGGCCGCGGCGGCCGCTTTCCGCCCACGGCGCGCCGCGCAGGAAATCCATTGGGGTGTGGAACTGCAGCGCTTTCACCCCGTGCCGTGGGACGACAAGCCCGGCCACCAGCTGGTGAGTGCGCGCGCCTGGGAGCCCAACTACCGTATCGACACCATCGTGGAGGCGTTCGCACTGCTGCGCGCCCGCCGGCCCCAGGCCGGCCTGGCGCTGCACCTGCTGGGCGGCGGAAGCCTGGAGGCGCGCCTGCGCCAGCAGGTGCAGCAGGCCGGGCTGGACGGCGCCGTGCACTTCCACGGCCGGCTGGACGATGCCGGCATGGCCCGCGTGCTGGACGCCGCGAAGATCGCCATCACCGTACCCGAAAGCGATGCCACGTCGGTGGCGATGCTCGAGAGCATGGCCTGCGGCCTGGCGGTGGTCGCCAGCGACCTGCCGGCCAACCGGCAGTGGCTCGCGCCGCAATGCCTGGTGCCGGCCGGCGATGCACGGGCCCTTGCCGAGCAGCTCGTCGCGCTGGTGGAGGACGACGACCTGGCGCAGGCCCGCGGCCGGCAGAACGCCGAGCGCATCGCGCGGGACGGCGACCGCGCAGTCCAGATGGACCGCATGCACCAGCTCTACCAGCAACTGCTGCGCGCCCGTTGAAGCCTATGCCACGCCCCACCGAAACGCCCCAGCTCATCAGCGTGATCGTGCCGTGCCGCAACGAGCGCGGCCACATCGACGCGTTCTGCGACTCGGCCCTGGCCCAGCAGCTCCCGCCGGGCTGGCGCATGGAGGTGCTCATTGCAGACGGCGAAAGCGACGACGGCACCCGCGAGCACCTGCTGCAGCGCTGCGCGCACGATGCCCGGCTGGTGCTGGTGGACAACCCCGGCCGCATCGTCTCCACCGGGCTCAACGCCTGCATCGCCCGCGCGCAGGGCCAGGTCATTGCCCGCATGGATGTGCACAGCCAGTTCGCCCCCGACTACCTGGCCCAGTGCCTGGAGGCGCTGGAGCGCACGGGCGCCGACAACGTGGGCGGCCCCTGGGTGGCGCAGGGCGCAGGCCCCACGGGCGCGGCAATTGCCGCCGCGTTCCAGTGCCGCTGGGTGGTGGGCGGCGCCCGTTCGCGCGACACCGACTACGAAGGCGAGGTGGACACGGTGTACCTGGGCTGCTGGCGGCGCAGCGTGTTCGAGCGCTTCGGCGGGTTTGACGAAGCCCTGGTGCGCAACCAGGACGACGAGCACAACCTGCGCCTGCGGCTGGGCGGCGCGCGCATCTGGCAAAGCCGGCACATCCGGTCCGTCTACACCCCGCGGGATTCGCTGGCCCACCTGTTTGCGCAGCAGCGACAGTACGGCTACTGGCGACCCTTCGTCATGCGCAAGCACGGGCAGCCCGGGTCGCTGCGGCAGCTGGTGCCTGCGGTCTTCGTGGCTGCGGCCGGCGCCTGCACGCTGGCCCTGCCCTGGTCCGCCGCGCCGCTGGCCGCACTGGCCCTGGCCTACGGCAGCTACGTGCTGCTCGCCTCCTGCGCGGCGGCCCGGGCCGCCGGCCGCTGGAGCCTGCTGCCGCGCCTGCCGGCCGCGATCGCGGCCTTCCACGCCGGCTACGGCCTGGGCACCTGGCGCGGCCTGTGGGACCTGGCCCGCGCACGCGGGCCATCCAGCCACTTTGCACGCATCACCCGATGACGGAACACGAGCCCCAGGCCGTCCAGGCCCGCTATGCGCGGCGCGACGCCGCGACCGACGCTGCGCGCTACAGCCTGTATGCCAACGCCGCCGCACTGCAGGCCCAGCAGGAGCGGCTGCGGGCCATGGCGCGGATCTGGCGCGCCCATGGCTGGACCAGCCTGGCCCGGCGGCCCATGGTGGAGGTGGGCTGCGGCAGAGGCGGCAATCTGCACGACCTGGTGCGGCTGGGCGCCACACCGGCCTGCCTGACCGGGCTGGAGTTGCTGCCCGAGCGCGCCGCCGCCGCGCGCGCCACCCTGCCGGCGGCGGTCGCGCTGGTGGAGGGCGATGCAGCGCTGGCGCCCGTGCCGCCGGCCAGCCAGGACGCCGTGCTCGCGTTCACGCTCTTCAGCTCGCTGCTGGACGGGGACTACCGCCGCCACATGGCGCAGCAGCTGTGGCACTGGGTTGCACCCGGCGGCGGCGTGCTGGTGTACGACTTCGTGGTGAACAACCCCGCCAACCCCGACGTGCGCGGCGTCCCGCTGCGCGAGCTGGGGCAGCTGTTTCCCGGCGCGCAGATACACTCATGCCGCCTCACGCTGGCTCCGCCGGTGGCGCGGCGCCTGCCGACGCCGTGGATCGCCCCCGCGTCCGCCCTGCTCTGGCCGCTGCGCACGCACCGCCTGAGCTGGGCCGTGAAACCCCGTTAAGCCTCGCCCGCCCCCCATGCCGCCCTCCTCTTCCCCCACCGCCGACCCGCCCTTCCTGCCCTTTGCCCGCCCCGACATCGGCGACGCGGAGATCGCCGCCGTCACCGCCGCGCTGCGCTCGGGCTGGGTGACCACCGGCCCTATGGCCCGGAAGTTCGAGGCCGCCTTCACCGACTACCTGGGCGGCGGCCTGCACAGCGTGGCCGTCAACTCGGCCACCGCGGGCCTGCACCTGGCGCTGGAGGCGCTGGGCATCGGCCCGGGCGACGAGGTCATCGCCCCCACGCTCACCTTCACGGCCACGGTGGAGGTGGCACGCTACCTGGGCGCCGACGCGGTGCTGGTGGACGTGGACCCGGTCACCCTGAACATGGACCCGGCCCGCGTGCGCGCCGCCATCACGCCGCGCACCAAGGCCATCGTGCCGGTGCACTACGGCGGCCTGGCGTGCGACATGGATGCCCTCCTCGCCATCGCCCGGGAGCACGGCCTGAAAGTGGTGGAAGACGCCGCGCACGCGCTGCCCACCACTTGGCGCGGCACGCTGGTGGGGCAGCTGCAGTCCGACGTGACGGTGTTCAGCTTCTACGCCAACAAGACCATCACCACCGGCGAGGGCGGCATGGCCGTGACACGCGACGAGGCGCTGGCCCAGCGCATGCGCGTGATGCGCCTGCACGGCATGAACCGCGACGCGTTCGACCGCTTTACCTCCAAGACCCCGGCCTGGTACTACGAGGTGGTAGCGCCCGGCTTCAAATACAACATGACGGACGTGGCCGCGGCGCTGGGTGTGGAACAGCTGGCGCGCCTGCCGCAGTTCGTGCAGCGGCGCGAGCACCTGGCCCGGCGCTACCACGCCGCGCTGGCCGCCTTGCCGCTGGTGCTGCCCGCTGTGGCGCCCGCCGGCGAGCAGCACGCCTGGCACCTGTACGTGGTACGCCTGGCGCCCGGGGCCCGCATCGACCGCGACGCCCTGGTCCAGGGCCTGGCGGACCGAGGCATCGGCACCAGCGTGCACTACGTACCCCTGCACCGCCACCCCTACTGGCGCGACCGGTACGGCCTGACGCCCGAGCAGTTCCCGCACGCCGACGCTGCCTACCAGGCCATGGTGAGCCTGCCGCTGTTCACCGCCATGAGCGACGCGGACCAGGACCGCGTCATCGCCGCACTGCGCGAACTGCTGGGCGGCTGAGCAGCCCCGTCCGCCCATGGCCAAGCGGCTGTTCGACATCCTCTTCGCCGCCAGCGCCCTGCTGGCGCTGGCGCCGCTGCTGGCGGTGCTGGCGCTGTGGGTGCGGCTGGACTCGCCCGGCCCGGTGCTGTACCGGCAGACCCGGGTGGGGCGCGGGGGGCGGCATTTCCGCATTGCCAAGTTCCGCACCATGCGCGTAGGGGCCGACCAGACGGGGCCGGCCATCACCGTGGGGGCGGACGCACGCATCACCCGGGCCGGCCACTTCCTGCGCCGCACCAAGCTCGACGAGCTGCCCCAGTTTGCCAACGTGCTGGTGGGCGACATGAGCGTGGTGGGCCCCCGGCCCGAGGTGCCGCACTACGTGGCCCTGTACCCGCCGGAGGTGGCACGGCAGGTGTTCAGCGTGCGGCCCGGCATCACCGACCTGGCTTCGCTGGCCTTTCGCGACGAAAGCGCGCTGCTGGCGCAAAGCAGCGACCCCGAGCACACCTATGTGCACGAAATCCTGCCCGCCAAGCTGCGCTACGCCTGCGAATACGCGCGCACCCATTCGCTGTGGCTGGACCTGCGCATCATCGCCCGCACCGCCGCGGCCGTCTTTCGCAGTCCGGTGCCAGAGCAGAAGCCCTAAAATCACCGGTTCGGCTGCGCGCAGCCCTTCCTCCCCTTTCTGACCGTGAGCGCCCCCGGGCGCGCACCTTTGAGCACCGCAACGACGGCCCCCTATGTCCGAACACACCCACGCCCCCGCCCCCCAGGATGACAACCAGCTCATCGCCGAGCGCCGTGAAAAACTCCGCGCGCTGCGCGAAGTGCAGGCCCAGGGCGGCAGCGTGGCCTTCCCGAACAATTTCAAGCCGGCCCACCGGGCCGCGCAGCTGCACGTGGACCACGGCGGCACGGCCGCCGAGGCGTTGGAGGCCGCACCCGTCACCGTGTCCGTGGCCGGCCGCATGATGCTCAAGCGCGTGATGGGCAAGGCCAGCTTTGCCACCCTGCAGGACGGTTCGCTGGGCGAGGTGGGCGGGCGCATCCAGCTGTACGTGACGCGCGACGCCGTGGGCGAAGAGCTGTACGCCGCCTTCAAGCACTGGGACCTGGGCGACATCGTGGGCGCCGAGGGCACGCTGATGAAGACCAAGACGGGCGAGCTGTCGGTCAAGGTGACCGGCCTGCGCCTGCTCACCAAGAGCCTGCGCCCGCTGCCCGACAAGTTCCACGGCATGGCCGACCAGGAGCAGAAGTACCGCCAGCGCTATGTGGACCTGATCACCGACGAGCACGCCCGCAAGCGCTTCGTGGCCCGCAGCAAGGCCGTGAGCGGCCTGCGCGAGTTCATGGTGAGCCACGGCTTCCTGGAAGTCGAGACGCCCATGCTGCACCCCATTCCCGGCGGTGCCAACGCCAAGCCGTTCATCACGCACCACAACGCGCTGGAGCAGGAGATGTTCCTGCGCATCGCGCCCGAGCTGTACTTGAAGCGCCTGATCGTCGGCGGCTTCGAGCGCGTGTTCGAGATCAACCGCAGCTACCGCAACGAAGGTATCTCGGTGCGCCACAACCCCGAGTTCACCATGATGGAGTTCTACGCGGCGTACTGGAACTACCTGGACCTGATGGACTTCACCGAGACGCTGATCCGCGAGGTGGCGCTCAAAGCCACGGGCAGCCTGCAGATGACCTACCAGGGCCGCCCGGTGGACCTGTCGCAGCCCTTCGCGCGCCTGACCATCCGCGAGGCCATCTTCCAGCACACCGAGGCGGGGGCGCACGTGGACGACGCCGCGTGGCTGATCAGCGCGCTCAAGAAGCTGGGCATGACGGAAGAGAAGGACAAGCTCTCCAGCCGGTCGCTGGCCAGCCTGCAGGTGCTGTACTTTGAAGAAACGGTGGAAGACAAGCTGTGGCAACCCACCTTCATCATGGAGCACCCCACCGAGATCTCGCCGCTGGCGCGCGCCAACGATGCCCGGCCCGAGGTGACGGAGCGCTTCGAGCTGTACATCACCGGCCGCGAGTTCGGCAACGGCTTCAGCGAGCTGAACGACGCCGAGGACCAGGCTGCGCGCTTTCACGCCCAGGTGGCGGCCAAGGACAGCGGCGATGACGAGGCCATGTTCTTCGACCACGACTTCGTGCGCGCGCTGGAATACGGCATGCCCCCCACCGGCGGCTGCGGCATCGGCATCGACCGCCTGGTCATGCTGCTCACCGACACCGCCAACATCCGGGACGTCATCCTCTTCCCCCAGATGCGCAAGGAAGACTGAACGCCGAACCCTATCGACTCCGCCCGGAGTCGATAAAAAAGGCGCGGTGGCCGCAAGGCCCCGCGCCTTTTTTCTTGCCTGCCGCCGCAGCCCGGATGCCGGCCCGGCAGGCGCTCCACCGCCCTAGTGGCCGCCCTGCTCCATGTAGCGTTCCAGGGCGCTGCGGGTATCGGCCAGGAGTTGGGGCAGGCTCTCGCCCAGGCGCCGCACTTCGGCCGCCTGCCCTTCCCGGGCAGCCGCCTCGACCCGGGCCGCCAGTTCGGACAGGGGCCGGGCACCGATGCTGGCAGCGGCGGACTTGAGGCTGTGGGCCGCCTCACGGGCCGCCGCCAGGTCGTCCTGGGC
>NZ_JAJTBB010000029.1 GCF_021287135.1 Acidovorax sp.
AGCCCGCGGCGCCTGCCGGCCGGCGCCTGCCACCGGCCCCGGCGCCGGTGGGCGTGGGCCTGGACTCCGCGGCAGTGCGCGCACGCATGGTGCAGAAACTGGCGGCGGGCGGCATCACCTCGCCGGCGGTGCTGCAGGCGATGGGAACGGTGGAGCGCCACCGCTTTGTGGACAGCGCGCTGGTCAACCAGGCGTATGAGGACACGAGCCTGCCCATCGGCCTGGGGCAGACCATCTCCAAGCCCAGCGTGGTCGCGCGCATGTGCGAGCTGCTGCTGGGCGCGGAAGCCGCGCGCGGCGGGCTGGGCCGGGTGCTGGAGATCGGCACGGGCTGCGGCTACCAGGCCGCGGTGCTGAGCCTCCTGGCGCGCGAGGTCTACACGCTGGAGCGCCTGCGGGGCCTGCACGACAAGGCGCGCCACCACCTGCGGCCGTTTCGCCTGGCCAACGTCCACCTGCTCTTTGGCGACGGCACGCTGGGCTATGCCAAGGGCGCGCCCTATGCGGCCATCATTGCAGCGGCCGGCGGCGATGCCGTGCCCCAGGCCTGGTGCGACCAGCTGGCCGTGGGCGGGCGGCTGGTGGCTCCCATGGCCGTGGCGGGCGGCCAGCAGGTGTTGCTTGTGATCGACAAAACCCCGCACGGATTGAAACAAAACGTGCTCGAGCCCGTGCATTTTGTCCCCCTAAAATCGGGGATTGCGTAAAGGGAATTGCTTATGTTCGTATCGCGTGGTCTTGTGGCTGGGTTTACCGTGGCACTGGCGGGTTTGGCGCTCACCGGCTGTGGCACCCGGCTGAACAAGGCTCCTGTGGAAGACCGGGGCACCTCCACTTCCACCTCCGCGCCCGCCCCGGCTGCGCAGCCCGGCGTGGTGGTCGCGCCGATCAAGCCGCTGCCCGGCGCCGAAAATGCCGGCAAGCCGGGCTACTACACGGTCAAGCCGGGGGATACCCTCATTCGCATCGGTCTGGAATCCGGCCAGAGCTGGAAGGACGTCGCCCGCTGGAACAACCTGGAGAACCCCAACCTGATCGAGGTCGGGCAGGTGCTGCGCGTGGTGCCGCCGGCTCCCGCATCGCAGGCGGTGGCGTCGGACACGGGCGTGGTCACGCGCCCTGTGACGTCTTCCGCGGTCACCCCGGCGGCGCCGGCCAGCGCGCCCGCGTCGGCGGCCAGCGCGCCGAAGTCTCCGGCCTCCGGGGCGGTCGTGGCCCCAGCCCCCGCCACGCCCGCCACGGCCCCCGCGGCCGGGGAGGACGAGATGGCCTTCATCTGGCCCGCGTCAGGCTCGCTGCTGGCGGGGTTTGACGAGGCGCGCAACAAGGGCTACGACATCTCCGGCAAGGCCGGGGACCCGGTGCTCGCGGCCGCCGATGGGCGCGTGGTGTACGCCGGGGCGGGCCTGCGGGGGTATGGCAACCTCGTCATCCTCAAGCACAACAATACCTTCCTCACGGCCTACGCCCACAACCAGACCCTGCTGGTGAAAGAAGACCAGTCGGTGCGCAAGGGCCAGAAGATTGCGGAGATGGGCAATACCGACGCCGACCGCGTGAAGCTGCACTTTGAAATCCGCCGCCAGGGCAAGCCGGTGGATCCGTCGCGCTACCTGCCCTCCCGTTGATCCCGGCCGCGCCGTTGATCCCCGTGGGCGCTGGCAGCCGTCCCCCGCAGCCAGCCGGGGTGGCGGAAGACTGGCTGGCGGAAGAGAGCGAAGACCCGGCCGGTGATGGCGCGGGCGAGCTCCGCAGCGTGCAGGTCGGGGCCGACCAGCATGCCGCCCGGCTGGACCGGGCGCTGGCCGAGCTGGTCCCGGAGTTCTCCCGCAGCTACCTGCAGCAACTGCTGGCGCAAGGGCTGGTCCACCTCAACGGCCAGCCCGCAACCAAGGCCTCTGCGCGGGTGAAGGCGGGCGACCAGCTGGTGCTGGAGATGCGGCCCACCCTCCAAAGCCAGGCGTTCCGCCCCGAGCCCATGGGCATCGATGTGGTGTACGAGGACGCCCACCTGCTGGTGGTGAACAAGCCGGCGGGACTGGTGGTCCACCCGGCGCCTGGCAACTGGAGCGGCACGCTGCTCAACGGCCTGCTCGCACGCGACGAAAAGGCCCTCACGGTGCCGCGGGCCGGCATCGTGCACCGGCTGGACAAGGACACCAGCGGCCTGATGGTGGTGGCCCGCGACCGGGCCACGATGGATGCGCTGGTGGCGCTGATTGCTGAGCGCAAGGTGCAGCGCCAGTATGTCGCCCTGGCCCACGGTGCGTGGGCCGGCCCGCCCACCCGCATGGTGGACGCCCCCATTGGGCGCGACCCGCGCAACCGGCTGCGCATGGCGGTGGTCGACCTGGCGGTCCATGCCGGCAAGCCGGCCCGCACGGACATCCGCTGGCTGGCCGGCGGTCCGGAAGGCTGCTGGGTGCAGTGCACCCTGCACACCGGCCGAACCCACCAGATCCGCGTGCACATGGCGTCGCTGCGGCACCCGCTGGTCGCCGATGCGCTGTACGGAGGACGTCCCGTGGGGGCCCTGCAGCGCCAGGCCCTGCATGCGTACCGCCTGGCCTTTGCCCACCCGGTCACCGGGCAGGCGCTGGAGTTCCGCGCCGAAGTGCCGGACGATATGCGCCAGGCCCTGGCCCTGTGGGGTCTCGGCTACAATGCGCCCTGACGGCCCGCCCGATCTCCGCCCGAAGACGTTACACCGCCGGGCCCGTGCGACGCGCCAGCGCCCTTGCAGAGCGCCCCATTGAATTGCCCCCTGCTGTTGATATGCCGCCCACGCGGTGCGTGGCATTTTTCCCAGGAATCGCTGAACCATGAACACGGTGGATGCCAAACGGGTCCTCGAAACCGCGCTGATCTGCGCGCAGCAACCCCTCCCGGTGCGGGAGCTGCGGGTGCTGTTCAACGACGAGCTGGGGTCCGATACCCTGAAGGCGCTGCTGCAGGACCTGCAGCTCGAATGGTCGCCGCGCGGCGTGGAACTGGTGCAGGTGGCCACGGGCTGGCGCTTCCAGAGCCGCCCCGAAATGCGCGAGTACCTGGACCGGCTGCACCCCGAAAAGCCGCCGCGCTATTCGCGCGCCACCATGGAAACGCTGGCCATCATTGCGTACCGCCAGCCCGTGACGCGGGGCGACATTGAGGATATTCGCGGGGTGACGGTCAACAGCCTGATCATCAAGCAGCTCGAAGACCGCGGCTGGGTGGAGGTGATTGGCTACCGGGAAACCGTGGGCCGGCCCGCCTTGTTCGCTACAACCCGGCAGTTCCTGGACGACATGGGGCTGCAGTCGCTGGACCAGTTGCCGGTGCTGGACGATCCGTCCGGCAACGCCAGCGTGCTGGAGGCGATGGCCGCCGCTGCGCAGGGAGAGATCGACCCGCCCGTCCAGGAGGATCTGCCCCAAGCCGAGGGTGCGAGCGAGAGGGCGCCGCAGCCCTTGGTGGAGATGGACCCGCCAGCCCCGGGCGACGCTGCAGAGGTGGGCGGCGACAGGGTGCAGGACCCCGGCGAGGTCGATATGCCGGCGTCGGAAGCGGCAGATGCGCCAGCCCCGGACGTTGCGCTGGCCGCGGACCCCGCGGCCACGCCGGTGCCAGAGGTGCCAGAGGTGCCAGAGGTGCCTGCAGCGGCCGATAAGCCCGCGTGGCCGCCGGTGGATGATTTTTTTCAGGATGCGGAAACAGAAGATGTCCGCGACGACAGTGCGGATGATGCCCACGGCAATGTCCAGGGAACTCATTGATGAACGATTCAACGCTCGAAACGCCGGCCGGTCTGCCGGAGGCTGAACCGGCAGCCGCCGCGCCCAAGAAGCCTGCGGCCAAGCGCGCTCCGCGCAAGAAAAAGGCCGAGACGGCCGAGTCTGCAGCCCCGCTGGAGGCGCCGGCCGCGGAGGCCGAGGCTTCGGCTGCCGGCGTTCCCGCCGACGCCGTGGCGCCTTTCGAAACAGCTCCGGCGGCGGTCCAGGCGATCGATGCCGTGGATGGGGCTGAGGTGTCCGAGCCTGCGCCCGCAGAGGCAGTCGCTGCGCCTGCCGATCCGCAAGGGCGCCAGCGCCCGGCAGGGGCGAATTTCCCCGCCGGTGGCCCGGCAAAGCGCGGCCGCGATGCCCGCAAGGCCGCGGCGCCGTCCGTGGAGGGCTACCAGTTCGAAGACGTGGTGTCGGGCCGCTTTGATGAGGACGAAGCCTCTGCCGAGGCCGTGCCTGCCAAGCGCGTGCTCCTGCCCCAGGTGGAAACGCCCAAGCTGCACAAGGTGCTGGCCCAGGCCGGACTGGGATCGCGGCTGGAGATGGAGCAGCTGATCCTGGAGGGGCGCATCTCGGTGAACAACGAGCCGGCCCACATCGGCCAGCGCATCCAGTTCGGGGACCAGGTCAAGGTCAATGGAAAGCCCATCCGCTACCGCATCGATCCGCCGCCTGCGCGCGTCATTGCGTACCACAAGCCGGTCGGCGAAGTGGTCACGCACGACGACCCGCAAAACCGCCCCACGGTGTTTCGCAAGCTGCCGCGGCTCCAGCAGGGCAAATGGCAGTCGGTCGGGCGCCTGGACCTGAATACGGAAGGGTTGCTGCTGTTCACCAGTTCGGGCGAACTGGCCAACAAGCTCATGCACCCCCGTTTTGGTCTGGAGCGCGAATACGCGGTCCGCGTGCTCGGGGCGCTCAGCAACGACGAAAAGCAGAAGCTGCTGGACGGTGTTCGCCTGGACGACGGTGTGGCCTCCTTTGGCTCCATCGAAGACGGCGGCGGAGAAGGCTCCAATTGCTGGTACCGGGTCACCATTTCCGAAGGCCGCAACCGTGAGGTGCGCCGCATGTTCGAAGCCGTGGGCCATGCCGTCAGCCGGCTGATCCGCATCCGCTACGGGGCCATGGTGCTGCCGCGCGGGCTCAAGCGCGGCGCGTGGCTGGAGCTGGACGAGGGCGACATCCGCGCGCTGGCGCAGGCTGCGGGCGCGAACTCCGCGGACAGCGCCGGGCGCGCGGGCGACGGGCAGCCGCCCGCCGGACGGGCGGGTGGCAAGCGGGGCCGGGGTCGCAATGGCCGCCCGGGCGAC
>NZ_JAJTBB010000036.1 GCF_021287135.1 Acidovorax sp.
GCGCCGCGTGCATCTGCGGCCTCGGGCAGTCTGCTGCGTTGCAAATCCTCGCAATAGCTGCGGCTATTGCTGCGTTTTGCGCCTTGCAGCCCCTCCCGATCCGCAGCGCCCACTTACCGCTCAATTCGTGCAGAGCATCCCTAGAAGGCCATTCACACCCTTCCTGCCAGGGCAAAGGCCGCACCAGGCTTGCGCGCACGGCAAAGTGCGCGCACAGTGGCCCTCAAGTTCCACGGCAAGAAAGGAGGCATTCCATGGCCCTGCCCCACGCCCAATCCGGCCAGATCGTCAGCGTGCGTCCCTTGGGGGCGCGCCTGCTGGAAACCACCACCGCAGCCATCTTGAAAGCCGGCCAGCTCGAAGTCATGCGGGTCGTGCTGGACGCCGGCAAATCCATGAAGGAGCACCAAACCCCCGGCGAGGCCACCGTGCTGTGCATCGAAGGGGTGGTGGAGTTCCTGAGCGAGGACGGCACCCAGCAGCTGCAACCCGGCGACTTCGTGCACCTGGCGCCGCGCGCGCTGCGCTCCCTGCGGGCGCTGGAGCCGGCGTCGCTGCTGGTCACCCTGTGCCTGAAACCCGCTGGTTAGCCCGCACCCACCCTGCGCCTGCCCGCCGGCCGCGCACGCGGTGGTGCCCCGGTGTCCTACAGCGGCAAGCCGCCGTCGCCTACGGGCGGCCCGCCCCGGGCGGGGGATAGTGAAGTCACAGGCACGTTCCCCGAACGCCCCGCAGGTGCCGCCGGGACCGTGGCCTGGTTCCACTCACAAAGGACCCTAGCCATGAAAATCCGTCACATGCTTCTTGCTACCACGTGCACCGCCGCCCTGGCCCTGGGCGGGTGCGCCTCCAACCCCACCAGCGCCCAGGTCGGCACCGGGGTGGGCGCCGTTGCCGGCGGCGCCGTGGGCAATGCCGTCTTCGGGGGGCCTGCAGGCACCATCGGCGGCGCCGCAGCGGGCGCGCTGATCGGCCACGAGATCGGCGAAGACCGCGACCAGCGCCGGGGCTACCGCCGCTGACCGCCTTCGTTCGGCATCAAAAAAGCTGCCCGCCCTTGTCTGACAAGCGCGGGCAGCTCTCTTTTTTGAAGTACCACGTCAGGTCGCAGCCGGGCCCTGCGGCGTGCGGCCCGCGCGCCAGGCGCCCAGCAGGGCAATGACGCCCGGCACCAAAATCAGCGCCCAGATGATTTTGTCCAGGTGTTCCCGCACCCACGCCAGGTTGCCAAAGAAGTAGCCGGCGGTGCAGATCCCCAGAACCCACAGCACGGCACCGGCCACATTGAAGCCCGTGAACTTGGCCCGCCCCATGGCGGCCACGCCCGCCACAAAGGGCGCAAACGTGCGAATGAAGGGCATGAAGCGCGCCAGCACGATGGTGATGCCGCCATAGCGCTCGTAGAACGCGTGGGCCTGGTCGAACGCGCGGCGGTTGAACCAGCGCGATTGCTCCCACTGGAACACCTTGGGTCCCACCCACCGGCCGATGGAATAGTTGCACTGGTCCCCCAGGATGGCCGCCAGCAGCAGCACCGCGCAGGCCAGCGGAAAGCTCATCAGCCCGGCGCCGCTGAGCGCGCCCACGATGAACAGCAGCGAGTCACCCGGCAGGAAGGGCATGACCACCACGCCCGTTTCCACGAACACGATCAGGAACAGCAGCGCATACACCCAGACGCCATAGGACTGCACGAAAGCCTCCAGGTATTTGTCCACGTGCAGGATGAAGTCGATGAGAAAAGTGGCGAGTTCCATGGGTGGGGGTTCAAAAAAGGTAGCGGGCATTATCCCCACACGGCCCGCGGCGCTGCGCCAAAACCCCTGCCGGCCCTCCGCCCTAAAATCCCGCGGTGACCGACAACACCACTGCCTCCCTCGCGGCAGCAGCGCCCGCTGCAGCGCCCGCCCGCCGCCCCATCCGCGACCTGCCCGACGAGCTGATCAGCCAGATCGCCGCGGGCGAAGTGGTCGAGCGCCCCGCCTCGGTGGTGCGCGAGCTGGTGGACAACGCGCTGGACTCCGGCGCCACGCAGATCACCGTGCGCCTGTCGGCCGGTGGCGTGCGCCTGATCACCGTGGAGGACGACGGCTGCGGCATCCCGCAGGACGAGCTGGCCGTGGCCCTGCGCCGCCATGCCACCAGCAAGATCACCAACCTGCACGACCTGGAAACCGTGGCCACCATGGGCTTTCGGGGCGAGGCGCTGGCGGCCATCGCCTCGGTGTCCGAGACGGCCCTGCTCTCGCGCCCGGCCAGCCAGGCCAGCGCCTTCCTGCTGGATGCACGCAGCGGCGAACTGCGCCCCGCCGCCCGCAGCACCGGCACCACGGTGGAGGTGAAAGAGCTGTTCTTCTCCACCCCTGCCCGCCGCAAATTCTTGAAGACCGACGCGACCGAGTTGGCACACTGCATTGAATCCGTGCGCCGCCATGCGCTGGCGCGGCCCGACGTGGGCTTTGCCATCTGGCACGAAGGCAAGCTGGTGGAGCAGTGGCGCGCCACGTTCGTGCCCGGCCATGCAGATGCGCAGGACGCCCAGGACGCGCTGGCCCGCCGCCTGTCGGACGTGCTGGGCGAAGACTTCGTCACCCAGTCCGTCGCCGTGCGGCACCGCGTGGGGCCTGTCACCGTCACGGGCCGCGCCGGCCTGCCCGACGCCGCCCGCTCGCGCCCCGACCACCAGTACTGCTACGTGAACGGCCGCTTCGTACGCGACAAGGTGCTCACCCACGCCGCCCGCAGCGCCTACGAAGACGTGCTGCACGGCCACAAACAGCCCATCTACGCGCTGTATGTGGAGATCGACCCGGCCCGCGTGGACGTGAATGTGCACCCCACCAAGATCGAGGTGCGCTTTCGCGACAGCCGCGAGGTGCACCAGGCCGTGCGTCATGCGGTGGAGAACGCGTTGGCCGCGCCTCGCGCCGCAGCCCTGGCGGCGGCCGCAGCCGCCCCCGCGGCGCCTGCGACGGCTGGAGATTCAGAGCCAAAACAGCCGCTAGCGCCCGTCTGGCAAGCGCAAGCAGCTATCAAATTTGATGAACCGCAGCGCGGCCACCGCGTGCAAGACCTGCAGGCCCTGTGGGCGCCACGCACCAGCCCGGCCGCCGAACCGGCCGCAGCGCCCGCCGCCGCCGTGGGCGGCCTGTGGGCGCCTTCGCTGGCGCAGCAGCCGGCAGCGGCGGGGCCGGCCTCTCCGGCCGCATGGCCAGAGCCCGCCGCGGTCGCGAACCCCGCAGCCATCGCACGCGACCCCGGCGACGCCCCCTGGCCCCTGGGCCGCGCGGTGGCGCAACTGCACGGCGTCTACATCCTGGCCGAGAACGCCCAGGGCATGGTCGTCGTGGACATGCACGCCGCGCACGAACGCATCGTGTACGAGCGCCTCAAGGCCCAGGTGGACAGCGGCGCGCGCATTGCCAGCCAGCCGCTGCTGATCCCGGCCACCTTCGCCGCCACACCGCAAGAGGTAGCCACCGCCGAAGAGTCCGTGGAAGTGCTGGCGACGCTGGGCCTGGAGGTCGTGCCCTTCTCCCCCAAGACCCTGGCGGTGCGCGCCGTGCCCACCACGCTGGCCACGGCGTCGGGCTTTGGCGACCCGGTGGAACTGGCCCGCAGCGTGCTGGCCGAGCTGGCCCAGCATGACGCCACCACCGTGGTGCAGCGCGCCCGCAACGAAATCCTGGGCACCATGGCCTGCCACGGCGCGGTGCGCGCCAACCGCAAGCTCACGCTCGACGAGATGAACGCGCTGCTGCGGCAGATGGAGACCACCGACCGCAGCGACCAATGCAACCACGGCCGGCCCACCTGGCGGCAGCTGACGATGAAAGAGCTGGACGGGTTGTTCCTGCGCGGGCGGTAGGCCAGCCCAGGCCGCAGCAGCCCCTGCACCGACGCCCGGTCAGGGCAAGGCGCGCGCCGCCGCGGACACGTCGCACTGCAGCGCCGCCGGCGGCGTCGCCAGCGCCATGGGCGCGCCGGGCTGCGCCGGCTGCAGGGTCCACTCCAGCGTGTAGTAGTTGCTGCCCATGTACCGGAAGTGCTCGGCGCGCGGCGCCGCCATGGCACGGGCCTGGGACAGCGACCAGCCTTCCGGCGCGGGCAGCACCGAGGCGTCGGCGCAGCGCAGGGCCACGCGCAGCACGGCCGGCCCTGGGGCGGTGAGCTGCAGCGCAATGCCTTGCGGGTGCGTGGCCGGCAGGAAGGTCATGTAGTCCACCCGCTCGTCGGTGAAGACATTGCCCCCGTCCCGGCCGTTGACGCGCACGGGCAGCGGCGCAAAGGCAAACACCGCCGCGCCCGGCAGCGCGGCCACGGGCGCCAGCCCCTGGGTGAATGCCGAAGGCACTGCAGGAGCCGCGGGCTCGATCAGATATTGCGTGGCCGAGGCCCCCGCCGCGGCCACGGGGCAGCGGGCGTCGAACTGGCGGTTGGTCAGGTCACGCGCCAGCATCCAGTACAGGCCCCGGAGCTGGCTCTGGCAAAGGCCTTCCGAGTCCACATAGTCCTGCATGGCGCGCAGGTAGCGGAAGCTGAAGGACGGCACCCAGCGCAGCGGCCCCCCGATGTGCGGAAAGAACGACACATTGGCCCCCAGGTCCAGCTTGCCCAGCACCTCGAACTGCCGGTACAGCGCCCACTGCCCGCCCAGCGCCAGCGCGCCGACAGCGGCCGTCCCCGCAAGCCAGGCCGCGGCGCTGCGCACCCACCGCTCGCTGGCGCCCGCCCAGCCATAGGCCGCCACCAGGGCCATCCAGGGCTGGATCACGTCCAGGTGCCAAAAAGCGCCAAAGGGAAGCATCAGCATGGCCATCCCCCACCACACCAGCATCGCCACGGCCACCCAGCGCAGGGCGGGCGACCGGACGGCCCGCACCAGCCCCAGCACCGCCCCCACCAGCACCACGCCCAGCAGCACGGCCGCCGCGGCCGTCACCCCCGGCTGGGCGGGTGAGATGCCGGCCACCATGTAGTAGGGCATGGCCAACGCATCCCACCATTTGCCCGGGCTCAGCAGACGGCCGGCGAGCCCCATCCAGCCGGCCTCGGAAGGCGGCGGCGGGGCAGCCACCACGTGCGCAATGTTCCAAGGCTGGGCCCACAGCGCCCACCCGGCCGTCAGGGCCAGCACCACGCCGATACCGGCCCAGGTGCCGCGCTGGCGCAGCACGGCCGGGTGCAGCAGGGCATACAGCCCCATCGCCACCGCCAGCGGCACCGCCGAGGGGTGGATCTGCAGCAGCAGGAACATCGCCAGCGCCAGCGCAAACCACCCCGAGCCGGGCCGGTGCAGGGCGCGCACCCACAGCGCCAGCACCCCGCTGGACAGCCCCATCACGAGCGCCGGGTTCCAGGCGCTGTGGGTGTACATGCTGCCAACGATGGGCATGCACAGCGCCACAAAGCCCAGGGCGACGCGGTGGCCCAGGTGCGCGCGGAACGTGGCCCAGGCCCAGCCGAGGCAGGCCAGATTGAACAGCCCGAAGGCCGCAAAGATGCTGGTCTCGCGGTCGGCCACCAGCAGGGGCAGCCCCAGCAGGTAATAAAACCCTGGCGGCAGAAAGAACCGCCCGTTGAACGGCGTGCTGCTGCGGGGCCACTGGCCCTGGTGCAGCCATTGCCGCACCGTCTCCACGTCGCGGATCTGGTCGGGGCCGTGGAACGTGAGATCGCAGTAGTACACCTGCAGAAAACCGAAGCCCAGCAACAGCAGCACGGCCAGCCAGTCGCTGGGGTGGGTGCGCGACGGCGGGGGGAAAACGGTGGGTGCGTTCATGAAAGAGAGGGTCGACAGTGGTGGGCTTGCGCCGCAGCCCGGGAAGCCCGCCGGCAGTCGGCGGCCGGCGCAGCTGAAAATGCGAAGTCCCGCACAAGACGCGGGAAATCGGGAAGAATACAACGCAAAACCCGGGAACAGCGCGCGTGCCGCGCGTTGACGGCCCTGGCCGTCTCCGAAACCTCGAAGAAAAATCTTGACCTTGAAAACAGCGATCACATCCCTCATCCGCCGGCTGGTCGGCACGCCAGGCCTGCAGAGCCGGCTCGCCAACATCGAACTGGCCCTTCAGCAAAAAAACGAAGTGCCCGCGGCGCCCGTGTCCCGATCGCTGTGCGCCTCCATGACCGAGGTCCGCAAGACCATTGCAGACAACTTCATCGCGGGCCAGGGGCTGGAAATCGGCGCCTTTGCCTCGCCCCTGCCGGTGCCGACGGCAGCGCAGGTGACCTATGTTGACAAATACAACCTGGAAGACCTGGACGCCAACCACAAGGTGGCCGGGCTGTCGCTGAAGGACTTCGGGGTGGACCTGAGCACCGTGGTGCGCCCCGACATCGTGGACGACGGCGAATGCCTCTCGAAGGTGGGGGACTACTCGCAGGACTTCGTCATTGCCAACCATGTGCTGGAGCATTTCGAAGACCCGATCAAGGGCTTCCGCAACATGCTCAGGGTGCTCAAGCACGGGGGCATCCTGTACCTGAGCCTGCCCGAAATGCGGCACAGCTTCGACAGCGTGCGGCAGCCCACGCCCTTCGAGCACCTTCAACGGGACTATGAGGAGGGGCCGGGCTGGTCCCGGGAACTGGCCTATGCCGAGTTCGCAAAGATCTTTGCCGCCAACGGAATGGACAAAGGGCTGTTCCCCCGCCGCAGCGGGGCGGCGCTCGCGCAGTTTGAAAGCGAAGTGGCGCAGGAACTGAACGCGGCCAATTACAGCATCCACTTTCATGCCTGGACCATGGACGGCATGGTGGAGATGTTCTCCCGGGCCAAGGGCCTGTACCGCCTGGCGTACGAGACCCGGCTGGTCTTGAAGAACAAGGAAGAAGTGGTCTTCATCTTTGAGAAAACCGTGCCCCACGTTGCGTAGGGGCCGGCATCGCCCATTTGTGGCGCGCCCTTTTTCTTTTCCCGTCCTTTCGCGCTAAAAAAGAAAAGCGCCTTGCGGCGCTTTTCTCCGGGTGCTTCTTGGGGAATCACCCCAGCGCATCACTGGTCGCGCGCAGCCTTGGCCGTATCGGCGAAGTCGCTGAACATGCCGTCCACGCCCAGCTCGTAGAACAGCTTGTATTCCGCCTTCGGATCCCCCTTGAAGTCCGACGCCAGGCGCTTGGCCTCGTTGCGGAAGGTGTAGGCGTGCACGAACAGCCCGGCGGCGTGGGCGTTCTTCACCACGTCGGTCGGGGGCATCATGACGCGGTCGCGTTCGTCGATCTTGCCGTCGCCGTTGAGGTCATCGGCCTTGCCGTCCTTGTTGGCGTCCACCTGCTTGGAGGGGATCAGGTACGGCTTCCACGGCCCCACGCCGTCGGCATAGGTCTTGACTTCCTTCAGGCCGGCCGGGGTGAGCAGGCTGGCGAAGGTGCGTGAGTCGCCAGCCACCGCAAAGTCATACGGCCGGTCGTACGGCGCCGTCAGGTCCATGCTGCCGTCGGGGTTCACGTCATTGGCATCCACCAGTTGCACCAGGCGGACCTGGGTCTTGGTGCGCAGGTACTTGAGGTTGGACACCTCGAACGACTGAATGATCACCGGCGAGCTCTTGCTGGTGTAGCCGTACTTGGCCAGCACCGTGAGCAGGCGGTCCTCCAGCGGCAGCCCCAGCTTGGCGTGGTACGTGGGGTGTTTGGTTTCGGGGTACACACCCACGGTACGGCCCGCCTTGGCGCCCGCGCTCTTGGCCAGGTCCAGCACTTCCTCCAGCGTGGGGATCTGGAACTTGCCGTTGAACGACGGATCGCGGTCGGACAGCGGCTGGATCGCCCGCAGGGTCTTGAGCTCGGCCAGGGTGAAGTCGGACACGAACCAGCCCTCTTCCTCCACCCCGTCCACCACCTTCTTGGTCTTGCGGCTGGCGAATTCGGGGCGCGAGGCGACGTCCGTGGTGCCGGTGATGTTGGGCTCATGCCGCGCGACCAGCACGCCGTCCTTGGTGGCCACCAGGTCCGGCTCGATGAAGTCCGCGCCCATGTCGATGCCGCGCTGGTATCCCTCCAGCGTGTGGTCGGGCAGGTAGCCGGCAGCCCCGCGGTGGCCAATGACCAAGGGGGTGTCGCCGTTGAGCGTGGGATAGCGCGGCCCGTCGCTGCCGCCGCAGGCCGCCAGCACTGCCGCCAGCGCCAGCAAACTCCCTCTCGCACCAGAAATGTGCATGCACTTCTCCTCGTTGTGGTTGAAAAACCGCCGAACTGTGGGCGCACCCTGTGACACGGCCGTGACAGCCAGCGCCGGGGCCCATTAGCTCCTTAAAACCGTCCAGGAACGCACCAAATCAATGCAATTCACTCCATTTTTGATCGCCAAATCCCCAGCATTGTGCATAGCCATCGGCATGAAAGTATGACTTTTGAACATAATGCTCCATTGCAGTGCATGGTGCCTGCTCCCGGTGGACGACGTTGAGAGTCTTTTGAACCTTATGAAATACGAAACTGCAGGCAGCTTCCTGGCCCACGTGGCCCTTCGCAATCCGGGTCAGCCCGAGTTTTTACAGGCCGTTACCGAAGTGCTGGAGAGCCTGTGGCCCTTCATTGCCGAACACCCGCGCTATGCCGAACACGGCCTGCTGGAGCGCCTGGTGGAACCCGAGCGCACCGTGATGTTCCGCGTGGCCTGGGTGGACGACCACGGCGCCGTGCAGGTCAACCGCGGCTACCGCATCCAGCACAGCATGGCCATCGGGCCCTACAAGGGCGGCATCCGGTTCCACCCCTCGGTGAACCTGTCGGTGCTGAAATTCCTGGCGTTTGAACAGACCTTCAAGAACGCGCTGACCACGCTGCCCATGGGCGGCGGCAAGGGCGGCAGCGACTTCGACCCCAAGGGCAAGAGCCCCGGCGAAGTCATGCGCTTTTGCCAGGCGTTCGTGTCCGAGCTGTTCCGCCACGTGGGCGCGGACACCGACGTGCCGGCGGGCGACATCGGCGTGGGCGGCCGCGAGGTGGGCTACATGGCGGGGATGATGAAAAAGCTCAGCAACCGCGCCGACTGCGTGTTCACGGGCAAGGGCCTGTCGTTCGGCGGCTCGCTGATCCGCCCCGAGGCCACGGGCTATGGCACGGTGTACTTTGCCGAGGAGATGCTGAAGACGCGGGGCCGCTCGTTTGACGGGCTGCGGGTGTCGGTGTCGGGTTCGGGCAATGTCGCGCAGTACGCGGTGGAAAAGGCCATGCAGCTGGGCGCCAAGGTCGTCACGGTGTCCGACTCCAGCGGCACGGTGGTGGATGAGGAAGGCTTCACGCCCGAGAAGCTCGCCATCCTGATGGAGGTGAAGAACCACCACTACGGTCGCGTGAGCGACTACGCGGCCCGCACCGGCGTGCAGTTTGAAGCCGGCGTGCGCCCGTGGCACGTGCCGGTCGACGTGGCCCTGCCCTGCGCCACGCAGAACGAGCTGGACGGCAACGATGCCGCCACCCTGGTGCGCAACGGGGTGGTCTGCGTGGCCGAAGGGGCCAACATGCCCGCCACCATCGAGGCGGCCAAGGCACTGGAGGCGGCGGGCGTGCTGTACGCCCCCGGCAAGGCCAGCAACGCCGGCGGCGTGGCCACCTCGGGCCTGGAAATGAGCCAGAACTCCGCCCGGCTGTCCTGGCCGCGCGACGAGGTGGACGCGCGCCTGCTGCAGATCATGCGGGGCATCCACGCCGCGTGCCTGCAGTACGGCCGCCGCGCCGATGGCTCGGTGAGCTACATCGACGGCGCCAACATTGCGGGCTTCGTCAAGGTGGCGGACGCCATGCTGGCGCAAGGCGTGGTGTAAGAGCCCCTGCGGCAGGCGGGGCGCGGCTTGGGCCAAGCCGCATGTAAGCGTATGCTACAGGCGCCTTGGCCCAGGCCCACCCGGCGGCGGGCCCGCCCTTTTTGCCTCTTGCGCAGGAGTCCACCGTGGAAATCTTCAGCTTTCTGAACGCCCTCGTCGAAAAGGGCGGCTCCGACCTGTTTTTCAGCGTGGGCGCTCCGGTGAACCTCAAGATCGAGGGCGTCACCCACCCTTTGAAAATGCCGGCGCTGCTGCCCGGCCAGGTCAAGCAGCTGGCCTATTCCGTGATGAACGAGAAGCAGATCAGCGAGTTCGAGGCGCGGCAGGAGATGAACCTGTCCATCTCGGCCGAGAACCTGGGGCGCTTTCGCGTCAATGTGTTCGTGCAGCGCGGCGAGACGGGCATGGTGGTGCGCTACATCAAGAACAAGATTCCGGCGCTGTCGGCCCTGGGCCTGCCGGCCATCCTGGAAAAGCTGGTGCTGCGCAAGCGCGGGCTGGTGCTGGTGACGGGCGCCACGGGGTCGGGCAAGTCCACCACGCTGGCGTCCATGATCAACTACCGCAACGAGAACGTGACGGGCCACATCCTCACCATCGAGGACCCGCTGGAATTCCTGCACGCCCACAAGCGCTCGGTGGTCGACCAGCGCGAGGTGGGCATCGACACGCAGTCGTACGAGGAAGCGCTGAAGAACGCGCTGCGCGAGGCGCCGGACGTGATCATGATCGGCGAGATCCGCGACCGCAACACCATGAAGCAGGCGATTGCCTATGCCGAGACCGGCCACCTCTGCCTGTCCACGCTGCACGCCAACAACGCCAACCAGGCCATGGAGCGGGTCATCAACTTCTTTCCTGAAGACGCACACCACCAGCTGCTGATGGACCTGAGCCTGAACCTGGCCGGCGTGATCTCGCAGCGCCTGATCCCCGGCCTGCACGAAAAGCTGGTGCCTGCGGTGGAGGTGATGCTCAACTCGCCGTACATCGCGGACCTGATCGCCAAGGGCGAGTTCTCGGGCATCAAGGACGCCATGGGTCACAGCACCGAGATCGGCATGTGCACCTTTGACCAGGCGCTGTACCAGCTCTACGCCGATGGCCGCATCTCGCTGGACGAGGCGCTGCACAACGCGGACTCGCGCACCGATCTGGCGCTTCGCGTGCGCCTGGCGGCGGGCGTGACCACGCAGGATGCAGGGGACCTTTCCATCGACACGTCTTCGCCCATGCAGTCGGCCTCTCGGCTGTCGTGACGGACGTCGCGCGCATGCCGCAGTGGCCGTTTCCGCCGTTCTTTCGCGACGCGCGCCCGGCCGAGGCCCAGGCTGCGGCCGAGGCCATCGTCTTTACCACCAGCGGCGAGACCCGCCACGGCGTGCTGGAGCAGTTTGACCCGCAGACGCAGCACGCCCTGCTGACGCCGCAAGGGGACTCGGCCGCTGTGGCGCTGCCTTTTGCAGGAATCAAGAGCATTCAGCTGATGCCGCCTGTCCCCCTGGCGGCCGACGCCGAGCTGACCGCGCGCTACCAGGCAGCGGGGGGGCACGAGGTCCACACCACGTCACGCCCTTTCACCGTGCAGTTCGTCGATGGTGAAACCCTGCGCGGCGAGACCAAAGGCTTTGTCAAAACCCGCCAGGGCCTGTTCTTCTATCTGACGACCGACGCGGTGCACTGTGTGCGGATTTTCATACCGGCCACCGCGCTGCGCAGCTACCAGGTGGGGGGGCTGCTGGGCCAGCACCTGGTCCAGTCGAATCTGGTCAGCGCCGACACCCTGCAGCAGGCACTGACAGAGCAGGAGCGGCGCAGGCAGGGCCCGAGCGCCCCAGCCGCAACGGTCCCGCCGAACGCGCAAGCCCCCATGCAGCCGATCCGCAGCCCCACGCAGCTGGAGGGCCAGATCACCCAGATCGGCAGCTTTGTGCCGGTGCGGCTGGGCGACATCCTGATCAACCAGGGGCTGGTGAGCAATGACCAGATGCGTGACGCGCTCACGCTGATGCAGCGGGGCAACAAACACCTGCTGGGCAACATCCTGGTCGAAATGGGCGCGCTGAGCCGGGCCCAGCTGACCGAAGTGGTGGCGCAGCAGTTCAGCATTCCGCTGGTGGCGCTGGACGGCTTTGTGGTGCAGCCGGAAGTCCTGCGCCTGGTGCCCAAGGAATATGCGGTGGAGCACCAGGTGCTGCCCCTGCTGGTGAGCGACAAGAGCCTGGTGGTGGCGGTGGAGAGCCCGGTGGATGCCGACTACCTGGACGAGCTGCGGTTCTCGGCCCAGAAGCAGGTGGTGCCCGTCATTGCCAACCCCGACGAGCTGGCGGCACGCATCACGTTCGAATATTCCAAGCAGGGCATAGACCGCACCGACCTGTCGATCGAGGAAGAACTGCGGCAACTGTCGCAGCGGCTCACGGCCAGCGACGCAGCGCCGGGCCACGCAGACCTGCAGCGGCAGGTGTCCGACAACGACAGCCTGGTGGTGCGGCTGGTCAACAAGACCATCCTGGACGCCCAGGCACGGGGCGCGTCGGACATTCACATCGAGGCCTACCCCGAGGAGCAGCCCACGCTAATCCGGCTGCGCGTGGACGGCGATTTGACCGAATACCTGCGCATCCCGTTTGTGCTGCGCGCGGCGCTGCTGTCACGCATCAAGATCATGGCCAACCTCGACATCTCCGAGCACCGGCTGCCGCAGGACGGAAAGATCGACTTTTCGCGCTTCGGCCACACCAAGCTGGAGCTGCGCGTGGCCGTGCTGCCCACCACCAACGGGCTCGAAGACATCGTGATGCGGCTGTTGGCATCGTCCAAACCCATCCCGCTGGCCAAGCTGGGCATGGACAAGGCCCTGGTCGAACAACTGCAGCAGATGGTGCACCGCAGCTACGGCCTGATCCTGGTGTGCGGGCCCACCGGGTCGGGCAAGACCACCACCCTGCACTCGCTGCTGGCCGAGGTGAACCACCCCGACACCAAGATCTGGACCGCGGAAGACCCCATCGAGATCACGCACCAGGGTCTGCGGCAGATCCAGATGCACCCGCGCATCGGACTCACGTTTGCCACCGCCATGCGCGCGTTTCTGCGGGCCGACCCGGACGTGATCATGGTGGGCGAAATGCGCGACAGCGAAACCGCCCACATCGCCATCGAGGCCTCGCTGACCGGCCACATGGTGATGTCCACCCTGCACACCAACAGCGCGCCCGAGAGCGTGATCCGCATGCTGGACATGGGGCTGGACCCCTTCAACTTTGCCGATGCGCTGGTGGGGGTGCTGAGCCAGCGCCTGGCGCGCCGCCTGTGCCCCGACTGCAAGCAGCCCTACACCCCGGACGCCGAGGAACTGCAGCAGATCGCCACGGACTACGCGGCCGGCACCGGCCTGGCGCCCGAGAGCCTGCTGGCGCCCTGGCGCAGCCGCTTTGTCCCCGCAGGGGCTTCGGATTGGGTGCTGTACCGCGCCCAGGGGTGCCGCCACTGCGACCAGACAGGCTACAAGGGCCGCGTGGGCATTTACGAGCTGATGGCCGCCTCGCCAGGCATCAAGAAGCTGATCCAGACCCGCGCCCCCGTGGACCGATTGTTTGAGGCGGCTACCGCGCAAGGCATGCTGCGGCTGCTGCAGTACGGGCTGCTCAAGGTGCTGGAGGGTGTGACCGACCAGCGCAGCGTACGCGGCGCCTGCTCCTGAGCCTCAGAACGTGTTGACGATCTCGCAGGGGATCGCTCGCAGACTCCCATACCACCGGCCCTCACCGAACTTTTGCATGGGCGCCAGAATCTGTCGGACGATGAAACGCACCCCTCTTCTTGCATCCTTGGGCCTGGTAGTGGCCCTGAGCGTGGGCTGTGCCACCCTGGACGCCAAGCAGCGCGAGTGGATTTTCCAGCCCAGCGACCGCAGCTGGGGCGGCGCGCCATCCACCGAGGGCATGCAGGACGTGTGGATCGACTTTGCGTCCGAAGCCACGGGCAGCCCGGCGCGGCTGCACGGCCTGTGGCTGCCGCAGGGACGCGCCGACGCACCGGCGCTGCTGTACCTGCACGGCGCGCGCTGGAACGTGGCGGGCTCCGCCGGGCGCATCCGGCGCATGCACGAACTGGGCTTCTCGGTGCTGGCCATCGACTACCGGGGCTTTGGCCGCAGCAGCGCCGGCCTGCCTTCCGAAACCACTGCCGCCGAGGACGCCCGCGCCGCCTGGGACTGGCTGGCGCAGCACCAGCCGGGCAGCCCCCGCTACATCTTCGGCCACTCGCTGGGGGGCGCCATCGCCATCGACCTGGCCAGCAAGGTGAACGACGAGCAAGGCACCATGGTCGAAGGCACCTTCACCAGCGTGCCCGAGGTGGTCAGCACCTTCAAGTGGGGATGGCTGCCCGTGTCGGCCCTCATCACGCAGCGGTTCGAGTCCGTTCGCAAGGTGGCGCACATCGGGTCCCCGCTGCTGGTGGTGCATGGCAGCGAGGACAGCTTGATCCTGCCTTCGCTGGGACGCAAACTGTACGAGGCGGCGCAAGAGCCCAAGCAGTTCGTGCTGGTGGACGGCGGGTCGCACCACACGACCCTCACCGTGGGCCAGGCCCAGTACCGCCAGGCCCTCGCGTCGCTGTTCCGGCTGCAGTAGCGGCCGCCAGCCCCCCCCTGCGGCGCCGCATGCCGCGGCATGTCCCCGGGGCCCTGCGGGCACGGGCCTTCTGTTACGCTCAGACGGATATGTCTGCCCCGTCCGCCGCTGCGCCCACAGCCGCCCTCCCCGCCGTCCAGCCTGGCTTGGCCATCCTCGTGCTGGCGCTGCTGCTGTCCATCCAGCCCGTCACTACGGACCTGTACCTGCCGGCCCTGCCCGCCCTCACGCGCAGCCTGGACGCACCGCTGGCGGCGGCCCAGCTGACCCTCAGCGGCCTGCTGCTGGCGTTCGGCTGCTCGCAGATGGTGTGGGGGCCGCTGTCGGACCGCTTCGGGCGCCGCCCGATCCTGCTGGCGGGGCTGGCCATCTACACCGTGGCCTCGCTGGGCAGCGCGCTAGCGTCCAGCATGGCGCTGCTGATTGCCTGGCGCGTGGCGCAGGGCGCCGCCATGGGTGCGGTGGTGATGTGCGCGCGCGCCATCGTGCGCGACCTGTACACGCCGCACGAGGGTGCCCGCGCCATGTCCAAGGCGCTCACGGGCCTGGGCATCGTCGCGTGCCTGTGCGCGCCGCTGGGCGGCCTGCTCAGCGAGTGGCTGGGCTGGCGCGCCGCGCTGCTCGCCGTCACCGCCTACGCGGTGGCCACGCTGGCCGTGGTGGCCCTGCGCATGCCCGAGACCCTGGCCCACCGCAATCCGCAGGCCCTGCAGCCGCGCGCCCTGGTGGGCACCTGGCTGCAGGTGCTGCGCAGTCCCACGTTCTGGGCGTTTTCGCTGCAGACCACGGCCACCTACGGCGGCCTGTTCAGCTTTCTGGCCGCGTCCTCGTTCGTCTACATCGACGTGCTGGGCGTCACGCGCACGCAGTACGGCTGGGTCATGGCCACCGCGTGCGTGGCCTACCTGGCCGGCACCTTCCTCTGCCGGCGCCTGCTGGCGCGCCACGGACTGCGGCGCACGGTGGCCATCGCGGGCGCGCTCAGCGTGGCGGGCGGCTCGCTGATGGGCGCGGTGGCCTGGGCGGGCTGGCACCATCCGGTGGCGCTGCTGCTGCCGTTCTACCTGTTCATGCTGGGCCACGGCATCCACCAGCCCTGCGGGCAAAGCGGCGCGGTGGGGCCGTTTCCCCGGGCGGCGGGCGTGGCTTCTGCACTCAACGGTTTCATGATGATGCTGGCGGCGTTCGGCATCGGGGCCTGGCTGGGCCGGCGGCTGGACGGAACGGTCTGGCCCCTGGTCAACGGCGTGTGGTTCTGGTCGGTGGTGCTGGCCGCCATCTCCTGGACCCTGGTGCAGCGATTCGGAGCCCCCCAGGACCATGCCTGACCTGGCACCGATCCGGCGCGACGCGGCCCTGCCCGCCATTGCGCTCGCAGGCCCCACCGCCTCGGGCAAGACGGCTGGCGCCCTGGCGCTGGCTGCCGTGCTGGACAAGCAGGGTATTCCGGTGGAAATCATCAGCGTGGATTCGGCCCTGGTGTACCGCGGCATGGACATCGGCACGGCCAAGCCCACGGCTGCGGAGCGCGCCGCCGTGCCGCACCACCTCATCGACATCCGCGATCCGCTGCAGGCCTACAGCGCGGCCGAGTTCGTGCAGGACGCCACGCGGCTCATGGACGCCGTCCGCGCCCGGGGCGCGCTGCCCCTGCTGGTGGGCGGCACCATGCTGTATTTCAAGGCGCTGTTCGACGGCATCGACGACATGCCACCCGCGGACCCCGCCGTGCGTGCGCGGCTGGAGGCCCAGGCCGCCGAACAGGGCTGGCCCGCACTGCACGCCGAACTGGCCCGCGTGGACCCCAGCACCGCCGCGCGGCTGGCCCCGGCGGACAGCCAGCGCATCCAGCGCGCGCTGGAGGTGTGGCACGTCTCCGGCCGCCCGCTGTCGAGTTTTCACACTACAAAAACAGGAGCTGCTCGCGCTGGTGCAGCAAGCGCTACCGCCCTTTTTTCCTTGGAACCGCAAGACCGTGCCTGGCTGCACGAGCGCATTGCGCAGCGCTTTGATGCCATGCTGGCCGCCGGCTTCCTGGACGAAGTGCGCGGCCTGCGGGCGCGGGGCGACCTGCATCCGGACCTGCCCTCCATGCGCTGCGTGGGCTACCGGCAGGCCTGGGAAAGCCTGGACGGCACCTGGCCCCTGCACAGCCTGCGCGAGCGCGGCATCGCCGCCACGCGCCAGCTGGCCAAGCGGCAGATCACCTGGCTGCGCAGCATGCCCGCCCGCCACGCCGTGGCCTGCGACCAGCCGAACGCGGTGGCCCAGCTGGTGCAGGCCGTGCTGCAGCGGCTGTCCGCCCCGCCCGCGCAACCCGACGCGCCATGACGGCCTGGCTGCGCGTGGAACAGCTGGGCAAGCGCTATGGCGACGCGCCCGTGTTTACTGGCGTGGAGTTCGCGGTGGAGCCGGGCGAGTTCGTCGCCATCGTGGGCGACTCCGGCGTGGGCAAGTCCACCCTGCTCAACTGCCTGGCGGGCCTGGACACCTGGGATACGGGCACCATCACGCACGGCGCCACACGCCTGGACGCTCTCACGGACACGCAGCGGGCCCTGTGGCGCCGCGCCCACGTGGGGTTCGTGTTCCAGGCCTTCCACGTGCTGCCGCACCTGGACGTGGCGCAGAACGTGGCCCTGCCGCTGATGTTGCTGGAGCGCCCGGACCCGCCGCGCGTGCAGCAAATGCTGGAGGCCGTGGGCCTGGAGGGGCTGGGCGCGCGGCTGCCGCAGCAGCTCAGCGGCGGGCAGTTGCAGCGCGTGGCCATTGCCCGCGCGCTCGTGCACCGCCCCGGCCTGCTGCTGGCCGACGAACCCACCGGCAACCTGGACCCAGGCACCGCCGCCCGCGTGATGGACCTGCTGCTGGCGCAGACACGCCAGCACGGCGCCTCGCTGGTGCTGGTCACGCACTCGCAGGCCGCCGCTGAGCGTGCCGACCGCGTGCTGCGGCTGACCACCGCGGGCATGGCGCCCTTGCGCTGACACCGGCCCGATTGCGCCGGGCGGGCGGCGTACCCGGCCTTATTCGATGTGCAGCCGCTGCGCGGCCTTGCTGGCCTTCTTGGGCAGGGTCAGCGTGAGCACGCCGTTGTCGTACTTGGCCTTGGCCTGGGCGGCATCCACTTCGTCGGGCAGCTGGAAGCTGCGGGCCACCGACCCGAAATAGCGCTCCGAACGCAGCACCTTGTCGCCCTCGCACTTCTCGTCGTGCTGCCGCACTTCGGCACGCAGGCTCACCACGTTGCCTTCCAGCGAGACGTGGATGTCTTCCTTGGCCACGCCGGGCACTTCGGCCTGCACGGTGTAGCCGCTGTCGTTTTCGGACACATCCACCTTGATCTGCGAGGGCGAGGGCAGGTTGTCGCCGTGCAGTGGCCGCACATAGAACCCGGGTGCAATGTCCTTGAAGAAGTCATCGAACAGACTGCCGCGAGATACCAGCGAATTCATGGTTGAGCTCCTGAAAAAAGGGTGGTCACACCAGGGCCGGCATCGCAGCGCGACCCCGGGAGGCTGCCCGCCTGGCAACCTTCCGTTGATAAAGATAAGTACCCTGCGCCGCGGCTTCAAGACCTTCTGGCGGCAAGCTTGACCTGCATCAGTGCCGGGCGGGCGCTGCGCCCGACGGCGGCGCACGCCACAATCGCGCCATGCTGGCGCTGCTTCGCACCTTCTCCTGGCGGGACCTGCGCCACCACCCCTGGCGCAGCGCCGCCGCCGTGGTGGCGGTGATGCTGGGCGTGGCGCTCGGGTTTGCGGTGCAGGTGATCAATGCCTCGGCGCTGGACGAGTTTTCGCAGGCCGTGCGCGCCGTCAACGGCCAGCCCGACCTGGAGCTGCGCGCCATGCAGGGCAGCCTGCCCGAGGCCGTGTACGGCCCGCTGGCCACCCACCCGCAGGTGGCGCGCGCCAGCCCGGTGCTGGAGTGGACCGCCGTGGCCCGCACGGCGGCGCAGGGCACGGCCGCCGCCGGCACGCCGCTGCGCGTGGTGGGCGCCGATGCGCTGCTGCTGCCCGCCGTGGCCCCCGCACTGATGCCCCGCCCCTGGAAGGACGCCGACCGGCTGGCGCTGCTGGCCCCGGCCACCGTGTTCCTCAACGCGGCGGCACTGCAGGCGCTGGGCCTGTCGGGGCACGAATCCGCACGCACCGCGCCGCCGGTGCTGCTGCAGGCCGGGCTGCAGCAATGGTCCGTGCGCGTGGCAGGCACCGTGGCTGCGGGCGGCGCGCCGCTGGCCGTCATGGACCTGGGGGCGGCGCAGGACCTGCTGGGCCGCACCGGTGAGCTCACCCGCATCGACCTGCAGCTGCAGCCCGGCACCGACGCCCGCGCGTGGCAGCAGGCCGTGCGCGCCCTGCCCGGCTGGCCGACCCAGGCCGTGTTTGCGCAGCCGGGGGACGCGGCGCAGCGCATCGGCAACCTCTCGCGGGCCTACCGCGTCAACCTCAACGTGCTGGCCTTGGTGGCCTTGTTCACGGGCGCATTCCTGGTGTATTCGGTGCTGGCCCTCAGCGTGGCGCAGCGCGCACCACAGTTTGCGCTGCTGGCGGTGCTGGGCGCCACGCCGCGCCAGCGGCTGGCCCTGGTGCTGTGGGAGTCGGCCGCCCTGGGGCTGCTGGGCAGCACGGCCGGCATTGCGCTGGGCACCGGCCTGGCCGCGGCTGCCCTGCGGCTGCTGGGGGGCGACCTGGGGGGTGGCTACTTCGCAGGCGTGCAGCCGGCGCTGCAATGGAGCCTGCCTGCCGCCGGGGTGTACGGCGGGCTGGGCACGCTGGCAGCGCTGGCGGGCGGCTGGTGGCCGGCGCGTGCCGCCCAGGCGCTGCCGCCGGCCCAGACGCTCAAAGGGCTGGGCACGGCCGCTGCGCGGGGCCGCGCCGGGGCCACGGGGCTCGTCTTGATCGCCCTGGGCGTGCTGCTGGCGCTGGCTCCTCCCGTTTTTGGCATCCCGCTGGCCGCCTACCTGGCCGTGGCGCTGCTGCTGGTGGGCGGCATCGCCTTGCTGCCCTGGGGGCTGGACCAGGTGCTGCGCCGCCTGCAGCCGCTGGCCGGCCGCGGTGCCCTGCCGCTGCTGGCCCTGGAGCGCGCACGGCGCATGCGCGCCACCGCCGCCATGGCCGTCGGCGGCGTGGTGGCCAGCCTGAGCCTGGCGGTGGCACTGACGGTGATGGTGTCGAGCTTTCGGGGCTCCGTCCTGCAGTGGCTGGACGCGGTGCTGCCCTCGCCGCTGTACGTGCGCTCGGCCATTGGCGCGCCCGGCAGCGGGGATGCGGCCCTGCTGCCTGCGGGCTTTGCCGAAGCCGTGGCGCGGCTGCCGCAGGTCGAACGGCTGCAGGCCCTGCGCGCCAGTCCGCTGCAGCTGGACCCTGCGCGCCCGGCGCTCACGGTCCTCAGCCGCCCGCTGGGCGGGCAGGAGGCCGGCGCGGGCGGCGCGGCGCAGAGCCTGCCGCTGGTCGGCCAGGCCCTGCCGGTGCCCGCCGGGCGCACCGCGGTGTATGTGAGCGAGGCTGTTCTCGACCTGTACGGCGTGCGCCCTGGCATGGACTGGCCCGCATTTTCAAAGGCTTTTGAGCCGCTAGCCCAATCCCATCAAGCGCAAGCAGCTATCTTTTACATAGCAGGCGTGTGGCGCGACTACGCCCGGCAATCGGGCGCCGTGGTGATGGACCGCGCGGTGTGGCTGCGGCTGACGGGTGACGGCCGCACCAGCGACCTGGCCGTGTGGCCGCGTGACGGCGCCGACACCGCCGCGCTGCAGGCGGCGGTGCGCGCCCTGGCGTCGGCGCAGGCGCAGGGCGGCCGGGCCGCGACGGCCGGGGACGCCACGCCGCAGGCCCCCGCCCTGGTGGAATTTGTCTCGGCCGGCGCGATCCGCGAGCGCTCGCTGCGCATCTTCGACCGCAGTTTCGCCGTGACCTACTGGCTGCAGGCCGTGGCCATCGGCATCGGCCTCTTCGGCGTAGCGGCCAGCTTCAGCGCGCAGGTGCTGGCACGGCGCAAGGAGTTCGGCCTGCTCGCCCACCTGGGGCTCACCCGGCGCCAAATCCTGGCCGTGGTGGCCGGCGAAGGCGCTGCCTGGACGGCGGCCGGCGCTGCCGCCGGGGTGCTTCTGGGCCTGGCGGTTGCCGTGGTGCTGGTGCATGTGGTCAACCCGCAAAGCTTTCACTGGACCATGGACCTGCGCGTGCCGGCCCTGCGGCTGCTGGGCCTGTGCGCCGCCGTGGTGGCCGCCGGCACGCTGACGGCCTGGGCGTCAGGCCGCGCTGCGGCAGGGCAGAACGCCGTGCTGGCCGTCAAGGAGGACTGGTAACCGCCAGCACTGTCAAGAAGTCGCGCATTTCGTTAAATATTGTTTGCAATCGCGGCAAATTTTGATAATCATCCCTTGGCGCGACCGTGGTTCTGAAGGCTGCTGCGCCCCGCAGGGGCCGGGCTGCTTTTTCCGCGGGGCCGCGCCCCCGCCTGTGCGCGGGAAACAACATGCCGTCGAGCAGCCGCCTGGCCCCGCCTGCAGCTGCCCCACCAACACAAGGGAGAACCATGAAGTCCATCTTTCGCCAAGCGGCTGCTGCCGCCCTGCTGTGCCTGGGCCTGGCCGCACCGGCCTGGGCCCAATACGTGATCGGCGCGGGCGGGTCCATGGACATGTCGGGCGGCGGGTCCATGGACATGGGTTGCCTGGCCGTGCAAGTGGAGGGCGCGCTCCTCATTGGCGACGGACAGTTCGCCACCAGCAGCAACCTCAACGTGGCAGGTGGCGGCGAGTTCAATGGCGGCTCCGGCGTGCTCGCCGTGGGCGGCGACCTGAGCAGTAGCGGCACGTTCAATGCCGGCACCGGCTCGGTGGTTCTCACCGACGGCTGCACGGGCAACACCAGCCAGCTCTCGGGCACCATGGTGTTCCAGAACCTGACGCTGTCCAGCACCTCCGGCCGCACCTTTGTCATCCCCGCGGGCACCAACATCACCGTGCTGGGCACCCTGACACTGCAAGGCGCGCCCGGACAGAACATCCAGCTGATCTCCTCTGGCGGCGGCACGGCGGTGATCAACCTGGGCCCCAGCGCATCGGTCAACCAGAACTTCGCCACGGTGACCGGCACGGTCGTCATCGGTGGAGCCGCAGCGGCTGCCAGCATTCCGACCCTGGGCGAAACCAGCCTCATGCTGCTGGCCTTGCTGATGGGCATCGCGGCCTTCGTGCAACGCCGCTCCTTCGCCGCCGCGATCTCGCGGCGTCTCTAGGCCAGCACCAACGCGTGCCGGGCAACGGGCTGTCCCCCGCGACAGCCCGGCAGCCTCCCCACACCCAGAGGGAAAGCGCAACCGCTTCGCCCCCGCAAAGAGACACAGACAGAGAGAGGGATCTTCATGACACGCCTGCCCCGCCCCTTCCGGCTGGTTGCCGCCCTGGGCGCAGCCTCCTTGCTGCACACTCCGCTGGCCCTGGCCGCCGATGTGACCGTCACCGTACCCAGCGGCGGCGGTTTCGTGGTCAAAGGCTCCGGCGGCGCACCGGAACGCTTTCGGGTGCAGGACAGTGGCGAAGTCACCGTGCCCAGCCTGGGCACCGCAGCGCCCAACACCAGCCTGACCTGCTTTGACGGCCCCACCGGCCGCCTGGGGCCCTGCGCGGCCGGCATCGGCTCCGGGGCCACGGGGCCCACGGGCGCCACCGGGGCGACAGGGCCGGCCGGCGCCACGGGGGCAGCCGGCCCCGCGGGAGCGACAGGCCCGGCCGGAGCCACTGGCGCGACGGGCGCATCGGGCACCGGAGCCACCGGGGCAACGGGTGCGACCGGGGCGACTGGCGCAACTGGCGCCACGGGAGCCACCGGTGCCACTGGCCCTGCGGGAGCTACGGGTGCCGACAGCACGGTACCCGGTCCGACAGGCCCTCAGGGGATTCAAGGGATTCAAGGCCTCCAGGGCGTTCCAGGCCCGACGGGGGCAACGGGGGCCACTGGCGCGACCGGGGCCACCGGCGTGTCGGGTACTGGCACCGTGACGCTGACGACCTACTCCACGAACGGCAGTTGGTTGTATGCCGACCATACGCCGCCGGCGAATACAGGAGACGTTGAACTGACCGCCACGTGCGCCTCGGGAAAAACCCTTGTTACCGGCGGATGCCGCATCACGGCGGGCCGGGGTGGAAGCTATTTCGAGGGGGGCTATCCGTCCGCCATAGACCAGTGGACCTGCCAGTACTCGGTGTTCAACGACCTGTCCGCTGAGGCATACGCCGTTTGCCAGTGAGTTGCTCACAAGCCTGAACGTGCGCAAGCCCCCGCGGCGGGGCAGCCAAAAGGCCGCCATCAGCACAGGCCTCTTGTGCCCTGCTCCTCTCACCGCCGTTTCACCGATCGTCACTTTCTTTTTTCCACCATGAAGCCTGTCACTCGAGTCCACCGTCTGGGCCTCGCCCTGGGCGCCGCCTACGCCCTGCACACTCCGCTGGCCCTGGCCGCCGATGTGACCGTCACCGTGCCCAGCGGCGGCGGTTTCGTGGTCAAAAGCTCCGGCGGTTCTCCGGAACGCTTTCGGGTGCAGGACAGCGGCGAAGTGACCGTGCCCAGCCTGGGCACCGCCATCCCCAACACCAGCCTGACCTGTTTTGACGGCCCCACCGGCCGCCTGGGGCCGTGCGCGGCCGGCATCGGCTCTGGCGCCACGGGGCCCACGGGCGCCACCGGAGCGACAGGGCCGGCCGGTGCCACGGGGGCAGCCGGCCCCGCAGGAGCGACAGGCCCGGCCGGAGCCACTGGCGCGACGGGCGCATCGGGCACCGGAGCCACGGGGGCAACCGGGGCAACCGGGGCAACCGGGGCAACGGGTGCGACCGGCGCGACTGGGGCAACTGGCGCCACGGGAGCCACCGGTGCTATGGGCCCGCAGGGCCCCATGGGTGCTACCGGCGCCGACAGCACGGTTCCGGGCCCGCAAGGCCTTCAGGGGATACCGGGCGCGCCTGGTGCAACGGGGGCGACAGGCGCCACCGGCGCAACCGGTCCCGCCGGCAGCGGGGGAGGCGGCATTGTCTTTTCCACCGCCGCCGTCATGCCCGCCACATCGGAGTCGGCCGTGTTCTTCCCCTTCGGCATTGGCGGCGTGGGCGGCGGGCTGTGGGACTACACGCGCTGTTCATACACCGCAGGATCGGGCTGCACGGTAGATCCCACAGTATTCGCCAATGTCTCGGTGCCGGCGTTCACGAGCTGCAGCAACGCCCAGCTGCATGTTCGAAACTACACGACCGTACCGACGATTCCGCTGACCGTGACGCTGTACAGGAACGGCACCGCGACCGGCCTTACCTGTTCGGTCGCGGGGACCTTGGCAGCCACCTGCAACGCAACGGCGGCCGTGTCGATCGCGTCCACCGACGAGATCGCGCTGCACATGAGCACTACGCACACGGGAGGCTTCATGGTGAGCAGTCCCTCCAATGCGGCCATCGAAGGCACGGCCATCAGCACCGTCTATTGCCAGTAACCCGTCGGCGGGGCCGGAGGCACGCGACCGCCGCCCCGCCGCCGCAGAAGCCGGCGTGCTTTTGCCCCGTCCCACACCCCGGACACCGCACCCAAGTACACCGATGCAGCACGCCGTTGTGCTCAACATGATCGTGAAGAACGAGGCGCCGGTCATTGCCCGGTGCCTCGCCTCGGTCAAGCCCTGGATCGACCATTGGGTGATCGTGGACACCGGCTCGACCGATGGCACGCAGGACATCGTCCGTGAATTCATGCAAGGCGTTCCCGGCACGTTGCACGAGCGGCCCTGGAAGAACTTCGCGCACAACCGCAACGAGGCCCTGGAGCTGGCGCGCCCCTACGGCGGCTACCTGCTGTTCATCGATGCGGACGAGCAGTTGCGGGCGCCCGAGGGCTTCGCCTGGCCCCGCCTCACGGCCGATGGCTATACGCTGACCTGCCGCATGGATGGCTGGGAATACCAGCGCAACGCCCTGGTGGCGGCGCGCGTGCGGTGGCGTTGGGAAGGGGTGCTGCACGAGTACCTCACCGCGGCGCAGCACGGCCCCTGGGAGGCCTTGCGCGGCCCGGTCATCGACGTATCGCACGACGGCGCCCGCGCGCGCGACCCCGAGACCTACCTGCGCGACATGGCCTTGCTCGAGCAGGCGGTGCGCGACGACCCCGCCAACACCCGCAATGTGTTTTACCTGGCCCAGAGCTGCCGCGACGCGGGCCGCATCGACGCGGCGCTGGCCTGGTACCAGCGGCGCGTCGACATGGGAGGCTGGGAGGAAGAGCGCTGGTACGCCCTCTTCCAGGCGGCCGTGCTGCAGGAGCGCCAGCAGGCCCCTGCGCCCGCGGTCCGGGACGCTTACCTGGCCGCCTACGCTGCCCGGCCGCAGCGGGCCGAACCCCTGTGCGAGCTGGCGCGCTACCACCGCGAGCGGGCGGAATACGCCCTGGCCACAATGTTCGCGCTGCAGGCCACGCAGATCCCCCAGCCCACGGCGGACATCCTGTTCGTGGACACGCAGGTGTATGCCTGGCGCGCCCTGGATGAACTGGCGGTGAGCGCGTTCTACACCCCGCACCGCGACCTGGGCCGCGCCGCGCTCCAGCGCCTGCTGGCGGACCGCCGATACCCGGCGGGCGACGCGCAGCGCATCGAGGCCAACCGCGCGTTCTACGGCCTGTAGGGACGGTTCCAAGGCACGGGGGCCTGCCGGGCGGGGCTGCGACAATCCCGCCCATGCACCACCAACCTTTCCCTCCCGGCGCTTCCGTTGGCGCCCCTTCTTCGTCCCCCTGGCTGCACGAGGCCATCGCCCGCATCGAGGCCGACTACCAGCGCAGCGCCGACACCCACCTGATTCCGCTGCGGCTGCCCGCGTTTGCCGGGCAGGGCATCGACCTGTACCTGAAGGACGAATCCACCCATCCCACGGGCAGCCTCAAGCACCGCCTGGCACGCTCGCTGTTCCTGTATTCCCTGTGCAATGGCTGGGTGCGCGAGGGATCCACGGTGGTGGAAGCCTCCAGCGGCTCCACCGCCGTGAGCGAGGCCTACTTTGCGCGGCTGCTGGGCCTGCCCTTCGTGGCCGTGATGCCGCGCAGCACGTCCGAGGAGAAGATCGCGCTGATCGAGTTCCACGGCGGCCGCTGCCACTTCGTGGACGGCGCAGGCCAGGTGTATGACGCGGCCCGCGCCATCGCGGCGGAGACGGGCGGGCACTACATGGACCAGTTCACGTATGCCGAGCGCGCGACCGACTGGCGCGGCAACAACAACATCGCCGAAAGCATGTTCACGCAGATGGCGCGCGAGCGCCACCCCGTGCCACGCTGGATCGTGGTGGGTGCCGGCACGGGCGGCACCAGCGCCACGATCGGCCGATACCTGCGCTACCAGCGGCATGCCACGCAGGTATGCGTGGCCGACCCGGCAGGATCGGTGTTCAGCGCCTACCACCGCACGGGCGACGCTACGTTGTCGGCGCCGGGATCGCGCATCGAGGGCATCGGCCGGCCGCGCGTGGAGCCCAGCTTCATCCGCACGCTGGTGGACCGCATGGTCGAGGTGCCCGATACCGAATCGGTCGCGGCCATGCGGGCACTGTCGCAGTTGCTGGGGCGGCGGGTCGGCCCGTCCACGGGCACCAATTTTGTGGCCATGCTCGCGCTGGCGTGCGAGATGCGCGAGCGCGGCGAGCGGGGCGCCATCCTGTCCTTGCTGTGCGACGCGGGCGAACGCTACCTGCCCACCTACTTCAACCCCGAGTGGGTGGCGCAGTGCTTTGGCGACTGCACGGCGGCACAGCACAAGATCGACCAGATGATGGCCTAGGGATCCTCTTCACGAATCGTCGCGCCGTGTGCATCTGCGGTCTCGGGCGGTCTGCTGCGTTGCAAAGCCTCGCAATAGCTGCGGCTATTGCTGCGTTTTGCGCCTTGCAGCCCATCCCGATCCGCAGCGCACACTTTCCGCTCGATTCGTGCAGAACATCCCAAGGAGCCACGGAAACCGCGTGATGCAACAGCCGCATCCCACCCCCATCACAGGCCTCACACGCCGGCAATGGCTGCTCGGCAACGCGCCCGCGGGCTGGGTGCTGGCAGGGCTGGCGGGCACCGGCGGATGGGCGGGCCCTGCCCGCGCGCTGCCCGCGCGCCCGCTGGTGTTTCCCCGCGACCATGGCAGCCACCCGGAGCTGCGCACCGAGTGGTGGTACATCACGGGGCACCTGCAGGCAGACGGCCGGCCCTGGGGTTTTCAAGTCACCTTTTTCCGTTCGCGTGTGGACAGCACGCAGAGCCTGCGGTCCGCGTTCGCCGCCAAGCAGCTGCTGTTTGCCCATGCGGCCGTGACGGATGTGCAAGGCCGGCGGCTGCTGCACGACCAGCGCATCGCCCGGGCCGGCTTTGGCGTGGCGCAAGTCAGCGAAGAGGACACGCGCATTCGGCTGCACGACTGGCAGCTGGAACGCGCGGAGGCCCCCGGCGCCGCAGCGCCCGGGGCCTCTGGGATACCACGGACGCCAGGCAGCCGCTACGCCGCGCGCATCACCGGCGCGCAGTTCAGCCTGGACCTGAGCTTTGAAACCACCCAGCCCCTGCTGCTGCAAGGGGCGCAAGGCTTGTCCCGCAAGGGGCCCGAGGCCGCGCAGGCCAGCTACTACTACAGCCAGCCGCAGCTGCGCGTGGCCGGCAGTGTGGTGGTGCAGGGGCGCCGCATGGAGGCCACGCCCGGCACGGGCCGCGCCTGGCTGGACCACGAATGGAGCGAGGCCCTGATGCACCCGGACGCCCGGGGCTGGGACTGGATCGGCATGAACCTGGACGACGGCAGTGCGCTGACAGCCTTCCGGCTGCGCCGCGCGGATGGGTCCGTCCTGTGGGCCGGCGGATCATGGCGGCGCCCCGGGGAGGCACCGCGGATCTTCGGGGCCGATGCGGTGGCGTTCACAGCCGAGCGCTGGTGGACCAGCCCGCGCAGCGGCGCCCGGTACCCGGTGCAGTGGGCGGTGCAGACACCCGCCGGACACTTCCAAGTGCGGGCGCTGCTGGACGACCAGGAACTGGACAGCGAAGCCTCCACCGGCGCCATCTACTGGGAAGGCCTGTCCGACCTGCTGGACGGCGGCGGCCGCCCAGTAGGCCGGGGTTACCTGGAAATGACCGGTTACGCCAAGCCCCTGCGCCTTTGAACGGCAGGAGGGCCGGGCAGCGCAGCGGATCAGTGGCCGGCCGGGCGCCCTCCCCGGCGCCGTGCCAGCCAGGCAATGATCTCGCCCATGATGCCGCGGCGGAACGCCAGCACGCACACCACGAAAATCAGCCCGGTGACCATGGTGACGGATTCGCCCAGCGTCTTGAACCATTCCACCTGCGTCAGCGCCGCGAGCAAGTTGCCGAACTCGCCGATCTTGTTCTCCAGCAGCACCACGACGGCCGAGCCGATCAACGGGCCGGACAGCGTGCCCAGGCCGCCCACCAGCGTCATCAGGATGACCTGGCCGGACGCTGTCCAGTGCACGTCGGACAAAGTGGCAAAGCCCAGCACCAGGGTCTTGAGCGAGCCCGCCAGACCGGCCAGGGCGGCCGAAATGACGAACGCCAGCAGCTTGAAACGGTGGGTGTCGTACCCCAGCGAGATGGCCCGCGGCTCGTTTTCCTTGATGCCCTTGAGCACCTGGCCGAAGGGCGAGTGGATGGTGCGCACGATGAGCAGGAAGGCGGCGCCCACCACCGCCAGCGCCACGTAGTACATGACCAGGTCGTTCGACAGGTCGATGACGCCGAACAGCTTGCCGCGGGGCACGCCCTGCAGGCCATCCTCGCCGCCGGTGAACGGGGCTTGCAGGCAGGCGAAGAACAACATCTGCGCCAGTGCCAGCGTGATCATGGAGAAATAGATGCCCTGGCGGCGAATGGCCAGCCAGCCAAACAGCAGCCCGAGCAGCGCGCCCCCCGCCGTGCCCAGCAGCAGGCCCACTTCCGGGGTGACGCCCCACACCTTCACCGCGTGGCCGGTCACGTAGGCCGCCCCGCCGAGGAAGGCGGCATGGCCGAAGGACAGCAGCCCCGTGTAGCCCAGCAGCAGGTTGAAGGCCGAAGCGAACAGCGCAAAGCACATGAGCTTCATGACAAACACGGGATAGGCCCCCAGAAAGGGGGCCAGCACCAGGCCCAGCAGCAGCAGGCCGTAGCCCAGGGCGGCGATGTTCTTGGTATTCATGCGGGCGGCCCCTGGCTTATTTCTCTTTGCCGAACAGGCCGGCGGGGCGAATGAGAAGGACGATCACCATGATGACGAACACCACGGTGGACGAGGCTTCGGGGTAGAACACCTTGGTGAACCCCTCGATGACACCGAGCCCGAGGCCGGTGAGGATGGACCCCATGATGGAGCCCATGCCGCCAATCACCACCACCGCGAACACCACGATGATGAGGTTCTGGCCCATGAGCGGCGTCACCTGGTACACCGGTGCCGCCAGCACGCCGGCAAAGGCGGCCAGCGCAGCGCCAAAGGCGTAGGTCAGTGTCACCATGACAGGCACGTTGATGCCGAAGGCCTCCACCAGGCGCGGGTTCTCGGTGCCGGCGCGCAGGTAGGCGCCCAGCCTGGTCTTCTCGATCACGTACCACGTGCCCACGCACACCACCACCGACGCCGCGACCACCCAGGCACGGTAGTTGGGCAGGATCATGAAGCCCAGGTTGGTCGCGCCCTCCAGCAGCTCGGGCGTGTCATAGCCCAGGCCCGAGACGCCGTAGATGGAGCGGAAGACGCCCTCGATCAGCAGCGTGAGCCCAAGCGTCAGCAGCAGGCCGTACAGATGGTCAAGCTGGTAGATCCAGCGCAGCAGCAGCCGCTCGATCAGCACCCCCAACACCCCGACGAGCACGGGCGCCAGCAGCAGCATCACCCAGTAGTTGATGCCAAAGTAGTTCATGGCCATCCAGGTGAAGAGCGCGCCCGTCATGAACAGCGCCCCGTGGGCGAAGTTGATGACGTTGAGCAAGCCAAAGATCACCGCCAGCCCCAGGCTGAGGATGGCGTAGAACGACCCGTTGACCAGCCCCAGGAGGAGCTGGCTCAACAGGCCCGGCAGGGAGACACCAAAGATTTCCATGGGCAAGCCGCAGCGAAGGAGAGACAGAGGGGGGAGTCGTCAGACCGGGTTCTGGCAACGCAGGCCCGCCCGGGTGCGGGCGGGGACCAGCGGCCGAAGCCCGGCGCTGCGCGTCATTTCCAGAGCGGGCACTTGCTCTCGGCCTTGGTGGTGAACACCTGGTCGCCGGGCAGCTTCTTGACGAGCTTGTAGTAGTCCCAGGGCTTGGTGGACTCCGAAGGCTTCTTCACTTCCATCAGATACATGTCGTGGACATAGCGGCCGTCCGCGCGCAGTTGGCCGGAGCCGAAGAAGTCGTTCATCTTCATGCCGCGCCAGGCGGCCATCACCTTGTCGGCGTCCGCCGACTTGGCGGCTTCCACGGCTTTCAGGTAGTTCATGGTGGCCGAATAGTCGGCCGCCTGGATTTCCGTGGGCATGCGCTTGGTCTTCTCGAAGAACCGCGCCGAGAACTTGCGCGTTTCATCGTTCAGATCCCAGTACCAGCTGGTGGTGAACTGCAGCCCCTCGGTATTGCGCAGGCCCAGGCTGTGCACATCGCTGATGAAGATCAGCAGCCCCGCAAGCTTCATGCTCTTGCCGATGCCGAATTCCTTGGCGGCCTTGATCGAGTTGATGGTGTCGCCCCCGGCGTTCGCCAGCCCCAGGATCTGCGCCTTGGAGTTTTGCGCCTGCAGCAGGAACGAGGAGAAGTCCGACGCGTTGAGCGGATGGCGCACCGCGCCCACCACGTTGCCGCCCTTGGCCTTGACCACCGTGCTGGTGTCGGCTTCCAGCGCGTGGCCGAAGGCATAGTCGGCCGTCAGGAAATACCAGCTCTTCCCGCCGCCATCGACGATCGCCGCGCCCGTTCCCTTGGCCAGGGCAACGGTGTCGTAGGCATAGTGCACGGTGTAGGGCGTGCACTGCTCGTTGGTCAGCGCCGAGGTGGCCGCGCCGTTGTTGATGTAGACGCGCTTTTTCTCGGCAGCCACCTTGGCGGTGGCCAGGGCGGTGCCGGAGTTGGTGCCGCCGAAGACCATCGTGACCCCTTGCGTGTCAATCCACTCCCGGGCCTTGGACGCGGCGATGTCGGCCTTGTTCTGGTGGTCGGCCGAGATCAGTTCGATGGGCTGGCCCAGCGCCTTGCCGCCGAAGTCGTCAATCGCCATCTGGATGGCCACCGCACCGTTCTTGCCCTCCACATCCGCATACAGACTGGACATGTCGGTGATGAACCCGATCTTGACCTTGTCTTGCGCCTGTACGGCCGAAGTGGCCAGACCGGCGGCGCCGAGCATCAGTGCGAGCACTTTGACGGGATGCTTCATGGGTTGTCTCCTGTAGTGGTTGGGAAAAAAGGGGAGGAAGGACCGCGGCCAGGGCGTACTACACACCCAGCAATTCGTTGAGGACGGGCATCTTCTGCTCCAGCTCGGCGGCGCCGAACTTTTCGACGATGCGGCCGTGCTCCATCACGTAGAACCGGTCGGCCAGGGGGGCGGCAAAGCGGAAGTTCTGCTCCACCATGACGATGGTGTAGCCCTTCTCGCGCAGCATGGTGATCATGCGGGCCAGGGCCTGCACGATGACGGGCGCCAGGCCTTCGGAGATCTCGTCCAGCAGCAGCAGGTTGGCCCCGGTGCGCAGGATGCGGGCCACGGCCAGCATCTGCTGCTCACCGCCCGACAGGCGCGTGCCCTGGCTGTGCTTTCGCTCCGCCAGGTTGGGAAACATGGCATAGATCTCCGGCACCGACATGCCGTGCGTTCCGGTCTTGAGGGCCGGTGGCAGCAACAGGTTTTCCTCGCACGACAGGCTGGAGAAGATGCCCCGCTCCTCCGGGCAGTAGCCCACACCCAGGTGGGCGATGCGATGCGTGGGCATGTGGATGGTCTCCACGCCGTTAATCTTGACCGAGCCCTTGCGCGCACCGGTCAGGCCCATCACGGCGCGCAGCGTGGTGGTGCGCCCTGCCCCGTTGCGGCCCAGCAGCGTGACGACCTCGCCGGGCTGCACGACGATGTCCACGCCATGCAGCACATGCGATTCGCCGTACCAGGCTTCGAGGTTCTTGATTTCGAGTGCGGGGGTCTTTGTGCTCATCTCATCGATATCCATGGCTACGCAGGAGCCCCGCAGCGCATAACGGCCACGGTCCAGGCCAGCAGACGCCGCGGAACGGGCTTTGCCCGGCCGCTGGCGTCGTCCCCTTCGGGGGGAAGGCGCCGCAGGCGACTCAGGGGGGCGGTCATCCATGCGCTCCTTGCAGCTGCCCGTCCGTCGTCCCCATGTACGCTTCCATGACCTGCGGATTGTTGGAGACCTCTTCGTACGGACCTTCGGCCAGCACGGCGCCGCGCTGCAGCACGGTGATGCGATCCGCAATGGTGGAGACGACTTTCATGTTGTGCTCCACCATCAGGATGGTGCGGCCGGCGGACACCTTCTTGATGAGCTGCGTGACCCGGTCCACGTCCTCGTGGCCCATGCCCTGGGTGGGCTCGTCCAGCAGCATGAGTTCAGGCTCCATGGCCAGCGTGGTGGCGATCTCCAGCGCGCGCTTGCGGCCGTACGGCAGGTTCACGGTGACTTCATCGGCCAGATCTTCCAGGCCCACTTCGGTCAGCAGCTGCATGGCCCGGTCGTCCAGCTGCCGCAGGCTGCGCTCGCTGCGCCAGAAATGGAATGAGGTGCCCAGCTTGCGCTGCAGGCCCAGCCGCACGTTCTCCAGCAGCGTCAGGTGCGGGAACACCGCGGAAATCTGGAACGACCGTATCACGCCGCGCCGCGCAATCTGGGCGGGCTGTTCGCGCGTGATGTCGTGGCCGTTGAACCGTATGGCCCCGGAGGTGGGCGTGAGAAACTTGGTCAGCAGGTTGAAGCAGGTCGTCTTGCCCGCGCCGTTGGGCCCGATCAACGCGTGGATGGAGCCGCGGCGCACCGCCAGGTTCACATCGCTGACCGCCGTGAAGCCCTTGAACTCCTTGGTCAGGCTGCGGGTTTCGAGAATGACATCGCTCATGCGCCTGGGTTGCTCCGTGGGGTGCCGAGAAAGATGCCCTGCAGGAGGGCGCCGGTGCGTGCGTAGCGGGTGTCCCGAGTTGGAAATTCGTTTCATAAAGACGCCCAGAATCGCCGCCATGCCGCGTTGCCAACCCTCGCGACAGCCACTGGCTATCGCTGCGGTTTGCGCCTTGCCTGACGGCGATTTCGACCTCTTTATCTCATCAACGAACTTCCAACGCGGGACACCAGGTGCGAACGCAATGCATCGTATGCCCGCCCACCTACCGGCAGGTACTGGGACTAATGCCTATGTATAAACGCCTACTCCCGGCCCAGCACGCTTTGGGGGCTGAGCGCAGCCCCGCGGTGGGCTGCGGCCCGGCAGGCCTTCCTCCTACACTGCGCGCATGAACGCCACTGCCCGCACCTCCGCCCGCGGGGCACCCCGGTCGCTGACCGGCCTGCTCCCCTTCCTGCGGCCCTACCGCGTCCGCATCGCACTGGCGGGCGTTTTCCTGGTGCTGGCGGCCCTGGCCACGCTGGCCTTCCCGCTGGCCCTGCGCAATCTGGTGGACGGGGGCCTGTCCCAGGCAGACAAAGGTGCGCAAGCCCTGGCCCTGCGCAACCATTTCGGCGCGCTGTTTGCCGTGGCGGTAGCACTGGGAGTGTTCTCCGCGGCCCGCTTCTACACGGTGAGCTGGCTGGGCGAGCGCGTCACGGCCGACTTGCGCAACGCCGTATATGCCCACGTGCTGCGGCAAAGCCCGGCGTTCTTCGAGACCACGCAGACGGGCGAGGTGCTCTCGCGCCTGACCACGGATACCACGCTGGTGCAGACGGTGGTCGGCTCGTCCCTGTCGATGGGCCTGCGCAATGCCGTGATGGGGGTGGGGGCGCTGGCCATGCTGGTGTGGACCAACCCCTATGTCATGTCGGTGGTCCTGCTGGCGGTCGTGCTGGTGGTGCTGCCCACGCTGTGGATCGGGCGCCGCGTGCGGCGCCTGTCGCGCGACAGCCAGGACCGGGTGGCCGATTCCAGTGCCATCGCGGCCGAGGTGCTCAATGCCGTGCCCGTGGTGCAGAGCTACACGGCCGAGGCGCGCGAGTCCGCCCGCTTCGGGCGTGCCACCGACAACGCGTTCCAGACGGCCGTGAAGCGCTCCAGGGCCCGGGCGCTGCTGGTGGCCTTCATCATCGTGGCCAACGCGGCGCTGCTGCTGTGGGGGCTGTACCGCGGCACCGAGGCCGTGCTGGCGGGCCAGATGACGGCGGGCCACCTGGGACAGACCGTGGTCTATGTGATCCTGCTGGCGGGGGCAGTGGCGGTGCTGGGCGAGGTCTATGGCGACCTGCTGCGTGCCGCAGGTGCCACGGAACGGCTGATGGAGTTGCTGGCCAGCGCCTCGCCGGTGGCCGACCCCGCCGCACCGCAGGAGTTGCCGCTGTCCGGCCGGGGGCTGGCGGTGGAATTCGACCGGGTGTCGTTCCACTACCCGTCGCGGCCCGAGGCTGCGGCGCTCCAGGACTTCTCGCTGCGGCTGGCGCCAGGGGAAACGGTGGCCTTGGTGGGCGCCAGCGGGGCCGGCAAGACCACCGTGTTCCAGCTGCTGCAGCGCTTCTATGACGTGGACACCTGCCCGGCCGGGGGCGCCATCCGCCTGAACGGGGTGGATGTGCGCCAACTTTCCCTGGAGGCGTTGCGCGCCCACACGGGCACGGTCCCGCAGGACGCAGTGGTCTTCTCGGCATCGGCGCTGGACAACATCCGCTATGGGCGCCCCGGGGCCAGCGACGAGGACGTTGTCGCGGCCGCGCGCGCGGCCTTTGCCCACGACTTCCTCCAGGCCCTTCCGGAGGGCTATTCCACCTTCCTGGGCGAACGGGGGGTGCGCCTGTCGGGCGGGCAGCGCCAGCGCATCGCCATTGCGCGGGCCATGCTGAAGGACCCGCCGCTGCTGCTGCTGGACGAAGCCACCAGCGCCCTGGACGCCGAAAGCGAACGCATGGTGCAGGCCGCCCTCGACTCGGCCATGCAACGGCACACCGGCCGCCGCACCACCCTGGTCATTGCCCACCGGCTGGCCACGGTGCAGAACGCGGACCGCATTGTCGTGCTGGAACACGGCCGTGTCGTTGAAGAAGGCAGCCACACGGCCTTGTTGGCCCGGGGCGGGGTCTATGCCCGCCTGGCGGCACTGCAGTTCACGGCGTAGGCCGGCGGGCGCCCGTCGGGCACACTGCAAGCGCAGGCGTGTGGCGCACCTATTTTGCTATCTTTTTTATAGCTGCTTACGATTGATTGACGGGCGCTAGAGGCTAAAAAGACCTAAAGTTCGCTGGCATCTCGGGGCCGGGATTCCCGTCCCGCCGACCCGCGGGGCCGCGCTGGCCTTACTGCAGGGGTTCCTTGGCGGCGGCGGGCAGCGGCAGGGGCAGCACGGCAATGCCCTCTTCCAGCAGCTCCAGGGTTTCATGGGGCGTTGCCTGCCCTCGGATCGGGCGCTCTGGCTGTTCGCCATGGTGCATGCGCCGGGCCTCCTGGGCGAAACGTTCGCCCACGTCCTCCGTGCTGGCCATGATCTTGCGGGCCAGCGCCAGCCACGCCGCCTGGAGTGCCGGCGAAGGCGCGCCGCCCGCGACCTCCATCGGATGGCCATTTCCTTCGGTGGATGGACCGCTGGACACGGCCGAAGCAGAAGACGAAGAAGAAGAAGAAGAAGAAGAAGAAGAAGCCCCGGCAGGCTCCCGTGCGCCCAGGTTCAGCCGCGGGGCGCTCAGGCGCTTTTCAATGTGCGCATCGGCGCAGAGGGGGCACTGCACCAGGCCGCGCTGCTTCTGGTGCTGAAAATCGTCCTCGGACGCAAACCAGCCTTCAAAGACATGGCCGCCGCGGCACTGGAGATCAAGCACCTTCATGAAAAGCCCTCGCCCTGGCCGCGCCCTCAGCCGTGGCGCCGCAACAGGTACCGGTACACAAAGCCGGGGAAGGCCAGCGTCAGGAAGAGCGCACCCGTGATGGCGTAGAACTCCCAGCCCTGAGAGGCCGCCTGCCCTGCCCGCCGTTCCAGCAGCAGGGCCAGGCCGCCCACCAGAAAGTAGAACAGCACCAGTTCCCCCAGCCGCCCGGCCAGCGGCTTGCGCGGGGCCGCCACCGGCCCCACCACCAGCCAGCGGTGGTTGACGAACGGCAGGTTGGCCGCCACCAGGGCCGCCACGATGACCAGCCAGACGGACGCGGTAAGAGACACGGCAGCGAGTGCGAGAGGAGCGGGCGAGGAACGGACGGGTCCGGCTGCGGGGCTCAGGTCGCCAGCGCGCGCACGACGGCATCCGCGCACAGCGCCATCAGCCCACCCGGCAGCAGGCCCAGCACCAGCAGCAGCGCACCGTTGAGGGTGAGCACCACGCGCACATCGGCAGGGGCCGCCACGTTGGAGGCCGTCAGCGGAGCGTCGAAGTACATCACCTTGACCACGCGCAGGTAGTAGAACGCGCCGATCAGGGACATGATGACCGCGAACACCGCCATTGCCATGTACAGGGTCTGGCCGGACGCGATGAGAGCCTGCAGCACGGCCAGCTTGGCATAGAAGCCGACCATCGGCGGAATGCCGGCCATCGAGAAGAGGCACACCGACATGATGCCGGCGTACAGCGGGCTGCGCTGGTTCAGGCCGGCAAAGTCGGAAATCTCTTCGCTTTCAAAGCCTTCGCGGGCCAGCAGCAGCATCACGCCGAACGCAGCCAGGGTGGTGAGCACATAGGTGATCACGTAGAACATGGACGCGCTGTAGGCGTTTTCCACGGCGGTGGCATCCACGTTGCCGTTCACCACCCCCGACATCAGGCCCAGCAGCACAAACCCCATCTGCGAGATGGTGGAGTACGCCAGCATGCGCTTGAGGTTGGTCTGCGGGATGGCCGCCAGATTGCCCACCAGGAGCGAGCCGATGGCCAGCACGGCCAGCATCTGCTGCCAGTCGATCGCCAGCGGCAGCAAGCCGTCCACCAGCAGGCGGATGGTGATCGCAAACGCCGCCAGTTTGGGAGCGCCGCCGATCATCAGGGTCACCGCCGTGGGCGCGCCCTGGTAGACGTCCGGGATCCACATGTGGAAAGGCACCACACCCAGCTTGAATGCCAGGCCGGCCACGACGAACACCAGGCCGAACACCAGCACCTGGTGGCGGATCTGGCCGGAGTTGACCGCCTTGAACACTTGGCCGATATCGAGCGAGCCGGTGGCGCCGTAGACCATGGACAGGCCATACAGCAGGAAACCGCTGGCCATGGCGCCCAGCACGAAGTACTTCATGGCCGCCTCGGTGGCGGTGGCGTTGTCGCGGCGCAGGGCCACCAGGGCATAGCTCGACAGGGTCAGCAGCTCCAGGCCCAGGTAGATCACGAGGAAGTTGTTGCCCGAGATCATGATGAACATGCCCAGCAGCGCAAACATCGACAGCGTGAACATTTCACCGCCGCGCAGCATTCCGCGGTCGGCCGCGTAGGGGCGGGCATAGACCAGCGTGATCATCATGGCCACCGTGGCAAAGCACTTGAGCCAGTTGCCCATGGCATCGCTCACCACCATGTTGCCGAAGCCGTAGAACGTGTTGCCGCCCGTGGCATAGAGGCCCTGCAAGGCCGCAACCACGGCCAGGGTGAGCATGGTCAGCACGTAGGTACCGGTGCGCCGGGCGCTGTGCACCCCCAGATCGACCAGCGCGATCACGCAGGCCATCGTCAACAGCACGATTTCAGGGTAAATCGCGAGCCAGCTGATGTTGTCAATCATCTTTGGAATCTCTCAGTTCAGTCTGGGTTCGCTCAATTCAGCTTGGACAGCGCGACATGCTTGAGCAGCTCCGCCACGGAGACATCCATCACATCCGTGAAGGGGCGTGGGAACAGGCCCATGGCCAGCACGGCAACGCCCAGCACGGCCAGCACCAGGAATTCACGGGTCACGATATCGCTCAGGCCCTTCACGTTGTCATTGGCCACCGGCCCCAGGTACACGCGCTTGAACATCCACAGGGTGTAGGCGGCACCAAAGATCAGCGCCGTGGCTGCAGCCACGCCGATCCAGAAGTTGGCCTTGACCGCCCCCAGGATCACCATCCACTCGCCCACGAAACCTGCCGTGCCCGGCAGGCCGCAGTTGGCCATCGCGAACAGCAGCGCAAAGGCCGTGAAGTTGGGCATGGTGTTGACCACGCCGCCGTAGGCCGCGATTTCACGCGAGTGCACCCGGTCGTACAGCACGCCGATGGACAGGAACATGGCGCCGGACACGAAACCGTGGGCAATCATCTGCACCAAGCCGCCAGACACGCCCAGGTCGTTGAAGATGAAGAAGCCCAGCGTGACGAAGCCCATGTGCGCCACGGACGAATACGCCACCAGCTTCTTCATGTCTTTCTGGACCATGGCCACCAGGCCCACGTAGATCACGGCGATCAGCGACAGGCCGATCATCAGCCAGGCCCACTCGCGGGAAGCGTCCGGTGCGATGGGCAGCGAGAAGCGCAGGAAACCATAGGCCCCCAGCTTCAGCATGATGGCGGCCAGCACGGCAGAACCGCCGGTGGGCGCTTCCACGTGCACGTCGGGCAGCCAGGTGTGCACCGGCCACATCGGCACCTTCACGGCAAAGGCGGCAAAGAAGGCAAAGAACAGCAGCGTCTGCGCACGGCCGCTCAGCGGCAGCTGGTGCCAGGTGGCGATTTCAAAGCTGCCACCCGACTGGTTGTACAGGTAGATCAGCGCGATCAGCATCAGCAGCGAACCGAGCAGCGTGTACAGGAAGAACTTGAACGCTGCGTAGATCTTGTTGGGGCCGCCCCAGATACCGATGATGAGGTACATCGGGATCAGCGTGGCCTCGAAGAACACGTAGAACAGCATGCCGTCCAGTGCTGCGAACACGCCGATCATGAGGCCCGACAGGATCAGGAACGCACCCATGTACTGGTTGACGCGCTCGGTGATCGACTCCCACGAAGCCACCACCACGATCACTGTGATGAACGCCGTCAGGGGCACGAACCAGAACGAAATGCCATCCACACCCAGGTGGTAATGGATGTTGAAGCGTTCGATCCACGCCGCCTTCTCGACGAACTGCATTGCAGCCGTGCCCAGTTCGAACCCGCCATACAGGGGCAAGGTGACCAGGAAGCCGATCAAGGCCCCCAGCAGCGCGATCCACCGCACCGCCCGTGCATGCTCATCCCGCCCAAGGGCCAGCAGCAGCACACCGAAGGCGATCGGCGTCCAGATTGCAAGACTCAACAGACCCATTTGTTGTTTTCCTTATTTGATGAGCCGCAACACAGCGTCGCCCCAGACAAACCAGGTCATCAGTGCGAAGACCCCCAGGATCATCACCAGCGCGTAGTGGAAGACAAAGCCCGACTGCAGCCAGCGCACGACGCCGGAGACCGCCCCCACGATGCGCCAGGAACCATTCACCAGGGCCCCATCGATGACGGCCTGGTCGCCACCCTTCCACAAGCCCACGCCCAGAGCGCGCGCACCGCGGGCCAGGATGTTTTCATTGATCCAGTCCATGCCGTACTTGTTTTCCAGCAACTGGTAGATGCCGACCGATTCAAAGAACCGCTTGAGCGCCGCAGGCACCGCCGGTTTGACCATGTACATGTAGTACGCCAGGACCACCCCGGCCAGTGCCAGCCAGAACGGCGCGGTCTGCAAGCCGTGCAGGGCCATGGCCACGGGGCTGTGGAACTCCTCGGCCAGCTTGGCCATCGCCGGGTGCTTGGCGGCATCGATAAAGATCACGTCCTTGAAGAAGTCGCCGAACAGCATGGGCTCGATGAACATGAAGCCCACCACCACCGAGGGGATCGCCAACAGCACCAGCGGCACCGTCACCACCCAGGGAGACTCGTGCGGCTTGGCAGCGTGGCCGTGGTGGTCGTCATGGCCGTGGTGGTCATCGTGGTGCGCGTCCGGATTCTGGTCGTAACGCTCCTTGCCGTGGAAGACCAGGAAATACATGCGGAACGAATAGAACGCGGTGATGAACACGCCGGCCAGGACGGCGAAGTGCGCAAAACCGGCAGCCGGCAGATGGCTGAAATGCACGGCCTCGATGATGCTGTCCTTGGAGTAGAAGCCCGAGAACAGCGGGGTACCGATGAGCGCCAGCGAGCCCAGCAGCGAAGTGAGCCAAGTGATCGGCATGTATTTGCGCACGCCGCCCATCCAGCGGATGTCCTGGTTGTGGTGCATGCCCATGATGACGGAACCAGCACCCAGGAACAGCAGAGCCTTGAAGAACGCGTGGGTCATCAGGTGGAACACCGCCACCGAGTAGGCCGACGCACCGAGCGCTACCGTCATGTAGCCCAGCTGGGACAGCGTGGAATACGCCACCACGCGCTTGATGTCATTCTGGATGATGCCCAGGAAGCCCATGAACAGGGCCGTGATGGCACCAATCACCATGATGAAGTTGAGCGCGGTTTCCGACAGCTCGAACAGCGGCGACATGCGCGACACCATGAAGATGCCGGCGGTCACCATGGTGGCCGCGTGGATCAGCGCCGAAATGGGCGTGGGGCCTTCCATGGAATCCGGCAGCCACACGTGCAGCGGGAACTGGGCCGACTTGCCCATCGCGCCGATGAACAGGCAGATGCAGATGACGGTGATCAGCATCCACTGGGTGCCAGGGAAGGGCAACCCGCCGAGTTCGCCCGCCTTGGCAAAGATCTCGCTGTAGTTCAGCGTTCCTGCATAGGCCGCAATCAGGCCGATGCCCAGGATGAAGCCAAAGTCGCCCACGCGGTTGACCAGGAAGGCCTTCATGTTGGCAAAGATGGCCGACGGCTTGTTGAACCAGAAGCCGATCAGCAGGTACGACACCAGGCCCACCGCTTCCCAGCCGAAGAACAGCTGCAGCAGGTTGTTGCTCATGACCAGCATGAGCATGGAGAACGTGAACAGCGAGATGTACGCGAAGAAACGGTTGTAGCCGTCATCCTCTTCCATGTAGCCGATGGTGTAGATGTGCACCATCAGCGACACGAAGGTCACCACCACCATCATCATGGCCGTCAGGCTGTCCACCAGGAAGCCCACTTCCATCTTCAATCCGCCCACCACCATCCAGGTGTAGAGGGTTTCATTGAAGCGTGCGCCGTCCAGCGCCACGCTCTTGAGGGTCATCGCGGACAGCACGAACGCCACCAGCACCCCCAGGATCGTCAGGGTGTGGCTCAGGCGGCGGCCAATCCAGTTACCACCAAAGGTCGTGCCGAAGATACCGGCCAGCAAGGCGCCCGCCAGCGGGGCCAATGGCACGGCCAGGAGCGTTGAAGCAGAGAGGGTTTGACTCATTCTTGAGAACCTTGGGAATACTGGCAGCCCATCAACCCTTGAGGGTGTTGAGGTCTTCCGCGTTGATGCTGGACTTGTTGCGGAACAACAGCACCAGGATGGCCAGGCCAATGGCGGACTCGGCCGCCGCCACCGTCAGGATGAAAAACACGAAGACCTGCCCGTGCATGTCACCCAGGTAATGGGAGAACGCCACGAAGTTCATGTTGACCGCCAGCAGCATCAGCTCGATCGCCATCAGCAGCACGATCAGGTTCTTGCGGTTCAGGAAAATGCCGATCACCGCCAGCGCGAACAGCATCGCGCCCAGAGAGAGGAAGTGTCCCAACGTCAGCGTCATGCTTTTTTCTCCTCGGCAGCAGGCGCGGCGGCCACTTCAGCAGCAGGCTTCTGGGTCGCCGCCAGCTTCACGACCTCCAGGCGGTCTGCGGCGCGCACGCGGATTTGTTCGGACGGATTGATGGCCTTGCTGTCCTTGCGATGGCGCAGGGTCAGGGCAATGGCCGCCACCATCGCCACCAGCAGGATCACGGCTGCGATTTCCACCGGAAAGAGGTATTCGGTGTAGAGCAGCTTGCCCAGCGCCTTGGTGTTGGAATAAGGCACCACCTGGCCCGCAGCGTCCACCACGGCCGCGATGGCCTTGGGTTCATCCATGCTGCGAAAGCCCCCCATCAGCACGGCGGCCATTTCGAGGGCGATCAGGGCGCCCACCGTCGCCGCCAGGGGAAAGTGCTTCCAGAAACCCTTGCGCACGGTGTCGATGTGGATGTCCAGCATCATCACCACAAACAGGAACAGCACCATCACTGCGCCCAGGTACACCAGCACCAGCGCAATGGCCAGGAACTCGGCCTTGAGCAGCAGCCACACAGCGGCCGCCTGCGAGAACGCGAGGATGAGGTACAGCACCGCATGCACGGGGTTGCGGGCGGTGATCACCCGGAAGGCTGCAAACAGCAGCACAACCGAGAAGAGGTAGAAGAAACCGGTCTTGGCGTCCATGGGTCGGTCTTTATAGAAAGTCGGGCAACGAGGCTGAACCCATCACCGCTCAGCGGTACTTGGCGTCGGCGGCCTTTGCCGCAGCGATCTCGCCTTCGTACCGGTCCCCCACGGCCAGGAGCATGTCCTTCGTGAAATACAGATCGCCGCGCTTTTCTCCGTGGTATTCGAAGATGTGCGTTTCCACAATCGAATCGACGGGGCAGCTCTCCTCGCAGAATCCGCAGAAGATGCACTTGGTCAGGTCGATGTCGTAGCGCGTGGTACGGCGCGATCCATCGGCCCGCACGTCGGACTCGATGGTGATCGCCATCGCGGGACACACGGCTTCGCACAGCTTGCAGGCAATGCAGCGCTCTTCACCGTTGTCGTACCGGCGCAGGGCGTGCAGGCCGCGGAAACGGGGCGACAGCGGTGTCTTCTCTTCCGGGAATTGCACCGTGACCTTGCGGCGGAATGCGTAGCGGCCCGTCAAGGCCATGCCCTTGGCCAGTTCCACGAGCATGAAGCTCTTGAGAAAGTCCTTCAGGGAAAAAGGTGCAGCAGCAACAGTAGCAGTCATACGTGTTGTCCCCGCTTATTTCCAGATGTTCCAGGGCGAGAGCAACCACCCACCCACGATGAGCAGCCACACCAGGGTGACCGGAATGAAGATCTTCCAACCCAGCCGCATGATCTGGTCATAGCGGAAGCGCGGAAAGGTGGCGCGGATCCAGATGAACATGGACACCACCAGGAAGGTCTTGATGCCCAGCCAGATCCACCCGGGAATCCAGTTGAAGAGCGCACTGTCCACGGGAGGCAGCCAGCCACCCAGGAACATCAGCGCCGCCAGGATGGACACGAGCCACATGCTGGCGTACTCGGCCAGGAAGAAGATCGCGAAGCCCATGCCCGAATACTCGACCATGTGGCCGGCCACGATTTCCGCTTCGCCTTCCACCACGTCGAACGGGTGGCGGTTGGTTTCAGCCACGCCCGAGATCAGGTAGACGAGGAAGATCGGCAGCAGCGGCAGCCAGTTCCACGACAGGAACACCAGGCCCTTGTCGGCCGCCATGCCACGGCCCTGGCCCATCACGATTTCAGTGAGGTTCATGCTGCCGGACACCATGATCACCACGAGGAAGCAGAAGCCCATCGCGATTTCATAGCTCACCATCTGGGCCGAGGCGCGCAGCGCCCCCAAGAAGGCGTACTTGGAGTTGGAAGCCCAGCCGGCGATGATCACACCGTACACCTCAATGGAGGTAATGGCCATGATCAGCAGCAGGCCGGCGTTCACATTGGCCAACGCCACGTCCGGACCGAACGGGATCGCCACCCACGCAGCCAGCGCAGGCATGATCGCCATCACGGGGCCGAGCACGAACAGGCCCTTGCTCGCGGCCGCGGGCTGGATGATTTCTTTGGTCAGCAGCTTCAAGGCGTCGGCAATGGGCTGCAGCAGGCCCATGGGGCCTACGCGGTTCGGACCGTAGCGCACTTGCATGAAGCCCAGCAGCTTGCGCTCCCAGAGCGTCAGGTAGGCCACGGCGCCCATCAGCGGCGCCAGGATGCACACGATCTTGATCAAAATCCAGAGCACTGGCCAGGCCACGGTGGCCCACCAGCCGAAAGGCAGCAGGTTCAACCCGCCGTTGTAGAGTGCGTCGATCATGCGGCCACCTCACGTGCCAGGCGTGCGTCGGCAGTCAGTTGCAGCGACGGCGAACGGCGCACGAGGCCGTCCAGTTGGTAGATGGAGGCCACAACCGGCTCCGCTGCGGCGGCAGCGGGCGCGGCTGCAGGCCGTTGCGACACCTTGTTGGAGAGCTGGTCGGCGCCCAGCTGGGCCACAGAGCCGGCGGGCGCATTGGTTGCCCGCACCAGCACATCCTGCGAGGTTTCGAAATCGAAACCGGGAACCCCCAGCAGATTGGCCAGCACGCGCAGCACCTTCCAGGCGGGACGGGTGTCGCCCAGCGGCTTCACCACCGCGTGGAAGCTTTGCAGACGCCCTTCGGCGTTGATGAAGCTGCCGGACGTTTCAGTGAACGGAGCGATCGGCAACAAGACGTCACTGAACTCCAGGTTGGCCTTGAAGGGGCTCAGCGTCACCACCATGTCTGCACCAGACAGGGCCGCGGCAGCTTGCGCGCCCACTGCGGAATCATGAACGGGCTCCGTGTTGAGCAGCACTGCGGCCTTCACCCCACCGGAGAGCATCTGAGCAGCATTCAATCCACCGTTGACCGGGTGTGCGCCCACAAATTGCGCGCCCACGGTGTTGGCCGCTTCGGTCAGATAGCCGACCGTCGCACCCGTGTGCTCGCCAATCCATTGGGCCAGGGCCAGCAGCTGCGTGGCTTGCGCGTGATGCGCAGCGGCATTGCCGAGCAGCACCGCCTTGCGTTCGCCGCCCAGCAGAGACCGGGCGATGGCCACAGCCGCTTCGTCGGCAGCCGCAGCACCCGCTGGCGCGGCGATGCCCTTCTCCTGGGCCACCGCGGACGCAATGCCGCCGAGCACCGGCACCCATTGGCTGGCGCCCTGCACCACCCACTGGGCCACAGGAAGCGCCCAGTCGTGCGCCACCGCATCAATGGCGCTGACCTGGCAGCCGTGGCGGGCCGCTTGCCGGATGCGCTGCGCGAACAGCGGATGGTCCTTGCGCAGGTTGGAGCCGACCACCAGCACGCGCTGCAACGTGGACAGCGAGGCAATCGAGGTGCCAAGCCAGCGAACGCCTTCGGGCGCTGCAAATTCTGCGTTGCGCAGGCGGTAGTCGATGTTGTCGCTACCCAGGCCGCGCACCAGGGCGGAAGCCAGGTACAGCTCCTCGACCGTGCTGTGCGGGCTCACCAGCGCACCGATGCTGCCGGCGCCGTGTTCGTTCTTGATGTTCTTGAGGCCGTTGGCCACGTATTCCAGGGCCGTCTGCCAGTCCGTCTCCTGCCACACGCCACCCTGCTTGAGCATGGGGCGAGTGAGGCGCTCGTCGCTGTTCAGGGCCTCGTAGGAGAAACGGTCGCGGTCGGCGATCCAGCACTCATTGACGGCCTCGTTTTCCAGCGGGACCACGCGCATGACCTTGTGGTTCTTGACCTGCACGATCAGGTTGGCACCCGTGGAGTCATGCGGACTCACCGAGCGGCGGCGCGACAGTTCCCAGGTACGGGCGCTGTAGCGGAACGGCTTGCTGGTCAAGGCACCGACCGGGCAGATGTCGATCATGTTGCCCGAGAGCTCGGAGTCCACCGTATCGCCCATCACCGTGGTGATTTCGGAATGCTCGCCGCGGTTGACCATGCCCAGCTCCATCACGCCGGCGACCTCCTGGCCGAAGCGAACGCAGCGGGTGCAATGGATGCAGCGGCTCATCTCTTCCATGGAGATCAGCGGCCCCACATCCTTGTGGACCACGACACGCTTTTCCTCCTCGTAGCGCGACGACGAGCCGCCGTAGCCCACGGCAAGATCCTGCAGCTGGCACTCACCACCCTGGTCGCAGATGGGGCAATCCAGCGGGTGGTTGATCAGCAGGAACTCCATGACCGACTGCTGGGCCTTGATGGCCTTGTCGCTCTTGGTCCGCACGATCATGCCCTGCGTCACGGGCGTGGCGCAGGCGGGCATGGGCTTGGGGGCCTTCTCCACGTCCACCAGGCACATGCGGCAGTTCGCCGCGATCGAAAGCTTCTTGTGGTAGCAGAAATGCGGAATATAGGTGCCCGCCTTCTCGGCCGCATGCATCACCATGCAGCCCTCGGCGACTTCCACTTTCTGGCCGTCCAGTTCAATTTCAACCATATGTCTTCTCGCGATCAGGCGGAGGCCGCAGCCTGCGGGCCCTTGTTCCGGATCAGTGCCTCAAACTCGGGACGGAAGTGCTTGAGCATGGCGCGCACGGGCATGGCGGCGGCATCACCCAGCGCACAGATCGTGCGACCCTGGATGTTGTCGGCCACGGAATTGAGCAGGTCCAGGTCGCCTTCGCGGCCCTGGGCATGCTGGATGCGGTCAATGACCCGCCACATCCAGCCCGTGCCTTCACGGCAGGGCGTGCACTGGCCGCAGGATTCGTGCGAATAAAAGTACGACAGGCGCAGCAGGCTCTCGACCATGCTGCGGGAGTCGTCCATCACGATCACGGCACCCGAACCCAGCATGGAGCCAGCCTTGGCGATGGAGTCGTAGTCCATCGTGCATTCCATGATGATGGACGCGGGCAGCACCGGCGCGGACGAGCCGCCGGGAATCACCGCCTTGAGCTGACGGCCCTTGCGCACGCCGCCGGCCAGTTCCAGCAGCTTGGCAAATGGCGTGCCCAGCGGGATCTCATAGTTGCCGGGCCGCTCCACGTCGCCCGACACCGAAAAGATCTTCGTGCCGCCGTTGTTGGGCTTGCCGCATTCCAGGTAGGCCGGGCCGCCGTTGCGGATGATCCAGGGCACTGCCGCGAAGGTTTCGGTGTTGTTGATGGTGGTGGGCTTGCCGTACAGGCCGAAGCTGGCCGGGAACGGCGGCTTGAAGCGCGGTTGGCCCTTCTTGCCTTCCAGCGATTCCAGCAAGGCCGTTTCTTCGCCGCAGATGTACGCGCCGAAGCCATGGGCCGCATGCAGCTGGAAGCTGAAGCTGCCGCCCAGGATGTTGTCACCCAGGTAGCCGGCCGCGCGGGCTTCTTCCAGGGCGGCTTCAAAGCGCTCGTACGTCTGGAAGATCTCGCCGTGGATGTAGTTGTAGCCCACGGTGATGCCCATCGCGTACGCCGCGATGATCATGCCTTCGATGACGATGTGCGGGTTGAACTGCAGGATGTCGCGGTCCTTGCAGGTCCCGGGCTCGCCCTCGTCCGAATTGCAGACCAGGTACTTCTGGCCGGGGAACGAACGGGGCATGAAGCTCCACTTCAGGCCCGTGGGGAAGCCTGCACCGCCGCGGCCGCGCAAGCCGGACTCCTTGACCGTGGCGATCACCTGGTCCTGGCTGAGCCCTTCGCCACCGTCCTTGCCCAGGATCTTGCGCAGGGCCTGGTAGCCGCCGCGCGCTTCGTAGTCCTTGAGGCTCCAGTTCGTGCCGTCCAGGCCCGCATAGATCTGCGGGTTGATGTGGCGGTCATGGAAGCAGGTCTGTACGCCCGTGGCACGGAACTGGGAAAGAATCTGTGCTGCCGTGGTCATCACTTGCCCTCCGCCGCGCGCAGACCGTCGACCAGCTGGTCCAGCTTGTCGTTGTCCATGAAGCTGCACATGGTGCGGTCATTGACCAGCATCACCGGTGCATCCGCGCACGCACCCAGGCACTCGCACTGCTGCAAGGTGAACAGGCCGTCGACCGTGGTCTCGCCCATGGACACGCCCAGCTTCTTTTCCAGGTGGTGCAATGCCTTCTGGCCGTCGCGCAATTGGCACGGCAGGTTGGTGCAGACGTTCAGCTTGTACTTGCCCACGGGCTGCTGGTTGTACATGTTGTAGAACGTCGTAACTTCGTGCACGGCGATCTGGGGCATGCCGAGGTACTCGGCAATGACCGCTTCGCTCTCGGCGCTGACCCAGCCCTCTTCCTGCTGCACGATGGACAGGCAGGCCATCACGGCCGACTGCTTCTGCTCGGGGGGGTACTTGGCCACTTCGCGCGCAAAACGCGCCTTCGTCGCTTCGGTAATCATCGGTCAATCTCTCCGAACACGATGTCCATGGTGCCAATGATGGCCACGGCATCCGCAATCATGTGGCCGCGCGCCATTTCATCGAGCGTCGCGAGGTGGGCAAAACCGGGTGCGCGGATCTTCAGGCGGTAGGGCTTGTTGGCGCCGTCGCTCACCAGATAGATCCCGAACTCGCCCTTGGGATGCTCCACCGCGGCGTAGGCCTCGCCCTCGGGCACGCGGAAGCCTTCTGTGAAGAGCTTGAAATGGTGGATCAGCTCTTCCATGTTCGACTTCATGGATTCGCGCGCCGGAGGCGCCACCTTGTGGTTGTCCGTGATCACGGGGCCGGGGTTGGCGCGCAGCCAGTCCACGCACTGCTTGATGATGCGGTTGGACTCGCGCATTTCCTGCACGCGGACCAGGTAGCGGTCGTAGCAGTCGCCGGTCTTGCCCACGGGGATGTCGAAATCGACGCGGTCGTACACATCGTAGGGCTGGGTCTTGCGCAGGTCCCAGGCAATGCCGGAGCCACGCAGCATCGGCCCGGTCATGCCCAGGTTGAGCGCACGCTCAGGCGGCACGACGCCAATGCCCACGGTGCGCTGCTTCCAGATGCGGTTGTCGGTGAGCAGCGTTTCGTACTCGTCCACGCAGCCGGGGAAACGCTGGGTGAAGTCGTCAATGAAGTCCAGCAACGAGCCCTGGCGGTTCTGGTTCAGGGCCTCCAGCGCCTTGGCGTTCTTGATCTTGCTGGCCTTGTACTGCGGCATCGAGTCCGGCAGATCGCGGTACACGCCACCCGGACGGAAGTACGCCGCGTGCATGCGCGCGCCGGAGACGGCCTCGTACATGTCGAACAGGTCTTCGCGCTCGCGGAAGGTGTAGATCAGGATGGTGGAGCTGCCGCAGTCATTGCCGTGCGAACCCAGCCACATGAGGTGGTTCAGCAGGCGCGTGATTTCCGAGAACATCACCCGGATGTACTGCGCGCGCAGGGGCACTTCCAGGCCCAGCAGCTTCTCGATGGCCAGGCAGTAGGCGTGCTCGTTGCACATCATCGACACGTAGTCCAGGCGGTCCATGTAGGGCAGCGACTGGATGTAGGTCTTGTGCTCGGCCAGCTTCTCCGTGGCGCGGTGCAGCAGCCCGATGTGCGGGTCGGCGCGCTGCACCACCTCGCCATCAAGCTCCAGCACCAGGCGCAGCACACCGTGCGCGGCCGGGTGCTGCGGACCAAAGTTCAGGGAATAGTTCTTGATTTCAGCCATGATGGATCACATGAGACGCCGGGCGGCTCAGTGCAGGCCTCCGTACTTGTCTTCGCGAATGATGCGCGGGGTGATCTCGCGCGGCTCGATGGACACGGGCTCGTAGACCACGCGGCGCTGCTCGGTGTCATAGCGCATCTCGACATGGCCGGACAGGGGGAAGTCCTTGCGGAAGGGATGGCCAATGAAACCGTAGTCCGTGAGGATGCGGCGCAGGTCGTTGTGCCCATCGAACACGATGCCGAACAGGTCAAACGCCTCGCGCTCGTACCAGTTGGCAGAATTCCAGAGGTCGGCCACGGAGGCAATGACCGGGAAATCGTCATCCGCGCAGAACACCTTGACCCGCACACGCTGGTTCAAGCTGACCGACAGCAGATGCGACACCACGCAGTAGCGGGCGCCTTCGTGCACCCCATCGCCATAGGAGGAATAGTCCACGCCGCACAGGTCCACCAGCTGCTCGAACCGGCAGTCTTGCGCATCGCGCAGCACCCGCATGGCATCGCGGTAATCCTGGGCCGCCACGACCACGGTAACCTCGTCCAGGGCCAAGGTGACCTGGCGCGCCTTGGAACCCAGCGCAGCGGCAATGGCGTCCTTGAGTTTCTCAGGCCGAATGGCAACAGGGGTAGTCATCATCGACCCTTCAGACGCGAGCAATGGTATTGGTACGGCGGATCTTCTGCTGCAGCTGGATGATCCCGTAGATCAGCGCCTCGGCAGTGGGCGGGCAACCGGGCACATACACGTCGACAGGAACGATGCGATCACAGCCGCGGACCACGGAGTAGCTGTAGTGGTAGTAGCCACCGCCATTGGCGCACGAACCCATGGACAGAACCCAGCGGGGCTCGGACATCTGGTCGTACACCTTGCGCAGGGCGGGCGCCATCTTGTTGCACAGCGTGCCCGCAACGATCATGAGATCGGACTGGCGCGGGCTGGCACGGAAGACTTCCGCGCCGAAGCGGCCGATGTCATAGCGGGCCGCCGCCGCGTGCATCATCTCGACGGCACAACAGGCCAGGCCGAACGTCATGGGCCACAGGGAGCCGGTCTTGGCCCAATTCACCACAGAGTCGTAGCTCGTGGTGATGAAGCCTTCCTTCATCACGCCTTCAATCATTGCATCATCCTTGTTGAGGGCTTGCCTATTCCCAGTCCAGGGCACCCTTTTTCCACTCGTAGGCGAAGCCCACGACGAGGATGGCCAGGAAGATCAGGACCGCAGCAAAGCCGGCAAACCCCACCTCGTGCAGCGTCACGGCCCACGGAAAGAGGAATGCGATTTCGAGATCGAACAGAATGAAGAGAATGGCAACGAGGTAGTAGCGCACATCGAACTTCATGCGCGCATCCTCGAAGGCCTCAAAGCCGCACTCGTAGGGCGAGTTCTTGGCTGCGTCCGGGCGGTTGGGGCCGAGGATGTAACCCAACGCCAACGGCACCACCCCGACGGCAATGCCGATCAAGATGAACAAAAGGACGGGGAGGTACTGATCGAGGTTCATCTTGAGGAGGTGCTCACCGCTGATGCCTTGCTTGTCAGGACCCCAGCCGGGTCACACAGGCAGGCCTTGTTTTGGTGCCGTCGGCGAGACTCGAACTCGCACAGCTTTCGCCACTACCCCCTCAAGATAGCGTGTCTACCAATTTCACCACGACGGCTGATTTTGCATGTATCTGGATGGCATGAGGAGCCTTGCGGCGTTGGCTTTCCAGACAATCCAGGATTCTACCTCGGAAAAACCCTGCTTCTGCTTACAGGGCTCAATTTCGCGCAGATTATTTGGTCGGGATCTGGGCAGCACCAGAGGCCGGCACGGCAGGCGCCGCAGCAGCGTCCGACGCGGCGGCGGCCGGTGCGGCAACCGGCGCTTCCAGCACGCTGCCCGAGCTGGTGGGGCGGGCGTTGCCAAAGTAGGCCAGGGCCAGCGTCGCACAAAAGAACACCGCCGCCAGCACCGCGGTGGTGCGCGACAGGAAGTTGGCACTGCCGCTGGCGCCAAACAGGCTGCCGGAACTGCCGCTGCCGAAGGCCGCCCCCATGTCGGCCCCCTTGCCGTGCTGGACGAGCACCAGACCAATCATCCCCAGGGCTGCGATCATCTGCACAGCCAAGACCAAGTTCACGATCACGTTCATTCTTTGTTCACTCCGGATTGAATAGTTGCAGGGCGCCTCAGCGGGCGGCCCCGATGATTTGCAGGAAGTCCGCGGCTTTGAGGGATGCGCCCCCGACCAGGCCGCCGTCGATGTCCGGCTGGGCCAGCAGCTGGGCTGCATTGGCCGCATTCATGCTGCCACCGTACAGCAGGCGGATGCGGTCGGCGTGCTCGCTGGCCGCCGCCAGTTGCGCGCGCAGCACGGCATGCACGGCCTGCGCCTGTTCCGGCGACGCCGTGCGGCCGGTGCCGATCGCCCAGACCGGCTCGTACGCCACCACCACTTCACTGATGCAATGCCCGTTCAAGTGGATCACTGCGGCCAGCTGCCGCTTGACCACGGCCTCGGTCTGGCCGGACTCGCGCTCTTGCAGGGTCTCGCCCACGCAGACGATGGGCGTTATGCCGGCGGCCAGCGCGCGCTGGGCCTTCTCGGCCACCACGGCATCCGTCTCGCCGTGGTATTGCCGGCGCTCCGAATGCCCCGCCAGCGTGTAGCGCACGCCAAAATCCTTGAGCATGGCCGCAGACACCTCGCCGGTGTAGGCGCCCGCGTCGTGCTGCGAGACATCTTGCGCCGCCACCGCAATGACCGACCCGAAGACGGCCGCCTGGACCTGCGCCAGATACGGTGCCGGCACGGCCACCGCGACGTCGCAGGCCGCCTCGGCCAGGCCCGCGACCAGGCCTTTGAGCAACGCGTCGTTGACAGCCAGGCTGCCGTTCATCTTCCAGTTGCCGGCAATGAGTTTTTTCTTGCTTTTCATGGTCACCACGTCAAAACGATCTTGCCGATGTGCTGGTTCGACTCCATCAAGGCATGGGCCTTGGCAGCCTCCGCCGCGGCAAAGGTGCTGTGGATCACAGGACGCACCTTCCCCGCCTCCAGCAACGGCCACACATGTTCGCGCAGGGCGCGGGCGATGGCGCCCTTGAACGCCACCGGGCGCGGGCGCAAGGTCGAGCCCGTGATGGCGAGACGGCGCCGCAGCACCAACCCAGCGTTGAAATCGCTCTTCACCCCGCCTTGCACGGCAATGATGACGAGCCGGCCATCCTCGGCCAGGCACTCCACCTCGCGCGCCACGTAGTCACCGGCGACCATGTCCAGCACCACGTCCACGCCCCGCCCCTGCGTGATGCGCCGAGATTCGGCCACGAAGTCCTGGGTCTTGTAGTTGATGGCGTGGTGCGCGCCCAGTTGCAGACAGGCCGCGCACTTGGCGTCGCTTCCCGCCGTGGCCAGGACCGTCGCGCCCATCGCCCGCGCCAATTGCACGGCCGTGACGCCAATGCCACTGGTTCCACCCTGCACCAACAGGCTCTCGCCCGGCTGTAGACGCCCGCGGTCAAACACGTTGCTCCACACAGTGAAGAAGGTCTCGGGCAGCGAGGCCGCCTCGACATCGCTGAAGCCCTGGGGCACCGGAAGGCACTGCGCAACCGGCGCAACGCACCATTGCGCATACCCACCGCCAGCCAACAGGGCGCAGACCCTGTCGCCCACCTTCAGGCCCGCCTCCGCCATCGCAGCAGCATCGCCGGACTCCACCACGCCCGCAACCTCCAGGCCCGGCAGATCGGAAGTGCCGGGGGGTGGTGCGTAGTGCCCTTTGCGCTGAAGCACGTCCGGCCGGTTGATGCCACTGGCAGCAACACGGATCAGCACTTCGCCAGCACCGGGCTGCGGCACGGGGCGCTCGCCCAGGCGCAACACCTCCGGAGCCCCGAAGGACGTGATCTCGACAGCTTGCATGTCGGACTCCTTGAACAGTCGGTTATTTGAAGTGTTTTTGGCCTCTTGCGCTTATCCAGTAAGCGCAAGAAGCTACAAAAACAATAGCAAATATCGATCAGCCAGCCATCTGGCCCGAACCGTCGGACGACGGCACGGCTTGTTGCTGTTGTTGCTGCTGCTGTTCCACCGGCTGGCGGTTGTTGTCGCGAGCATGGTCGCGGCGCGGTTCGCGGTCGCCGCGCTCGGCTGGTGCCGGGCGGTCGCTGCCTGCGGGACGGTCGGCCAGAGCCTTCATCGACAGCTTCACGCGGCCCTTTTCGTCCGTTTCCAGGACCTTGACCTTCACGATCTGGCCTTCGGTGAGGTAGTCCGACACCTTCTCCACCCGCTCATGGGCGATCTGGCTGATGTGCAGGAGCCCATCCTTGCCAGGCAGCAGGTTGATCAGCGCGCCGAAGTCCAGGATCTTGGTCACGGGGCCTTCATACACCTTGCCAATCTCGACTTCGGCCGTGATCTGCTCGATGCGGCGCTTGGCCTCGTCGGCCTTGGCGGCGTCGGTGGCGGCGATGGTGATCGTGCCGTCTTCCTCGATGTTGATCTGGCAGCCCGTCTCTTCCGTCAAGGCGCGGATCACTGCACCGCCCTTGCCGATCACGTCGCGGATCTTCTCGGGGTTGATCTTCATGGTGTAGAGCTTGGGCGCGAAGCTGGACACTTCGGTCTTGGCTTCGCCCATGGCGTCCTGCATCTTGCCCAGGATGTGCATGCGCGCTTCCTTGGCCTGGGCCAGCGCCACCTGCATGATTTCCTTGGTGATGCCCTGGAGCTTGATGTCCCTCTGCAGGGCGGTGATGCCGTTGGTCGTACCAGCCACCTTGAAGTCCATGTCGCCCAGATGGTCCTCATCCCCCAGGATGTCGGTCAGCACGGCGAAGCGGTTGTCTTCCTTGATCAGGCCCATGGCGATGCCGGCCACGTGCGCCTTCATGGGCACGCCCGCATCCATCAGCGACAGGCAGCCGCCGCACACGGAAGCCATCGAGGAGGAGCCGTTCGATTCGGTGATTTCCGACACCACACGCATGGTGTAGGGGAACTCTTCCTTCGTCGGCAGCACGGCCACCAGGGCGCGCTTGGCCAGGCGGCCGTGGCCGATTTCGCGGCGCTTGGTGGAGCCCATGCGGCCCACTTCGCCGGTGGCAAAGGGAGGCATGTTGTAGTGGAACATGAAGCGGTCTTCGAACTCGCCAGCCAGCGCGTCGATGCGCTGCGCGTCGCGCTCGGTGCCCAGCGTGGAGATCACCAGCGCCTGGGTTTCACCGCGCGTGAACAGGGCCGAACCGTGCGTGCGGGGCAGCACGCTGTTGCGGATCTCGATGGGGCGCACGGTGCGCGTGTCGCGGCCGTCGATGCGGGGCTCGCCCGCCAGGATCTGGCTGCGCACGATCTTGGCTTCGATCTCGAACAGCAGGCCTTCGACCTTCACGGAATCAAATTCCACGCCTTCGGCCTTGAGCGACGCGAACACCGAAGCCGTGGCTTCGCGCAGCGCGTGCGTACGGGCCTGCTTGCTGCGGATCTGGTAGGCGGCACGCAGTTTTTCCTCGGCCAGGCCCGTGACCTTGGCGATGAAGGGCTCGTCCTTGGCGGGCGCCTGCCAGTCCCACACGGGCTTGCCGGCCTCGCGCACCAGTTCGTGGATGGCGTTGATGGCGATCTTGCCCTGCTCGTGGCCGAACACCACGGCGCCCAGCATGACGTCTTCAGACAGCTGCTGCGCTTCGGACTCGACCATCAACACGGCAGCTTCGGTGCCGGCGACGACCAGGTCCATCTGCGAATTCTTGCGGGCCGTCTGGCCCGGGTTCAGCACATATTCGCCGTTGATGTAACCCACGCGCGCAGCGCCAATAGGGCCGTTGAACGGGATGCCCGAGATCGACAGCGCGGCGCTGGTGGCGATCATGGCGGCGATGTCGGCGTCCACTTCGGGGTTCAGCGAGATGGTGTGGATGACCACATGCACATCGTTGTAGAAGCCTTCGGGGAACAGCGGACGGATGGGACGGTCGATCAGGCGGCTGGTCAGCGTTTCAAGTTCGCTGGGCTTCGCTTCGCGCTTGAAGAAGCTGCCGGGGATCTTGCCGGCGGCGTAGGTCTTCTCGATGTAGTCCACCGTCAGGGGGAAGAAGTCCTGGCCAGCCTTGGCGATCTTGGAACCCACCACGGTGGCCAGCACCACGGTGTCGTCGATGTTCACCAGCACAGCGCCGGAGGCCTGGCGGGCGATCTCGCCGGTTTCCATGACGACGGTCTTGTCGCCCCATTGGAATGACTTGGTGACCTTGTTGAAAATGCTCATGTTCAGCTCCTGTTTTAATAGCTGGCAGCGCGCTGCCAGATTGGGATGGAGGGCAATTCAGAACACGATGCCATTCCAATGGGGCGCAGCGGCCAGCGGCTGGCGCGCCCCATTGGAATGACACAGCTTCGCTCTGTTTTGCGGCTCCGAAGTAAAAAACGCCTGAGCTAGCGGACTAACCCAGGCGTTCTTGCATGCTGCAAAGATTACTTGCGCAGACCCAGCTTGGCAATCAGCGCGGTGTAACGGTCAGCGTCCTTGGCCTTCAGGTAGTCCAGCAGCTTGCGGCGGCGGCTCACCATCCGCAGCAGGCCACGGCGACCGTGGTGGTCCTTGGCGTGGGTCTTGAAGTGGGGCGTCAGTTCGTTGATGCGAGCGGTCAGCAGAGCCACCTGGACTTCTGGACTGCCCGTATCGTTGGCAGAACGAGCGTTGGCCTTGACGACCTCGGCCTTGATGGAAGATGCGATCATTGGTTTTCCTTGGTGACAGGCCCGAACAGCGTGCGGGCCCTGGGTTTTTACTTGCGCCAGCGGCTGGAAAGGCTGCGGGCGTGCGTCTTGCACCGTGCAAAACCCAGGGATTATAACTCTGATTGACATTTGCCCCGTTGCCAAGCCTGCGCGCCCGGCCATACTGGCACGACCATCCGAGGGAAACGCGCCCATGAAACACCACACCACCACCTCCTTGCCAACAGGCCCTTCACCTCTTACGAAACAGCGATGGCTCCCGTTTGCTGCGGCCTGCATCCTCGTGGCAGGCACACTGGCTGGCGCTGCGCCCGCGTCCGCCAGAACGAAAGGCGCCCACCCAACGGCGGCTGACTCCGCTCCAGCGGCAAAAAAGAAAGGCGTCAGCAAGGTGACTCACCAACGCAGCAGCTCCGAGGAAACGTCGGCCGAGCACGACCGCCGCATGTACCGCGAGTGCAAGGGGCTGCACAACGCGGGCGCCTGCAGGGGCTACACGCGCAAATAACGCCATTCGTCACGGCGGCGGCACCACTTGTCGCGGGTACTGGATGGAAGCGATCGGAGACTTCTTACGATCGCAGCCATGCACGCACTGCGCCCATCGCCAAGACGCCCCGACCAGCCAACCCAACGCGGCTTTACCGCGATTGAACTGATGGTTGTCGTCGCCATTGTTGCCATCCTGGCCGCCCTGGCCGCCCCCAGCTTCAGGCCTTTGATTGAACGCTGGCGCGTGCGCAGCGCTGCCGAAGAACTTACATCCACCTTGTACTTCGCTCGCTCGGAAGCCATCAAGCGCGGCGGCGGCGTAGCGATCGACGCCTCAGCAGGGTGGAACCAGGGCTGGAAAGTTACCCATACCCAGGGCGGCATCACGACAGATTTGCAGGTCAGCGCGGCCCCCAGCAAGCTCACGATGGTTCAAAGTGGCGGCGTGAATATGTTATACGTGGATCGTTGGGGCATGCTCTCCCAGACCAATGGCGGCGCCCCGGCGCTGGGGATGAACATTCTGCTGTACCCCGACGGTAAAAGCACGACCGATATCAGCGCCATCCGACTGTGCATTGTGAGCGGGGGGCGCATTGAGCAAAAGAAACAAGGCGGTGCATGCTCCTAGGCAGTAAGCGCCAGTAATCCCACTCGTATGCATCCACGCCACACCCCATCGATACAGGCTCAACATTTTGAGGCCGGATTCACCACCATTGAATTGATGGTCGTGGTTGCCATTGTTGCCACTCTGGCCGCGCTGGCTGGCCCCAGTTTTACCCTGTTGATTGAAAACTGGCGCGTGCGCGAATCGGCAGAACTGCTACAAGACACCTTGGTCTATGCGCGGTCTGAAGCCATCAAGCGGGGAGGACACGTGGTGGTACAAAAGCTCCCGAATAACACCAACGGCTGCTCCACCGCCGATGAAACCAGCAAATGGAATTGCGGCTGGATGGTCTGCCACGATACCAATGACAGCGGCACATGCACTGCCGCCGATCCTGTCCTGCAACGCGTTGCCTCCTCTGCCAAGGTTGAGGTAAGGCGCACCCGCGGGGGCGAAAGCATCAAGCTCAACCGTTGGGGGCTTGTGAGTGGTTCATGGCCCGGGTTCAACTTGGTGCCGTTGAACAAGACCATTTCGTACAGCGGCGCGCTTGGCGTCTGCATGAATTCTGGCGGAAGGGTCCGGATCATTTCCCAGGAAGCCCTTCCTTGCACTAATTGATATCCATGAATTCCATGTCACACAGCAAACACCAACGCGGCATCACGTTGATCGAATCCCTGGTCGCCATCGTCATTGCGGCGCTGGGCATCTTGGGCATCCTGGGCGTACAAATGCGCACCTTGTCCGATACATCCACCACCGTGCGCCGCGCCCAGGCGATCCGGTTGATTGAAGACCTGGGCGAGCGCATGAAGGTCAACCCCAACGCATTGGCAGACACCAATGTGTATGTCACCACGTTCGGCGCCACGCCCTCTGTCCCCAATTGCTCCACAGGCTGCAATCACTCGCAATTGGCCGCTTATGACTTGGCCGTCTGGAAAAAATCCGTGCGGGACAACCTGCCCCTGGGCAAGGCCAGCATCTTTGTACCGCTTGCCGAGACCGCCGCCGCGGCGGCCGGGCAAGGGCGTCAGTTGGGCGTGATGATCGCCTGGCGAGAAAACGAGCGGGATGCCAGCACGGCCTACAAGGACGATATCGACGCCACCAAGGTCCGCGCCGCCGATGGAAGCCTGAGCGCTGGCGCTGGAACTGCCGCCACCTGCCCTGCAGACCACACGTGCCACTTGCAATACATCCCTGTTGCCGCGCGCTGCGCCCCTTATGCACCCGGCTCAGGCGCCACCTTGTACTACTGCCCAGGGGCTTGAGATGCATCCCCACACCATGACTGACTACACAAGCGCTCGCACCCCAGGCCAGAAACCTCCAAAGCGTCCGGCACGGCGCCCGCGCACTCAGCGCGGTATCACGCTGATCGAACTGATGGTGGGCATTGCCATCGGCCTGCTTGTCATTGCCGTGGCCATGGGCGCACTCATGGTGTCTCGCGGCGTCTCGGGCACGGTGAGTGATGCCAGCAACATCCAGCAGCAGGCCTCCTCTGTCATGCGCGTGATCGGCCAGCAACTGCGCCAAGCCGGCTCGCTGCGCCTGAACCTGGACCCTGGCATTGTGACCACCCCGGCGCCCTACATGGCGCCCGTGGCGTTCGAGACCACCGTCGCCCCGTCCGCCGGCACCCTGGAGAGCTTCGATCCCGCCACGCACACCCTCAGCGGCACCGCCTCTCCTGTGAGCCTGACCGCAGGTTATCGGCGCTTTACGGAGTCCGTGTTCGCCAGCGCAGTGCCCCAGGCAATTTCGCGCAACTGCCAGGGCGGCCCCGCCGACACCAGCACCGACGGACGCGTGGAAAACATCTTCCAGCTCAACGGTACCGATCTGCGATGCAGCGGCAACGGTGCCGCACCGCAGGCCATCGCACAGAACGTGGCCAACTTCCAGGTGCGCTACCTGCTCCAGGACACGACCACCAGTCCCGGCATTCCCACCATCAAGTCGGTCGATGCCACAGGCGTAGGCACGAACTGGGGGCGGGTCCAAGCCGTGGAAGTCTGTGTGGTGCTCTTTGGCACCGAACCGATCGGCATGGGTGCAGGCAGCACCTACACCGACTGCGACGGCAGCGCGGTCGACATGAGCACCCTCGCCGGCGCCCGTGCGCGGCGCATGCACATGGCCTTTCGCAACGTATTCCAACTGCGCAGCCAGGGGCTCGTGGGCTCTGTGCTGTAACCCTTGACGAGAAAGTCATCATGCAACGGATGTTTCCTACCCACCATGAGCGTTGGCGCCGCCCAGCGCGCCAGCAAGGCGTGGCGCTGTTTGTCGTCATCGTGTTTGTCATGTTGTCCATGTTGCTGGCGCTGTGGGCCTCGCGCACCTCGCTCTTCAACGAACTGGTGGTGGGCAACGACGCCGATTACCAGCGCGCCTTCGAAGCCGCGCAGGCCCTGCTGCAGGATGCCGAGCTGGATATCCGTGGTGAAAACGCGGACGGCAGCCCCTGCATCGCTGCGGGCTGCCGCAACAACATTGGCACCGCCAGGAAAATTCCGCTGGACGCCCAGGAAGTCATCCCCTTGTTGGCCGACCTGGACCAAGAGACGACCAAATGCAAATCCGGTCTGTGCATCAAGCGCACGGGGCGCCAGGACTTCTGGAACTACTCTGGCTCGACCGTCCCAACGCCCGCACCGGTCGCCGGCGAAGTGAAGCTTGAAGACATGACCCAGCCCGATGTCGGCGCTCGTTATGGCCAGTACACAGGTGCCTCCACGGGGAGAGACGGCAACGACAAACCTGACATCGACAAACCCGCCAACCCCATTCTGACCGACACAAGCGCCAACAACCGAGGCGGTTGGTACTGGATCGAAGTCTTGCGCTACGACGAGAGCACCAAGAACTCCGGCTTGATCGTTGGCGGCGCCAACACCGACAACCTGTTGCGTCTGAACCTCAAGCCCAACGTGGTCTACCGCATCACCGCGCTGGCCTATGGTCGCAAGCCGGGAACCATGGCCGTGCTGCAACAGACCTACGCACGCCAAATGCGCAAAGACTGATAGCGACTGGAGCGCCGCTCGCAATCAACATCTGCAAGCCCTCCGACTCCTCACCCAACAAATAAACAGCACTCCAAGGAGCAGCCATGCCCCGCCAAACCCCACCCCGCTTTCGCAAAACCCTGCTCGCCATGGCCGCCGGAGCGGCGCTCGCGCCGTTCAGCAGTTGGGCACTTGACCTGGCCGAAGCTCCCCCTGGCACGGTGGAACCCTACGTGCGCCCCAACGTCATCATCTCCGTGGACGATTCGGGCAGTATGGATTGGCAGGTCACCAACTCAAATACCGGCAGTTCAACAGTCACGGCCCCGAACGCTGACGGCTCCTGGCCTACCAACGCCAAGCGCATCAACATCTTGAAGTACGCGCTCAAGTCGGTATTCGATCCCACACACCCGGAATACGACCCGAGCCTCATGCCCGACAAGAAGATCCGTCTTTCTTGGCAGGTAATGTGGAACAACGGTAACGCGCCCGACGCCAAGAGCGTGAACAGTACCAGCATGAAAACCAATTCCATGCGCATCCTGCAGGGCACGCACCGCACCAACTTTCTCAACTTCGTGAACAGCCTGAAGGCAAGCAACGGCACGCCTTCGCACCTGATGTTCAGCCAGGCCGACGCCTACATGCGCCAACCCCTGGGCACGAGCAGCGCCTGGGCCAGCGATCCCGGCACCACAGGTTCCCCTTATCTGGGTTGCCGCCGCACGTACCACATCTTCATGTCGGACGGCCGCTGGAACGGCACTGATTCGGGCGGCTCGCAGGACAACGCCACCAACAAGACACTGCCCGACGGCATGGTGTACGGCGGCGCCACCGCGGCCGACCGCGCGAAAACGGCGCTCTACCGCGATACCGATCCGGACAACTTGGCCGACTGGGCTTTCTACAGCTGGTCAACGCCCCTGCAGACCAGCGGCATGACCGGCACCATGCAGCCTGCGGCCGACTACCGCGCGGCACCGGCCACCGAGAATTTCGGCAAGGACAGTGCCAACAAGGACGCCATCCTGGAACGGTACTGGAACCCACGCTACAACCCGGCCACATGGCCCCACATGGTGACCTACACCATTGGCTTCAGTAACGACGCCGTCACCTGGCCGTACGGCGCCGCCGCCAGCATCGTGGCGCCGACCCAGCAATTGCCGTTCGGCTATGACAAAAGTTTCCTGAACTTCGTCACCGGCACTCAAACGTGGCCCTCGATGAGCGATAACGATGACAGCCAGAACAATAACCATGCACTGGATCTGTGGCACTCTGCCCTGAACGGCCGGGGCCGCTTTTATGCGGTCAAGAAAGGCGATGATCTTGAAAAAGCCTTCCGCGACATCTTTGCGCAAATCAATACCGCCACCGACCCTGACTTGAGCTCCAGTGCCACCAGCGGCTCCAACGTCTCACGCAGCGAGGTTGGCAAATACACGGCCGCCTACGAGCCTGAGAAATTCTGGAAGGGTTTTGTCACCGCCGACAAGGTCAAGACCGACGGCACCACCTACCCTGACCCCAATTGGAACGGAAAGAACACGGCAGACCTGCTCGATGCCTCCACCGTCAGCAGCCGCCTGGTGCTGAGCTGGAGCGACAAATGGACCGGCACCGCCTACCAGGGCGGCGTTCCCTTCCGCTGGGCGACCGATGAGAGCCGCCTCAGCACGAACCAGAAGCTCTGGCTGCAGAAAAACATGGGCGGCACGGACGAAGGCGCCACCAAAGGCCAGCAGCGGCTCGACTACATCCGTGGCGACAAGTCCCTGGAAGGGGTAGACCCTTCAGGCTACACAACCTCCAAGCCCTTCCGCCAGCGCCAAAGCATCCAGGGCGACATCATCAACTCCGACGTGTGGTTTACGGGCGCACCGGCTTCGGACTATCTGCTCAAAGGCTACAGTGCTTTCGTGCGCAGCAACAAATCACGCACTGGCATGCTGTACGTGGGCGGCAACGACGGCATGCTCCACGGATTCGCTTCGTACGATGGCAAAGAGAAGCTGGCCTACGTACCCCGCGGCGTGATTCCGGCGCTCTCCCTGCTGACCGATCCGCAATACAACAACAAGCACAAGTATTTCGTTGACGGCTCACCCATGACCGGGGACGTCGATCTCAACGGTGGCATTCAGGACCCCAGCGACCCAAACTACGCCACGTACACCCCCAATTGGCGAACCCTGCTGGTGGGCACCCTGGGACTGGGCGGCAAGGGCTATTTCGTGCTGGACGTCACCAATCCCACGGCGGGCAACCTGCCCGATGGAACCCCCGGCCTGAACGAAACCAACGCCGCCCAACTGGTCAAGCTCGACCGTACCCGCGGCTACGCCGAAGCCGCGCCGAACTGCACCGCGCTCACCGGCGCGGAAAAAACAGCATGCCTGAAAATCGTTGATGAGGACAAGGACATCGGTCATATCACCGCACGGCCGGTACGGGATGACAACGACAGCATGCGCACCACGCAAATCACGCGCCTGAACAACAACCGCTGGGCCGCAATTCTGGGCAATGGATACAACAGCACCAACCAGCGCCCTGTGCTGCTTGTGCAATACCTCGACGGTGCCAAGGAACTCCTGCGCATTCCCGTGACCACCGACCCCGCTGGGACCGGGAAGGCCACTGACAATGGGTTGGCTTCGCCGCGGCTGGTGGACATCAATGGCGATGGCCTCGTCGATGTGGTGTACGCCGGCGACAACCTGGGCAATTTGTGGAAATTTGATCTCACGAGCTACGACCCCGGGGCCTGGAAAGTCGCGTTCAATGGCAACCCTCTCTTCACGGCCCAGGGGCCCGCGGCCCTCAATGGACCACGCACCAAGGTGCAACCCATTTTTGCAGCCCCCACCGCGCGCGCCAATGATCGGCTGATGGTAGTTGGAACCGGCCCATCGGCAAAAACCGTGAGCGTCGGCGGAATGATGGTGGCCTTTGGTACCGGCCGCAATGCGACCAAGGACGACCCATCGAGTGTGGACGTCCAGTCTCTGTATTCCGTGCTGGACAACACCCGCTATCGCCAGATTACCTCCCCCCTCGGCAAGCGCCTGGAAGTACACCCAGGTGCAGGTACCTGCCCCGGCACCACTTGCATCCCCACGCCCACCGCCCTCGGCGCAGGCGTCGCCACAGCGAAGCTGGCCAAGCGAGAGTTCATTGAAATCGACTCCGGGGCTTACGGCGCCATCAAGGAAGTCGATGTCCTGGACAAAACCACTTGGGCCAACTGGAACGGCTGGTATCTCGACCTGCCCGCCATTGGCGAGCGCTTGCTCAAGCCTTTTGACTTCTACGATGCCAGCAACCTGCTGACCGTGTGGTCGCAAGTTCCAGCCAAGGGTTCGAATGTGGACCCGAACGTGGAGAGCTGTGAGTCCACCTCCGTGGACGCCGAGCGCCAGTACCGCACCTTTGTGAACGTCATGGACGGAAAGGCTCCCTCGATCGCCATCGTGGACAAGAACAAGGATGGGAAGTTCGATATGGGCACCATCTCGTCGCCCGGAGGTGATGCCGTCGCCAGCGGCACGAGCCTGATCAGCATCTCCCGCGCCAAGGTTACCAAGGGGCCGCACAGCATGATCAGAAAAGACAAGTTCGAGAACGCGGACATCGACGCCAAGAACAACAAGGAGAACCTCGCTGCCATGCCCGAACAATCTCTGCGCCCCAGCTGGCGCCAAATCCAATGACCGCGGTTCACAGGACGCAAGAAATGACCAGGATCCTCTCCACCCGACAAAAGGGCTTCACGCTCATCGAACTGATGATCGTCGTGGCCATCGTTGGCATCCTCTCGGCCATCGCCTACCCCAGCTATGCGGAATACATCCGGCGCGGTCACCGGGCGGACGCGCGGGCAGGGCTGCTTCAGGCGCAGCAGTGGCTGGAACGAGCGTCCACCGCGACCGGCGTGTACCCTACAGCCCTGCCAGGCAGCCTGACGTGGGCTGGCGATCCCACCAAACACTACACCATCGGGTTCGCTGCCGGTAACACCAACGCCGCCTTCACTCTGGTCGCCACGCGCAAAGCGGGAACCCCTCAGGCTACAGATAAGTGCGGGGATTTCACACTGACCAATACCGGTACGCGGGGGGCGAATAACCTCTCAGCGGGCGCCACCGCCGCCGACTGCTGGAACAAATAGCGTCTGCGCTACCATCCAGGGCGCATGACCACCGCAGCGCCCCACCCTATCGATGAAGCGCTTGGGCTCGCTGCCCAGGCGCTTTTTCTTTCCAACCCCAATCCGCGCGTAGGCTGCGTGCTGGTGGGCCCGGACGGGGCCGTGATCGGCCGGGGCTTCACGCAGCAGGCCGGGGGGCCGCACGCGGAGGTCATGGCGCTGCGGGACGCCGCTGCCCGGGGGCACGGCACCCGAAACGCCACGGCCTACGTCACGCTGGAGCCATGCTCCCACCACGGCCGCACCGGCCCGTGTTGCGATGCGCTCATCCAGGCCGGTGTTTCCAAGGTGGTGGCCTCGCTTACCGACCCCAATCCGCTGGTGGCAGGGCATGGCTTCGAGCGCCTGCGCGCGGCGGGGGTGGAGGTGGTGGTGGGGCCGGGTGCGCAGGCCTCGCGGGAGCTCAATATCGGTTTTTTCAGCCGCATGCTGCGGGGAACGCCCTGGGTGCGAATGAAGGCAGCCGCCTCGCTCGACGGAACCACGGCGCTGTCCAACGGCGCCAGCCAGTGGATCACGTCGCCTGCGGCGCGGGCCGATGGCCACGCCTGGCGCGCGCGCGCCTGCGCAGTCCTTACCGGCATCGGAACCCTGCTGGATGACAAGCCGCGGCTGGACGTGCGAGAGGTCGCCACGCCCCGCCAGCCCCATGTGGTGGTGGTCGACAGCCGGTTACAGACGCCTTTAGATGCTCGCATTTTCATAGCTGGCCGCGCTTGCTACATCTACACTGCAGCCCCTTCAGACCCTCAAAAGGAAGCAGCACTGAAGGAACGCGGCGCCACGGTGGTGCACCTTCCCAACAGCCAGGGCAAGGTGGATCTGCCGGCCATGCTGCAAGACCTGGGCAAGCGCGGCATCAACGAGTTGCATGTCGAGGCGGGCCACAAGCTCAATGGCTCGCTGGTGCGCGAAGGCCTGGTCGACGAACTGCTGCTGTACCTGGCGCCCCGGCTGCTGGGCCCGGGGCACGGCATGGCAGATTTCGGCCCGCTGACGGCGCTGGCCGATGGGCTGGCGCTGGAGTTCCACTCCACGGAGTCCATCGGACCCGACCTGCGCATCGTCGCCCGCGTGGCGGGACGCGATCGGTTCTAGCCCGCACTGCAGGCACCCGCCCCTCGAGGGTGCATCCCCTCTCCACTTTGGCGCGATTTTTGCTTCAATTTGGTGCGCATTCGGTATTCAGGTCACCGACGCACCAAATCAGATCATTCAATCGCACGAGGACGTTATGGAAGCACTCAAACAGGGCACGGATGCCCTGTTCATTCTTCTGGGGGCCATCATGGTGCTGGCCATGCACGCGGGGTTCGCGTTTCTGGAGCTGGGCACCGTGCGCAAAAAGAACCAGGTGAACGCCCTGGTCAAGATCCTGGTGGATTTTTCCGTGTCCACGGTGGTGTACTTTGCGGTGGGCTACGGGGTGGCCTACGGCACCCATTTTTTCGTGGGCGCGGAGTCGCTGGTCCAGCAAAACGGCTACGCGCTGGTCAAGTTCTTTTTCCTGCTCACCTTTGCGGCCGCCATTCCGGCCATCGTGTCCGGCGGCATTGCGGAACGGGCCCGGTTCTGGCCGCAGCTGATGGCCACGGCGGTGATTGTGGGGTTTGTGTACCCCTTTTTCGAAGGCATTGCCTGGAACCAGCACTTCGGCGTGCAGGCCTGGCTCAAGGCGCTGACGGGCGAGGAGTTCCATGACTTTGCCGGCTCCGTCGTGGTGCACGCCATGGGCGGATGGATTGCCCTGCCGGCCGTGGTGCTGCTGGGCTCGCGTGCCAACCGCTACCGCAAGGATGGGGCGATCTCTGCCCACCCGCCCTCGAACATCCCCTTCCTGGCGCTGGGCGCGTGGGTGCTGGTGGTGGGCTGGTTCGGCTTCAATGTCATGAGCGCGCAGACCGTGGACAAGCTCTCCGGTCTGGTGGCCGTCAATTCGCTGATGGCCATGGTCGGCGGAACGCTGGCCGCCCTGGTGCTGGGCAAGAACGACCCCGGCTTTGTGCACAACGGCCCGCTCGCGGGGCTGGTGGCCGTCTGTGCGGGCTCGGACCTGATGCATCCCCTGGGTGCACTGGTGGTTGGGGGCGTGGCGGGCGCGATCTTCGTGGTGATGTTCACGCTGACGCAGAACCGCTGGAAGATCGACGACGTGCTCGGCGTGTGGCCGCTGCACGGCCTGTGCGGCACCTGGGGCGGCCTGGCCGCCGGGCTGTTTGGCAGCAAGGCGCTGGGCGGGCTGGGGGGCGTGAGCTTCTCGGCACAGCTGATCGGCACGGGCATGGGCGTGGCCTGGGCGCTGGCGGGCGGCTTTGTCGTCTATGGCGTCATCAAGCGGGTGGTCGGCCTGCGCCTCACGCAGGAAGAAGAGTTCGACGGCGCCGACCTGTCCATCCACAAGATCAGCGCCACGCCCGACCGCGACGCCAGCTGGTAAGCCCGCGGCAGCAGCTCGGCGCACGTCAACCTGCGCCAGCCGGCGGGGGCGCCCCCGCTGCTGTCGCGTTGGCGCAGCGTCCGACACAAAGGCGGGCAGCAGCAGCGCCACAATGGCGCCATGCGCTTTCTGCCCAGTGCTTGCGCCGCGGATGTTGCGGCGTCCCTCAAGGCCGCTGCCCGGTACGGGCGGCTCGTGGGGGCCGCCGTGCTGGTTGCCGGCGCATTGGGCGGCTGCGCCACGGGGCTGCCCAGGCATGTGGAGCGCCCCGTGTCCACCGCACTGGCCTCCCCCGCCACGACGGCCCTGGGCCGGCTCGTGGAAGAGCGCCGCGCTGCCGCAGGGGCCCGCCACCCCTCCGGCTTTTTGCTGCTGAGCGGGCCGCAGGCAGCCTATGGCAGCCGGCTGGCCCTGGTAGATGCCGCCCAGAAGACGCTGGACCTGCAGTACTACGCCATCCACGCCGACGCCAGCAGCGAACGCCTGCTGCTGGGGGTGATTGCAGCAGCGCAACGGGGCGTGCGCGTGCGCATTCTGCTGGACGACTTCCATAGCGCAGGCCGCAATGCCCAGGTGATGCGGCTTGCGTTCGTGCCCAACATTGAAATGCGCATGTTCAACCCGCTGACCGGGGCACGCGGGTCGCCGCTCGGCCGCATGTTCAGTGCCCTGGGCGACTTCGCCCGCGTGCAGCAGCGCATGCACAACAAGCTCTTCATTGCAGACAATGCCTTGGGAGTGACGGGTGGACGCAATCTGGGCGACGCCTACTTCGGTCACGCAGACTCCGGCAACTTCGTGGATCTGGACGTGCTGGCGGCCGGGCCAGTGGTGCAAGAGCTGTCGCGCAGCTTCGACAGCTACTGGAACAACGAGCGCGCCTACCCCGTGCCATCCCTGGTGACGCGCGAGGAGCTGGAGGCCTTGAGCCAACAGGCGCGCGCTGGCGATGCAACGCAGCGCGAGCGCATTGCCGGCCAAGGCGGGGCCTTTGCGCCGGACGGCCAGCCACCCAGCCCCGACGCGCGGCCTCCCGCAGAACAACAACGCGCCCGGGTGTGGGACCAGCAACCCATGGACCTGGCCCGGGTGCCCTTCACGTGGGCCCCTGCAGCCGTCCTGGTCGACCGGCCGGCGAAGATCCCGCCCGACGGCAATACGCCCGACACCCCCTCCCCCGAAACGCCGCCCGCCCAGGCCTCGCCCCGGACGATCACAGCGCCGGGCCCCGCGGCCCCGGCCTCTGCGGCAGCACCCGGCGCCCCGGGCACACCCCCACGCGTCTCGGATGCCCAGACGGATACCGTGGTGGACGGGCTGTTGCAGCTGATGGGCCAGGCCCAGCGGGACCTGCTCATCATCTCGCCCTATTTCGTGCCCGGCCCGGACATGAAGCAGGCGTTCGCGGCCGCCCGGGCCCGTGGTGTGCGGGTGCGCGTGCTCACCAACTCGCTGGCCTCCAACGACGCACCCATCGCCCACGCCGGCTACGCACGTCACCGCCCCGATCTGCTGGCCATGGGGGTGGATCTCTACGAGATGCGCAGCGAGCTTCCCAGCGGACTGCGGGGAGCCTTGGGCTCCACCGGCAGTACAGGGGGCCACGCCGACGGCGCCGCCGCCTCTGCCGCGCCGGGCAGTTCAAGGGCCATGCTCCATTCCAAGCTGCTGATCCTCGACGGCCGCCTCCTGGTGGTCGGGTCCATGAACCTGGATATCCGCTCGCAGCGTCAAAACACCGAGATCGCCCTGCTGATCCGCAGCGGCAGCCTGTCGCGCCGCGCGACCGCGCAGATCGAAGCAGCGCTGCGCGAAGTCGCCTGGCAGGTGCAACTGCAGGACGGCGGCTCACTGGTGTGGCGAGCCCCCGCGGGCAGCGGCCTGCCCGACGCCACCACGGAGCCTGACGCCAGCCTTCCGCTGCGCATGATGCTGCAGCTGCTGGGTCCGCTGGCGCCGGACCACCTGCTCTAGAACCCAGACCGCCAACAGGCCCTAAAAGTCGCGCCCAGGCAGCGCCGCAATCCACATGCTGATCGCCCGTTGATCCGTCATGGTGCGCACCTGCTGGAACGCCGCCTCCGCCTCCGGAAAGCGCCGGCGCAGCAGGTTGAGCCACTGCTTGAGGCGCCCCGCCCGCTGGCGCGGCTCCAGGTCTTCGCACACCAGGTGCCAGAAGTCGGCCAGGTGCGGCAGCAGGTCGGACCACGCGACGGTGTCCGTGCCCGGCCGGCCGCTGTCGGCTGCACGGATCGCCCGGGCCAGGCCGGGGTCGGCGACCATGCCGCGCCCCAGCATCAGGGCGTCGCAGCCGGACACTGCGCGGCAGCGCTGCGCGTCGGCCACCGTCCAGATCTCGCCGTTGGCGACCACGGGAATCCGCACCGCCGCGCGGATGGCAGGAATGTGCTCCCAGTAGGCCGGCGGGCGGTAGCCGTCGGCCTTGGTGCGTGCGTGCACCACCAGTTCGGCTGCGCCACCGTCCTGCATGGCCTGCGCACATTCGCGCATCAAGGCGGTGTCGTTGAAACCCAGGCGCATCTTGGCCGACACGGGCAGGTGGGCCGGCACGGCCCGGCGCACGGCCCCCACCACAGCGGCGATGCGCTCGGGCTCCTGCAGCAGCGCGGCACCGCCGCCGTGGCGGTTGACCACCTTGGCGGGGCACCCAAAGTTCAGGTCAATCCCCTCAGGGCCCAGGGCAGCCAGGCGCGCCGCGTTCTCGGCCATGCTGACGGGGTCGGAGCCCAGCAGCTGCGCGCGCACCGGCACGCCGCTGAGCGTGCGGCCGCCGTTGCGCAGCTCGGGCACATAGCGCAGGAACACCTTGTCCGGCAGCAATGTGCCGGTGATGCGAATGAACTCGGACACGCAGCGGTCCACCCCGCCCATACGGGTCAGCACGTCACGCAGGACAAAATCGAGAAGCCCCTCCATGGGGGCGAGCAGCAAAGTCATGACCCGAAGCGCCACCGTGGTCGCACCACCCGTGGCAGCAAAAAATAGCAAAGAAATTGCCCACCAGCGCTTATGGGATAAGCGCAAGCAGCTATCAAAAATATAGCATCCAGCTTGTCCCACCGGTCAGCGCCGGCCGTGCGGCCGCCATTGTGCGGCACCGGGGTCATCACTGCGTCACGGCGGTTTGCTGCAATCGCCGCCATTCACCGTGACGGAGAGCCCCATGCTGCTGCAAAAGACAGAGAAAGCCCGCCTGGAACTCTTGCCCGGCGTCCGCACCCTGAGCCTGCGCGAGCGATCGCTGCTGCTGCTGGCCGACGGCAAGCCGCTGTCGGACCTGCAGGCCATGTACAACGGCATCGGCGCACAGATCGTCGAAAACCTGATGCGCCAGGGCTACCTGACCGGCCCGGCGCAACCGCCGGCGGCTGATGCCGCCCCGCCGCGCGACAAGCCCTCCATTCAGCGTCCTGAGCCGGGCGAGTCCCTGCGCTCGCTGGCGGGTGCCCGCATGTACCTCTTTGACACCTGCGAGCGGCTTTTTGCCCGCCGCGACCCGGTGCTGGCGCAGCACTTCCGCGAGGCGCTGCGCGCCGCCAAGGACCGCGACAGCATGCTGGATGCAGGCGAAGCCCTGTTCGAGGAAGTAGCACTGACCGCGGGGGCCGAACGTGCCGCCAGCCTGCGCGAAAAGTTCGAGCTGCTCTTGCCCCTGGCCTCGGTGCCCCGCACCGCTGCAGCATCCACGGCCACGACGGGCGCCGCCGACGCCACGCAGCCCGCGGCCCTCGCCCGCTGATGCGGCGGCGCGCCCGCGCGTTCAGGCCGCGCCCAACCGCCAGAGGGACGTGACCTCGGCCGCACGCGCCGCGTGCAGCGCATCGGCCGTGTCCGCGGCCTTGGCATGGCGGGGACGGATATCGTGCCGGCCCAGCACCTTCAGCCCCGCCGCGGCGATCCACTCCAGCAACTGCGCACGCGGGCGCAAGCCCAGGTGCTCGGCCAGATCAGACAGGATCAGCCACCCCTCCCCGCCGGGCTCCAGGTGCTCTGCCAGGCCCGCCAGGAAGCCGCGCAGCATGCTGCTGCCTTCGTCGTACACCGCACGCTCGATGGGCGAACTGGCCCGCGCGGGCACCCAGGGCGGGTTGCACAGCACCAGCGGCGCGCGGCCGGGCGGGAACAGGTCGGCCTGCAACAGCTGCACGGACGCGAGAATGCCCAGGCGCTGCAGGTTGTCGCGTGCGCACTCCAGCGCGCGCGGGTCCTGGTCGGTGGCCACCACCTGCCGCACGCCGCGGCGCACCAGCACCGCAGACAGCACGCCCGTGCCCACGCCGATGTCGAAGGCCAGCGCCGGGTTGCCACCGGGCAGCGGCGCGCTGGCAACCAGGTCCACGTACTCGCCGCGCACGGGCGAAAACACACCGTAGTGCGGGTGGATGCGGTTGTGGGGCGGCGCTCCCAGCGCGGGCACCTCCACGCCTTTCTTGCGCCACTCGTGCGCCCCCACCAGGCCCAGCAGCTCGCGCAACGTGGCCACGCTGCGCTCGCCCGTGGCCGGACCCCATGCCTCCGCGCAGGCCGCGCGCCAGTCCGGCGCCCGGCGCAGGGCGATGCCGTAGTCACCTTCCAGCGGGATGAGCACCGCCGCCAGCACCCGCGCCCGCTGCGCCTGCGCCTGGCGGTGCAGGTGAAAAGCCTCGGCCGGCGTGGCGGATGCCAGCTTGTGGGACGCCTTCGCAGCCGACTTGCGCGGCTTTCTGTCAGCCCGGCGCATGAGCGCCTGCAACAAGTGCCGCGCGTTCTGAAAATCACCCTGCCACAGCAGCCCCGCGCCCTCGCACGCCATGCGGTAGGCCGCGTCAGCGGACAGCGTGTCGTCCACGACTTCGACCCGGCGCGGAACGGGCGTCCCGCTCTCCGAGCGCCACAGCGCTTGCTGGGCTTGGCCTTGGTGGGCCCAGTGGATCATTGGGATACCGTGACGCCCAAAAGACGTGGAGCCGCGAGCTGCCGAGTGCTTGTGAAGCGGGCGCTGACAAAACCAGGGCCGCCGCGCAAGGGCCGCCAAGCCCCGTGGACGGCGCGTCGCTTGCGTGCGCTGGCGGCGTCCCCCTTCCCGTGCGAAGCACGAGAGAAGGTGGAAGCGGCGCAGCCGCTCAGGGGGATGCGCCTCATCCTATGCATTAATCGGCCGCTTCAGCCGCACTTCCTCGATCTTCACGCCGCCGACCACCGCCGTCTTGGCCGTGGACAGCTCGCGCTTGAAGCCTGCGAGTTCATGAAAGCGCAGCGCGCGCTCGTTGCGCAGCGGCACCCAGGCGGTGACGTTGGTGCAACCCTCTTCCTGCAGGCCGTCGCGGGCAGCGTCCCACAGCGCCAAGCCCACGCCCTGGTTCCAATGGGTGGGCGCCGCATAGATGGCCCAGATCTCGCCCGTGGTGGGACGGGACTTCTCATCGCGCGAGCGGTCGTAGCCGACAAAACCGACGATCTTCTCGCCGTCCACCGCCACCTGCACCTGGGGCTCGCAATATTCGATGGCCTCGCGCCAATAGGCCTGGCGCTTCTCGACCGAAGACATGGCTTTCAATTGCTCGTCTGGCACCAGCCCTTTGTAGGCCTCCTGGGCAGAGGCTGTGTGGACCTGGGCGATGGCTTTGGCATCGCGAAGCGTGGCGGGACGAACCTGGATACTGGACATGGAAAAACCGAACGAAAACAGGGAATAAAAAATCGGAAACCCAGCATTGTCGCCGCAAACGGTTTTTCTCCCCCGTGCGCCCCTTCCCCATACCCCTTTTAGCGCCCCTGCCGCGCTGACGGAAGGCTCCCCCTCGCCAGCCTTGCCCAGCCCAGCGGGGCGCCGAAGGTCAGGCCAGGGCCAGCGAGCCGGTGAGCGGCGTGGCCCCCGCCGCTGCGCTGCGGCGCACCAGCGCCCGCTTGTTGCGCGGGCGCGGCACATGCACCGCGGGCGGCGCTCCGTTGATGGCCGAGAGCCCCAGCACCAGCGTCACGGTGCGCGAGCCGTCCTCACGGTCGTCGCTGGCATAGGCCCGGTAGCTGCCGTTGCCCGGGCCGTGGGCACGCTGCACGGTATGAAAGGCCACCCGTGCGCCCGACACCCGGTGGCCTGCAAATGGCAGCACACGCAGGCGTGCGCCCCGGTCCAGCGCCAGGCCCATGTTGCCGGGGCGGTTGATCAGGTCCGTGCGGATGGCCCGCCAGGTCTGGCCTTCGTCGATGGAAAACTGCCAGGTGCCGGCCTGTGCATCCAGCTGCTCGAGCACCAGCCCCGCAAAGGCCAGCATGCCGGGGCAGTTCTCTTCCACGATGCGCGCCAGCGTGTTGCCGCCCAGGCCCGTGCCGCCGTCGCCGGCCCCGTCGCCGCCCTGGCGGCATGGCACTTCGGAAGACGAGGAACCCGGGCGGAGAGCATTGGCAGTCATGGAATACCTTTGAAGAAAGTAACGATGAAGAAGGAAAGGGATGGAGGGAACGGCAGGCGGCGCACCGGCGCCTGCCGCACCTGCTTTTCATTGCTTGACGGAAAGTCTAGAAAGCGCTCTAGCGTGCGTCCATCCCACAAAAAGACTAGGCCGCCCCAGGGTGTTGTGCGCAATACTCGCTGCATGACTGCCCGCCTTCTGCTCGTGGACGACCACAACCTCTTTCGCACCGGACTGCGGCTGATCGTGCAGGACCACCCGAGCGTGGGAGCGATTGATGAGGCGGGCTCCATCGCCGAGGCCTGCGCCTTGAAGCCGGTGGACACCGACCTGGTGCTGCTGGACATCCAGCTGCCCGGCCTGAGCGGCCTGGACGGCTTGCGCCTGCTGCGCCACGCCTGCCCCAAGGCGCGCATCGTGCTGGTGTCTGCCAGCGTGGCGCCCGACGCCGTGCACGAGGCGCGCGTGCGGGGGGCTGATGGCTTTCTGCCCAAATCCGCCAGCGCCGAGGACATCCTGGAGGCCATCAGCCTCGCCCTGTCGGGCCAGCCCTGCTTTCCCGCCCACAGCGGCAACGCCGCGGCCGCGCGTGGCCCCGATGCGCCCAGCCTCACTGCGCGGCAGCTCGATGTGCTGGCCCTGCTGTGCACGGGCAAGCCCAACAAGGTGATCGCGCGCGACCTGGGCCTGAGCGAGAACACGGTGCGCGTGCACGTGGCCGCCATCTTTGCCCAGCTGGGCGTCAACAGCCGCAGCGCAGCCCTGCTGGCAGCCCAGCGCCTGGGGCTGGCCACACCCCAGCTCCATGGCACACCCCACTGACGCCCTGCCGGCCGCGCCGGACATGGCCCCACGGCCCGCCACGCGCTGGGGCTGGCCGGTGTGGGAGCACAACGACGAAGTGCTGCGCGAGCAGGTGGCCCTGCTGCGCCACAACTTCCCCATGACGCTGCTGGCGTCGCTGATCACCGCGCTGGGCACCCTGTGGGTCATGGCCCGGGTGGCCGAGTTCCAGGCCGTCACCGTCTGGCTGGCTTCGCATGCCGTGGTGGTGGCGTGCGTCTACCTGACGCTGCGCAGCATCGCGCCCGACGCCGGCCCCGCGCGGCAGGCCACGCGCAAGCTCAGTGCCTGCATGGCCGCCATGGGCCTGAGCTGGGGCAGCCTGGGCTTTGTGGTCCTCCACTGGGGCACGCCCGACAGCGTGATTTACGCCATCGGCATCGTCAGCACAGTGTCCTCCGGCGCGCTGGGGCTCGGCGCTCCACTGTACCGGGCCTACGTGATCTACCTTACGTGTGCGGTCGGGGGCGTGATGGCGGCGGTGGCGCTGGCGGGCGGGCCCGTGCTGTGGCCTGCGCTGTTCATGACCAGCGTGTACTACGCCCTCACCTGCATGCAGGCCCGCACCGCCGACCGCGCCACCCGGCGCAGCATCGCCATCAAGCTGGAGAACGACCGGCTCGTGAACGAACTGCGGGCCGAATCGCAGCGCGCCCTGGCCGCGCAGGAGGCTGCCGAGCAGGCGGACCGGGACAAGTCCCGCTTCCTGGCCGCCGCCAGCCACGACCTGCGCCAGCCGCTGCACGCGCTGGGGCTGTTTCTGGAATCGCTGCAACGCAGCCCGCTGAACGATCACCAGCGCACGGTGCTCGGACACGCCCACGCGGCCTCGGGCGCGGCCGCCGAGATGCTGACCACGCTGCTGGACTATTCGCGGCTGGAGGCAGGCGTGGTGAAGGTGCGGCCGGACGCCTTCGCCGTGCAGCCCCTCCTGACCGCGCTGGAGCAGGAGTTCGGCGCGCAGGCCGACACGGCCGGCCTGGTGTACCGCACCCGCGAGACCTCGGCCGCCGCGTATGCCGACCGCTCACTGGTGGGGCTGGTCATGCACAACTTCATCTCCAACGCGCTGCGCTACACCACCCACGGGGGCGTGCTGATTGCCTGCCGCACCCGGGGCAAACGGCTGGCCCTGGAAGTGTGGGACACCGGCCAGGGCATCCCGCGCAGCGAGTGGGACAACATCTTCAAGGAGTTCCACCAGCTCGGGAACCCCGAGCGCGACCGGCGCAAGGGCCTGGGCCTGGGGCTGGCCATCGTGCAGCGCCTGGCGCGCGAGATGCACACCTCCGTGCAGGTGCTGTCGCAGCCCGGCCGCGGCTCGGTCTTCCGGCTCTGGCTGGACCGCTGGCAAGGCGCGCTGGAGGACGACGCGGCGCCCGCGCCCGATGCACGCGGCCTTGTCGGCCTGAAGGTGCTGGCCATCGACGACGACGAAGCGGTGCGCATGGGCATGCGGTCGCTGCTGCACAGCTGGGGCTGCCAGTGCATCACGGCCGAATCGGGCGCCCAGGCGCTGGACTGCCTGGAAGACTTCACGCCCGATCTCATCATCACCGACTTCCGACTGCGGCACGAGGAAACCGGCAAGCAGATCCTGCAGGCCCTGCGCGCCTACCTGGGCGCGCCCGTGCCCGCCATCATCATGACGGGAGACACGTCTCCCCAGCGGTTGCGCGACGCCCAGTCCACCTCGGCCCTGCTGCTGCACAAGCCCGTGTCCACCAGCCAGCTGCACAGTGCCATGGTCCAGCTGCTCCGGCAGCCCCGGGCAGCCGGCGAAGATGCCGCCGCCACGGCTACAACCAGCGGCGCAGCAGCCCCATGACCTGGTCGAACCGCGCCCCGTAGGGCGGGTAGAACAGCGAGCCCAGCGCCCAGCGCGACTGCACCAGCACGGACTTCTGGTGGCAAAAGCGCAGAAAGCCCTGCTCCCCGTGGTAAGCGCCCCAGCCGCTGTCGCCCACACCGCCAAAGGGCAGGTTGTCGTGGGCGATGTGCATGAGCGTGTCGTTCACCGTCACGCCGCCGCTCACGGTGCGGCGCAGCACGTCGCCCTGCACGGCCTCGCTCTGGCCAAACCAGTACAGGGCCAGCGGGCGGGGGCCGCTGTTGATGTGGGCGATCGCATCGTCCAGCCGCTCGTAGGAGATCACAGGCAGGATGGGACCGAAGATCTCCTCCTGCATGAGCTGCATCTGCGAGGTGGCGCCAAACACCAGCGTGGGCACCATCTGGCGGCTGGCCCCATCGCCCAGCGTGCCCACGGTGGCCGGCGCGGGCTTGCCCTCGGTCGGGTCGATGGCGACCACCTCGGCACCCTGCGTCTGGGCCTGCTGCAGCATGGTGCGCAGGCGCCCGTGGTGGCGCGGCGTGATGATGGACGCGTAGTCGGCGTTGCCCTCAATGGTGGGGAACAGCCGCTGCACCGCCGCGCGGTAGGCCTGGGCAAACTCGCCCTCGCGGCCGCGGGGCAGCAGCACGTAATCCGGGGCGATGCAGGTCTGCCCGGCATTGAGCAGCTTGCCATGGGCAATCTTGAGCGCCGCATCCTGCATGTCGCACTGGCCGTCGATGATGCACGGCGACTTGCCCCCCAGCTCCAGCGTGGTGGGCGTGAGGTTCTGCGCCGCCGCCTGCGCCACCTTGCGGCCCACGGCGGTGGAGCCGGTAAACACCAGGTGGTCGAACGGCAGCGAGGCGAACAGGGCCGACAGGTTGGCATCGCCCTGCACCACACTGAACTCATCGGGCGAAAAGAACTGCGCCACCAGCAAGGCCAGCTGGGCCGAGGTGTGGGGCGTGAGCTCGCTGGGCTTGAGCATCACGCGGTTGCCCGCCGCCAGCGCGGTGATGGCCGGGGCCAGGGACAGCTGCACCGGGTAGTTCCACGGCGCGATCACGCCCACCACGCCCAGCGGTTGGCGGTGGATGTAGCCACTGGCCGGCTGCAGAAAAATGGGGGTGCGCACCCGGCGCGGCTTCATCCAGCCTGCCAGGTGCTTGAGCGTGTGCGACAGCAGGGTGCGCAGCACGAAGAAGTCCGCCACTTCGGTCAGGCGCGGCGAGCGCATGCCGAAGTCCGCCTGCACGGCGGCCGCCAGCACCGGACCGTTCTCGTCCAACAGCTTGCGCATGCGCAGCAGCCGCTCACGGCGCACCAGCAGCGGCACCTCCACGTGCTCGCGGCTGGCACGGTGTTGCAGATCAAAAAGGGCGTGGATCTCGGCAGGCGTCATGGAGGGCATCATAGAAGACGCATGCGCCGCGGCCGCACCGGATGGGGGATCGGCCCGCGGTGTTGCGTTCTTTTACCGCACGTCGCGGGCTTCCACGTCGGTCACCTCGGCCGCACCGGGCAGCACGCCGCCGCGGCGCGGCGAGGCCGCCGCCGAGGAGGCGGGGCGCTCTGCCGCCGACGACCAGCGCTGGCTGGTTGCAAACACGGTGCGAAAGCCCGTGCGCGGGTCCACCCGCATCACCCACGGCGCCGCAGGCCGGCCGGTGAGCCGCGCCCAAGCCGCCCGCAGGGCCCACACGGCGCCCAGGACCAGCACGGCCACCAGCAGGCTCAGGAACACCACCAGCCCCATGGCCACCACCAGCACGCGCAGGGCCCAGCGCAATACCGCCGCAACGAAATCGTTCAAACGCTACCTCTCCTTCACTCCATGGCGGGCCGCCACCGCGCCGCGACTCAGGCGTCGGTGGCCGCGGCGCCGGCACTGAACTGGAACACGCCCGGCTCCAGCACCGGGTTCACCGTCACCGAAATCACGCTCTTGGGCGGGAAGCGCCCTTCGAGCAGCAACTTCGACAGCGGGTTCTCGATGCGCTGCTGGATCGCCCGCTTGAGCGGCCGCGCACCGAACACCGGGTCGAACCCCACCTTGGCCAATTCTGCCAAGGCGGCGTCGGACACCTGCAGCTCCAAATCCATCCGCGCCAGGCGGTTTTGCAGCTGCGCCAGCTGGATCTTGGCGATGGCGGCAATGTGCTGCGCGTCCAGGCCGTGGAAGACCACCGTCTCGTCAATGCGGTTCAGGAACTCGGGCCGGAAGTGGTTCTTCAGCTCGCCCCACACCGCGTCCTTCACGTCCTCGTAGTCCTGGCCCACCATGGCCTGGATCAGGTGCGAGCCGATGTTGCTGGTCATCACGATCACCGTGTTCTTGAAGTCCACGGTGCGGCCCTGGCCGTCCGTCAGGCGGCCGTCGTCCAGCACCTGCAGCAGCACGTTGAACACGTCGGGGTGGGCCTTTTCCACCTCGTCGAGCAGCAGCACGCTGTAGGGCTTGCGGCGCACGGCTTCCGTCAGGTAGCCGCCCTCCTCGTAGCCCACGTAGCCGGGCGGCGCACCGATCAGGCGGGCCACGGAGTGCTTCTCCATGAACTCGCTCATGTCGATGCGCACCAGGTGGTCTTCGCTGTCGAACAAAAAGCCCGCCAGCGCCTTGCACAGCTCGGTCTTGCCCACGCCCGTGGGGCCGAGGAACAGGAACGAGCCCGTGGGCCGGTTCGGGTCCGACAGGCCCGAACGCGAGCGGCGGATGGCGTTGGCCACGGCGGCAATGGCCTCGTCCTGGCCCACCACGCGCTCGTGCAGCTTGGCTTCCATCTGCAGCAACTTGTCCTTTTCGCCCTGCATCATCTTGGCCACGGGAATGCCCGTGGCGCGGCTCACCACTTCGGCGATTTCTTCCGCGCCCACCTGCGTGCGCAGCAGCCGGTTGGGGGTGGACGCGCCGTCCTTGCCCTCTTCCTTGGCCTGCGCCTCCTTCAGCTGGCGCTCCAGCTCGGGCAGCTTGCCGTACTGCAGCTCGGCCACCTTGTTGAAGTCGCCCTTGCGCTTGAGTTCCTCGATCTGCAGCTTGACCTTCTCAACCTGCTCGCGCACCTGCTGGCTGCCCTGGGCCTGGGCCTTCTCGGCGGTCCAGATGTCTTCCAGGTCGGCAATCTCTTTCTGCAGGCGGACGATTTCGTCCTCGATCAGGCCCAGCCGCTTTTGCGAGGCCTCGTCCTTTTCCTTCTTCACGGCCTCACGCTCGATCTGCAGCTGGATCAGGCGGCGGTCGAGCTTGTCGATGGCCTCGGGCTTGGAGTCGATCTCGATCTTGATCTTGGCCGCGGCCTCGTCGATCAGGTCGATGGCCTTGTCGGGTAGGAAGCGGTCGGTGATGTAGCGGTTACTCAGCTCGGCCGCGGCCACGATGGCCGGGTCGGTGATGTCCACGCCGTGGTGCAGCTCATAGCGCTCTTGCAGGCCGCGCAGGATGGCGATGGTCGCCTCCACACTGGGCTCGCCCACCAGGATCTTCTGGAAGCGCCGCTCCAGCGCAGCATCCTTCTCGATGTACTTGCGGTATTCGTCGAGCGTGGTCGCGCCCACGCAGTGCAGTTCGCCGCGCGCAAGCGCCGGCTTGAGCATGTTGCCGGCGTCCATGGCGCCCTCGGCCTTGCCGGCGCCCACCATGGTGTGCAGCTCGTCGATGAAGACGATGGTCTGGCCCTCGTCCTTGGCCAGCTCGTTGAGCACAGCTTTCAGCCGCTCTTCAAACTCGCCGCGGTACTTGGCGCCGGCCAGCAACGCAGCCATGTCGAGCGAGAGCACGCGCTTGTTCTTGAGCGACTCGGGCACCTCGCCCGCCACGATGCGCTGGGCCAGGCCCTCGACGATGGCGGTCTTGCCCACGCCGGGCTCGCCGATGAGCACGGGGTTGTTCTTGCTGCGGCGCTGCAGCACCTGGATGGCGCGGCGGATCTCGTCGTCGCGGCCGATCACCGGGTCCAGCTTGCCGGCACGGGCGCGCTCGGTCAGGTCCAGGCAGTATTTCTGCAGTGCACCGCGCTGGCCCTCGGCCTCGGCGCTGTCCACCTTCTGGCCGCCGCGCACGGCGTTGATGGCGGCTTCCAGGCTCTTGCGGGTGAGGCCGTTGTCCTTGGCGATCTGGGCGGCGTCGCCCTTGCTGTCGGTCAGCGCCAGCAGGAAGAGCTCGCTGGCAATGAACTGGTCGCCGCGCTTCAGCGCTTCCTTCTCGGTGCCCTGTAGCACGCGGCCCAGCTCGGGGCCGCCCTGCACCTGGTCGTGCCCCTGCACTTGCGGCAGGCGCTTGATGGCGGCCTCGGCCGCGCTGATGAGGCCGGGCACGTTGGCGCCCGCGCGCTGCAGCAGCGCCTTGGGGCCGTCGTCCTGCTGAAGCATGGCCAACAGCACGTGCACGGGCTCAATGTAGGCGTTGTCATGGGCCAGGGCCAGGCTCTGGGCGTCGCCCAAGGCTTCCTGGAACTTGGTGGTGAATTTGTCGAGACGCATGGGTCAATGTCCTCCGATTGCGTCTCATGTGAGGAGGGGCCGGCGGTTTTCAAGCGGTGCCAGATCAACTTATCCACAGACACCCAGGCCGGCCAGCCGGGCAAATTGCTATGATTTTGCTAGCTGCCAGCGCTTGAAGGACAAGCGCTAGAGGCCATTTTTAACAAAATCCAGGAGCCGCCCTCAGGCGTTGCTGGCCACGATGCCCCAGCGGGCCAGCGCCGCGTCGTCGCTCACGCGGGCATCCACCCAGCGGGCGCCCCGGGCGGTCTGCTCTTTCTTCCAGAACGGCGCCTGGGTCTTGAGGTAGTCCATCAAGAACTCGCAGGCCTGGAAGCTCTGCCCGCGGTGCGCGCTGGTCACGGCCACCAGCACGATCTGGTCGAGCGGCTGCAGCAGCCCCACGCGGTGGATCACGCGCGCGCCAAAGATGTCGAAGCGGGCGAACGCTTCGTCCACCATCGCCTCGATGGATTTTTCGGTCATGCCGGGGTAGTGCTCCAGCTCCATGGACGAGACGGCATCGCCCTCGTTACGGTCGCGGACCGTGCCGACAAAGCTGCACACGGCGCCCACGCCCTTGTTCTCGCGGCGCAGGGCGGCGACTTCGGCGGACAGGTCGAAGTCTTCGGTCTGGATGGAAACGCGGGGCAAGGTCATGGCAGGAGTTAAGGCAAGCTCGGCAGGAATCGGTCAGGATCAGGGCGCACGGTGCAGGCGCGGTGCGGCCAGCAGGGCGCGCTCTTCTTCCACCACCTTGTTCAGCTGCACCAGCGCCGGCGTGGACGGCAGCTGGGCCAGCAGCGTCTGCAGGCGGGTGATGTCCGCCACCGTGGGCGCCACCTTGATCTGCGCCACGGCCGCCGGGATGTTGCCGCCCCGCACCAGCGCCAGCACCTTGGCCGGCCATTCACTCTTGCTTTTGATGTTGCTGCTGCGCGCCATAGAACGATAGAAGCGGAAAGACGGGAAAACGGAAAACGAGGGGAGGGCTTTGTCTGTACGATGCGGTCCCATCCGGCAGCACTGTACCCGCTTCGTACCGCGCGGCGCCCCTTTTCTCGACACCCGCCCATGGCCACCCAGACGATCCAAACCGCGCTGTACAAGCTCTACCCCTCGCCGCGCAACGCCACCAAGAACGTGTTTGCGCACCAGGTGTTCGTGCCCTACCCCTACGCCATCATCGACCTCGACGCGATGGATCTGGCGGGCCAGACCACGCTGTTTGCCGCCTGCCGGCTGGCCGACATGAAGATGGGCCAGGTGGTGACGTTCGAGTTGCCGGCGGACCTGGCGCGCTTTGAGCGCCTGTTCACGCCCGACTGAGCCGCCCCGCCGCACCGGTCCATGGATTTCCAGGAGTCCTTTCACCCGCTGCAATCGCAGGCCCCCGACGCCTACACCGAGGCCGTGGAGGCCTACTGCCACGGCATTTTGCGGCTGCACTGGAACGAGCGGCTCATCAACAAGATCTTCGGCCGCGCGCTGCAGTCGCACGCTGCGGGGCGGCTGGTGGTGCAGCATTTCCAGTGGCAGCGCGAAGGCGCGCCCCGCCCCACGCTGGCCCTGCTGCAGCGCCAGGCGGGCAGCGGCGGGCGCACGCTGGCCACGTTCTTTGCGGTGTTGCGCCTGGCCGGCATGGTCACCGCCGAGCCCGACGCGGCGGACCGCCGCGTGCGCTACCTGGTGCCCGGCCCGCGGCTGCTGGACGGGCTGCGCACGTGGGTAGTGCACCACCTGCAGTGCGCCGAGGCGCTGGGCGTGCTCGCCCACGGCCACGCGGCGCGGCTGCAGGCCGATGCGGACTATTTCGAGTCCTTTCTGTGCCGCGCCGGCACCATCCTGGACCGCCTGGCCGCGCACCGCGGCCAGTTGGGCGGGTGGGACTGGTTTGACCAGCGCGAGGGCGGCGGCCGCGTGGCCATGCTGCTGCTGCGCGAGCACTGCCGCACCGCCGCAGCCGGCCTGGGCGGCGGCCCGGCGCCCCTGTTTCCGCTGCGCGCGCAGGAGCTGGCCGAGCGGCTGGGGTTTTCGCATTCGCATGTGCGCAACCTGGTCAACGACGCCACGGCCGAGGGCCTGCTCACGCAGGACGCGCGGCGCGGGCTGGTGGCGCTGACGCCCCGCTTCGAGGCCGAGCTGCGCCACTGGCTGCACCACCTGCTGGGCTGGTTTGCTGAAGCCGCCCAGGCCGCCGACCGCGGCACACGGCATGCCGCGAGCCACTGACACCTTTCACGGACTCTATGTACGACGACAACCAGATCCACGTGCCGCCTTCCTTCATGGCGGTGTATTCCGACGCCCGCGGCCGGCTCACCGCCAGCGCGAACGAGGTGCGCGCCCGCTACGAGCTGTGCGAAGACCTGGCCGGCCACCTGGTGGAGCAGGCGCAGACGCTGTACCACGTGCAGGCGCCTTCTGAAGCCGAGATCCTGCGGCGCATCCACGCCGGGCTGTGTGCGGCCGAGTCGGGCGTGCCGGTGCCGGAGGCCACGTGGATCACGACCCGCCTGGCGGAGCTGCTGAACTGGCCTTGCCCCGAGCTGGTGGCGCCCGCACCACAGTCCGCAGAAGGCGCCGAGGGCGTTTGAACAACGCCTGGCTATACTGCGCCGCATGCCCACGCACACCCCCATCGCCCTGACCGCCGCACCGGCGGTGGCGTTGCCGTGCGCGGTCATCTCCACCAAAGCCAAAAAACCCCAGCTCATCTGACCGGAGCTGCGTGGTTCCGTCCCGGATGAGCGACGGAACCCTTGGCACAAAACCCTCGATTTTTGATTCCTGGCATTCCGCGCGCGCACCCTGGACGGTTCTTCCTTGCGGTCGAATCTCCCTGGAGTGTTTCGCATGCCTTCTTCGTTCTCCCAGTCCCCCAACGCCGCCGTTGACACTGTCTTCAGCGGGCTCTGGATTCCCCTCGTCACACCGTTCCGTGACGGGGCCGTCGACCACCCGGCCCTGGCCGCCATGACCGCACAGCTCGCGCAGCAAGGCGTCTCGGGCTTTGTGGCCTGCGGCTCGACCGGCGAAGCCGCCGCGCTGGACAAGGCCGAGCAGCTGGCCGTGCTGGAGACGGTGCTCGGCGCCGCCCGGGGGCTGCCGGTGGTGATGGGCCTGTCGGGCTACCACCTGGGGCAAACGGTGGCGTGGGTGCAGACCCTGTCGCGCTACCCGCTGGCTGGCCTGCTGGTGCCCGCGCCGCACTACATCCGCCCGGGGCAGGACGGCCTGCTGCACTGGTTCCGCACGCTGGCCGATGCCAGCCATGTGCCGCTGGTCCTCTACGACATCCCCTACCGCACTGGCGCCACGCTGGCCACCGAGACGCTGCTGGCGCTGGCCGGGCACCCGCACATCCGCGCCATCAAGGACTGCGGGGGCAACCCGGCCAAGACGCAGGCGCTCATTGCCGACGGCCGCCTGGCCGTGCTGGCGGGTGAGGACGCGCAGATGTTCACCACCCTGGCCCTGGGCGGCACGGGCGCCATCGCGGCCAGCGCGCACTGGCAGACGCCGCAGTTCGTGGAGCTGGTGGCGTTGCTGCGCGCGGGCCGGCTGGCCGAGGCGCGCGGTGTATGGCAGGCCGTGCAGCCCTGGGTGGCAATGTGTTTTGCCGAGCCCAACCCGGCCCCGCTGAAGGCTGTGCTGGCGCAGGCGGGCTGGATGCGCAACGAGCTGCGGGCGCCGATGATGCCGGCCTCCGAAGCGCTGCTGCAGCGCCTGCAGGCCTTGCCGGGGATCAGCCGCCCGTAACCGGCGGGAAGAACGCCACCTCGGCGCCGTCGGCCAGGGTGGCGGACTCATCGCTCAGGGTCTGATTCAGCGCCATGCGCACCGCCTTGCCGCGCGCCAGGCTGGTGGCGTGCGCGCCGCCGCGGGCGATGAGTTCGTCGCGCAGCGCGCCCAGCGTGGCGGCGCTGGTGTCCAGTGCCTCGCTGCCCTGGCCGATGGCCTCACGGATGGAGGCAAAGTAGCGGACGGTGATCTTCATGAAATGAGGTCCGAGAAGGCGATGTACTGCACGGTGTCACCCGCCGCGATGGTCTGGCCGACCGGGTTGTCCACCACGCCATCGCCCCAGGCGGCGGACGTGAGCACGCCCGAACTCTGGTTGTTGAACAGCTCCAGCCCGCCCTCAGGGTGGCGGCGCACGCGCAAAAATTCTCGGCGCTTATCGGCCTTGGGCCAATCAAAACGTGCGGTAGCTGCTATTGATTTGGGAGCAACCTCCTGCACGCCTTGCAAGCGCAACAGGAACGGCCGCACCAGCAGCGCAAAGGTGAGGAAGCTGGACACGGGGTTGCCCGGCAGCCCCATGAAGTGCGCATTGCCCACCGTGCCGTAGGCGAAAGGCTTGCCCGGCTTCATGGCGATCTGCCACAGGTCCAGGCGGCCCAGCGACTCCACGGCGGGCTTGATGTGGTCTTCCTCGCCCACGCTCACACCGCCGCTGGTCAGGATCAGGTCGTGGGCACTGCTGGCGTCGCGCAGCGCGGCCACGGTGGCGTCGCGCCGGTCGGGCACGATGCCGAAGTCCGTCACCTCGCAGCCCAGGCGCAGCAGCATGGCGCGCAGGAAGAAGCGATTGCTGTTGTAAATGGCGCCCGGCCGCATCTGCTCGGGCGGCACGTCGCCGGGCATGACCAACTCGTCGCCGGTGGAGAACAGTGCCACGCGCGGGCGGCGCGCCACCGACAGCTGGTGCAGGCCGATGCTGGCGGCCAGGCCCAGCTCGGCGGGCGACAGGCGTGTGCCCGCGGCCAGCACCACCGCGCCGCGGGTGATGTCTTCGCCCGCGCGGCGGATCCATTGGCCCGGCTGGGGCACGGCGTTGAGGCGAACGCTGGCGGGCTCCACGGGCTCGCAGTCTTCCTGCATCAGGATGGCATCGGCGCCCTGCGGCACGGGCGCGCCGGTGAAGATGCGCGCGGCGGTGCCGGCGGCCAGCGGCTCGCCCGCGCTGCCCGCGGCAATGCGCTGCGACACGGGCAGCACCGTGCCCGGCGCGGCCACGTCGGCGCAGCGCACGGCATAGCCGTCCATGGAGCTGTTGTCCTGCGGGGGCACGTGCAGGGCCGACACACAGTCTTGCGCCAGCACGCGGCCGTCGGCATCGAAGGTGGCCACGGTGTCGGTGCCCGCCAGGGGCGCGGCATGGGCCAGCAGCTCGGCCAGGGCGTCGTCCAGGGGCTTGAGGGGTGACTTCTTCATCATCATGCTCATGCCGACGGCAACAGACCGCCGTGCAGCTCCCAGTTGTACTCAAAGCGGTGGGCGTATTCGAGCAGCCAGTCCACCACCTGCGCGGGCTGGTTCAGGTCCAGCAGCGGCAACTGCGTGGGCACGGGCAGCCGGGCCGGCGCGTCGGTGGCCACGGCCACCACGAAATCGTCCTCGGGATAGCGCACGGGCTTGGGTTGCTGCCCGGCCTCGGGTGCGCGCCACACTTCGATCTTGAGCAGATCGCTGTCCTTGAAGCCTTCCACCAGGACCCAGTCCACGCCCTGGTACAGCTCGGCCAGCAGGTGGTGCACGGAAAGCGTGGCGGGGCGCTCGAACTCGCGCACCAGCATCAGGCGCTTGTCCGACGCGGCCACCACTTCAAAAGCCCCGGCCTCCCGGTGGCGATAGGTGTCCTTGCCGGGGTGGTCGATGTCAAAGCTGTGGTGGGCATGCTTGACCACCGACACCCGGAGACCGCGCAGGCGCAGCTCCGGAATCACTTGCTCCACCAGCGTGGTCTTGCCGCTGCCAGAGAACCCGGCGAAGCCTACAACCTTCATCCAATGCTCCTCGTATTGCTACGCTATTTATAGCTGCTTGCGCTTACCAGACAAGCGCCAGGGGCATTTTTAGTTCAAAAACAAACGCCGTGAGCCGTTGCCGGTCAGCCCAGCACGGCGGGCGCACAGTGGCGTTCGATGTAGGCCTTGACCAGCGCCACATCCGCCGGCATCACCTGCACGCGCTTGGGCAGGGCTTCGATGCCTTCAAATTTGGCGGGCCGCTCGGGCGCATGACCCAGGGCTTCCTCGATGGTGGCCGCGAACTTGATGGGCAGCGCCGTCTCCAGCACGATCATGGGCACGTTCGCATCGCGGTGGTGCTCCAGCGCCACCTTCACGCCGTCGGCAGTGTGGGTGTCGATGGTGACGCCATGGCGCTGGTAGTTGTCCCGGATGGTGGCCAGGCGGTCGGCGTGCGTGCTCTTGCCGCTTTCAAAGCCGTACTTGGCGGCCGCGTCGGCAAAGCGCGGGTCTTGGCTCAGGTCGAACTGGCCCGTTTGCGACAGTGCGTCGCCAAACAGTGCCCGGGTCTTGGCGCCGTCGCGGCCCAGCAGGTCGAACACGAAGCGCTCAAAGTTGCTGGCCTTGCTGATGTCCATGGACGGGCTCGACGTTTCGTGCGTGTCGCTACTCCCGCGCACGCGGTACACGCCGGTGCGGAAGAACTCGTCGAGCACGTCGTTCTCATTCGTCGCCACCACCAGCTTGGCAATGGGCAGGCCCATCATGCGGGCCACATGGCCGGCGCAGACGTTGCCGAAGTTGCCCGAGGGCACGGTGAAGCTGACCTTCTGATCATTCGTCTCGGTGGCCTGGATGTAGCCCGCGAAGTAGTACACCACCTGCGCCAGCAGGCGCGCCCAGTTGATGGAGTTGACGGTGCCGATCTTGTACTTGCGCTTGAACTCCAGGTCGTTGCTCACCGCCTTCACGATGTCCTGGCAGTCATCGAACACGCCTTCGATGGCGATGTTGTGGATGTTCGCGTCCTGCAGGCTGAACATCTGCGCCTGCTGGAAGGGGCTCATGCGGCCGTGCGGGCTGGTCATAAAGACGCGGATGCCCTGCTTGCCGCGCATGGCGTATTCGGCCGCGCTGCCGGTGTCGCCGCTGGTAGCGCCCAGGATGTTCAGCTCCGCGCCACGGCGGCCCAGCTCGTACTCGAACAAGTTGCCCAAGAGCTGCATGGCCATGTCCTTGAAGGCCAGCGTGGGGCCGTTGGACAGGGCTTCGAGCCACAGGCCGTCTTCCAGGTGGCGCAGGGGCACGATCTCGCCGGTGCCGAAGACTTCGGCGGTGTACGTCTTGGCGCACAGGGCCTTGAGGTCGGCCGCCGGGATGTCGTCGATGTACAGCGACAGGATCTGGAAGGCCAGCTCGGCGTAGCCCTGCTCGTGGTACGCCTTGCGGAGCTTCGTCAGCGCGGCGTCGTCCACCTGCGGGTAGTGCTCGGGCAGGTACAGGCCGCCATCGGGCGCCAGGCCTTCGAGCAGGATGTCGCAGAACTGTTTGCGGTCTGCGTGCCCGCGCGTGGAAAGGTAACGCATCAGTTCAGCTCCTCCTTGCGGATGCGCGTGATGGGCGCCAGCACCGTGGGCAGGGCCTGCATCTGCGCGATGACGGAATCCATGGTGCCTTCACGCGTGTCGTGGGTCAGGATGATGAGGTCGGTTTGCGTGGAGCCTTCCCCGCCCACTTCGTCGGCCTCGCGCTGCAGCACGGCGTCAATGCTGACGCCGGCCTCGGCCAGCAGGCCCGTGACCTTGGCCAGCACACCAGCCTGGTCGGCCACGCGCAGGCGCAGGTAGTAGCTGGTGACCACTTCGCTCATGGGCAGCACGGGCAGCTGGCCCATGGCATCGGTCAGCGTGTGGGGTTGGAAGGCCAAGTGCGGCACGCGGTGTTCCGGGTCGGCCGTGTGCAGGCGGGCGATGTCCACCAGGTCGGCAATCACGGCACTGGCGGTGGGCTCGCTGCCCGCGCCCTTGCCGTAGTACAGCGTGGTGCCCACGGCATCGCCCTGCACGACCACGGCGTTCATGGCGCCTTCCACGTTGGCGATCAGACGCTTGGTGGGCACCAGGCTGGGGTGCACGCGCAGCTCGATGCCCTTTTCGGCGCGCTTGGTGATGCCCAGCAGCTTGATGCGGTAGCCCAGCTGTTCGGCGTACCGGATGTCGGCCGCAGACAGCTTGGTGATGCCCTCGACGTAGGCCTTGTCGAACTGCACCGGGATGCCGAAGGCGATGGCGCTCATCAGCGTGGCCTTGTGCGCGGCGTCCACGCCTTCGATGTCGAAGGTGGGGTCGGCCTCGGCGTAGCCCAGGCGCTGCGCCTCCTTGAGCACCACGTCGAAGTCCAGGCCCTTGTCGCGCATCTCGGACAGGATGAAGTTGGTGGTGCCGTTGATGATGCCGGCGATCCACTGGATGCGGTTGGCCGTCAGGCCCTCGCGCAGCGCCTTGATGATGGGGATGCCGCCGGCCACGGCGGCCTCGAACGCCACCATCACACCCTTGGCCGACGCGGCCGCGAAGATCTCGGTGCCGTGCACGGCCAGCAGGGCCTTGTTGGCGGTGACCACGTGCTTGCCCGCGGCAATGGCCTCGAGCACCAGCGCACGGGCCACGCCGTAGCCACCGATCAGCTCGATGACGATGTCGATGTCAGGGTTGGCGATGATGGCGCGGGCGTCGTTGACCACCTGCACGCCCTCCCCCACCACACTCCGGGCCCGCTCCACGTCCAGGTCGGCCACCATGGTGATGGCAATGCCCCGGCCCGCACGGCGGCTGATCTCGTCCTGGTTGCGCCGGAGCACGTTGAACACACCGCTGCCGACGGTGCCAATGCCCAGCAGGCCTACTTGAATGGGTTTCATGGTCATGGATCTATTGCAGTCAAACTCTTGCGAAAACAGGGCGGAGGCCTAGCGGGTGACGTAGACAGGAAGCTGCCACGCCCCGCCTGCGAAGCCACGGCACAGGGAGTCGCCGCTCTCGCGGGCCAGCACGAACCCCTTGCCGTCAAACGACCACTCGCGCACAAACCAGCAGTCGCCGATGCCACGGCCCTTCATGGCCGAACGCACGGTGCCGGTGGCGGGGTCGAAGTCGCCGTCCACGTCGTCCAGCAGCACCGGCTGGTAGGGTGGGCGGTCGTTGGCCAGCCACAGCAGCTGGCTGAAGTTGTAGGCGCCCATGGCGCAGGGCACGGACAGCAGCACCTTGCGCTCCGTCAGCCGGTACACCTGCACCTGGTCCGGGCGGAACGGGTCGTCTCCATTGCACTGGCCTTCCACGCTGGCGCGGTCCAGCGCCGCAATCAGCGGCTTGGCCAGCGCGGCGTCTGCCTTGCGCTGGGCCACCGGCACGGCCGCGTTCACCCGCGGCGCGGGCAGCGGCGGCAGCACCGACGACTCCGCCCGCGTGCCGCGGCGCACCAGCGCGCCGGGCGTGCCGACACGCCCCTGGGCTTCATCCATCTTCAGCAGCACGGCACTGGCGCCAGCCAGCGACAGCACCCACGGGTCCTTGCCGGCCGCCACGGTGGCTTCATCGTTCTTGAGCAGTTCCTGCACCAGGCGCGGCACCTGCTGCGCCGGAATGCGCGGAGTGTCGCCCTGCAGGCCGGGCAGGGACAGGCTGCCCACCTTCAGGTGCAGCGCCGCGGGGCTCGCCTTTTCGGTAGACACCTGCAGTTCGATCTGCACCGGCGTGCCCGGGCCCGCCTCGCGCGTCAGCCGCAGGGAGACGGGCTCGGAATCACCGCTTTCGGACTGGTAGCCCACCGCGCGGCAGGTGCGGGTGTTGTCGCATTGCAGGGCCCAGTCCTTGTGCGCAAAGCTGACCGGCGGCGTACCGCCAGCGTGCACAGCCGCTGCGGCCCACACCACCGAGGCCCATGCAGCCACCCGCGCGGACGCCCGCCACGGCGCGGCACGGTGGGTGGGCCGGTGGGCAGGCAAACGGCAGCGCATGGTGGTGGTCAACAAGGGAATTTGGCGCCCGCGGCGTCAGGCCGCAACCGTCTGCATGCGCTTGCGGTACTGCTCCAGGAACTTGGCCACGCGGCCGATGGCGTCCCGCAGGTCGTCCTCGTGGGGCAGGAACACGATGCGGAAATGGTCGGGCGCGGGCCAGTTGAACCCGGTGCCCTGCACCAGCATGACCTTGGTTTCCTGCAGCAGCTGCAGGAAGAACTGCTGGTCGTCCTGGATGGGATAAACCGCCGGGTCCAGGCGCGGGAACATGTACAGCGCCGCCTGGGGCTTCACGCAGGTGACGCCCGGAATCGCCGTGATGAGCTCATAGGCCAGGTCGCGCTGCTTGCGCAGGCGCCCGCCCTCGCACACCAGCTCGTTGATGCTCTGGTAGCCGCCCAGCGCCGTCTGCACGGCCCACTGGCCCGGCACGTTGGCGCACAGGCGCATGTTCGAGAGCATGTTCAGGCCCTCGATGTAGTCCTTGGCGGCCTTCTTGTCGCCCGACACCACCAGCCAGCCGGCACGGTAGCCGCACGAGCGGTAGCTCTTGGACAGCGAGTTGAAGGTGAGCGTGAGCACGTCTTCGGAAAGCGAACCGATGGCCGTGTGCTTGGCGCCGTCGTACAGCACCTTGTCATACACCTCGTCCGCGAAGATCACCAGACCGTGCTCGCGCGCGATGGCGACGATGCCTTTGAGCAGGTCATCGGAGTACAGCGCGCCCGTGGGGTTGTTGGGGTTGATGACCACGATGCCCTTGGTGCGCGGCGTGATCTTGGCGCGGATGTCGGCCAGGTCCGGCATCCAGCCATTGGCCTCGTCGCACAGGTAGTGCACGGGCGTTCCGCCCGACAGGCTGGTCGCCGCCGTCCACAACGGATAGTCGGGCGAGGGCAGGAGAAGCTCGTCGCCGTTGTCCAGCAGTGCGTTGGTGGCCATCACGATCAGCTCGCTGGCGCCATTGCCCAGGTAGATGTCGTCCAGCGTCACCCCCTTGATGCCCTGCTTCTGGGTCTCGTGCATCACGGCCTTGCGGGCCGCAAAAATGCCCTTGCTGTCCGAATAGCCCGCCGAGTTCGGCAGGTTGCGGATCATGTCCTGCTGGATCTCTTCCGGCGCATCAAAGCCGAACACCGCGAGGTTGCCGATGTTGAGCTTGATGATCTTGTGGCCCTCTTCCTCCATCTGCTTGGCCGCGTCCATGATGGGCCCCCGGATGTCGTAGCAGACGTTGGCGAGCTTGGCGGATTTCTGGACGGTTTTCATGCGCGGACGACAAGGCAGTAGGGTCGGAGGGCGTCGCGGGGCGCGACAGCCCGGGCGAAACCTATAATTTGACCACAGATCAGCCCCGGCACCGGGCCCGGCGCCCCGCAGCCATCCGGCCGCTTTGCGCCTGCACAACCCTTCCCGCCCATGAAATTCCAGCCCGAGCGCTCGACCACGCAAACCATCAGCGGCTATGGCCCCGGCTGGATCGGGATCGACGCCGACAAGGTCACCCACAGCGTGATCGTGGGCGCCAGCGGGCTGCGCGAAGCCTGGCCTTGCGCGCGCTTCGAGGACCTCACGCCCGCGCACTTCGCGCAGCTGGCCGAGCTGGACGCCGAACTCATCATCTTCGGCAGCGGCAACCGCAACCGATTCCCGCCGGCCGCCTGGCTGGCGCCGCTGATGGCGCGGCGCCTGGGGCTGGAGACCATGGACACCGCGGCCGCGTGCCGCACCTTCAACATCCTGGCGGCAGAGGGCCGCAACGTGGTGGCCGCGCTGGTGCTCGAAGCGGCTTGAGCAGCCCGCCCGCCGCCCGCTGCAGCGCAGGCGCACGCCACCGAAAACGCCCCCCGCCCCAGGGAAAGACACACTGTCTTACATTTGGTCGCCTGGGGTTTTCAGAGTAAAATTTACGGTTGCGGTCGGGGGCGCCACCAAGAGCAAGCACACATCCGTCCCCGGCTTTTCAACGACTACATCCTGAGAGATTGAAGTGCTATGGCGATCGTTGTCAACAAACCCCTCCCTGAATTTGAAGCCAACGCGACCGGTGGTATCAAGGTCTCCAACACCTCCCACCTGGGTCAGGTGATGGTGCTGTACTTCTATCCCAAGGACAACACCCCCGGCTGCACCACCGAAGCCATGCAGTTCCGCGACAAGTACAAGGACTTCGTGAAGGCCGGCGCCGCCGTGTTCGGCGTGTCGCGCGACAACATGAAGTCGCACGACGACTTCAAGGAAAAGCTGGAACTGCCGTTCGAGCTGATCGCCGACACCGAGGAAAAAATGTGCCACATGTTCGGCGTGGTCAAGAACAAGATCATGTACGGCAAGAAGGTCAAGGGCATCGAGCGCAGCACCTTCCTGATCGGCCCCGACGGCGTGCTGGTGCAAGAGTGGCGCGGCCTGAAGGTGCCCGGCCACGTGGACGAGGTGCTCAAGGCCGTGAAGTCCATCAAGGCGCTCAAGAAAGCCGCCTGAGCCACGGACGCGGAGCCTGCAGCGCTAAAACCACACACGGACCCTGCCCGCACCGGGGCGACACCCGGGCTAGGCATAATGGGTCGATGCACCTGGTTGCCGCAACGCACACCCTCCGCTCTACCGACAAAGCCGCCTTGGCCTCCAGGCGGCTTTTTGCTTTCTGAACACTCTCTTCCCGAGGCCTGCCACCATGCCCCTGCCCCCCGCCCCCACACGGCGCGCCGCCCTGCTCGCTCCTGAAGCCTTTGACGTCCCCGCCCGGCCCCGCACCGCCGTGGCCATCGAGGCGGCCGAGCCCGCCGTCCTCGCCCCCGCTGCCGCGCGCAGCACGTCCGCCACCAAGGCCCGGGGCAAGGCGCTGACGGCGGCAACAGCCAGCGCAGCGGCCACCGAGCCCATGGCCGCAACGGCCGCAGCCCCCCGAGCGCTGGCGGCGCCCGAGCCCGCCGCGCTCGCCGCACCATCGGCCCGCAGTGGCGGTGCCACACGGCGCAGCACCACCGCCGCCGCTGCCACGCTGAAAAAGGCCTCGGAAGCGCCGACGCGGAGCAAGCGCACACCAGCGTCCGGCCCCACCAAACTGTTCGTGCTGGACACCAACGTGCTGCTGCACGACCCGACCAGCCTGTTCCGCTTTGAGGAACACGACATCTTCCTGCCAATGATCGTGCTGGAAGAGCTGGACGCCCACAAGAAGGGCATGACGGAAGTCGCCCGCAACGGCCGCCAGACCAGCCGGACGCTGGACGCGCTGGCGGGCGTGCAGGGTGCAGACATCGCCCGCGGCCTGAAGCTGGACTCCACGGGCCAGCGCGCCGCCGGCGGCTGCCTGTACTTCCAGACGGCGCCGCTCGACTACAGCCTGCCCACCAGCCTGCCCCCGGGCAAGGCGGACAACCAGATCCTGGGCGTGGTCGAGGCGCTGCGCAAGCTGCACGCGCCGCGCGAGGTGGTGCTGGTGTCCAAGGACATCAACATGCGCGTCAAGGCGCGCGCCCTGGGCCTGCAGGCCGAGGACTACCAGAACGACAAGACGCTGGAAGATGGCGACCTGCTGTACGCCGGCGTGATGGCCCTGCCCCCCGATTTCTGGACCAAGAGCGGCAAGAACGTGGAGAGCTGGCAAAGCGGCTCCCACACCTACTACCGCATCGGCGGGCCCGTCGTGCCGCAGCTGATGATCAACCAGTTCGTGTACTTCGAGGCGCCCGGCGAGCCCAGCCTGTTTGCCCGGGTGAGCGAGATCCGCGAGAAGACGGCGGTGCTGCAGACCCTCAAGGACTATGGTTCCACCAAGAACGCCGTGTGGGGCGTGACCACCCGCAACCGCGAGCAGAACTTCGCCATGAACCTGCTCATGGACCCAGAGGTGGACTTCGTCACCCTCACCGGCACGGCCGGCACCGGCAAAACCCTGCTGGCCCTGGCTGCAGGCCTCACCCAGGTGCTGGACGACCGCCGCTACACCGAGATCATCATGACCCGCGCCACCGTGAGCGTGGGCGAGGACATCGGCTTCCTGCCCGGCACCGAAGAAGAAAAGATGGGTCCCTGGATGGGCGCGCTGGACGACAACCTCGAGTTTCTGGCCAAGGGCGACGGCGGCAATGCGGGCGAATGGGGCCGCGCTGCCACCAACGAGCTGATCCGCAGCCGCATCAAGATCAAGAGCATGAACTTCATGCGCGGGCGCACCTTCCTCAACAAGTACGTGATCATCGACGAGGCGCAGAACCTGACGCCCAAGCAGATGAAGACGCTGATCACCCGTGCGGGCCCTGGCACCAAGATCATCTGCATGGGCAACCTGGCGCAGATCGATACGCCCTACCTGACCGAAGGCTCGTCCGGCCTGACCTACGCGGTGGACCGCTTCAAGGGCTGGCCGCACAGCGGCCACATCACCCTGGCGCGTGGCGAACGCTCGCGCCTGGCGGACTTCGCCAGCGAGGTGCTCTGACGATGGCGGGTTGGGTCGCAGCACTCAAGCTGGTGCCCTGGGGCGACGTCATCGAGGCAACGCCACAGATCCTGCAAGCCGCCAAAAAGCTGCTGGGTGCGGCCCGCAAGGGCAGCGCCGAGGCCACGGCCTCCGCCGGCGGCCTGCCGGACCCGGCCGAGTCCAGCCTGCCCGTCCCGGCCCAGCTGCAGCACCTGCGCGAGCGCGTGGCGCAGCTGGAGCAGGAGCAGATGGACAGCGCGGCACTGATCCAGTCGCTGGCCCAGCAAAACGCCCAGGTGATCCAGGCGGTGGACGACCTGCGCCAACGCTACCGGCGGCTGCGGCTGGCCGCCGTCGCGCTGGGCTGCGTCTGCGCGGGCCTGCTGGCCTGGGTGCTCACGCGCTGACGCGCGCGAGCCGGGCGGCCCAGAACCTGTTTGCTACTATTTTTATAGCTTGCAGCGCTTTATCCATGGGCGCTAGCAGCCAATTTCACTAGTAGTCGTCTCCGCCGCCCATCGCCAGGTTCTCGAAACGCGTCTGGTTCTTCTGGAAGAACAGCTTCACCGTGCCGGTGGGGCCGTTACGCTGCTTGCCGATGATGACCTCGGCCACGTTGGGCTCCTTGGAGTCCTTGTTGTAGTAGTCGTCGCGGTAGATGAACATGATGATGTCGGCATCCTGCTCGATGGCGCCGGACTCGCGCAGGTCGGACATCATGGGGCGCTTGTCGGTGCGCTGCTCCACCGAACGGTTGAGCTGCGACAGCGCGATCAGCGGGCACTGCAGCTCCTTGGCCAGCATCTTGAGCCCCCGGGAGATTTCGCCCAGCTCGGTGGCTCGGTTGTCGGCGCTGGCGGCACCGGAGCCGCTCATGAGCTGCAGGTAGTCGACCACGATCAGCCCCAGCTTGCCGCACTGGCGCGCCAGCCGCCGGGCGTTGGCACGCAGCTCGCCCGGGGTCAGGCCCGGCGTCTCGTCGATGTGCAGCGACACGGTGCGCAGCTTTTCGATGGCCTCCGTCAGGCGCGGCCACTCGTCGTCCGTCAGCTTGCCGGTGCGCAGGTTGCCCTGGTTCACCCGCCCGATGGAGCCCACGATACGCACGGCCAGCTGCGCGGCCCCCATTTCCATCGAGAAGATGGCCACGGGCAGGCCCTCGTTGAGCGCCACGTGCTCGGCAATGTTCACGGCAAACGAGGTCTTGCCCATGGACGGCCGGGCCGCCAGCACCACCAGGTCGCCCGCCTGCAGCCCGGAGGTCATGCGGTCCAGGTCGGCAAAGCCGGTGGGCACGCCGGTCACGTCCACCGGGTTGTCCGCCATCTCCTGCACGCGGTCGAGCAGGTCGATCACCAGCGAATCGAGCGACTGGAAGCCCTGCTTGGTGCGCGAGCCCTCCTCGCCGATGGCGAAGATCTTGGCTTCGGCCTCGTCCAGGATGCGCTCCACGGTCTTGCCCTGGGGGTTGAAGGCGTTGGTGGAGATCTCGTCGCTGGCCGTGACGAGCTTGCGCAGGATGGCCCGCTCGCGCACGATTTCCGCATAGCGGCGGATGTTGCTGGCGCTCGGCACATACTGCGCCAGGTTGTTGAGGTAGGCCAGCCCGCCCACCTCCTGCGCCTTGCCCAGGTTCTGCAGGTGCTCGAAGACCGTGATCACATCGGCCGGCTTGCTTGCATTGATGAGCGCACCGATGGCGGTGTAGACCAGCTGGTGTTCGTGGCGGTAGAAATGGCTTTCCACCAGCAGGTCGCCCACGCGGTCCCAGGCGTTGTTGTCCAGCAGCAAGCCCCCCAGCACGCTGGACTCGGCTTCAATGGAATGCGGCGGCACCCGCAACTGCGCCACCTCGCGGTCGGACGACACCGGCGGCACATGCGGCGCGAAGCCGTTCTCCTCCAAGGGGGGAAACACTGCAGACATGGCGGCTCTCCGGGCAAAGGCGATGGCGGTTGGGACTCTGGACCCTCTCCCCACGCAAGCTGGCGGGGGATAAGTCTGTGGAAAAGGGCGGGACAGCCCGTGGGCAAGCCTGTATAAAAACCGGCAGCCCAAATGCAAAAGCCGCCCGGAGGCGGCTGTTGCGGCAGCTCAAGGGCCGATCAGGCGGTTTCGCCGTAGACCGACACGTTGACTTCGACGACCACGTCGGTGTGCAGGGCCACGCTCACCGTGGAGTCGCTCACCGTCTTGATGGGGCCGTTGGGCAGGCGGATCTGCGACTTGGCGATCTTGTAGCCTTGCTTGTTCAGCTCTTCGGCGATGTCGTGGTTCGTCACGGAACCGAACAGACGGCCGTCCACGCCAGCCTTTTGCGTCAGCTTGACGGTGGTGCCGCCCAGCTTTTCGCCTTGGGCCTGGGCTTCTGCCAGCTTGGCGGCAGCAGCCTTTTCCAGCTCGGCGCGCTTGGCTTCGAACTCAGCCTTGGCGGCTTCGGTAGCGCGGCGGGCGCGGCCCGAGGGGATCAGGAAGTTGCGAGCGTAACCGTCCTTGACCTTGACGATTTCACCCAGGTTGCCGAGGTTCACAACCTTGTCGAGCAGAATGATTTGCATGGGTTGTGCTCCTTAGATCTTGTGCTGGTCGCTGTAGGGCACCAGGGCCAGGAAGCGGGCGCGCTTGATGGCGGTGTTCAGCTGACGCTGGTAGATGGCGCGCGTGCCGGTGAGGCGTGCGGGGATGATCTTGCCGTTTTCGGCGATGAAGTCGCGCAGCGTGTCGACATCCTTGTAGTCGATCTCTTCAACGCCCGTCACCGTGAAGCGGCAGAAACGCTTGCGCTTGAACAGCAGGGACTGGGTGTTGCGCTTGGGGCGCTTGTCTTTGTTGAACTTCTTGAACGTGGCCATTGCGGACCTCTTGAAAATTAATTTTGTTGAATATCCTGGATGTGGAGCACCGGGGTCTTGCCATTGCGCGGGTTGGCCAGAAAACCGGAGAAAGTCCAGAGACTTCCGATGTTCTGCCGGGCCAGGCGCTCGGCCATCGCGCCGAACGCGACGGCTTTGATGGCCGCCTTGACTTCGCGGGGATGGCCTGCCTCGGTTTGCTGCGACTCGTGTTCGAGGCGCAGCGTGATGGCAGGCAGTCCGGCGGGCGTGTAGCGCAGCGACTCAGCCTCTGCGATACAGGCGGTCAAGACGACGCGGTTCTCCACTCCAACGGGAAAGGATCAGCGCTCGCCGCCGGCTGCGGCGTACTCAGCCTGGCTGGCCTTGCGGGCTTCTTCGCGCTCCACGGTCTTCATCATGGAGGAAGGACCGGTCTCGGCCTTCTTCTTCTGAACCGTCAGGTGGCGCAGCACGGCGTCGTTGAACTTGAAGGCGTGCTCCAGCTCGGCCATCACAGCCTGGTCGGCTTCGATGTTCACGCACAGGTAGTGGGCCTTGGCCAGCTTGTTGATCAGGTACGCCAGTTGACGGCGGCCCCAGTCTTCCACGCGGTGGATCTTGCCGCCGCCCTGGGTGATCATGCCCTTGTAGCGCTCCAGCATGGCTGGAACTTGCTCGCTTTGATCCGGGTGGATCAACAAAATGATTTCGTAATGACGCATGCAGACTCCTTCTGGATGAAGCCACCCACCGCGTCGTGAAGTGGTGTGGCAAGGGAAAGCCTGCGATTATAGCCCGGCGGCTGGCGCTTGTACACTGGCCGCCACCCAGGCAGTCCGCACGGGCCTGCCGGCGCGCCCCGCCGGGGCCACCCCTTGCAAAACCAGGCCGCGGGCCGACATGCCGATGACCGACAATGCGCGCGGCCTCCGCCCTGCGCCCGCCGCAAGGGCGCGCCCGGGCAGGTCTTGATTTGCGGCCGCTTGCCCCCAAGTGCCGCGCGTACCCGCCAATCCGGGCCCCGGGGCCCTTGTTTCCATTTCCTTCAGACCACAAGACAAGACATGTCCGAAAACAGCTCCCCCACCCCCGCTGCCAGCGCCCCCGCCCCCGAAGAAGTCGAAGCCGCCATGGCTGCCCACGCCTCTGACGAGCTGGCCCGCCTGCAGGGCGAACTGGCCGAGCTGAAGGCCAAGAGCGCCGAGCTGGCAGACCAGTTCCTGCGCGCCAAGGCAGAAGCCGAGAACGCCCGCCGCCGCGCCGAAGAGGAAGTGTCCAAGGCCCGCAAGTTCGGCATCGAGAGTTTTGCCGAGAGCCTGCTGCCGGTGTGCGACAGCCTGGACGCCGCCCTGGCCATCAAGGAAGCGACCCCGCAGCAACTGCGCGAAGGTGCCGACGCCACCCTGCGCCAGCTTACCTCCGCCCTGGAGCGCAACAAGGTCCTGGCCATCGCCCCCGAGGCGGGCGCCAAGTTCGACCCCCACCAGCACCAGGCCATCAGCGTGGTGCCGGCCGAGCAGGAGCCCAACACCGTGGTGGCCGTGCTGCAAAAGGGCTATGTGATCGCCGAGCGGGTGTTGCGCCCCGCGCTGGTCACCGTCACGGCGCCGAAGTAATTGCTGCCGCCTTGACATCGGCCTTGAAATAAATCGAGAGGGACGACTTGAAGCGACGCAAGTTATCCACAAGTTACTAGCCATCCAAACCATTCCAGCATTTCGGAGAAAAAACATGGGAAAAATCATCGGCATTGACCTGGGCACCACCAACAGCTGCGTGTCCGTCATGGAAGGCAACACCACCCGCGTGATCGAGAACAGCGAAGGCGCCCGCACCACGCCCTCCATCGTGGCCTACCAGGAAGACGGCGAGATCCTCGTCGGCGCCTCGGCCAAGCGCCAGGCCGTGACCAACCCCAAGAACACGCTGTTCGCCATCAAGCGCCTGATCGGCCGCAAGTTCACCGAAAAAGAAGTGCAAAAGGACATCGATCTGATGCCCTATTCCATCGTGGCTGCGGACAACGGCGACGCCTGGGTGGAAGTGCGCGGCAAGAAGCTGTCGGCCCAGCAGGTGTCTGCCGACATCCTGCGCAAGATGAAGAAGACCGCCGAGGACTACCTGGGCGAGCCCGTGACCGAGGCCGTGATCACCGTGCCCGCGTACTTCAACGACGCGCAGCGCCAGGCCACCAAGGACGCCGGCCGCATCGCGGGCCTGGATGTGAAGCGCATCATCAACGAACCCACGGCTGCAGCCCTGGCCTTCGGCCTGGACAAGCAGGAAAAGGGCGACCGCAAGATCGCCGTGTATGACCTGGGCGGCGGCACGTTCGACGTGTCCATCATCGAGATCGCGGACGTGGACGGCGAAAAGCAGTTCGAAGTGCTGTCGACCAACGGCGACACCTTCCTGGGCGGCGAAGACTTCGACCAGCGCATCATCGACTACATCATCAGCGAATTCAAGAAAGAGCAAGGCGTGGACCTGTCCAAGGACGTCCTGGCCCTGCAACGCCTGAAGGAAGCCGCTGAGAAGGCCAAGATCGAGCTGTCGAACTCGGCCTCCACCGACATCAACCTGCCCTACATCACGGCCGATGCCTCGGGCCCGAAGCACCTGAACATCAAGCTCACCCGCGCCAAGCTGGAAAGCCTGGTGGACGAGCTGATCGAGCGCACCATTGCGCCCTGCCGCATGGCCATCAAGGACGCCGGCGTGTCCGTGTCCGACATCCACGACGTGATCCTGGTGGGCGGCATGACCCGCATGCCCAAGGTGCAGGAGAAGGTGAAGGAATTCTTCGGCAAGGACCCCCGCAAGGACGTGAACCCTGACGAAGCCGTGGCCGTGGGTGCCGCCATCCAGGGCCAGGTGCTGTCGGGCGACCGCAAGGACGTGCTGCTGCTGGACGTGACGCCCCTGTCCCTGGGCATCGAGACCCTGGGCGGCGTGATGACCAAGATGATCACGAAGAACACGACCATCCCGACGAAGTTCGC
>NZ_JAJTBB010000039.1 GCF_021287135.1 Acidovorax sp.
GCGCCGCGTGCATCTGCGGCCTCGGGCAGTCTGCTGCGTTGCAAATCCTCGCAATAGCTGCGGCTATTGCTGCGTTTTGCGCCTTGCAGCCCCTCCCGATCCGCAGCGCCCACTTACCGCTCAATTCGTGCAGAGCATCCCAAGGGCTGTTAGAACGTCAACACGTTCTCAGGCCGGCAGGCACTGCACCGTGGTGTCGGGCAACGCCAGCTTTTCGGCAAAGAGCCCGTTGCGCTCGGGCGAGATCAGCGCGCCCAGGCCTTGCATCACCGTGACTTCGGCACCCGGCTGCCGGTCGCGGTAGCACTTGCCCAGCAGATCCAGCGTCTGCACCAGCGCCTGCGCCTGCGGCGGTGAAGTTTTCTCCAGCGACTGCGCGTGCTGGCGCAGCCAGCCTTCGTACGCCTCCAGGCTGGGCTGCGGCAGCTTGGCCCGCTCCGCCTCGGGGATCATGCCGGCGAACAGGTTCTGCAGGCTTTGTGTGCCCGGCTGCCCCATCACCAGCACCGCGTCGTAGCGCGCCTCGTAGGCCCCCTGGCGGTAGATGACCTGGTGGATCTGGTAGCGCAGCCGGCCTTTCTCACCCCCCAGCGTGCGCACCAGTTCGCGGGCCGCCGCGCTGTGCGGGTCTGCAGCGAACTGCGCCTCCAGCGCCGCCGAGATCTGCGCGTCCGAGGGGAAGGACGGCGCCGCCTGCGGGGTACAGGCCACCAGGCCCGCGCCGGCCGCCAAATACAAAAAGCCACGCAAGATAATAAATTTCATATTGATGACAACGCTCTGGAAAATCCAGCGGAATTATCAATGTCCGAATGTTCCTCCAGGTATCAGACGGATTTGAAGTGTGAAAACTTGTATGGATTTTGGCCCCCTGCCGGGGCATGGCGCGCGGGCCGTTCGTGTGGGAATGTTTCCTGGCGCGAAGTCATTGCCTGTCCTACAACGCGCAAACTGCCGGCTTTGCCCAGGTGATCGTCGTGCCCGGCGGCTGTGGATAAGTTGGGCCGGCCGGCCCATCTGCGCTGTCTACATTTGTTAACTGTCGCGTTGCAGGCCCCCTTCAAGAATTCGCCCGCAGGCCGCACAAGGCTGCCCGTCGATTAATTTCAACCCTTGGAAGGATTATTGAAATGCGTACCTTTGCCATTACCGCCGCCGCCACCTTGGCCCTGTCCTGCGGCGCTGCATTTGCCCAGAGCGGCAACGTCACCATCCCCGGCCTGCTGTCTGGCAAAGGGTCTGCGGGGTCGGAAGTCACCAACAGCAAGATCTCCGTGACTGGCAACAAGGCCACCAATGTCATCGCGGGCGGCGGCAAGGCCGGCATCAAGGTGGCGGAGGTGTCCATGGAAGGCGTGGCCAACGTCAACAGCATCAACATCACCGGCTCCAAGATCCGCAACTCGGAAATCACGGTCAGCGGCAACGAAGCCACCGACATCAAAGCCATTGGCGGCACCGCCAACGTCAACAGCGTGAACATCAACTAAGACCGTACCGCGCTGTGGGGGCCGGCGGGAGCCGGCCAGCCGCCGACCGGCCAAGGGCCGGGCGCACCCCCACGGCAGCCACCACGACCATCACCACGACCATCACCACCACAAGGGGCTTCTGAGTGTCCACACCGCGCAAGACGCACCGGCGTGAATCTGCCGCCGCGCTAGGGTTGCTTGGCCTTTCCCTGGCCCTGGCCTGCGGGCGTGCGGGCGCGCAGGAATCCATGCTGGCCGGCCTGGGGTGGCACAAGAACAGCGCCGGCACGCAGGTGGACGCCAACAGCCAGATCCAGGTGCTGGACAACCGCTCCACCGGGCCGGTGGTTTCCACCGGCGGCAAGGGATCGGCCCTGGCCAACGCCGGGATGCGCGTGGACCTGGCCGGCACCGCGCAGGCGAACGGCATCGGCCTGGCCGCCATGGACGTGCGGCAGTCCCAGGTGCAGGTGCTGGGCAACCAGGTGACCGGCTTCATCCATGCACTGGGCGGGGCCGCCACCGTCAACATGGTGCTGGCCGCCAGCGCGGAAGGCACCAAGCAGCTCACCGCCAGCCGGCTGCTGGTGCAGGGCAACCGCGCGGCCGAGGTGGCCGCCTTTGGTGCCAAGACGGAGGTGCTGCTGGGCACCGGCTCCCTGCAGATGCCGGGGCGCGCCAGCGCCAACAGCGTGCTGCTGGACGCCACGGACGTGCGCAACTCCGAACTGGCCGTGGTGGGCAACGACGCACGGCGCATCACCTCCATCGGCGGCTCGGCGCTGGCCAATGCGCTCACGGCGGCACGGTCCACTCTGGTGGACACACGAATTTTGCAGACCGCCAACCGCGCGGAGGATGTACGCGCCGGCGGGGGCGGCGGCGGGGTGGGGCGCGGCACGATCGCGCAGGTCAACCTGACCGGCGTGGCCGCCGCCAACGCTGTCACGCTGGCCTCCAGCCAGTTGCGGGGGGCGCAGCTGGTGCTGTCCCGCAACGAGGCCGCCCAGGTCATTGCCACGGGCGGCAGCGCCCTGGCCAACAGCATCAGCCTGACCGACCACCAGCTCGCCGGTTCTGCTGGCTACCAGGCGGGCGTGACCGGCAATACCGCGCGCAACGTGCAGGCCTGGGGCGGCGAAGGTTCCATCCTGGGCGGCGCGCTGGCCGACGTGCGCGTGGCCGCCACCGCCCTTGCCAACACTATTTCGGTGACCCGCGGCGAACTGGCCGAAAGGCCGGTGCACCAGCTGGCCGCCAACGAGGCCCGCGATGTGGTGGCGACCGGTGGCGGTGCCGCGGGCAACAGTCTGTGGCTGGACAACGCCGCCGTGCGCGGCGGCAGCGTGCTGCTGGCGGGCAACACGGCCGACCGGGTGCGCACGGCCGGGGGCAGCGGCAGCATCGGCGCGGGTGCCGTGGGCGCGCTGGAGCGCAACGGCCGCGCGCTGGCCAATACCGTGGTGGCCGACCACCAGGCCACGCTGGAGCGCGCAGCCGTCACCGTCACGGGCAATCGCGGCGCGTCCGTGACCGGCGCGGGTGGCCTGGCCGCGGCCAACAGCGTGATGGTGACGGAAGGGCGCGTGCAGAACACGACCGTCACGCTGGCGGGCAACCGTGCCGACGGCGTGCAGTCCACCGGCTACGCGGCGCAGGCGGGCGGCGGGCTGCTGTTTTCGGCCAGCCAGCAGTCGGCCGCGCTGGCCAACACGCTGTCGGTCACGGGCTCGCAGCTGGATGCGGCCACGCTGACGGTGGCCGGCAACACGGCCTCGCGCCTGTCGGCCCGGGGCGGCGCCTTGCAGGCCAATAGCATCGCGGTCGAAAACGGCGCGGGCGCGCCCTCGCGGCTGTCGGCCGACGGCGCGCTGAGCGGCAACACGGCCAGCGACATGAGCACCACGGCCGACTCCGTCTCCGGCGCCGGGGGGCTGGCCAGCCGCGAAAGCCGCGCCCGCGCAGCCGCCAACGCGCTGGTGCTGCACGATGGCGCGCAGGTGGATGCGTCGTCGTCGTGGCTGGTGGCTGGCAACAGTGCGCGTGGCGTACACGCCACCGGCGGCACGGCGCTGGTCAATGCGCTGGCGGCCTACCGTGGGGCCTCCGTGCAGGGCAGCCCGGTCGTCATCGCGGGCAACACCGGCCAGGGCATCCGCGCCGCAGGCAGCGGCGCGCAGGCGCTGGGGGTGGGCAGCAAATCCAATGGCGTGCTGGCGGCCAACGGCCTGTACATGGATGGCGCGGGCGCGACGGCCCTGGCGCAGAGCAGCCTGCTGGTGGCGGGCAACACCGCCCGGCAGCTGAACGCCGATGGCGGCCGCATCAATACCAATGCGCTGTCGCTCAATGCCCAGGGCCGCGTGCAGGGCAGCAGCATCACCGTGGCCGCCAACACGGCCGCCGACGTGCGCAGCGAGGGCCGTGAAGGCACCGTGGCGGGCTTTGCAGCCTTCGGCAAGGGCATTGGGCAAGCCAATGCCAATGCCGTGCAGGTGCTGGGCGAGATGCGGGCTGCCAGCCTGCAGCTCATCGCCAACCAGGCGGGGCGCGTGGTGGCCACCGAGGGGTTGGCCGCGGCCAACAGCTTCTCCCAGGGCGCGGGTGGCCGGGTGGAAGGGGTGCAGGCGCTGGTGGCCGCCAACACGGCCGTGTCCACGCAGGCCGAACAGGGCAGCACGGCCCTGGCCAACAGCGTGCAGGCCGACGGCACGCTACAGGGCAGCACGGTGCAGGTGATGGCCAACCAGGGCAGCGCCCGCGCGGCCGCCCGCGACGGGCTGGCCAACAGCGTGCGGGCGCAAAGCCGCGGCCGCATTGCCGGCTCCAACGTCACGGTGACCGCCAACCAGGGATCGGGCCAGGAGGGTGTGGCCAACAGCGTGGACGTGGCGGGCACGCTGCAGGGCGGCAGCATCACCATCCTGGGCAACCAGGGCTCGGCCCGCGATGGCGGCGCCATCAACAGCGTGGCGGGCAGCGGGCGCATCACCGGCAGCCAGATCACCGTCATCGGCAATGCAGGGTCGGCCAGCGGCGGCTTGGCCAACAGCGTGCGCGCGGACGGCAGCATCACCGCGTCCAGCATCACCATCCTGGGCAACCAGGCGAGCGTGCAAGGCAGCGGCAGCAAGGTCAACAGCGTCACGGGCTCGGGCTCCATGAAGGGCAGCCAGGTCCTGATCGCGGGCAACACCGGCCGCGCCAGCGGGGGCGGCCTGGTCAACGGCCTGCACAACCGCGGCAGCATGAGCGGAGCGCAAGTGGTGATTACGGGCAACCAGGGCGACGCCACCGGCGGCGGCACGGTGAACAGCGTGGACAACCGCGGCCAGTTGTCGGGCCGCGTGATCATCGCGGGCAACCGGGGCAGCACCACGCTGGGCGGCACGGTCAACTCGCTGGTGAACCGCGGCGTGGTCACGGGCACCGTGGTGATTGCGGGCAACCAGGGCCGCGCCGCCGTGGGGGGCGTGTCCAACTCGGTCATCAACCAGGGCCTCATCACCGGCGTGGTCACCGTGGTGGGCAACAACACGGTGGCGGGGGTGGGCATGACCTCGGGCAGTGTGCGCAACCTGGGCGGGGCCGTCACCGGCGCGGTGGGCGTGGCGGGCAACGCGGCGTTTGCGGCCAACCCGGGCTACACCTACACCCTTCCGTCCATGGGGGTGGTGAACCAGTCGGTCACGGTGCTGCCGGCGTTCAATGTTCTGAACATGTAGCCGCAGGCCGTTTCGGTGCGAAGACGGCTTTGGCGTTTCCCATTTGAAATGGACGAAGGAGTGGCGATGACAACACGAAACCCCGATCTCCCAGCGCGCGCACGGCGGGCGCTGGGCCTGTGCTGCGGTGCAGGAGCACTGGCCCTGCTGGGCACCGGCGCGCAGGCGCAGCTGGTGAACTACGGCGAGCAGCTGGGCGCCTACAAGGACATGGCCAGCAGCGGCGTGCGGCTCAATGACGGCGTGTACCCGTCGGTGAGTGCCAAGGCCCGCGTGAACCGGGCCATCTCGCAGAACACGCTGGTGGACCAGAGTGCGCTGGTGCAGCCCGACGGCACCCTCAAGCTGCCCGAGGGGCAAAAGAACATCGTGATCCGCTCCACCTATTCCGACGTGCAGCGGGGCGCCGACGGCACGCTGCGCATTGCCAGCCCCGTCATCCAGGGCAATGTCACCGGCAACGTGACGCTGTATGTCGAAGGCAAGGGGGTGGAAAACATCACTGTCCTCAATTCAGGCCGCTGACGCACTGCGGCCCAGGCCGCGGGCCTGGGCCGCAAGGTCCCGAGAGAGCGGGGCCGTGGATACCCACTACACCAAGAAGACCACCATGATCCAAAGAACTTTGCGATGGGGCGCGCTGGCGCTCGCCGTCGCTGCCCTGGGCGGATGCGCCTCCACCGAAAACGCCCTCAAGGACGCCAAGACCCTGATGGAAGAGCGCGAGGCCGACAAGCTGCTGCCCGTGACCAATCTCAGCCCCTATGCGCTGGCCCTGGGCCGCTTCGGGCGCATGCTGGACATCTACAAGGAAGGCGACCCCGTCATCTATCTGCAGACCCGCAGCATCCTGGACGCCACCAACCTCTCCAGCCCTCTGGTGGGCGCCGAGATCCCGGGCGACATCACGGAAATGGTGCGCACTGCCGTGAACCGCATTGGCGCCCGGGTGGTGTATGTGCCGTACCACCCGGACTACCTGGTGTCCCAGGCCCAGCTGGGGGCCAAGTTCGGGGTGACCATGCCCGACTTCCTGATCACCGGCGCGCTCACGGAATTCGACCGCGCCATCGCGGGGGCGGGGCGGGTGAACTCCGCAGGCATCGAGTTCGGCAAGGGGGACGGCAAGGTCACGCTGGGCGGGGACGTCAAGCGCACGGCCATCTATTCCGCCCTGGCGCTGGACCTGAACCTGGTGAGCTTTTCCACCCAGCAGATGGTGCCGCAGATCCAGGCCTCCAACGTGGTGAAGGTGCTCAACTTCAGCTCCGAGGACAACGCCAGCCTGGGCTTCTACGGCGATGCCTTCGGCTTCAAGCTGGAGGGCAAGTACCTGCAGGGCCGCCACTCGGCCATCCGCACCCTGGTGGACCTGAGCGTGCTGGAACTGGTCGGCAAGGCCACCAACACCCCGTATTGGCGCTGCATTCCCAATGGCAAGCCCGATCCGGTGGTGGTTGAGAACATGCGCGCCGCGTACAACGCGCTGTCGCCCGAACTCAAGCTCGGCCTGATCCAGGTGACTCTGCGCAAGTACGGCGAGCCCGTACAGGTCACGCAGAAGTACGACGCAGAGACCCAGCAGGCCCTGGAAAAGGTGTACGCCGAGCGGTATGCCGCGCTGGGGCCGGTGGACGTGATGACCTGGCAGGGCTTTGAACCCCTGTTCTTTGGCGTGCCCATGGCTTGGGAGACGGCCGCCACCGCGCCCGTGGCCGGCGCCGGCGCGCCCGCGGCTGCTGCGAAGGCGGGCACATGAGGCCGGGCGTGCGCACCCCGTTGCGGCCCGTCTGGAGGGGGCTGGTGTGTGGGGTTGTGTGGGGGGGTGGCCTGCTCGGGCCGGCCCTGGCGCAGCAGGCCCCCGCGCAGGCCGTTCCGCCCGCCGGAGCTCAGGCCCCCGCCCAGCCGGCCACGCCCCCCGCTGCCGCCACGGCGGGGGCGCGGTTTCTGGAGGCCTGCAATGAGGCACTGGAGCGCGGCGTGGCCGAACTCGGGTGCCAGGGGCCGATCTACCGCAACGAACTGGAGCGCCTGCAGCGCGAGGCCCTGGCCACGCAGAACCCCCAACTGCTCTCGTTCGTGGGCGATGCCTATCGCAACCCGCGCGCCGGCATCGGCGACATGGGGCAGGCCTACCGCTGGTACCTGCTGGCGGCTGTGCGCGGCGACCCTCGGGCGATGCAGCGCCTGGCCGAGATGAACCGCAAAGGCCAGGGCGTGCCCCGCGACAACGTGAAGGCGCTGGGCTATGCCCGGCTGCTGGAGCGCCTGGCGCAGCCCGACACCGGCACCCAGCGCAACGTGCTGTCGCTCATCAACGAGTTGGGTGCCGAGATGGCCGTGGAAGAGGTGGCGCTGGCCGAGCGGTTTGCGTCCGAACTGGAGGCCCGCATCCAGCGCCAGGCCACGGCGGACGTCGGCGGCAAGCCGGTGGACGTGCCGCCGGCCCCGGCGGGTGCGGTGCGGCCGGGCTCGGGGCTCCCCGGCATGTCGGCCGTTCCGCGTTCGCTGCCGGTGCCGGCCACGGCCGCACCCGCCGCGCCGCTGCCTGGCAGTACCTTGCCGGGAACCCCTGGCAAGGCGCCGCCTTGACGGCGATGGATACACAGAAGGTGACCGCCATGGAACAACGCTGCCCCGTGTCCCCCCGCCGTTCGCGGGCCTGGCTGCTGGCGCTGCTGCTGCCCTGCGCCGCAACGGCGGGCCCGGTGGGGCCGCAGGGGACCATCGGCCCCACCGGACCGTTGGGCCCTGCCGCCGCCGACCGGCCCGTGGTGCCGCAGCGCAGCGCCCGCAGCACGGCCTCCGCACCGGCGGCACCTGCGTCTTCGGTGCAGCCCGCCGCCGCGGCCGCGGAGGGCAACCGCATCGAGGTGTCGGGCAATACCGCGTCGGGCACCCGTTGCGCTGGCCCGGGCCACGCCTCCGTCAACAGTGTCGACGTGTCCGGCGCGCGCCTGGAAGGCCGCACGGTCATCGTGCAGGGCCGCAACGCCAACCAGGTACGCACCGAGGACTGTCCGCAGTCGCCGGCGCGTCCGCGGCAGGAGCAGACCCACAGCATCCGCATCCGCTGAGCCGCGCAGTGCAGTGAAGCGCTTTTCTACCGAACCCATGACCTACCCAGCACCCAACCCCCGTTCGTTCCCACCCACTCCCTGGCCGCGTGCGGCCGCCGCCGCGATGGCCGCCGCTGCCCTGCTGTTGGCCGCGTGCAAGGAGCCGGCCGCACCGCAACCCAAGGTGTCCGCGGCTGCGGAGCCTGCCCCGGCGCCCGCGGCCGCGCCACCAGCCCCCGCACCCGCTGCGGCTCCTGCGGCGCAGCCCGCGCCTGCAGCGCCTGCTGCTGCGGCCGCCCCGCGCAAGCAGACCCTGGCCATCCAGGGCGTGGCTCCGGCCGGCGTCACGGTGCGCGTGAAGGGCGTGGAAATGGGGGCCGACGCCACGGTGCTCGACGTGAGCATCTCGTTTGCCAACCGCATCACCGACACCACCATGCTGGCGCTGGCGGACACGTACCTGCAGGATGAAAGCGGCGCCCGCCTGCACATCAAGCGGCCCGACAACAACCGCGACATCACCCTCCGCGAGGGCGAAACGCTGGACGGGCAACTGGTGTTCCTGGGGGCGGTGGCGCCCTCGGCCCGCAAGCTCAAGCTGGTGTTCAACGACGGCAACCAGGGCGACAACATCGTGGCGCCGGGGCTGGTCATCGACCTGCCGCTGCAGGGCGGCTGATGCGCGCCGGATGGACGGCTGCTGGCGTGCGCGCGTTGCGCACCCTGGTCCCTGCGGGGATGGCGGCAGTGCTGGCCTTGGCCGGCGTGCCTGCGCGGGCGTGGGAGGTGGTGCGCAGCCAGCGTGCGCTGGCCGATGTGCCGACGCGGCTGGTGCCAGCCTCTGAAGCGCCGGCCACGGTGCTGCGTCCGCCGCAGCCGGCGGGCGGCCTCGCGGCCCGCACGCAGGAGTCCACGTTGCAGCGCAGCGCCGGCCCGCAGACGGTGCTGCGCGAGGCCGAGGTCCCGCGCGAGCGGCTGGCGCAGACGCGTGCCCTGTGGGCCGAGCTCAAGGCGCGCCCCACGCCGGAGCAGGCCATTTCCATTGACCTGCCGGCCGACGTGCTGTTCGACTTCGACAAGGCCGATCTGCGGCCGGACGCGGCCCCGTCGCTGGACAAGGCGGCCGAACTCATCAAGAGCTACGCTGCGGCGCCCCTGACCGTGCGCGGCCATACCGATGGCAAGGGCACGGACGCGTACAACGACAGCCTGTCGCTGCGCCGTGCCGAGACGGTTTCTGCCGCGCTGCGCCAGCGCACGGGCCGCCCCGCGCGGGTGGAAGGCCTGGGCAAGCGCGAGCCCGTGGCGCCCAACACCACGCCGGACGGCCGCGACGACCCGCAGGGGCGCCAGCTCAACCGGCGGGTGCAAATCCTCATCGGCGTGCCGGGCACGCAGCCCAAGGAAGGCAGGTAGAACAGCATGGCCCTGGTCCGTTGCCCGGAATGTGGGCGTGAAGTGTCATCGCAGGCGCCGGCCTGCCCGGGGTGCGGCTACCCGCTGCAAGAGCGCCCGTCCCCCGCGCCGGGGCCCCAGGGCGCGCTGCAGTCGCCGCACCTGTGGGGCCGCCTCGCCATGGTGTTGGGCGCGTGGCTGGTCACGCCCTGGATCGCCCGGCTGATCGTGGCGCTGGCGGTGTGCGTGCTGGCGTACTTCCTGTTCACCGGCGCACGCTGACGCCGCCGCGGGCCTGGCATCACTCGGCAAGGGCGTGCGCCGGTCGCGTCGCTTGTACCGCACTGGCCAGGGCCACTGCGTCCGCGCCTGCGGCATAGCGCAGGCGCGGCGTCGTATCGGTGGCCGCTGTCCACACCACCTCGGCCACGTCCTGTTCGGTGGTCAGCGCGGCGGGCTGGCTGTAGGCCGCAAACACCGATTGCGCATAGGGCGCGTAAGCGGGCGGGATCAGGCCCTGCAGGCGCTCGGTGCTGTTGGCGGTGAACTGCGTGGTGGGGCCGTAGCCGGGCTGGACGAGCTTTACCCGCACGCCAAAGGTCTGAAGCTCGAACGCGAGCGAGGCGGTGAACCCCTCAATGGCGGCCTTGCTGGCCGTGTAGGCCGCCACCAGGGGCATGGGCGCAAGGGTGGCGCTGGAGGTGACGTTGATCACCAGGCCCGCTGCGCGTGCGCGCATTTGCGGCAGCACGGCCTGGGTCAGGGCCATGGTGCCGAAGGTGTTCGTCTCGAAGATGTCGCGCACGGTGGCCATGGGGGTGGCCTCGAAGGCGCCGAAGAGGCCCACGCCCGCATTGTTGACCAGCACGTCGATGGGGCCCGCGTCGCTCAGCGCCTGGGCAATGCTGGCGGGCTGGGTCACGTCCAGCGGCAGCACCCGCAGACGTTCCGACGTGGGCAGCACATCGGTGCGGGGCGTGCGCATGGTGGCGATGACGTTCCAGCCCTGGGCCAGAAAGTGGCGGGCGGTGGCCAGGCCGTAGCCGGATGAGCAGCCGGTGATGAGGATGGTTTTCATGGTTGGACTCCTGGAGAAGGATGGGTTGCACTGCGAAATCAGTAGGGCAACGATACCGGCCTGAAGCAGAATTATCTACAATCAATGGTCGTGTTTTCTTTTGCAGGAGTCCGGTTTGGTCGATCCTTTGGCCGAGGTAATTGCGCTGCTGCGGCCGCGCGCCGTGTTCTCCAAGGTCGTCAGCGGTGCGGGGGCTTGGGCCGTGCGGTACGCTGAATTCGGCCAGCCCAGCTTCTGCGCCGTGCTGGAAGGGGAATGCGTGCTGGCGGTGGAGGGGCAGGAGCCGGTGATGCTGCGGTCCGGTGATTTCATCTTGATGCCGGCCACGCCGGGCTTCACGCTGTCCGCGGTGGAGGCGGGGGCCGCCGCGCCCGTACTCCGGGACCCCCGCAACAAGCCGCCCGTGCCCGAGGGCGAGCAGGGGCTGCGGCACGGCACGCCCGATGGGCCTGCGGACATGCGCATGCTGGGCGGTTATTTTGAATTCGACTCGCCGGACGCGGCGTTGCTGGTGGCCCTGTTGCCCGCGCTGCTCCTGGTGCGCGAAACGGCCGCGCTGCCCACGCTGGTGCAACTGGTGCGGCAGGAATGCCTGGCCACGCTGCCAGGGCGCGATCTGGTGCTGGGGCGGCTGGTGGAGGTGCTGCTGATCGAGGCACTGCGCAGCGGCCACCACGACGGCGCCCCGCCGGGCTTGCTGCGCGGGCTGGCCGATGCGCGGGTGGCCGTCGGGCTGCGGCTGATGCACAGCGCCCCCGGGCATTCCTGGACGGTGGATGCGCTGGCGCGCGAGGCGGCGCTGTCGCGCTCCACGTTTTTCGAGCGGTTTTCGCGCGCCGTGGGCCAGCCGCCCATGGAATACCTTTTGGCCTGGCGCATGGCCCTGGCCAAAAGGTTGCTCAACGGCGGCGAACTGGGGGTGGCCGAAGTGGCCGAGCGTGTGGGCTACAGCTCGGCCAGCACCTTCAGCACGGCCTTCAGCCGGCATGTGGGCCTGCCGCCAGGGCGCTATGCGCGGCAGGCGTGAGGGTCTCTTGGGGACGCGGTGCCGCGCAGTGGCCGCCGCCAAAAAAAGAAAAGGGCCCGAAGGCCCGGTTCTTTCGTGGCGGCCCGAGCGTGCAGCACGCACGCGGGCCGCATAGCCGCTTAACGCTGGCGCAGCGCGGGCTGCTTGGCGGTGCCGGTGAGGTAGCCCACGCCAGCGCCCGCCTTGTTCTTGTAATTGGCGTTGATGAGGGGATCCAGCGTGCCCTTGACCACGCTGTGGATGCCGCCCCAGTCGCCGGGGTGCTGGAAGTTGCTCATGATGTAGGTCCAGCCGTTGATCTCGTCCACGGCGTGCAGGCCGGTGGATTCGCCGCCCGCGGGGATGGACATGAGGCGCGACAGCTCCTTGGTGTCCACGTTGTAGGCCCACAGGAAGTTGTTCACGTGCTGGCTGCTGTCCTCGCCGATGAACAGGGTGCGCATCTTTTCCGAGAACTTGAGGTTGTCGGGGTTGCAGACCTTGTTGGGGTTGCCGGTGTTGCCCAGGGCGTCGGCGGCGATGTCCTCGCCGGCCAGCAGGGCCTTGGTGTCGACAGGCATCCACTCGCTGTTGATGGCGCCACCAGCGGTGTCCTTCTGGCCGCCGCGCAGGTTCAGGGCCATCACCACACCAGCCTTCAGGGTCTTAGGGATGGAAATGCCATTGCCCGGCACGTTGGCGGCGTCGCCCGCCACCATCGACTTTTCGCAGTTCTGCAGGGCCGAGTACGCGATCTTGTCCTTGGCGTTGACGGTGGTGCCTTCCATCTTGGTGAAGCCCATGCTGGCGCCCTTGAAGGCTGCGTAGCGGTGGGTTTCCAGGAAGGCGGCGGCCTTTTCCATGCCGGGGTTGATCTTGATCCACTCGGTCTTGCCGTTGGCCACGATCTTGGTGTAGCTGGCGTCGCCAGGGTCCTTGCTGGCCACGCTCATGATGTCCGTAGGCTTGAGCGTGTTGGCCAGCTGCTCGATCTCGGCGCTAGTGGCCGAGCCCAGCTTGATCCAGGTGAGCGGAGCACCGTTGGCGGCCGCAGGGTCGATGGAGAAGCCGGCGCCCACCTTGGCGGCGTACAGCGTGCCCGAGGACAGGTCCTTTTCCTTGTCGGCCACGAACACGAAGTAGGCGCTGTTGGTGGCGTCGTCGCCCATCAGCGCGGTGCGCTGGTCGGGCATCACCTGCACCAGTTCGTGCGAGATGCGGCCCATGCAGAAGTGCTTTTTGATGGACGCGGTGCCATCGGGGTTCACCGTCACTTCGGGCATGTGGCCGTAGTGATAGGGGTTGGCCTTGGTCTCGTCGCCAAACAGGTTCTTGCTGTAGGCCTTGAGCTGGGCGTTGCTGCTGTTGAAGGCATCGGGCTCGTACTCTTCGCTGGACAGGTGCGTGCCCCAGGGCGACAGGCTGGCGCCGCAGGTGATCCACAGGCCGTGCACCTTGGAGGTGTCCACGTTGTGGTACTTCACCAGGCTGAGCTTGCCGGTGTTGGGGTCCTGGTCCAGCGTGAGCACGGCGATGGGCGAGGGCAGCTTGCCGTACATGTCGGTCTTGCCGTCTTGCGCCCAGGTGGTGTATTCAAACTGCACCACGGCGAACACGGGGTTGCCCTTGACCCCGTCCACCTTGGCGTTGGGCACGGTGAGCAGCGAGGTGCCGTCGGGCGAATCCGAGAAGAACTGGCGTTCCGCGCCGGGCACGGAGGTGTCGATGATGGCCTTGTTGTTGATGTCGTAGTAGCCGCCAGCCAGCACCTTGCCGCCCTTGCCGTCCGGCACCAGGTCGCCGGTGATGAAGAAGGGCTGGTAGGCCAGGGCATACGACTGCGTGCTGCCGTCGCTGAGCTTCACGTTCAACGAGGAGCCCACCGAGGTGGTGGCCATGGCGGCGGCGCTGGCCAGCGTGGGGGCGGCCATCGACGTGAACGATGCGGAGGCAAAGGTCGCCTCATCGCTGCCGCCGCCGCACCCGGTGGCCAGCAGCGAAGCGGCCGCCGAGGTACCGATGGGCAGCATGGGAATGCCGGCCAGAAGTTGCAGGGCCTTGCGGCGGGTGGGCGTGGTCGTGTGGGACATGGTGGATCGTTGTGGATTGAGGAGAACAAAGAGGCAGGGACCGCCGCGCAGGCCGGGGCCGGAGCAAGCGGGTTGTCCGGCTGCGGATGCTAAGAACGCTGTGTGACAGTGGCGTGAATGCCGGCGGCGACGCCAGTCACGCTGGCGGCCGGCGGCTGCGCTCGGGCCTGCGCGCACGCACGCAGGCCGCATGCAGGCCGCATTCAGGCCGCATTCAGGCCGCCTGTGCCCTCGCCGGGCCGGGTGTCGTTTTTCGGGTGGGGCAGCGGCGCTGCGGGCGCCGCAGCGGCGGCCTTCCGCAGGCCGTTGGCCGGTGGGGCGGGCGGGCGGGTGGGGGCCGCTCAGGCCGCGGGTGCCGGCGGCTGGGCTGCGTCGGCAGCGTCGCTGCCGGGGGCGTCAAAGCAGTCGCGGAACGTGAACACGACCGAGGTGAAGAACATGGCCGCCAGCATCATGGCCGCGCCCACCATGATGCCCCCGGCGGCCGTGTTGGCCAGCCCGGCCAGCGCCAGGAGGGTGGCGACGGTGGCCACCACCAGCCCGCCCAGCAGGAACACGCCCATCCAGCCCAGGCCGTAGACCAGAAACGCCCCGAAATTGCGCACGCAGGCCACGATGCTGAAGAACAGCGCCTTGACCGGCGGCACGCCGTGCCAGTGCACGAGCCCGGGGGCATGCCAGAACAGCAGCGACAACGGGAGGTACAGCGTCATGGAAAGCCACATGGCGCGCTGGAAGGCCGGGTCTTCGGCGATCTCCTGCGTCATCTTGGCGCCGCCCAGGTACACGCTGGCGAACTGCCCGCCGTCCAGCAGGGCGGACAGCCCCATTACGCCCAGGAAGCACGCGGCATACAGTCCCCCCAGCACCATCATGTCGCGCAGGCGCTGCTGGCCGGTGCGAAACGCCACCAGCAGCAACGCCGGCGTGGGAAAGCGCCCCTGGGACGCCTGGGCGGCAGCCACCATCATCACCAGCGTGGACGTAGGCAGCAGCACCAGCGCAACGGCCGGGCCGATCAGCGGGATCAGCGTGGCCAGCGACATGATCGCCATGGTCATGAAGAACAGCGCCGCCAGCGCCATGGGCTGCCGCCAGAACGTCCGGATGCCAAGCGTGACCCAGTCCAGGCCCGTGCGGGCGGAGACGATGCGGAGTTTCATTGCGTTAGGGCAGAAGAGAAGGAAGCAGCGGCACGTGGCGGCGGCTGATGGGCCAGGAATTTACTCCAGCCGTCCAAACCGCAGCGCCGGGCAGGGGATCGCGGCAGGCCGTCCGGCCGCGGGCGGCACTGCCGTTGCGGTTCAGGCATGCACCGGCTGCGCGATGCGGCTGCGCAGCACGCGTTCGAAATGCGTGGGGTCGTGGGGCTTGAGCATCGAGGCCTCGCGGGGCAGGTAGAAGTCCCACAGGCGCGAAATCCAGAAACGCAGGGCGCCGGCACGCAGCATGGCCGGCAGCAGCTCCCGCTCGGGCGCGGTGAGCGGGCGCACGGCCTGGTAGGCCTCCAGCATGCGCGTGGCACGCTCGGCATCGTGTGCGCCGGTGGACAGGTCGATGCACCAGTCGTTCAGGCACACCGCCAGGTCGAACAGCCAGGTGTCCACGCCCGCGAAATAGAAGTCGAAGAACCCGGTCAGCTCCTCGCCCTCGAACATCACGTTGTCACGGAACAGGTCGGCATGCACCGGGCCCCGGGGCAGGGCCGCGTAGGCAGCGCCGGCCGCCACATGGTTCTGGTAGGCCAGTTCCGAGCGCAGCAGCGCCGAGGCGGATTCGCCGATGTGGGGCAGCACCACGGGCACGGTTTCGTTCCACCACGGCAGGCCCCGCAGATTGGGCTGCTGGCGGTCAAAGCTTCGGCCCACCAGGTGCATGCGGGCCAACATGCCGCCCACGGCGGCGCAGTGCGCGCCCTGCGGGGCCAGCTGGCTTTTGCCGCGCAGCTTGTTCACCACGGCGGCGGGCTTGCCGCACACGGTGTGCAGGATGTCGCCGTTCTTGTCGGCGCGCGGGTCGGGCACGGGAATGCCGCCGTGCGCCAGGTGCTTCATCAGGAACAGGTAGAAGGGCAGCTGCTCGGCCGTGAGGCGCTCGAACAGGGTGAGCACGAACTCGCCCTGTTCGCTGGTGAGGAAGTAGTTGGTGTTCTCGATGCCCCCTTCGATGCCGCGCAGCGCCACCAGCTCGCCCAGTTGCAAACGGCGCAGCAGTTCGCGCGCCTCTTCATTGGAGACTTCGGTAAAGACGGCCATCGCTCAGGACAGGGGAAGAAAAACGACTGGTGAAAGCAAAAGGGTGCGCAAGGCAGGGCGGTGCCAGGGGGCCGGGCGCGTGGTACCCCAGCCGGCCGGGGCCGGCGGGATGCGCCGGCGCTCAGAACTTCATGACGTTCCAGACGCGCGGGGCGGTCGTGGTTTCGGCGCCGTTGTGGCTGCCGGCGCGGCTGCGGGCGCCGTCGGGGGATTGCACCATGTAGCCGGGGAGGTTGCCGGTCTTGGGCTGCACCGAGATGCTCTGGGTTTGCCCGCCCACGCGCAGCTCGTCCACCCGGCTGCCGGCATCCTCGATGTGGATGCGCTCCGTGCGCTGGTTGGCGCGGCCCGTCAGTTGCTCTGGATTTGAGAGCGCCTCGCGCTGATCTGGTGCGCCCTGGGGTGCATTTTGGGTGGTATTTTGGGCCAGGGCGGTGCCGCAGGCCACGCCCAGCAGCAAAAATAGGTGAACAGCGCGCATGCTTGCATTGTAGAGGGCGCACCCGCGGGCGCGGCCAGCGCCCGGCAGCCGTGCACAATCCGTGCATGAACGACGAATCCCTGCCCCCCAACGCCGCCCCCGTCTCCGTGGGGGAACCGCCCTCCGCGCCGCAGCAGCCGGGCGGCAAAAAGACCCTGGTGCTGGTGGATGGATCCAGCTACCTGTACCGCGCCTTCCATGCCATGCCCGACCTGCGGGCGGTGCCCGGCGACCGCACCAGCCCGGCCACCGGCGCCATCCGGGGCATGATCAACATGATGCAGGCCCTGCGCAAGGAAGTGCGGGCAGACTACGCCGCCTGCGTGTTTGACGCCTCCGGCCCGACCTTTCGCGACGCGCTCTACCCCGAATACAAGGCCCAGCGCGCCCCCATGCCCGACGACCTGCGCACGCAGATCGACCCCATCCACGAGGTGGTGCGCCTGCTGGGCTGGACCGTGCTGGCCATCCCCGGGGTGGAGGCTGACGACGTGATCGGCACGCTGGCCGTCACCGCCGCCGCCCAGGGCATCGAGGTGGTGGTCTCCAGCGGCGACAAGGACCTGAGCCAGCTGGTCAACGAGCACATCACCATCATCGACACCATGAGCGGCAAGAAGCGCGACATTGCCGGCGTGACGTCCGAGTTTGGCGTGCCCCCGCACCTGATGGTCGACTACCAGACCCTGGTGGGCGACACCGTGGACAACGTTCCCGGTGTGCCCAAGGTCGGCCCCAAGACGGCCGCCAAGTGGCTGCAGGAATACGGATCGCTGGACGCGCTGCTGGCCCGCGCGGGCGAGATCAAGGGCGTGGCCGGCGAAAACCTGCGCGGCGCGCTGGGCTGGCTGCCCACCGGGCGTCAGCTGGTCACCATCAAGACCGACTGCGACCTGACCGAGCACGTGCTCGGCCTGCCCGCACTGGACGCCGTGGCCCTGGGCGAGCCCCAGACCGAGCCGCTGCGCGCCTTCTACGAGAAATATGGCTTCAAGGGCCTGGCCCGCACGCTGGGCGGGGGAGACGCGGCAGCCGCCGGCGCAGCGCCCCCGGTGGCCATGCCCGGCCAGAGCGGCGACCTGTTTGCCGACCACTCGGCCAGCAACGTGGCCGAGCAGGCCCAGCACCGCACGGTGGTGTACGACACCATTCTCAACTGGGCCGACTTCGACCAGTGGCTGGAGCGCCTGCAAAAAGCCCCGCTGGTGGCGCTGGACACCGAAACCGATTCGCTGGACGAGATGCGCGCGCAGATCGTGGGTGTCTCCTTCAGCGTGCAGCCCGGCGAGGCCGCCTACGTCCCGCTGGCGCATGTGGGCCCCGACGCACCCGTGCAGCTGCCGCGCGACGAGGTGCTCGAGCGCCTCAAACCCTGGCTGGAGGATGCCCGGCATGCCAAGCTGGGCCAGCACATCAAGTACGACCGCCACGTGTTCGCCAACCACGGCATCGAGGTGCAGGGCTACGTGCACGACACGATGCTGCAAAGCTACGTGCTGGAAGTGCACAAGCCCCATGGCCTGGCCAGCCTGGCCGAGCGCCACACCGGCCGCAAAGGCATCAGCTACGAAGACCTCTGCGGCAAGGGCGCGCACCAGATCCCCTTTGCCCAGGTGCCCGTGGACAAGGCCGCCGCCTACTCGTGCGAAGACTCCGACCAGACGCTGGACGTGCACCAGGCCCTGTGGCCGCTGCTGGAGGCCGACGAGAAACTGCGCTTCATCTACGCGCTGGAGATCGCCAGCAGCGAGGCGCTGTACCGCATCGAACGCAACGGCGTGCTCATCGACGCCGCCACGCTGGCCGCCCAGAGCCACGAGCTGGGCCAGCGCATCCTGCAGCTGGAAACCGAGGCCTACGAAATCGCCGGGCAGCCCTTCAACCTGAGCAGCCCCAAGCAGCTGGGCGAAATCTTCTTCGACAAACTGGGCATGCCCGTGGTGAAGAAAACCGCCACCGGCGCGCGCAGCACCGACGAAGAAGTGCTGGAGAAGCTGGCCGAGGACTACCCCCTGCCCGCCAAGCTGCTGGAGCACCGCAGCCTGTGCAAGCTCAAGGGCACCTACACCGACAAGCTGGCCCAGCTGGCCCTGCCGCGCACCGGCCGCGTGCACACGCACTACGCGCAGGCCGTGGCCGTCACCGGGCGCCTGTCCAGCAACGACCCCAACCTGCAGAACATCCCCATCCGCACGCCGGAAGGCCGCCGCGTGCGCGAAGCCTTCATCGCGCCGCCCGGCCGCGTCATCGCCAGCGCCGACTACTCGCAGATTGAGCTGCGCATCATGGCCCACCTGAGCGGTGACCACTCGCTGCTGCACGCCTTCCACGCCGGCCTGGACGTGCACCGCGCCACCGCTGCCGAAGTGTTTGGCGTGGAGGTGGACCAGGTCACCAGCGAACAGCGCCGCTACGCCAAGGTCATCAACTTCGGCCTCATCTACGGCATGAGCAGCTTCGGCCTGGCCAAGAACCTGGGCATTGAAACGAAAGCCGCCGCCGCCTACATCGACCGCTACTTCCAGCGCTACCCCGGCGTGAAGCAGTACATGGACGACACCAAGGCCTCCGCCAAGTCCATGGGCTATGTCGAGACCGTGTTCGGCCGCCGCCTGTACCTGCCCGAAATCAACTCCCCCAACGGCCCCCGCCGCGCCGGCGCCGAACGTGCGGCCATCAATGCGCCCATGCAGGGCACCGCCGCCGACCTCATCAAGATGGCCATGGTGGCCGTGCAAAAGGAGCTGGATGCGCACAAGCCCGACATCAAGATGGTGCTGCAGGTGCACGATGAACTGGTGTTCGAGCTGCCCGAGGGCGAGGTGGACTGGCTCAAGAGCCATATCCCGCGACTGATGGCGGAAGTGGCGGCGCTGAAGGTGCCGTTATTGGCGGAGGTGGGGGTGGGGCCGAACTGGGATAAGGCGCACTGAGTTGCAAGAGCGGGCGGAAACGGTCGTCCGTGCGCCTTTTTTTGGGGCTGGGGTGCCCGTCTTTTAGGCGCAGGCAGCGATCCCAACGATGGAGGCAAGCCTGTCTGCAGGGCATTCGCTCCAGCCCAGCGGCGAATCGATCGCGTCGCTAGACTCATTCGTCACCGCTAGCGATCCCGCTTGCTTCCACCAACTCTTTGTTTGGAGCCCGCATGTCTGATCTCACCCCCTACACCCCGCCCGCCATCTGGCAATGGAACAAGGAAAACGGCGGCCAGTTCGCCAGCATCAACCGCCCCATTGCCGGGGCCACGCACGACAAGGAACTGCCCGTGGGCAAGCACCCGCTGCAGCTGTATTCGCTGGGCACGCCCAATGGCGTGAAGGTGACGGTGATGCTGGAAGAGCTGCTGGCCCTGGGCCACGCCGGTGCGGAGTACGACGCGTGGCTGATTCGCATCAACCAGGGGGAGCAGTTTGGCAGCGGGTTTGTGGCGGTGAATCCCAACTCCAAGATCCCCGCGCTGCTGGACCGCACCGATCCGGCCCACCCGGTGCGGGTGTTCGAATCCGGCGCCATCCTGATGTACCTGGCTGAGAAGTTCGGTAGCGCGTTTTTGCCCAAGGACGGCGCGGCGCGGGCGGAGTGCCTGTCGTGGCTGTTCTGGCAGATGGGCAGCGCGCCGTTCGTGGGCGGCGGGTTCGGGCATTTCTATGCGTATGCGCCGGTGAAGATCGAGTACGCGATTGACCGCTATGCGATGGAGGCCAAGCGCCAGCTCGATGTGCTGAACCGGCGCCTGGCCGAGCACGAGTACGTGGCGGGCAGCGAGTACACGGTGGCGGACATTGCCATCTGGCCCTGGTATGGCTTGCTGGTGAAGGGCCAGGCGTATGACGCGGGCGAGTTTTTGCAGGTGCACGAATACACGCACGTGGTGCGCTGGGCCGAGCAGGTGGCGCAGCGCCCCGCGGTGCAGCGCGGGCGCAAGGTGAACCGCGTGACGGGCGACCCGGCCAACCAGCTGCGCGAGCGGCACGACGCCAGCGACTTTGACACCAAGACGCAGGACAAGATCGAAGCGGCAGCGGCTTCCTCTTCGCCCGCGCCCTGAGCCCTTTGCAGGACGCCGCCATGATCACCCTCTACGACTGCGCCACGGCGCCCAGCCCGCGCCGCGCGCGCATCCTGCTCGCAGAAAAGGGCGTGGCCCACGACACCGTGCAGGTGGACCTGAAAAGCGGCGAGCAGATGGGCGAGGCCTACCGCCGCATCAACCCGCAGTGCACCGTGCCCGCGCTGCGCACCGAAGAAGGCCTGCTGCTGGCCGACAACGCGGCGATCACCGCGTATGTGGAGGCGCGCTACCCCGAGCCTCCGCTGCTGGGCGCCACACCGGCCGAGAAGGCCGAGATCGCCAGCTGGAACTGGCGCGCGGAGTTCGAAGGCTTGCTGGCCATTGCCGAGGCGCTGCGCAACAGCTCGCCCGCCATGGCCAACCGCGCGCTGCCCGGCGCGGTGGACTACCCGCAGATTCCGGCCCTGGCCGAGCGGGGGCTGGCGCGGGTGGCGAATTTCTTCGCATTGCTCAACGACCGTCTGGCGGACCGCGACTACATCGCCGCCGGCCGCTTCAGCGTGGCCGACATCACGGCCGTGGTGGCCGTGGACTTTGCGCGCGTGGTGAAGCAAAAGCCGGGCGATCAGCACCCGCACCTGCTGCGCTGGCGCGCGGCCATGGCACAGCGGCCGTCCATGGCGCTGTAGCCGGCGGCGGGCTGCATTGGGGGATTCAAGGATTGCCGGCCCGGCGCGTTCCTTGCATCGTGGCCCCATGCGCCTGCGCCATATCGAAGTCTTCAACGCCGTCATGCTCACCGGCAGCGTGAGCGCGGCGGCCCGCCTCATCAACGTCACGCAGCCCGCGGTCAGCCGCATCCTGGCCCATGCGGAGCTGCAGCTCGGGTTCCCGCTGTTCCACCGGCTCAAGGGCAAGCTCGTGCCCACCAGCGAGGCGCAGACCCTGTACCCGCACATCGAGCGCCTGTTCAACCAGCTGGACGACGTGCAGCGCCTGGCCAACAGCCTCAAGGGCGACCAGCGCGAGGGGGAGCTGCACATCCTGAGCGTGCTGGCACTGAGCTACGAGGTGCTGCCGCGCGCGCTGCGGTTCTTTCGGCAAAAGCACCCGGACGTGAAGGTGACCATCGACGCGCTGCATTCGCCGCAGATCGTGTCGGCCCTGGTGCTGCAGGAGGCGGACGTGGGCTTTGTATTCAGCGCGGTGGCGCACCCGGCGCTCGCGCAAGAGCACCTGGCCGACGGCCGCATGGTGTGCGTGGCCCCCAAGGGCATGCTGGACGCGGCCTTGGTCGCGTCCGGCGTGGTGCACCTGGCGGATCTGTCGGGCACGCCGGTGGTGCGGCTGGACGTGCGCGACCCGATCGGCACCCTCGTCAGCCATGCCTGCCGCGAGGCCGGGGTGGGGCTGCAGACGGCGATCACCGTGCAGACCTACCACGCCGCGCTGGCCCTGGCGCACCACGGCCATGCCGTTGCGGTGGTGGACCAGTGCACGGCGGCGTCTGCCGACGACCGCAAGGTGGATGTGCTGGCCCTGGCCCCCCACATTGCCGTGCCGATCAAATCGCTGCGCACGGTCAACCGCCCGGGCTCGCTGCTGGCCAGTGCCATGACCCAGTGCATGCGCCGGGCGGTGGCCGAAACGCTGGAATCCGTGGGCCTGCGGGAGGCGTAGATCCGACGGGGGCTATTCGCCTGCGCCGGCGACCGCCCGGCCCGCTGCGGGCGCCACCAGTTCGGCCACCTGGGCCGCCGTGCCAAACGCCAGCGTAAAGCCCAGCGCGCCGTGGCCCGTGTTCAGCAGCAGGTTGTGCGGCGCCCGGGGGTGCCGCCCCGCCAGGGGCACGCCGGTGGGCGTGGCGGGGCGCAGGCCGGTCCAGGGATGCAGGTCGCGGAAGTCGCTGCAACCGGGAAACAGCGCTCCGGCGGCTTCGCGCAGGCTCTGGATGCGGCCGGGCGGGATGCGGTCGTCATGCCCCACCAGCTCGGCCATGCCGGCCACGCGCAGGCGCTGGCCGATGCGTGCAAACACCACCTTGCGCGCCGCGTCGGTCACGTTGACGCGCGGCGCCGCACCCGGGGCGTGCGCGGTGTCCAGCGTGATGCTGTAGCCCTTGAGCGGGTAGACGGGCAGGCGAAAGCCCAGCTCCTGCGCTGCCCGGTGGCTGGCGCTGCCCAGGGCCAGCACGAACTGCTGCGCCTCGACGGTACCGCCGTCCGTCCGGACTGCGGCGATGCGCCCCGCAGCGTGCACGAAGCCCTGCACCCGCGCGCCCAGTACAAAGCGCACACCGCGCGCGCTCAGCACCCGGTGCAGGCCACGGCAGACAGCCAGGCAGTCGGCCGCGCATTCGCTGGGCGTGTAGATGGCGCCGGCGATGTGGCGCTGGTGGTGCGCCAGCGTGGGTTCTATGTCCACGCACCGCTGGGCCGACACGGCCTCCTGCGGGCTGCTCCAGGGGCGCTGCAGTTCCATCTGGCGGCGGGCCGCCGCCAGGCCCGCGGGGCTGTCGTACAGCACCAGCTTGCCGGTGCGCGAGAAGTCGCAGTCCAACTGCTCGGCCTGCAGCATCGCTTCAAAGCCCTGGCGGCTGAGTGCGGCCAGGGCCAGCAGGCGCTGCGTGCTGCGCGCGGAGGTGCTGCGGTTGCAGGCGCGCAGGAAGTCCACGCACCAGCGCCATTGTTCGCGGTCCCATTGCGGGCGCAGCTTGAGGGGCGAGCGCGGCGACAGCAGCAGCTGGGGCAGCTGGCGCCAGATGCCGGCATCGGCCAGGGGCTGGACGTAGCTGTAGCTCAGTTGCGCGCCGTTGCCGCCGCTGGCTCCGGCGCCAGGCTGGGCCTGGTCGATCACGGTTACCCGCAGTCCGCGCTGGTGGAGTTCATACGCGGTGGCCAGGCCCACGATGCCCGCGCCAAGGACACATACGTGCATCTTGCTTGTTCCGGGAGCGTGGACGCGTTCCCAGGGGTGGTTGACGGAAAAGCCAATGTAGGCGCCCCGCGGCGCGGTGACCAATGCCAATGCCATGCGAGCCCATGCCGGGAAGTTATGCGGTCCGTCGGGCAGGCGCGTCCCCGAAGACGGCACTGTCGTGGTGCAGCGGCACGCACCACGGCGCGGCATAACTTTTGGTCATGGCCCACCCGCGCAAAGGAATTGTTCAACCGCGCTGCGGCTTCTTACAGTGCGACTGCGTTCCGCTTTTTGTCCATCCACCTGTCCGCCTTTTTTGATGCAAAGGGATTCCATGAAGCTCTCCGCCGTTACCTTCGTTGCCGTCGCGGCCGCCGGCCTGCTGGCCGGTCCGTCGGCCAGTGCCGACACGCTCAAGAAAATTGCCGAGTCGGGCAAGATCACGCTGGCTTACCGGGAATCGTCCGTGCCGTTCAGCTACCTGTCGGGCCCCGGTGCGCCGGTGGGCTTTGCGGTGGACATCTCCAATGCCGTGGTCGAGGCCGTGAAGAAGCAGGTGAACAACCCGGCGCTCAAGGTGGAACTGCAGGCGGTGACGTCGCAAAACCGCATACCGTTGCTGACCAACGGGACCATCGACCTGGAATGCGGGTCCACCACCAACAACACGGTGCGGGGCAAGGACGTGCAGTTCGCGGTCAACTATTTCTACACGGGCACGCGGATGCTGACCAAGAAGACCTCGGGCGTCAGGAACTATGCCGACCTGGCCCGCAAGAAGGTGGCCAGCACGTCGGGCACCACCAACGCCCAGGTGATCCGCAAGTACAGCCGCGACAACAACCTGGACATGGACATCGTGCTGGGCAAGGACCACGACGACTCCATGCTGCTGGTGGACACCGGGCGGGCCGAGGCTTTTGCCATGGACGACATCCTGCTCTTCGGGCTGATGGGCAATGCGCGCAACCCGGCCGAGTGGACGGTGGTGGGGGATTCGCTGCAGGTGGAGCCCTATGCCTGCATGCTGCGCAAGGACGACCCGCAGTTCCAGGCGCTGGTCAACGGGGTGATCGTTTCGCTGATGAAGTCCGGCGAATTTGAAAAGCTCTATACCAAGTGGTTCATGTCCCCCGTGCCGCCGCGCAACCAGAACCTGAATCTGCCCATGAGCAAGGAGCTGCGCGACAACCTGGTGGCGCAGAGCGACAAGCCTGCCCAGTAGCCGGCGGCCGTGCGCATGTCTTCTGCCGTCTTGTCTGCGAGCGCCGCCCCCGTCCACGCGCCGCAGGTGGTGGGGATCCTGGGCGGCATGGGGCCCGCCGCCGGGGCGGATTTTGTGCGGCTGTTCGTGCAGGCCTGCACGGCGCGCATGGAGGCGCTGGGCATTCCGGTGCAGGACCAGGCGTACCCGGAGCACTGGCTGGCCCAGGTGCCGATTCCGGACCGCACGGCGGCGCTGCGCGACCGGCGCCCCGGTGCCCACCAGCCCGAGGATCCCTTGCTGCAGGCCACGGGGCGGCTGGCCGCGCTGGGCGTGCGGGTGGTGGCGATTGCGTGCAACACCGCCCATGCATGGCACGGGGTTCTGCAGCAGCGGTTTCCGCACCTTGTGGTGCTGCACGGTGTGCGGGAAGTGGCCGCCGAGCTGTCCGCGCGCGGAGTGCCGGGCGTGGGCCTGCTGGCCACGCGTGGCGCCTACGACGCCGGGCTGTACCAGGACGCGCTGGAGTGTGCAGGCATTGCTTGCCACCTGCCCGATGAGGCGCAGCGCGAGCAACTGATGCAGGGTATCTACAGCGGGGTGAAAGCCGGCAACTATGCGCTGGCGCGCGAACGGTTTGAGGCAGTGGCCCTGGCCCTGCAGCAGCGCCATGGCGTGTCCACTCTGGTCATGGGGTGCACCGAGATTCCGCTGGCCTTGTCAGAGCACCCGGGGCTGCCCGGCATGGCCCTGGTGAACCCTTCGGGGGTGCTGGCGTCCGCCCTGGCCTGGCACGCCTACGGGCCAGCCGGCGACGCCGCAGCACAGCCGTGCGGCCGCGGGGATCACCGCCAGGCCGCGGCCACCAGCTCGCGGTAGTGCACCCCCGGGCGGCCCAGCAATTGCGCGAACACCGCCGGGTTGCCCACGTTGTCGCTGCCCAGCATCCGCAGGGTTTCGGTGCACCAGGGCGCGCTGGGTACGGCGTCGCCCAGGCGTGCGCTGAGCTGCGTCAGCACGTCGGGCAGGCGCAGCAGGCGGGCAGGGCGGCGGCCCTGTTGCTGGCGCAGGCTGGCCACCAGGCCGGCCAGGGTCACGGCTTCGGGGCCGGCGCATTCGACGATGCCCTCGGTTTCTGATGCCGGGCCCAGCAGGGCCGCCACCACCTCGGCCACCTCGTGCACGGCCACGGGCTGCACGCGGGCGGTGAACAGGGGGCCGGGCAGCAGCGCCACGGGCAGCCGCGCCAGATTCATGAACAGGCTGCTGCTGTCCCCGCCGCGGCCGAACACGATGCTGGGCCGCAGGATGGCGGCACGCAGCCGGCCCTGTGCGGCCAGCTCCAGCAGGTGCGCGTCGGCGGCGCGCTTGGTGCGGGCGTAGCGGGTGTCGTTGGCCTCGATGCCCAGTGCCGAAATGTGCACGACGCGCCGCACGCCCGCTTCCGCGCAGGCGTCGAACAAGGCCGCGGGCGCCCGGTGGTGGATGGCATCAATGGGGCGCGCGGGCGTGTCGCGCAGCACGCCCACGGCGTTGACCACGGCATCGATGCCTGCCAGCCGCGGCAGCCACGCGGCAGGGGTGGTGTCGCGAGCGAAATCCATGGGGACGTCCAGCGCCCCGCTGGCGGGGCGCCGACCCGACACGCCGCCGTGCACCGTGTGCCCCGCGCGGGCGAGGGCGGCGGCCACGCTGCGGCCGATGAACCCGGTGGAGCCGGTCAGCAGGATGTGCATTCGCTGTGCCTCAAGAAAAGAACGGGGAAAACTAGGAAAGCACGGGAAGCGCCGTCGGCGCGCTCATTCGCGGGCGACTGCCGTGGGCGCCTGGACGGCGGGCCCGGGGTCGAAGGTCTCCATGCGGTTGCGTCCGCCGTACTTGGCGCGGTACAGCGCGGCATCGGCTGCCTGCACCAGTGTGTCAGAGTGGGCGTCGGCCTGCGGCACCACGCTGGCAATGCCCACGCTGAAGGTGATGACGGGTGCGGTGGGCGAGCGCGGGTGGGGCAGGGCGGCGGTGCGCAGGCTGTCCATGCAGCGCTGCGCCACGGTCACGGCCGCGGGCAGCGGCGTGTCGGGCAGCAGCAGCACGAACTCCTCGCCGCCGTAGCGGGCGGCCACCTCGTCCGCGCGGCGGATGGTGGCCTGCAGCAGCTGGGCCACGCGCCGCAGGCATTCGTCGCCGGCCAGGTGCCCGTAGTGGTCGTTGTAGAGCTTGAAGTGGTCGATGTCGATCAGCACCACGGCCAGGGGCAGCCGCTGGCGGCCGCAGCGCAGCCATTCCACCGCCAGCCGCTCGTCAAACCGGCGCCGGTTGCCGATGCCGGTGACGCCGTCGGTGGTGGATAGCAGGGCCAGCTTGGCGTTGGCGGCGGCCAGCTCCTGCTCCTTGCGCACCAGCTGGGTCACGTCGGTGCGCACGCCGGCAATGCCGCCCTGGGGCGTGCGCCGTTCGTCGGCCTGCACCCAGCGGCCTTCAGGCAGGCGCTGCAGCACCGCGTGCCGGGCGGCCCGGTGGTTGGCCACGCACTGGGCCAGCCAAGTCTCCACCCGGCCGATGGCGTCGGGGTACTGGCCGCGCTCCGCGCCGTAGCGCGCGATCTGCTCGAAGGTGTTGCCGGGCGCGATCATCGGGGCCGAGATGGGGTAGATGCGGCGGTATTGCGCGTTGCACACCACCAGGCGGTCTTCGGCATCAAAGAGCGCAAACCCCTCGGGCAGCGATTCCACCGCGTCGCGCAACAGCTGCTGCGCCGCCTGGGCCGCCTCCTGGGCGGCTTCCAGGGCCTGGCGCTGCTCGATCAGGTTGGTGATGTCCAGGCGCACGGCCACCACGTAGTTCTCGGGGGTGCGGGTCTCGTAAACGTTGATCCAGCGGCCGTCGGCCAGCCGCTGCACCAGGTTGGAGGCGCGGCTGCCGTGCTCGGACAGCCGCTCGGCGATCCAGGCTTCCTCGCGCCCCTGGGCGGAAGGGATTTTCTCGGTCTCCACCGAGTGGCGCAGGATGTCGGCAAAGCGCCGGCCGAGGTACTGCGCATAGTTCATGTGCGGGTACATGCGCGAGAGCTGCTGGTTGAAGAGCACCAGCCGGTCCTGCTCGTCGAAGATCTCGATGCTCACCGGCAGGGCCTCCACGGCGCGCTCCAGCAGCTGCCGCGTGCGCTGGCTTTCCTGCCGGGCGGCTTCCGCCTTGTGCCGCTGTTCGATGAGGTCGGTGATGTCCAGGCTCACGCACACGGTCATGCCCGAGGGCGTGCGGCACTCGTGCCGGTGCACCCAGGCGCCGCCGGGACAGCGGCGCACCTCGGGCCCCTGGCGGTGGCCGCGCAGGGCCAGTTCGTGCGCCAGCCACAGCTCTTCCTGGCCGCTGGCCTCCTCGGGCACACCCTGGCGCAGGCCCTCGCGCAGCAGCTCCTCGTAGGTCTTGCCCAGCGATGTCTGCACCGGCAACTGGGGGCGCAGCCGCTCCATGTGCTCGTTGCACAGCACCAGCCGGTCCTGCGCGTCATAGATCTCCAGCCCGGCGGGCATCGCGTCCACCGCCTCGCGCAGGCTGCGCTGCGCGTTCTCGGCATCCTGCAGGGCTTGCTGCAGCGCGCGCTCCTTGTGCACGGTGTCGGTGATGTCGGTGCGCAGCACCACCACGCCGCCGTCGTCCAGGCGGCGCTCCGACAGCTGCATCCACCGGTCGCCGCACACTTCCTGCACCGCCGGGTCGCCGAAGGTGCGGTGCGAGGCCAGGCGCTGCGCGAGCCAGGGCTCGACATCCTCGGGCCGCAGCCCGGTCAATTCGCCGGAGGCGGCAATGCGGCGCAGCACCTCCTCAAACCGCAGGCCGTACTCCAGCGGCAGCGTGACGCCTGGCGCCACCGCGCGGTAGCTGGCGTTGCACAGCACCAGGCGGTCGTCGGCGTCGTAGATGGCCAGGCCGTCGGGCAGGATGTCGAGCGTGGCGGCCAGCTGGGCGCGGGCCTGCTGGGCGGCCTGCCGGGCCGCTTGCGCCTCGCCGGCCCATTGCCGGGCACGGCGGGCCAGCCGCCAGTGCAGCCCGGCCACGGCCAGCAGCGCAAGCCCGGCTGCCAGCAGGGCGGGGGCTGCCCGCTCCGCATGCCACCAGGCAGCCGCCAGGCCCAGGGCGCCCAGACCTGCCGCGCCGCAGGCGGCCGCCACCAGCAGGGCCAGGGGGTCTTCGCGCGGTGGGGCGGGCGGCATCGTGGGGAGGGGGCGGGTTCGCGGAAAGTCTAGCAGCGCTGTTCTGTTTGCGATAGCACGCAAGGCAAGCCCGGCGCCCCCGGGCTGCGGGCTTCCCAGGGCGCCGGCCGTATCGCTGCGGCTTGCTCCGCGTTGCCCTAGACTGCGGGTCCGTCCGTCCCGTTGTCCTTGTCCGTCCCTCTCTTTTCTATTCAGGAGAAACCGATGTTCACTGAAGACCTCGATTCCGATGCCCGGGCCCTGCTGCCGGGCCGCGCCACCGGTGCCGGCACCACGCGCCGCACGGCGCTGCAGGCGGCGCTGGGCCTGGGCTACGCGGCCGCTGCCGCACCCGTCATGGCCCAGACGGCCATTGCCACGCCCAGCGACGGCCTGACCACCGGGGAAGTGGCCTTCACGGTCAATGGCTTCAAGGTGCCGGCCTACCGCGCCGCGCCGGTGGGCAAGACCGGGCTGCCGGTGGTGCTGGTGGTGCAGGAGATCTTCGGCGTGCACGAGTACATCGCCGACACCTGCCGCCGCTTTGCCAAGGCCGGCTACCTGGCCATTGCGCCGCAGCTGTATGCGCGGCAGGGCGATCCGTCGCAGTACACCGAGATCGCCAAGCTCATGGCCGAGGTGGTGGCCAAGGTGCCCGATGCGCAGGTGATGGCCGACCTGGACGGTGCCGTGCAGTGGGCCACGGCCAACGGCGGCGACGCTGCGCGCGTGGGCATCACCGGCTTTTGCTGGGGCGGGCGCATCACCTGGCTCTACGCGGCCCATGGGCCCGTCAAGGCCGGCGTGGCCTGGTACGGCCGGCTGGTGGGCCAGGCCAGCGACCTCACGCCCAAGCACCCGGTGGACCTGGCCCCGGTGCTCAAGGCGCCCGTGCTGGGGCTGTATGGCGAAAAAGATACCGGCATCCCCCTTGACACGATTGATAAGATGAAAACCGCCCTGGCCGCCGGCTCGCCGCAGGCCAAGGCATCGGAATTTGTGGTGTACCCCGATGCGCCCCATGCCTTCCACGCCGACTACCGCGCCAGCTACCGCAAGGAAGCGGCCGAGGACGGCTGGAAGCGGGCCCTGGCCTGGTTCAAGGCCCACGGGGTGGTGTGAGGCCTGGGCCCGCTCCGCCGGCACCGCGATTCCGCCCGCAGCCGCCCCCCGCCGGGGGCGGCTTTTTTCATGCCGCGGGAGCTGCCGTTTGATATAAAAACGGCCTCTCGGGCTTATCTGGCGAGCGCAAGAAGCTATGAATTTAGTAGCAATCATATTGGCCACTCTGGCCGCGGGCATCGGCAGCGTGTGGGTCGCGGCCCTGCTGATGCGGGCCGGGCTGGGCGGGCGTGCCGAGGGGGTGGGGCCGCAGCACCTGCTCAGCCTGGCGGCGGGCGCCCTGCTGGCCACGGCGTTCATGCACCTGCTGCCAGAGGCGTTTGAAAGCCAGGCGGGCGCGCACGACCTCTTTGCCACCCTGCTGGTCGGCGTGGTGTTCTTCTTCCTGCTGGACAAGGCCGAACTGTGGCACCACGGGCACGAGCACAGCCATCCCGAGGCCGCGCATGCCGGCCACGCGCATGCACATGGCGACCATCACCATCATCACCACCACGCGCCCCGTGCCGGAGGCTGGGCCGTGCTGACCGGCGACAGCGTGCATTGCTTTGGCGACGGCATCCTGATCGCGTCGGCCTTCATGGCGGACATGCGGCTGGGCGTGATCGCGGCGCTGTCGGTGCTGGCCCACGAGGTGCCGCACCACATGGGCGACCTGGTCGTGCTGCGCCAGACCAGCCCCAACCGGCGCATGGCGCTGGTCAAGGTGTCGCTGGCCGGCGCCGTGACGGCGCTGGGGGGCGTGGTGGGCTATTTCCTGGTGGAGCAGCTGCACGACTTTCTTCCGTACTTCCTGGCGGTGGCCTCCAGCAGCTTTGTGTATGTGGCGCTGGCGGACCTGATCCCCCAGCTGCAAAAGCGCCTGACCGCGCGCGAGACGGTGCTGCAGATCGTCTGGCTGGTGGCGGGCATGGCCATCGTCACGCTGGTGAGCGGGCTGGCACACGCGCATTGAGCGCGGCGCCCAACCCCCCCCCGAGGCCCGCGCGGTGGGGGTCGCGCGAGGCCGCTGGTTGCTATGATTTTTGGAGCTGCCAGCGCTTACTGGAAAAGGGCTAGAGGCTAAAAACTCTAAAAAACTGGCGCCCCAGTTCACCGCGCCAGCTCTTCGCGCACGGCCGCCATCTGCCGGCGCGAGACGGCCAGCAGCTCGGTGGAGCCCTGCAGCCGCACGGCCCAGCCTTCGCCCTCTTCGGGGTCGTAGTGCTTTTCCAGCGCACGCACCGCGCGGCGCGCCACCAGGGCGTTGCGGTGGATGCGCAGGAAGCGCGGCGCGTACTTGGCCTCCAGCTCGCTCAGCGCACCGTCCATGACGTAGCTGCGCGTAGTGGTGCGCACCGTCACGTATTTCTGCTCGGCCTTGAAGTACAGCACCTCGGCCAGCGGCACGCGTTCAGTGCGGCCGCGGTCCTGGATCAGCAGGGTTTCGCCCTCGGGCATGCCGGGCGGCGGCGCGGGCAGGGTGGCGCGGGTGCTGTTGCGCTGCACCTTGGTCAGCGCCTGCTGCAGCCGCTCGCGCCGCACGGGCTTGGTCAGGTAGTCCACCGCGTCCAGCTCGAACGCGCTCACCGCATGGTCGGCGTGGGCGGTCACGAACACCACGGCGGGCGGGTGCGGCAGGGTCTGCAGCGTGTGCGCGAGCGACAGTCCGTCCTGGCCAGGCATGTGGATGTCCAGCAGCACCAGGTCGAACGCACGGCCCCCGGTGGGGCCGAGCTGCGCCAGCGTTTCGCCCGCGCTGGCCGCCTCGGCCACCAGCATGCGCTGGCCGGGCTGGTCGTGCGCGCAGTCGGCCAGCAGGGTGCGCAGGCGGCTGCGGGCCAGCGCCTCGTCGTCAACGATCAGGATGTTCATGGGGCGTCCGTGAAACGGTGGTGGGTGTCGTCATGGGTGGGGTCTGCGGCGCTGCTGGCGTCGCCCGCCATGCGGCGCGGCCCGCCGGGCCGGCGGGCGGAGGCGGATGCGCGACGGCCGCGGCCGCGCGCCCGGGCTGCGGGCGTGGGGGCGGGCAGGGTGATGCGCACCTGGTACAGCCCTTCCTGGACGCCCGCGGTGAATTCGCCCTGCACATCGTGCAGCAGCGCCAGGCGGGCGCGCACGTTGGCCAGGGCAATGCCGTGGCCGCGCGCAGGCTCGTCGCCCGCACCGCCGCGGCCCTCCTTGGGCGGCAGGGTGTTGGTGATGCGCACCACCACGCGGCTGCCACGCAGCTCGGTCATCACGCGCAGCCGCCCGCCGCGCGCGCTGGGCTCCACGCCGTGCTTGACGGCGTTCTCCACCAGGGGCTGCAGCAGCAGGGGGGGCAGCCGGGCGCCGTCGGTGCGGGGGTCCAGGCTCCACTGCACCTGCAGGCGGGGGCCGAACCGCACCTGCTCGATGCCCAGATAGCGCCGGGCCAGCGTGATCTCCTCGGCCAGCGTGGTCGACTCTCCCTGCTCGACCAGCGCCACGCGGAACAGGTCCGACAGGTCTTCCAGCAGCGACTCGGCCTTGGCCGGCTCCTCGCGCACCAGCGCGATGGCGCTGTTGAGCGTGTTGAACAGGAAGTGCGGGCGGATGCGCGACTGCAGTTCGGTGAGCCGCGCCGTCGTGGCCGCAGGCGTGCGGCCGCGCGCGCGCAGCACCAGCGCCGACACCAGCATGGCCGCCAGCAGCGCCCCCGTGGCCGCGCTGGCCAGCCACGGTGGCGCGGCGGTGCGCGGCACCACCAGCGTGAGCATGCCGCAGGCATACGCCCCCGCCAGCGCGCCCAGCAGCACCCCGGCGGCATATTGCTGCACGGTGCTCAGCCGCTGCAGCACGGTCTTGAGGCTGCAGGCCGTGATCAGCCACACCAGCGTGGCCGGCAGCGCACCGCCCGTCAGCAGGGCCAGCGTGGCCAGCCATTCGGCCGGCGAGGCCGCGCCGTACATGGCGCCCACGCCCATCACCGTCTCGACAAACAGCACCGCGCGCAGCACGACGCCCACCTGGCAGGCATCGAACACCAGCGCCCGCCGCGGGGGCGGCAGGCCGCGCCGTGCAGAGGCCCGGGGCAGGGCCGAATCGGACGGCAGGGGCGGGGTCGATAAAATTTGCGTGTCTTGCATTGCGGCATCCGGGCAGTCCGGGTGTCTGAACCACCGGATTATTGCCCTCCCATGTCCAAAGCCCAAGCCACCGGCGCTGCGCCGTCCGCGCCTTCCCACAACCAGCTCGACACCAAGGCCCAGGCCTGGTCGGCCCTGTTCTCCGAGCCGATGAGCGACCTGGTCAAGCGCTACACCTCCAGCGTGTTCTTCGACAAGCGCCTGTGGCAGGCCGACATCGCGGGCAGCCTGGCCCACGCCGAGATGCTGGCCGCCCAGGGCGTGATCAGCGGCGAGGACCACGCCTCCATCCAGCGCGGCATGGCGCAGATCACTTCGGAGATCGAATCCGGCGCCTTTGAATGGAAGCTGGACCTGGAAGACGTGCACCTGAACATCGAGGCACGCCTCACGCAGCTGGTGGGTGACGCCGGCAAGCGCCTGCACACCGGCCGCAGCCGCAACGACCAGGTGGCTACCGACGTGCGCCTGTGGCTGCGCGGCGAGATCGACCTGATCGGCGACCTGCTCAAGGAACTGCAGATCTCGCTGGTGGACGTGGCCGAGCAGAACGTGGAGGTGATCCTGCCCGGCTTCACCCACCTGCAGGTGGCCCAGCCCGTGAGCTTTGCGCACCACATGCTGGCCTATGTGGAAATGTTCAAGCGCGACGCCGAGCGCATGGCCGACGTGCGCCGCCGCACCAACGTGCTGCCCCTGGGCTCGGCGGCGCTGGCCGGCACCACGTACCCGCTGGACCGGGAGCGCGTGGCCAAGACGCTGGGAATGGAAGGTGTCTGCCAGAACAGCCTGGACGCCGTGAGCGACCGCGACTTCGCCATCGAATTCACCGCCGCCGCCAGCCTGTGCATGGTGCACGTGAGCCGCCTGTCCGAGGAACTCATTCTCTGGATGAGCCAGAACTTCGGCTTCATCAAGATCGCCGACCGCTTCACCACGGGCTCGTCGATCATGCCGCAGAAGAAGAACCCCGACGTGCCCGAACTGGCGCGCGGCAAGACCGGCCGTGTGGTCGGCCACCTCATGGGCCTGATCACGTTGATGAAGGGCCAGCCCCTGGCCTACAACAAGGACAACCAGGAAGACAAGGAGCCGCTGTTCGACACCGTGGACACGCTCAAGGACACGCTGCGCATCTTTGCCGAGATGGTGGGCGGCCAGCTCAACCCCGCTACCGGCAAGAAAGAGGGCGGCATCACGGTCAACCCCCAGGCCATGGAGCAGGCCGCGCTCAAGGGCTACGCCACCGCCACCGACCTGGCCGACTACCTGGTGAAAAAGGGCCTGCCCTTCCGCGACGCGCACGAAACCGTGGCCCACGCCGTGAAGGCCGCCACCACGCACGCGTGCGACCTGTCGGAGCTGCCGCTCGCGGTGCTGCAGGGCTTTCACCCGCAGATCGACAAGGACGTGTACGAAGTGCTGAGCCTGCGCGGCTCGCTGAACGCCCGCAACACGCTCGGGGGCACCGCGCCCGCGCAGGTGAAAACGCAGCTGGAGCGCCACCGCGCGCGCCTGACCTGACCCCTGCCGTGTAGCACCCACCCATCCTTATCCCGGAGCCTGAACATGACCACCTCCCTGCACCGCCGCAGCCTGTTGTCCCGCGCTGTGCGCACCACCGCCGCGCTGGCGGCCACGCTCACCATGGGCCTGGCCTCGGCCCAGTCCGACAAGCCCATCCGGCTGCTGGTGGGTTTTCCGCCTGGTGGCGGGTCGGACGCGATTGCGCGCCTGCTGTCGGAAAAGCTCAAGGACGCGCTGGGCATGCCCGTGGTGGTGGACAACCGCCCGGGCGCCGGTGGCCAGATCGCAGCGCAGACGCTCAAGGCCGCCCCGGCCGACGGGCACACGCTGTTCCTGTCGCACGACCACACCATCTCCATCCTGCCGCAGGTCATCAAGAACCCCGGCTTTGACCCCGTGCACGACTTCGTGCCCGTGGGCGGCTTTGCCACGTTCGTGAACGCCTTTGCGGTCTCGGGCAGCAATCCGGCCAAGTCGTTCAACGACTACGTGGCCTGGGTCAAAGCCCAAGGCCACGGCAAGGGCGCGGTGGGCGTTCCTGCGCCCGCGTCCACGCCGGAATTCTTGGTAAAGCTGGTGGGCCAGAAGTACCAGCTGGACCTGGTGGCCGCGCCCTACCGCGGCAGCGCCCCGATGATGGCCGACATGCTGGGCAACCAGATCGCGGCGGGCGTGGGCTCCATCCCCGACTTCATCGAGAACCACAAGGCCGGCAAGGTGCGCGTGGTGGCCGTGCTGGGCACCAAGCGCCAGGCCGCCATGCCCGACGTGCCCACGTTCGACGAGCTGGGGCTCAAGGGCTTTGAGGACCTGCCGTACTACGGCATCTATGCGCCGGCCGGCACGCCAGCGAAGTTCATTGCCGACTTCTCGGCCGCCCTGGCCAAGGTGGTGGTGCTTCCCGAGGTGCACGGCCCGCTCACGGCCATGGGCCTCACCGTGGGCTACATGGCACCCCAGCAGCTGGCAGCCCGCCAGCAGGCGTACACGGCGGCCTGGACGCGCATCATCCAGAACACCGGGTTTGTAGCGCAGTAGGCGCGCGCTCTGCTCCCGCCCGGATGGGGCGCGTAGCGTCCCGCCCCAAGAGCGTGCCGCGCAGGACACACCCGCGCGGCATTTTTTATGGAGGGTCCATGGCGCCGCTGGCCGCTGCTGCAGCCGGGGCGCTCAGAGCATGGATTCGCGCTGCTGCTCTGCGCGCGAGGCGCCGATGGCGGACTCCACGTTCTTCACTTCCTCGGGTGGCGGCAGCACGGCGGGCATGCCCAGCGCCTCGATGGCCAGCTCGCGGCACCAGCCCTTGGTGTGGTAGAGGTGGTGGTCCTCGTCCTTCTCCACGGCTTGGTGCGCGGCCTGGAGCGCCTGGCCCACGTCGCCGGTGGCTGCCTGGGCCACCTTGCCCAGCAGCTCCCAGTTGGCGTGGTCCTTGGTCTCGGCGTGCACCACGCACTCGCAGGCCACCAGTTGCGCGGCCTGCGGGTTGCCGCCCTGGCGCGCCAGCTCCATGGCTTTCACCAGCGACTCGCCGATGTGCCGGACCACCTGGCGCGTGTGGGACTGCTGTTCGGGGTCCAGGCCCAGCGCATCGCACAGGCTGCGCACCACGTTCTGGTGGGTGAGCGTTTCCTGCAGGTACTCTTCCCATTCCTTTTTCAGGTCCGGGTTCACGGCGCAGGCCAGTGCGGCGCGGTACACCTGCTCGCCGCCCAGTTCGGTTTCCATCATCTGCAGCACCAGGTCGTCCAGCTGGTGGCTGTCGTATTGCACTTTGGGCATGGGTTCTCCTAAGGTGGGGATGGGGGAGGGCGCCGGCGGCCGGCCCTGTGGAAGGCCGGCGTCCCGGGGCTCGCAGCCCGCATCTTCGGTCGAGCGTGCTGCGGGGCGGGTAGGACGCAGCCCCCTGTCGGCGTCGTCGGCGGGCGGCACCGGCCCGGCCGGCGCAGGCGAAGGGCTACGAGTTGTTACTTTCGGCCGCTGCGCTCGCTGCGGGCGCGGCAGCCCAGATCGGCTACCCTCGCAGGCGCGTTGGACAGAGGGATGGCAAACATGGGTTTCTTTTTCAGAGGGTGGGCTGTGGTGGCGGGGGCCATGGTGTCGCTGGGCGCGCACGCCTTGCAGGTCACCAGTTTTTCGCCCCAGGGTGAGGTGGCGCGGGTGCGCCAGGTGGTGGCCAAGTTCGATGCCGCCGCCGTCAACTTCGGCGACCCCAAGGCGCCCGCGCCCTTCACGCTCAGCTGCAGCGACGCCAACGCGACCAAAGGCACGGGCCGCTGGACGGGCGAGCGCGAATGGGTGTTCGACTTCGAGCGCGACCTGCCTCCGGGCGTGCGCTGCACGGCCGCCGTCAAGCCCGGCTTCAAATCGGCCGCTGGGGCAGAACTGACGGGCGCTAAAAGCTATCAATTCAATAGCGGTGGGCCGTTTGTACAGTCGGTGCACCCCAATACCTACGAGCCCATCGACGAAGATCAGTTCTTTGTGCTGCAGCTCAGCGGCCCGGCCACCCTGGCCAGCGTGCAGGCGCATGTGTGGTGCACGGCCGATGGCGTGGGCGAGCGCATTCCCGTCCGGATGGTGGATGGCGCGCAGCGCACCGACATCCTCAAGACCCTCGGCCTGGACAAGAGCGCCGCGCGCGAGCCCTTGCAGTACGCGACCTTGGCCTGCAACCGGCGCCTGACCTCGGGCGTGCGCATGCAGCTGGTGTTCGGCCAGGGCGTGGCCACGCCCAGCGGCATTGCCAATGCGGTGGAAAAGCGGTTCGAGTTTCGCGTGCGCGAGGCGTTTGCGGCCGAGTTCAGCTGCGAGCGCGAGAACGCGCAGGCCGCGTGCCTGCCCATCCGGCCCATGCAGCTGTCGTTCAATGCACCGGTACCGCGCAAGCTGGCCGAGGCCATCCGCCTCAAGTCCGGCAAGGAAACCCTCAAGCCCCAGGCCGGCGAGACCGGCGAGGGCCAGCAGGGCGACGCGCTGGTCAACAGCGTGCAGTTTGCCGCGCCACTGGCCGAGAACACCGCGTTCACGATCGAGCTGCCCAAGGATTTCAAGGACGCCTCGGGCCGCGCGCTGCGCAATGCCGACAACTTTCCGCTGAAGGTGGCCACCGGGGGCATGCCGCCCCTGGCCAAGTTCGCGGCGGCGCCGTTCGGCATCGTCGAACGCTTTGCCGAAGGCCCCGCGGCCGACAAGCCGCCAGCCCTGCTGCCCGTGACGCTGCGCAATGTCGAGGCCGAGCTGCGCGTGCAGGGCCTGCAGGCGGGCGCTCCCCTGCGCATGAATGCCCCGCCGCCCCCGGGCAAGGTCAGCACGCTCAAGCCCCGCACCGACGCCGAGATCATTGCCTGGTTCAAGAAGGTCCAGCGCTACGACAGCTACCTGGTGGGCCGCAAGCAGGCTCGGCAGGACGTGACCGGCCCGCTGCCCAAGGTGCTGGGGGATGAGGACGCGGGCTCCGTGCAGTCGCGCATGGTGTCCCTGCTGGCGGGCAAGAGCGGCGTGAAGACGCTGGACCTGCCCAAGCCGGCCAGCAAAGACCCCCGCCCGTTCGAGGTGGTGGGCATTCCGCTGGCGCCGGGCTTCCACGTGGTGGAGATCGCCTCGCAAAAGCTGGGCGCCTCGCTGCTGGACGAACGCCATGGCGACGGGCGCACCATGTACGTGCGCACCTCCGCCCTGGTCACCAACCTGGGCGTGCACTTCAAGCTGGGCCGCGAGAACGCGCTGGCCTGGGTGACCACGCTGGACAAGGGCCAGCCCGTGCAGGGCGCCACCGTGCGCGTGTCGGACTGCCGCGGCAACGAACTGGCCAACGCCACCACCGATGCCCAGGGCGTGGCCCGCATCGAGGGGCTGTCGTCCGACCCCACCCGCTGCAACAACGACGGCTACTACGTCGAAGGCGGCAACGCCTACTTTGTGAGCGCGCGCCACAGCGGCGCCGATGGCGTGGAGGACATGGCCTTCACCTGGAGCGACTGGCAGCGCGGCATCGAGCCCTGGCGCTTCAACGTGCCCACCAGCAGCGAGCCGCGCCCCGACGAGCGTGCCCACACCCTCTTCGACCGCACGCTGTTCCGCGCGGGCGAAACGGTCTCCATGAAGCACTTCGTGCGAACCGAAACCCGCCAGGGCTTCGGGTTGCCCCAGGCCCTGCCGGAAACCCTGGTCATCACCCACGTGGGCAGCGGCCAGCAGTTCACGCAGACGCTGGCCTGGCGGGGCACAGCCACGGGCGGCCAGAGCGCGCTGAGCAGCTTCGCCATTCCGCCCGCCGCCAAGCTGGGCATGTACCAGGTGGAGCTGCGCAGGGAAGCCGAGCGCGGCCGCAGCTTCAGCTCGGGCATGTTCCGGGTGGAGGAATTCCGCCTGCCGGTGCTGGAAGGGCGCATCGCCCCCGCGGACAAGAAGCCCTTGGTACGCGTGCGCTCGGTGCCCACCGACGTGCAGATCAACTACGTGGCCGGTGGCGGCGCGGCCAACCTGCCGGTGCGCGTGTCGGCCCTGGTGCGCGGCAAGACCCTGCAGTTCAACGACTACGACAGCTTCAGCTTCAACCCGCCCCGCAAGGGCGACCAAGGCAACGCCAGCAGCGACGACGAGGAGTCCACGGCCGGCGAGGACGCCCGCGTGATCGCCGACAAGCTGCCGCTGACGCTGGACCGCAATGGCGCGGGCAAGGTGACCATCGACAACGTGCCCCCGTCGCGCCAGCCGCAGGAGCTGCTGCTGGAGGCCACCTACGCCGACCCCAACGGCGAGGTGCAGACGATCCGCAGCACCCAGAACCTGTGGCCCGCCGGCGTGGTGGCGGGCATCAAGACCGAGGGTTGGGTGTCCGCCCGCCAGAAGATCCGCTTCCAGGCCCTGGCGCTGCGCCACGACGGCAAGCCGGCCGCCGATACCTCGCTCCAGGTGCAGGCGATTGCGCGCATCACCACCACCACGCGCAAGCGCATGGTGGGCGGCTTCTACAGCTACGACAACCAGACCGAGACCAAAGACCTGGGCACGGTGTGCACCGGCAAGAGCGACGCGCGCGGCCTGCTGCTGTGCGAATCCAAGCTCGACGAGGCGGGCGAGGTGGAACTGGTGGCCACGGCCACGGACAAGGACGGCAACACCAGCGTGGCCGCGTCGTCCGTGTGGGTCACGCGCCAGGGCGAGCTGTGGTTCGGCGGCGAGGACCACGACCGCATCGACCTGCTGCCCGAAAAGAAGAGCTACCAGCCCGGTGAGGTGGCCAAGTTCCAGGTGCGCATGCCGTTCCGCTTTGCCACCGCCCTGGTGGCGGTGGAGCGCGAAGGCATCATCGACACGCAGGTGGTGCAGCTCAACGGCCAGGACCCCACGGTAAGCCTGAAGGTGCAGCCCGATTGGGGACCCAATGTGTACGTGAGCGTGCTGGCCCTGCGCGGCCGCCTGCGCGAGGTGCCGTGGTACAGCTTCTTCACCTGGGGCTTCAAGTCGCCGCGCGAGTGGTGGACGTCCTTCTGGTACGAGGGTCGCGAGTACCAGGCGCCCACGGCGCTGGTCGATTTGTCCAAGCCCGCGTTCCGACTGGGCCTGGCCGAGATCCGCGTGGGCACCCAGGCCCACCAGATCGACGTGAAGGTGGCGGCCGACAAGGAAAGCTACCCCGTGCGCGGCAAGGCGCAGGTCACCATCACGGCCCTGCTGCCGGGCGGCAAGCCCGCCGCCCACGCTGAGGTGGCCGTGGCCGCCGTGGACCAGGCGCTGCTGGAGCTGATGCCCAACACCAGCTGGAACCTGCTGGACGCCATGCTCCAGCGCCGCAGCTGGGGCGTGGAGACCTCCACCGCGCAGATGGAGATCATCGGACGCCGCCACTACGGCAAGAAGGCCGTGCCCGCGGGCGGCGGCGGGGGGCGCTCGCCCACGCGCGAGCTGCTGGACACGCTGCTGCTGTGGGAGCCGGCGATCAAGCTCGACGCCAACGGCCAGGCCAAGGTGACGGTGCCGCTCAATGACGCGCTCACCACCTTCAAGATCGTGGCCGTGGCCGACGCATCCACGGGCCTGTTCGGCACCGGCGCTACCCAAATCCGTGCCACGCAGGACCTGCAGATCATCAGCGGCCTGCCGCCCCTGGTGCGCGAGGACGACCAGTTCCGCGCCCAGATCACGCTGCGCAACACCACCAAGGCGGCGATGAAGGTGGAGGTGGCGCCGCGTGCCACGCTGCTGGAGTTGAAGCCCCAGACCGTGGACATCCCGGCCGGCGAATCGCGCGAGGTGGCCTGGACCGTCACCGCACCCGCCCAGCTGGCGCAGACCCGCGCCCAGGCGATCCTGTGGGAGATCGAGGCCAAGGACACCGTCAGCGGCGCGCGCGACGCCCTCAAGGCGAGCCAGAAGCTGATTCCGGCCGTGCCCCTCACGGTGCAGCAGGCGACGCTGGTGCAGGTGGATGGCAGCTTCAGCCTGGACGTGAACCCGCCGGCGGACGCCAGCCCGGGCCGCGGCGGCCTCAAGATGTCGCTGCAGCCCAAGCTGGCCGAAGGCCTGCCCGGCGTGCGCGACTGGTGGGCCCGCTACCCGTTCGCCTGCCTGGAGCAAAAGACCAGCAAGGCCGTGGGCCTGCGCGACGGCGCGCTCTGGCAGAGCGTGGTGGCGCAGCTGCCCACCTACCTGGACAGCGACGGCCTGGCCAACTACTTCCCGCCACGGGACGGCGACGCCAACCGCGGCAGCGACACGCTCACGGCCTACGTGCTGGCGGCCACGCACGAGGCGGCCAGCATCAACCCGGCGTTCGCCCTGCCCGACGAGGCCCGTGCGCCGATGGAGCGCGGCCTGATCGCGTTTGTCGAAGGCCGCATCCAGCGCGACTTCTGGAGCCCGCGCAAGGACCTGGACGTGCGCAAGCTCGCCGCCCTGGAGGCGCTGTCGCGCTACGGCAAGGCCCAGGGCCGCATGGTCAGCAGCATCACCATTGCGCCCAACCAGTGGCCCACGCACGCGGTGATCGACTGGGTGAACATCTTGAAGCGCGTGGCCGACGTGCCCGAGCGCGACAAGCGCCTGGCCGAGGCGATGCAGATCCTGCGCGCGCGCCTGTCGTTCCAGGGCACCAAGCTCATTTTCAGCACCGAGCAGGACGACTACTGGTGGTGGCTGATGCAAAACGGCGACGTGAACACGGCGCGCCTGATGCTGGCGGTGATGGACGACCCGGCCTGGAAGGACGACATGGGCCGCCTGGCCAACGGCTTCATCAGCCGCCAGCAGGCCGGTGCCTGGCACACCACCACGGCCAACCTGTGGGGCGGGCTGGCGCTGGAGAAATTCAGCGCCAAGTTCGAGGCCACGCCGGTGGCTGGCACCACCAAGGCCACGATGTCCGGCAACACCGCGAGCGTGGACTGGAGCAAGGTGGAGCGGGTGAAGGCCAGCGACGCCGCCGGCGCCCCGCACCAGACCACCTGGTTCGGCGCCCCGGCAGCGCCTGGCAACCTGAAGAACAACGCCATGTTCCTGCCCTGGGGCAAGTCGGGCGGCAAGGAGAACCTGACCGTCACGCAGCAGGGCGCGGGCAAGCCCTGGCTCACGCTGCAGTCGGTGGCGGCGGTGCAGCTGAAAGCGCCGTTTGCGGCCGGCTACCGCCTGACCAAGACGGTGACGCCGGTAGAGCAGGCCAACAAGTCACTGCCCGCCGGGCAGTACACCCGCGGCGACGTGCTGCGCGTGAAGCTGGAGGTGAACGCCAGCGCCGACATGACCTGGGTGGCCATCACCGACCCGATCCCGGGCGGCGCCACCATCCTGGGCAGCGGCCTGGGGCGCGACTCCGCCATCGCCACGCAGGGCGAGAAGCCCGCGGGCGGCGCCGGGTGGCCCGCGTTCGAGGAGCGCAGCTTCGAGTCCTTCCGCAGCTACTACCAGTTCCTGCCCAAGGGCACCATCAGCCTGGAATACACCGTGCGGTTGAACAACGCGGGCGACTTCGCGCTGCCCCCGACCCGCGTGGAGGCCATGTACGCGCCCGAGATGTTCGGCGAGACGCCGAACGCGCGGGTGAAGGTGGAGGCCCCGGCGCGCTAGCCGCGCGCTGCGCGAGCCCGGCGATCCCTGTGAACTGCCCGCCCAACCCCGTGACGTCCATCAGGCAGCCCCCCGCCCCGCGCCCCGCAGGGAGGGCCGGGCGTGCCATGTGCCGCGGCCGCGGCGCCGCGGTGAACCGACGGCGCGCCGCGCACTCTCATGCACCATGAGCCTGAGCGTTTTTGTGGAACTGCGGTTCTGGGTGCTGGTGGTGTTTTCGCTGGTCTTGCCGGGGGCCATCTACGCGGTGCTGCTGGTGTCGCGATCCCTGTCGCGCGCGGCGGTGCTGGGCTTTGGCGTGGCGCTGGTGCTGATCGCGGGCGTGGATGGGTACCTGCTGCAGTCGCTGGCCAACCTGGCCAGGACCTCGCCATCGCTGGCGGATGACGCCGTGTTCCTCTCCGAGCTGTCCATCGGCCTGTACGTGCTGCCCCTGGTGTGCGGCGGCATCGGCGTGAACCTCCTCTCGCACGTGCTGTTGCGCCACCTGGCCGAGGCCGAAGCCCGGTTTGAAAAGGAGCACCCCGGTGGCGGATGACCGGCCGGCGTGCGGGACCCGTGGGGCCCCCGGGGCTTGCAGCGGGTGGAGCCAGGGCAGGGTCTGGGCTACTCTCTTTTTGATAGCTGCTTGCGCTCTGCCAGCGCGGGCCATACCGGCTTTTGAGGAGGTCCGCCAGGACTTCCGCCCGTCCGAGACCCAGATCCTCTCGCGCGAAGGCGAGGTGCTGCAGCGCCTGCGCACCGACACCTCCGTGCGGCGCGGGCAGTGGGTGCCGCTGGCCGACGTGTCGCCCGCGCTGCGCACGGCGCTGGTGCTGAGCGAGGACAAGCGCTTTTACGAGCACAGCGGCGTGGACTGGCGTGCCGCGTCGGCCGCCGCCTGGGGCAATCTGTGGAACCAGCGCACGCGCGGTGCCAGCACCCTCACCATGCAGCTGGCGGGCCTGCTCGATGGTGACTGGCGGCAGGGGCCGGGCGGGCGCACCGTGGTGCAAAAGCTCGGCCAGACGGTGGCCGCGCAGGTGCTGGACCGGCGCTGGCGCAAGGACCAGATCCTGGAGGCCTACTTGAACCTGGTGCCGTTCCGTGGCGAGCTGGTGGGCATCGACGCCCTGAGCCGCACCTTGTTCGGCAAGGCCGCCCACGGGCTGGACGACCGCGAGGCGGCGGTCGCAGCGGCCCTGGTGCGTGCACCCAATGCCCGCCCTGCGCTGGTGGCGCAGCGGGCCTGCGGTGTGCTGCGCGAGATGGCGGCGGCCCCTGCGCCGGCCCGCACCGCAACGGCGGTTTCCACCCCGCGCGCGGGCGTGGACTGCGACGCCATGGACCTGTTCACCACGGCGGCGCTGCAGCGCCGGGCGTTCGACGCCAGCGAAGGCGTGGCCCCGCACTTTGCGCGCTACCTGCTGCGCCAGCGCTTTGGCCCGGGCGTGCCCGTGCCCGAGCGGGTGGCCACCACGCTGCGCGCGCCGCTGCAGCGCTTTGCGGTGCAGAGCCTGCAGCAGCACCTGCGCGAGCTGCGCGGGCGCAACGTGGAAGACGGTGCCGTGCTGGTGCTGGACAACGCCACCGGCGCGGTGCTGGCCTGGGTGGGATCGTCCGGCCAGCTCAGCCAGGCCGGCGAGGTGGACGGCGTGCTGGCGCTGCGCCAGCCCGGCTCTACGCTCAAGCCCTTCCTGTACGGGCAGGCCATTGCCGAGCGCCGCCTCACGGCGGCGTCGCTGGTGGAGGATTCGCCCGCGCAGATCACCACGCCCAGCGGCCTGTACATACCGCAGAACTACGACCGGCAGTTCAAGGGCTGGGTGTCGGTGCGCACGGCGCTGGCGGCGTCGCTCAACGTGCCGGCCGTGCGCACGCTGGTCATGGTCACGCCCGATGCGTTCCACCGCCAGCTGGGCGCAGTGGGCCTGCCGCTGCGTGAAAGCGGGGACTACTTTGGCTACAGCCTGGCCCTGGGCAGCCCCGAGGTGCCGCTCCTGCACCTGACCAATGCCTACCGCACGCTCGCCAACGGCGGGCGGGCGGGCCCTGTTGCAGGCACGCTCGCCAACGGCGGGCGGGCGGGCCCTGTTGCAGGCACGCTCGCCAACGGCGGGCGGGCGAGCCCCGTGGCGCTGGCGGACGCGCCGCAGCCGCCGCGCTTCACGCAGGGCCTGGACGCCAGGGCGGCGTACATCGTGGGCGACATCCTGTCGGACGGCAATGCGCGCGCGCGCACGTTTGGCACCGACAGCGTGCTCGCCACGCGGTTCTGGTCGGCCGTCAAGACCGGCACCAGCAAGGACATGCGCGACAACTGGGCCGTGGGCTGGTCGGAGCGCTACACGGTGGGCGTGTGGGTGGGCAACGCCAGCGGCGCGGCCATGCACGACGTGAGCGGCACCAGCGGCGCCGCGCCCATCTGGGCCGCGGTGATGGGCTTTCTGCATGCGCGCGAGCCCAGCCGCGCGCCGCGGCCGCCGCAAGGCCTGGTGCAGGCGCCGGTGCGGTTCGGCCCCTCCGCCAGCGGCCCGGCAGGCGTGGGCGCGGCGATGCCGCTGGAGGCGGCGCGGCAGGAGTGGTTTCTGGCGGGCACGCAGCAGCCCCTGTTTGCTATGGATTCAATAGCTTCCAGCGCTTTGCCGACGGGCGCTGGCGGCAAAAAAGACCCGCGTTCTCCACGCCCAGGCCAGCGCTCTGCTCCTGGCGGGGAGTTGGCAGAGCCGGTGGCGGCGCGCATCACGGCGCCCGCGGCCGGCACCATCGTGGCGCTGGACCCGGACATTCCCCCCGCCCGCCAGCGCCTGCACTTCACGGCCACGGGCGATGGCGGAGTCTGGCGCATGGACGGCAAGCTCCTGGGCCGTGGCGCGCACGTGGCCTGGCTGCCCTGGCCCGGGCGGCACCGGGTGGAGCTGACCGACGCCCGGGGCCGCGTGCTGGACGAGATCCGGCTGGAGGTGCGGGGCGCGGGCGCCACCGGCCCGGCGCCGGCCGCAGCGCCCCGGTAGGGCGCTCCCGCCCTGGCGGGGGCTGCTATCCCGTCGGCGGGGCCGCGCGCCGCGCCCGGCAAAAGGGGTTGGATGGCGCTCCCTAGGCTTGCACGGCGCAGCAGGCCACCGGGGCACTAAAATCGTTACAAGATATTTCCATGCTTCCCGTGCGCCAATTTTTCTCCCACCGCCTGTTCTGGCTGGCCTTGCTGGTCTCCCTGGGCATTGGCGCGCTGTTTGCCCGCTCGATCTGGACCATTCGCAGCGACGAGTGGAACTACGCGGCGCAGTCCAATACCCAGCTGGTGCGGTCCCTGGACCAGGGCCTGGGCTGGATGCTGGACACGCTGGACAAGTCGCTGGAGGGCGTGGCGCGCGAAGTCGGCCGGCCCGAAGTCTGGGGGCTGCCCGCCGAACTGCGGGCGCGGGTGGTGTTCGACAACTCCTTCCAGGCGCGCGGGGCGGGCGACGTGCTCGTTTTGGACAGCCAGGGCGACGTGGTGCTGGACTCCGCCGCGACGGTGCCGCGCAAGCTCAACCTGGGCGACCGCGACTATTTTCGAGCGTTCCAGTCGGGCGGCCACCAGGGCCTGTTCATCGGCCAGCCCGTGCCTTCGCGGGCCACCGGCCTCAACATCCTGCCGCTGGCCCGGGGCTACTACCACCCGGATGGCTCTTTTGCAGGGGTGGTGGTGGCGGCCATCCGGCTGAGCTACTTCAACGAAATTTTCGGCGCCCTGGACCTGGGGCCCTACCACGGCATCAACCTGCTGCGCAGCGACGGCGTGGTGATCAGCCGGTTCCCCTATGGCGACCTGGACGTGGGGCGCAGCCTGGCGGATTCGCCCAACATCCGCCGCTTTCAGCAGGAAGGCTCCGGCATGTTGGTCGCCAACGCCGCCGTTGACGGCGCGGAGCGGCTGTACACCTTCCGGCACGTGGGCAACTACCCGCTCATCCTCAACGTGTCGCAGTCCACGGACAGCATTCTGGCCCGCTGGTACCGCAGTGCCTGGGGGCTGGGCGCCTTCGCGCTGCTGCTCATGGCCAGCTGCGTGGGGCTGGCGGCGCTGTTCGTGCGCGAACTGACCTTGCGCCAGCAGGTCTCGGCCCGCCTGCGCGAGGCCGAGCACAACACGCGCACCATCCTGGACAACATGCCTTCCATGATCGGCTACTGGGACGACGGGCTGCGCAACCGCTTTGCCAACAAGGCATATTTCGAGTGGTTTGGCGTGCAGGCCGAAAAGATGCCCGGCATGCACCTGAGCGACCTGCTGGGCGCCGACCTGTTTGCCCACAACAAGCCCTTTCTCGACCGCGCGCTGCAAGGCGAGCCCCAGGTCTTCGAATGCACCTTTTCCGACGTGCACGGCGTGGCCCGCCACGCCATGGCGTCGTACCTGCCAGACCCGGACGAAACCGGCAAGGTGCGGGGCGTGTTCGTGCAGGTGACGGACATCTCCGACCGGAAGCGGCTGGAGGACGAGCAGTTCAATGAAAAGGAGCGCATGCGCCTCACGCTGCAGTCCATCGGCGACGCGGTGGTCAGCGCCGACGCGCGCGGGCAGGTCACCTACCTGAACCCCGTGGCCGAGCGGCTGACGGGCTGGCAGGCGTTCGATGCCGCCGGCCACAACGTTGACGAAGTCGTGCACCTGCGCAGCCCCGAGGACGAGTCGCGCCACATCAGCCCACTGCGCCAGGCCATGGAGCAGGGCGCGGCCGTGGAGGCGGTGCGCGGCGTGGTCGTGCACCGCACCAGCGGGCAGCGGTTCCTGGTGGAGGAAACCTCCAGCCCCATCACCGACCGCCACGGCGCGGTGACTGGCGCCGTGGCCGTGCTGCGCGACGTGACCGAATCCGTGGCCATGGCCGAGCGCATGGCGCACCTGGCGCAGTACGACGCCCTGACCGACCTGCCCAACCGCGTGCTGCTGCAGGACCGCGCACAGCTGGCGATCGCGCAGGCCCGCCGCGACGGCAAAAGCCTGGCCGTCATGTACCTGGACCTGGATGGCTTCAAGGCCGTCAACGACAGCCTGGGGCACGACGTGGGTGACCACCTGCTGGCCCAGTTCGCCCAGCGCCTGAAGGCCGCGGTGCGCGCCACCGACACGGTGTGCCGCCAGGGCGGCGACGAGTTCGTGGTGCTGCTGCCCGGACTGGACGGCTCCGCGCCCGCCTGCAACGTGGCGCGCAAGATTCTTGCGGCCTGCGATGCACCGTTCGAGCTGGCGGGTGAGTGGGTGCGTGTGGGGCTCAGCGGCGGCATCGCCCTCTACCCCGAGCACGGCGACACGCTGGACGCCCTCTCGCGCCACGCCGACAGCGCCATGTACGCCGCCAAGCACAGCGGGCGCCGGCGCTTCATGCTGTATGCGGGGGAGGGGGCGGAGCCGGTGCCGGTGCTGCCGGATGCGGCGGCGGAGCCCGGTGTCGAGGTTGCTATATAAAGAATAGCTGCTCGCGCTTGCTGCATAAGCGCTGGAGGCATTTTTTACTCAAATCCACCGGCGGATGCACGCGCTGCCTGTGTCTGCGTGGAAGCGCGCCGCCCCGGGGGCTGGAAATTTGTTGCAGGTCCGCAAAATTTTTTTGATGGCCGGCGTGCGCGCTTGCACCTACCATGCAGCGCTGTTGTTCTTTGTGACCCACCCCCCGAGCCTGGAGCCTGCGCGTGCCCGACCTTTCCAAAATCACCTGCATTGAAGACCTGCGTGTCATTGCCAAGCGGCGCGTGCCGCGCATGTTCTACGACTACGCCGATTCGGGCTCGTACACCGAGGGGACCTACCGCGCCAACACCCAGGACTTCCAGTCCATCAAGCTGCGCCAGCGCGTGGCCGTGAACATGGAAGGCCGCAGCACCCGCACCACCCTGGTGGGGCAGGAGGTGGCCATGCCCGTGGCCATTGCACCCACAGGGCTCACCGGCATGCAGCATGCCGACGGCGAAATCCTGGGCGCGCGGGCTGCCAAGGCCTTCGGCATCCCGTTCACCCTCTCCACCATGAGCATTTGCTCCCTGGAGGACGTGGCCGAGCACACCGGCCGCCACCCGTTCTGGTTCCAGCTGTACGTGATGCGCGACCGCGACTTCATCGAGCGCCTGATCGACCGGGCCAAGGCGGCCAACTGCTCGGCGCTGCAGCTCACGCTGGACCTGCAGATCCTGGGGCAGCGGCACAAGGACATCAAGAACGGCCTGTCCACCCCGCCCAGGCCCACCCTGGCCAACCTCATCAACCTGGCCACCAAGCCCCACTGGTGCCTGGGCATGCTGGGCACCCGCCGCCGCACCTTCGGCAACATCGTGGGCCACGCGAAGGGCGTGGGCGACCTGTCCTCGCTCTCGTCCTGGACGGCCGAGCAGTTTGACCCGCAGCTCAACTGGGGCGACGTGGAGTGGATCAAGAAGCGCTGGGGCGGCAAGCTGATCTTGAAGGGCATCATGGACGCCGAGGACGCGCGCCTGGCGGTGAACAGCGGTGCGGACGCCCTCATCGTCAGCAACCACGGCGGGCGCCAGCTGGACGGCGCGCCATCCTCCATTGCCGCGCTGCCCGCCATTGCCGAGGCGGTGGGCCGCGACATCGAAGTCTGGATGGACGGCGGCATCCGCAGCGGGCAAGACGTGCTCAAGGCCCGCGCCCTGGGCGCGCGGGGCACCCTCATCGGCCGCAGCTTCCTCTACGGCCTGGGCGCCTTCGGCGAGGCGGGCGTGGCCCGCGCGCTGCAGATCATCCAGAAAGAACTGGACATCACCATGGCCTTCTGCGGCCACACCCACATCGACAACGTGGACCGGTCCATCCTCCTGCCGGGCACCTACCCGACCTGATCGCCGGACCGACCTGAGCGATCTGATCGCAGCGCGGGCGGGTCAGCCGGGCAGCTTCAGGCCGCCAGGGCCCGACAGCGCAGGGCTGGCACTGCTGGTGCGGCTGTTGCCGCCGCTGCCGCTTTGCGGCACCGTGCCGCCCAGTCCGCTGGCGGGTGCGGACTGGCTGAGCTTGGCCGTGGCGGCGGCACTGTTCAGGAACAGGTAGAGCGCCTGCGCATCCACATCGCTGAGCTGGCCCAGCGACTCGAACGGCATGACCTGGATGGGGGTGCCGTCCGGCCGCTTGCCCGTGCGCAGCATGGCCACGAAGCTGGCCGCCGTGGGGTAGCGGGCCATGGCGCTGGCGCCGCCGGGGCGGATGTCCGCAGCCGCCGGCCAGTCGGGCGGGCCGCCGGGAATCTTGCCGCCCGACAGGTCCGCGCCATGGCAGCCGATGCACATGTTGGCCACGTACTGGCCGTTGGCCACGCTCACTGCGGCGGGCACAGGGCGCGACGGCGCCAGCTGGTGGTCGATGCGCGCGGCCGCATCCTGGATGGCTCCCAGCCCGTACAGCACCCAGGCCGGATGGGGCAGGTCCACGACGGCCGTGGCGCCCTCCTTGGGCGGCAGCTGGCGGATGTACGACACCAGCGCGTTGAGGTCGTCGTTGGTGAAGCGGTTGTAGTCTTCGCTGGGCATCACCAGCACCGGCCGGCCGTTGGGCTTGACGCCATGGCGGATCACGCTGTTCCAGTCCTCGGGCTGGTAGCGCGCCACCACCCCGGCGGGCGTGATGTTGGGGCCCACGATGCGCGTGCCCTTGCCGTCGTTGACGAATTCGCGCCCCGTGCCCTGCGCGCCGTGGCAGTCCGTGCAGCCGCGCGACGTGTACAGGTAGCGCCCGCGCTCGACGGTCTGCGTGTCGGTGGTGTAGGCCACGGGCCGGGGCTTGATCTCGATGGTGCGGTTGCGCTTCTGTTCGGCCAGGTACAGGCCGCTGGCGGCCGTGGCGGCAACGAGCACGCCCAGCAGCAGCGTGCCGCCCGTGGTCCATTTGATCCAGCGTTTCATGGTGGGTCCCTCTTCTTCGGTGGTATTCCAGTGCGGCGAATTCTGGATTCGAAGAGGGTTCTCGCGGCACCCTGCCGCAGCAGGGTGTTGCGGCGCCGGTGACATTTGTCACAAACGGCCCGCCGGCATCGCGCGGCGCGCCGGGCTCAGCGCTCGATGGTCTTGTTCCAGCGCGCGTTCCAGGCCGGGCGGTTGGCGTTCACGCTGTCCCAGTCCAGCGTCACGGCGTTTTTCATCCACTGCGTGATCTGCGCGACCTGCGCGGCACCTTCGCCCACGGCCGGCGCCTTGGGGTTGCGCCCGCGCCCGTGCAGAATGCCAGTGCGGTGGTGCGCGCGCGGGTTGTCGGGCTGTAGCGTGCAGGCGCTGCCCCACGACCGAACTCCCGGCGCTGGCGCCTTTCGCCGGCCCGTCTCGTCTGATCTCATCTGATCGCAGGTATCCCATGACCATTGCCGTGCCCGTCAACCCATCGTTTCCCGCAGGCTTTGTGCCCCTGGCCGGCACGCGGCATGACTGCGACGCCTGTGGCAATGCCGAGCGCGTGGGCTTTGCCTTTGACTTTGCCTACCAGCCCATCGTGGATGTGGAGACGCGCGCCATCTTTGCCCACGAAGCGCTGGTGCGCGGCCCGGCCGGCGAAAGTGCGTACAGCGTGCTCGCGCAGGTCAACGAGCACAACCGCTACCGCTTTGACCAGGCCTGCCGTGTGAAGGCGCTCAAACACGCGCGGGAGCTGGGCGTTGAAGGCAGCGTCTCCATCAATTTTTTGCCCAACGCCATCTACAAGCCCGAGCTGTGCATCCGCACCACGCTGGAGGCGGCGCGGGTGCATGGCTTCCCGCTCGATCAGATCATCTTCGAGGTGACCGAAGGTGAGCGCGTGGAAGATGGGCCCTGGTTTGCGCAGATCCTGCGCGAGTACCAGCGCTGCGGCTTTCGCACTGCCATCGACGACTTTGGCGCCGGCTTTGCGGGCCTGAAGCTGCTGTCGGACTTCCAGCCCGACATCATCAAGATCGACATGGACCTGGTGCGCAACATCGACAAGAGCCGTCCGCGCCAGGCCATCGTGCGCAACCTGGCGCGTCTGTGTGAAGACATGGGCATCACCCTGGTTGCCGAAGGCATCGAGACGGCGGCCGAGCGCGACTTTGTGCACGGCTGCGGCATCCGGCTGATGCAGGGCTACCTTTTTGCCAGGCCCGCGTTCAAGGCCGCGGCGCAGTTGGACGCAGGGGCGTTTCCCGCGGCGGCTGGCCCGGCCGCGCCTTGAGGTACGGGCGCGCCGGTGCCTCCGGGTTCAACACGCCGCAGCGCGGCCGGTAGCGGCAGGCGGCAGCGGGGTTGTGCCGTACCGGCGCACGGGGCTGGGCTTCAGGGGGCGCCCACTGCAGCGCGTGGTGCCGCCGCGATGTTGGCCAGAATGCCGCTCATCGGCCCGAGGTTCAGGCCCAGTTCCTGGATCAGCTGGCCGAAGCGTTGGCCCACCAGCACCTGGTACTCCGTCTTGCGGGCTTGCGCCATGCCGGCGTGGCTGGCGGGTTCCTGTCCCGGGTGGCACATCAGCAAATCACCGTCCTGCGCCGACGCCAGCCAGGCCTGCAAGAGCTGCAGGTAGCGCGCTTCGCTGGCACGGAAGTCATAGATCCCCAGCAGTGCCGTGTTCTGCAGATAGCCATGGTGGCGCGCCGCATCGGTCATGTCGGCGCCTCCGAGGGCCGAGATCGTGACCGCCTTGAGCCACCCCAACAAGCCGGTGCTGGCGCCAGGAATGGCGCGCCAGTGGGTGTTGCGCACCCAGGGGGATCGGCCGCTGTACCGTTCATCGAGCTCCTCCAGCAACTCCTCGCGGATCACGGAGAACTGGTGCACATGCTGGTGCCCATCCACAAAGCTGGGCGCGGCTCCCACGGCCTGCTCGAACGCATTCAGCTGTGCGCGAATCTCCTGGCGGATGGCGCGCCGGTCTTGGCGGTGCATGCAGCTCTGCAGGATCAGCTGCGACAATCCGCGCGGCGCCATGGTCAGAGAACATTCCGTGAAATCCAGATGCAACCCTGCGTCCACCCCGGCGGCGCCCAGGCTGCGCAGCCGCTGGGCGCCGGATGTCCAGGCCGGGGCACCCACCAGGGCGCTGGTGGCATGTACGCGCCCCAGGGAAATGAGGCGAAGCACCGCGTCATTGATGCCCTCGTTCAGGCCAAAATCGTCCGCACACAGGCATACCCGCGCACCCTGGTGCGATGGATGCGATTGATTCAACAGGGAAACTTCATGTCCGCTCGATCTGTTCGCCCGTTGTGGTTCATTGCGGTAGGTTGCATGGCCACTGGGGTGCACTGGCTGACGGTGGTGGTGCTGGTGGAAGCCCTGGGGTTGCGTCCCTTGCTGGCCAACATTGGGGGATGGTTGGTTGCTTTGGGCGTTTCGTTTGCCGGCCATCATCTTCTGACCTTTCGAGGGCATGGGGTGCCGCTGGGGCGGTCTGCTCCGCGCTTTGCCTTGGTGTCCGCCAGCGGCTTTGCCGTCAACGAGGCCCTGTACGCCGCGGCACTGAGCTGGGGGCGCTTCAGATACCAGGCGCTTCTTGCTGGCGTGCTGCTGCTGGTGGCCGTCATGACGTGGGTGCTGAGCCGTTACTGGGTATTCCGGGGCAGGTCAGTGCCCCGCTGACGATGGCCTGGCTGCGGTCCAGGCGCCACACGTTCGTGTGGTTGGCGCTGGCCACGACAGAGGCGTCTGCGGATGCGTTGCCCAGCAGCGGGAACTGCGCGCCCGCATCGCTGGGCCCCACCCACCAGCTGACCGGCGATGCGCACAGCGACGGGCTGAGCGCCTCCGGGTCGATCAGCCGCCGGGCGTCCGCTGCGGGGGCAAAGGCTGCGGCATCGGCCAGCTCCTTGCGCCAGTTGTCGCGTTGCTGGATGGCCGGGTCTGACCAGTTCAACACCACGTAGGCGGGCTCGCGCAGGCCCGCGTAGACGGGTAGATCAAAGTAGTAGTTGCCCAGCATGTAGACCGGCTCGTCCCCCGTGCGGAGGTGGCGCAAGGCCAGGCCCAACGGCTTGTCCGAGTGGCCGGTGTGCGTGGCCAGGAAGCCGATCACCCCGGTGCTGAATGCCACCGTGAGGGCGGCGCTCACGCGCCACAGCCGCCCGGTGCGTGCGTCGCGCTGGCGCCAGCTCTCCACGCCGTCGGCCAGCAGCACCGCCAGAGGTGCCACCGCGGGCAGCACGTAGCCCACCAGCTTGGACGCGGGTATCGAGAAAAAGGCAACCACCAGCACGAACCACAGCACCATCAACCACCGCACGTCGCCGCGCAGCGGGTCGGACAGGCGTGCGCGATCGAGTTGCGGCCTGAGCCAGGGCAGCCAGGGCAGGGTCAGTGCCACCACCACCGCGGGGTAGAACCACAACGGCTGCACGTTGTTGAATCCCCCGGCGGCGAAGCGCCGAAAATGCTGCACCACGAAGAAGTAGTCCAGGAAGCCGGCGAAACGGCTTTGCATGGCCACGAACCAGGGGGCCGTGATGGCCAGAAAAACCGCGGCCCCGGCCGGGGAGACCAGCGCAACCACCGTGCGCCAGCGGCGGCGCACCAGCAGCCAGGCGCCCACCACGAGTGCGGGCAGCACAAAGCCGATCAGCCCTTTGGCCAGCACCCCCACGGCGGCCGCCGCATACCCGGCCGCCAAGGGCCACCGGAAGGACTCTTGCCGCTCATACGCCAAGGCTGCATGCGCCAGCAGCAGAATGGTGACGGTGATGCAGCCCGCGACGAGCATGTCGAGGTTGGCAAACTGCCCGCCAATGTAGAAAAGGGGCTGGGCCAGCAGCACCGCCAGTGCGAGCTGCGCCGCAGAGGTCCCCCACCAGCGCCGCAGGAACAGGAAGACGGCCATCGCACCTGCCCATGCGCCCAGCAGGGGCGCCGCCCGGGCGGGCAGTTCTCCGACGCCGAAGAGGGACATCGACGCAGCGGTAATCCAGTAGAACAGGGGCGGCTTGTGGAAGTAGGGCAGGCCGTTCAGCGTCGGCGTCAGCCAGTCCCCGCTGCGCATCATCTCCCAGGCGACACCTACGTAGCGCCCTTCGTCCGGAAGCATGAGGGGCCGGGCCCAGGCCAGCAGCGCCAGCCACAGGAGCGCCACCGCTGCCGTGCTCGCCGCACTGCGGGGCCATCGGATCGCGGGGCTCAAGACGAAGCACCTCTGGCGCCATGGCCGCGCGTGGGGTGAGCGACGCAACGCAGACGACGGGCTTTGCCGTGTCCCGCCGCGCCGGCTGCCCCTGTGGCCGGGTTGGCGCGGGAAAATTGCCAGAGCGCCCTCGCAAGGCGGCGCGCGGGAGGGCTGCAAGCCCCGAAGGCGCCTGCGGGCGAAAGCAGGCGGGAGCTGGCGGATGGCAGGCTCATGGAACGTTGGTGCGGCAAGAATCTGCAACCAGTGTGGTGCGCGCCACTTAATAGGCGCTTAAAAGAGGGGCGGTGCGGGCCGGGTGGCGCACGGATTCCGGCCGCGAGGGCTTCTGCAGTGAGTGGGGCGCAAGCGCCGCCGCACCCGTGCTTTCGGAACGAGGGTGCCAGGGGCGGCGCACGGCGCACGCCCCGGAAGTGGGCTCCAGCGGCTGCGTGCCCTTGCCGCGGGCCAGCGACGGGCACCCCTGCGTCAGCGACTGCTTTTGCGGGCCGTCACGGGCCGGGGCTCCGCGCACTCGGCAACCACCCAGTCCCGGAACGCCTTCACCAACGGTGTCTGCGCCCGCGACTCCGGGTACACCAGGTAATACGCGTCGGTGCTGGTCAGCACCTGGTCGGACAGCTCCACCAGGCTGCCGGCCTCCAGTTCCTGCTCGATCAGGAAGCGTGGCAGCAGCGCCGCGCCCAGGTGCGAGACGGCGGCCTGGGCGATCATGGCGAAGTGTTCGGACTGGGGGCCGCGCAGCGCCAGTGCCGTGGGGGCACCGACCCGCTCGAACCATTCGGCCCATTGCGTGGGGCGGGTGCTTTGCTGCAGCAGCACCACGCGCGCCAGGTCCTGCGGGGTGCGGATGCCGTGGCGGTCGCGGTAGGCGGGGCTGCACACGGGCACGGTCTCCTCGTGCATGAGGTATTCGCACACGGCGCCGGCCCAGTGCGGGGCGCCGAAGTGGATGGCGGCGTCAAACGGCGTGCCGGTGAAATCGAACGGCTCGGTGCGCGACGACAGGTTCACCATGACCTGCGGGTGCAGTGCCATGAAGCGGCCCAGGCGCGGGATGAGCCAGCGCGTGCCCAGCGTGGGCAGCACGGCCAGGTTGAGCAGGCCGTCCGTGCTGGCAAACGCCATGGCCTTTTGCGTGCAGGCCGACAGCTGCTGCAGCACGGCCTGCACGTCGGCGGCGTAGACGCGGCCGGCATCCGTCAGCACCACACGCTGGCGCACGCGGTGGAAGAGGGCGGTGCCCAGCTGCTCCTCCAGCTGGCGAATCTGGCGCGACACGGCGCTTTGCGTCAGGTGCAACTCGCCCGCCGCGCGCGAGATGCTCTGGTGGCGCGCCGCCGCCTCGAAGGCGAGCAGGTCGGCGGTGGACGGCAGGAAGGCTCGGCGCAGCAGGGTCATGCCAGGTTATGCAGTGGGGGAATGATGGCGGGGCGGAAGTTTGGGATGTTTTGGGCTGCTAGCGCTTTTGGAGCAAGCGCTGGCTGCTATGCCATTGTGCCGTTGGTTCAATCCAAATTGCGATCAAGTCGTTCCGTTTTTTTGCTATGCAGGGCGGGGCGGATTCACCGATAGTGGCGTTTTGCCGGGGTGCGTCCCGGCCCTGTTCCTTCGGTTTCTCCTCTCCTCTTCACGGGTTTCCGCCATGTCCGCCATTCCCAGCGCCGCCTCCCCTGCCACCTCTTTGGTGAGCGAAGTCGATCAACTGCTGCAACGCCTGGGCGTGCCCCGCGCGGCCTACTCGGGCGGCAGTCTGCCGGTGCGCTCGCCCATCACGGGCGAGGCGATCGGCGCGGTGGCGCAGGCGTCGCCCGCCGATGCCACGGCCGCCATCGGTCGCGCGCATGCGGCCTTCCAGGCGTGGCGCAACGTGCCCGCGCCGCGCCGCGGGGAGCTGGTGCGCCTGCTGGGCGAAGAGCTGCGCGCCGCCAAGGCCGACCTGGGACGCCTGGTGACGATCGAAGCCGGCAAGATCCCGTCCGAAGGCCTGGGCGAGGTGCAGGAGATGATCGACATTTGCGACTTTGCCGTGGGCCTGTCGCGCCAGCTGTACGGCCTGACGATTGCCACCGAGCGCCCCGGCCACCGCATGATGGAGACTTGGCATCCGCTGGGCGTGTGCGGCGTCATCTCCGCCTTCAACTTCCCCGTGGCCGTGTGGTCGTGGAACGCCGCGCTGGCGCTGGTGTGCGGCGATTCGGTGGTGTGGAAGCCGTCGGAGAAAACGCCCCTCACGGCCCTGGCCACGCACGCCATCGCGCAGCGCGCCCTGGCACGCTTCGGCAGCGATGCGCCCGAGGGCCTGCTGGAGCTGCTCATCGGCCAGCGCGACATTGGCGAGGTGCTGGTGGATGACGCCCGCGTGCCCGTGCTGTCGGCCACCGGCTCCACCGCCATGGGCCGCGCCGTGGGCCCGCGCCTGGCGGCACGCTTTGCGCGCGGCATCCTGGAACTGGGCGGCAACAACGCCGCCATCGTGGCCCCCTCGGCCGACCTGGACCTGGCCCTGCGCGGCATCGCCTTTGCGGCCATGGGCACGGCAGGCCAGCGCTGCACCACGCTGCGCCGCTTGTTCGTGCACGAAAGCATTTACGACCAGCTGGTGCCCCAGCTCGCCAAGGTGTACGGCAACGTTCAGGTGGGCGACCCGCGCACCGAGGGCACGCTGGTGGGCCCGCTGATCGACCGCATGGCGTTTGACGGCATGCAAAAGGCGCTGGAGCAAAGCCGCGCGCTGGGCGCCACGGTGCACGGCGGTGGCCGCGTGGAGGGCGTTGGCGGTGCGGACGCGTACTACGTGCGTCCCGCGCTGGTCGAACTGAAGGCGCACGAGGGCCCCGCCCTGCACGAGACCTTCGCGCCCATCCTGTACGTGGTGCGCTACAGCACGCTGGATGAAGCCATCGCCATGAACAACGCCGTGGGCGCGGGTCTGTCGTCGTCCATCTTCACGCTGAACCTGCGCGAGGCCGAGCAGTTCATGTCGGCCGCCGGTTCGGACTGCGGCATTGCCAACGTCAACATCGGCCCCAGCGGCGCGGAGATTGGCGGTGCGTTCGGCGGCGAGAAGGAAACCGGTGGCGGGCGCGAGGCCGGGTCAGACAGCTGGAAGGCGTACATGCGGCGCGCGACGAACACCATCAACTATTCCACCGCGCTGCCGCTGGCGCAGGGCGTGAAGTTTGACGTGTGATGCCCATCGTCATCATCGGCGGTGGCGTCATCGGCAGCGCCATCGCTTACTTTCTCACGCTGCAGCGGCCGGGCTGCGAGGTGGTGGTGGTCGAGCGTGATCCGACCTACGCGCGGGCCTCGTCGGCGCTGTCGGCCAGCTCCATACGCCAGCAGTTTTCTACCGATATCAACATCCAGATCTCGGCCTACGGCATTGGCTTCTTGCGCACCGTGGGCACGCTGCTGGCCTGCCACGGCGATGTGCCGAACATCGGCCTGCACGAAGGCGGTTACCTGTACCTGGCTACGCAGGCGGGCGAGGCCACGCTGCGCCAGAACCACGCACTGCAAAAGCAGTATGGCGCCGATGTGGCGCTGCTGAGCCCGCCGCAACTGGCCATGCGTTTTCCGTGGCTGGCGCTGCAGGATGTGGCACTGGGCTCGCTGGGCTTGTCGGGCGAGGGCTGGTTTGACGGCTACCTGTTGCTCACGGCCCTGCGCAAGAAGGCGCAGAGCCAGGGCGTGCGCTATATCGCCGACGAGGCCGTCGGTGTGGACACCGCAGCCAGCGATGGCGTACTGCATGTGAACGCGGTGCGGCTGCGCAGTGGCGCCGCGCTGCCCTGCCGCTACGCCGTGAACGCCGGCGGCCCGTGGGCGGCGGCTATTGCGGGCTGGGCGGGCATTGATCTGCCCGTGGTGGGCAAGCGCCGCACCGTCTTCCACCTGGCCAGCCCCGCGGCGCTGCCGGGTTGCCCGCTGCTCATCGACCCCAGCGGCATCTGGCTGCGGCCCGAAGGCCAAGGCTTTATCTGTGGCTTCGCGCCGGACGCGGACAACGACGCGGACTTTGCGCCGCTGGAGCCCGAGTACGCAGCGTTTGAAGGCCACATCTGGCCCACGCTGGCCGAGCGCATCCCCGGCTTTGAGGCATTGCGCATGCAGGGCGCCTGGGCGGGCTACTACGAGATGAACACCTTCGATCACAACGCCATCGTGGGCCTGCACCCGGCGTGCGACAACCTGGTGTTTGCCAACGGCTTCTCGGGTCACGGCCTGCAGCAATGCCCTGCCGTGGGGCGCGGCCTGGCGGAATGGATGCTGACGGGCCGCTACCAGAGCCTGGACCTGTCGCCGCTGTCTATCGAACGCATTGCGCGCAACGCGCCGCTGCTGGAAAAGAACGTGATCTGAGCCCGCCTTTTCTTTTCCCAGCCTGCCGACCAACAACACACCAGGAGACAACGACATGGCAATTTCCCGCAAGACCTTCCCTGCACTGGCCGCAGGCCTGGCCCTGGCCTGCATGGCCGCAGCGCCCGCGCGGGCGCAGACGGTCACCCAGCCCACGCTGGAGAAGATCAAGGCCAGCGGCAAGGTGGTGCTGGGCGTGCGCGAGACCTCGCCGCCCATGGCCTATGCGCTGGGCGCGAACGAAAAATACGTGGGCTACCACGTGGAGCTGTGCGAGCGCGTGCTCAAGGAGATCGCGCCCGACGCCAAGCTCGAATACATGGCCGTGACCGCGCAGAACACGCTGCCGCTGGTGCAAAACGGCACGCTGGACATGGGCTGCGGCCCCACCACCAACAACACCGCGCGCCAGCAGCAGGTGGCCTTTGCGGTGACTACCTACGTGAGCGAAGTGCGCATGGCCGTGCGCAAGGGCTCGGACCTCCAGTCCATCAAGCAGCTGGGTGGCCGCACCATTGCCGCCTCCACCGGCACCACGGCCGTGCAGCTGCTGCGCAAGCAGGAGCGTGCGCTGGGCGCGCCCATCAAGACGATTTTGGGCAAGGACCACCACGAGAGCTTCATGCTGCTCGAATCGGGCCGCGCCGATGCGTTCGTGCTCGACGACAACCTCCTGGCCGGGATGATCGCCAACTCCAAGGACCCCTCGGCCTACCGCATCGTGGGCGAGCCCCTGGGCGCGGAGCCGATTGCGTTGCTGTTCCGCAAGGACGACCCCGGGTTCAAGGTGGCGGTGGACGGCGTGCTCACCCGGCTCATGCAAAGCGGCGAGATGGAAAAGATCTACACCAAGTGGTTTGTAAACCCCATTCCGCCCAAGAACGTGAGCCTGAACCTGCCGCTGGGCACCACGCTGCGCCAGCTGTTTGCCACCCCCAACGACAAGCCCCTGGAGACCTACCAGCAATGAACGCTCCCGTCCCCGCCACGGCCTTCCGCGCGGCCGACCGCCTGGGCGCCATCGGCGTCTCGGAAATCGTGCGCCTCACGCAAGAGGCCCACCAGCTCAAGCGCCAGGGCCAGCCCGTCATCGTGCTGGGCCTGGGCGAGCCCGATTTCGACACGCCGGCCCACATCCTGGAAGCCGCCCAGCAGGCCATGGCGCGGGGGGAGACGCACTACACGGCGCTCGATGGCACGGCCGAACTCAAGGCCGCCATCCAGCACAAGTTTCGGCACGACAACGGGCTGGACTTTCAGCTCAGCGAAATCACCGCCGGCGCTGGTGCCAAGCAGATCCTCTACAACGCGCTGATGGCCTCGGTGAACCCCGGCGACGAGGTGATCTTGCCCGCGCCGTACTGGACCTCCTACGCCGACATGGTGCTGATCGCAGGCGGCGTGCCGGTGGTGGTGCCGTGCACCGAAGCCAACGGCTTTCGCATCACGCCCGAGCAGCTGGAGGCGGCCATCACGCCGCGCACGCGCTGGGTGTTCATCAACTCGCCCTCCAACCCCAGCGGCGCCGCCTACAGCGACGAGCAACTGCGCCCGGTGCTGGAGGTGGTGGAGCGCCATCCGCAGGTGTGGCTGCTGGCGGACGACATCTACGAGCACATCCTGTACGACGGCCGCGCATTTGCCACGCCCGCCGCCGTGCTGCCCGCACTGCGCGAGCGCACGCTGACGGTGAACGGTGTCTCCAAGGCCTACGCCATGACCGGCTGGCGCATCGGCTACGGCGCGGGCCCCAAGGCGCTGATTGCCGCCATGGCCGTGGTGCAGAGCCAAGCCACCTCCTGCCCTTCGTCCATCAGCCAGGCGGCGGCTGTGGCGGCGCTGACCGGCCCGCAGGATGTGGTGGCCGAGCGCTGCCGCGCCTTTCAGGACCGGCGCGATCTGGTCGTGGCCGCGCTCAACGCCTCGCCCGGCCTGCGTTGCCGCGTGCCGGAGGGCGCGTTCTACACCTTCGCCAGCTGCGAAGGCGTGCTGGGCCGCACCACGCCGGGCGGCATGCTGCTGCGCACCGATGCCGACTTCTGCGCCTACCTGCTGCGCGAGCACCATGTCGCCGTGGTGCCCGGCGGCGTGCTGGGGCTGGCGCCATACTTTCGCATCTCGTACGCAGCCTCTACCGCCGATTTGCAAGAGGCTTGCACACGCATCCAGCGCGCCTGCCAGGCCTTGTTCTGATTTCATTTTTATCGCCCTTGCCGACATGAACACGACTTCTCTCACCCCCCGCACCGGCGGCCAAATCCTGGTGCAGCAGCTCATCACCCACGGGGTGAAGCAGCTCTTTTGCGTGCCCGGTGAAAGCTACCTGGCTGTGCTCGATGCGCTGCACGATGCCAACATCGCCGTCACCGTGTGCCGCCAGGAGGGCGGTGCGGCCATGATGGCCGAGGCGCAGGGCAAGCTCACCGGCCGGCCTGGCATCTGCTTTGTGACGCGCGGACCTGGCGCCACCAATGCGTCGGCGGGCATTCACATCGCGCACCAGGACTCGACCCCCATGCTCCTGTTCGTGGGCCAGGTGGCCCGCAACGCCAAGGGGCGCGAAGCTTTCCAGGAGCTGGACTACCGCGCCGTGTTCGGCACCATGGCCAAGTGGGTGGTGGAAATTGACGACCCCGCGCGCGTGCCCGAGCTGATCTCGCGCGCCTTCCATGTCGCCACCTCGGGCCGTCCCGGCCCGGTGGTCATTGCCCTCCCGGAAGACATGCTGACCGAGACCGCCACCGTGGCCGACGCGCAGCCCTACCAAGTGACAGAGACGTACCCCGGTGCCGCACAGCTGGCCGAGCTGGCGCAGCGCCTGCAGTCCGCCAGGAGCCCCGTGGCCATCGTGGGCGGCAGCCGCTGGTCCGAGCAGGCGGTGCGCGACTTCACCGCGTTTGCGCAGGCGTGGTCGATTCCCGTCTACTGCTCGTTCCGCCGCCAGATGCTGTTCCCGGCCACGCACCCCTGCTACGGCGGGGACCTGGGCCTGGGTGTCAACCCCAAGCTGCTGGCGCGCATCCGGGCGTCCGACCTGGTGCTGGTGGTGGGTGGGCGGCTTTCCGAAGTGCCGTCGCAAGGCTACGAGCTGTTCGACATTCCCTCGCCCGCGCAGCCCCTGGTGCATGTGCATGCCGATGGGGACGAGCTGGGCAAGCTCTACCGTCCCGCCCAGGCCATCCACGCCACGCCCCAGGCGTTTGCAGCGGCTTTGAGCGGCGTGCGGCCCACGGCCGCCGTGCCTTGGAAGGGGCACGCCGAGGCGGCCCATGCCGAATACCAGGCCTGGAGCGACACCACGCCGATCCGCATCCCCGGCGACTTGCAAATGGGCCAGGTGATGCAGCACCTCAAGGAGGTGATGCCCGCCGACACCATCTTCTGCAACGGCGCGGGCAACTTCGCCACCTGGATCCACCGCTTCTGGCCCTTCACCACCTATGCCAGCCAGTTGGCTCCCACCAGCGGGTCGATGGGCTACGGCCTGCCCGCGGGCGTGGGCGGCAAGCGCCTGTGGCCGCAGCGCGAAGTGGTGATCTTTGCGGGCGACGGGGACTTTCTCATGCACGGCCAGGAGTTCGCGACCGCCGTGCAATACGGCCTGCCCATCATCGTGGTGGTGCTGGACAACGGCATGTACGGCACCATCCGCATGCACCAGGAGCGCGAATACCCCGGCCGCGTGAGCGCCACGCAGCTCAGGAACCCGGACTTCAAGGCCTACGCCCTGGCGTTTGGCGGCCACGGTGAGCGCGTGGAGCGCACCGAGGACTTTGGCCCGGCGCTCGCCCGCGCCCGCGCCAGCGGCCTGCCCAGCGTGCTGCACTGCCTGATCGACCCCGAGGCGATCACGCCCACGGGCACGCTGCAGGGCATCCGCAGTGCGGCGTTGGCCAAACAGTGAATTTATTCATAGAAGCTCGGTGTAGAGCGTCTGTGCGTATTTCTATGAATAATGAGTGCGATTCAACTGGCATCGATCGGGGGTTGGAAGGTGGGAAAATTATTCATAGAGTTGCATAAATTACCGGTTTGGATACGATCTATGAATGCCAAAACAAGTCACCCCGCCTGCCGACTACCCGCGCGCCGTCCTGCAGCAGATTGAACTGCTAGGCCAGCACATCGCGATTGCCCGCAAGCGCCGGGGCGAAACACAGGCTGAGTGGGCGCGGCGCCTGGGGGTATCGCAGCCGACGATGGCACGCATCGAGCGCGGCGACCCGTCTGTGGCCATGGCCAGCTATGTGATGTGCATGTGGCTGGTGAACCCGGCGGTGGCGGTGGCCGACCTGGTGGCGCCGCAACACGACAGCGCGGCGCTGGAGCGGGAAGTCAGCCGGGTGCGCAAACCGCGCTCGCGCGCAGCGGGCGTATCCCTTTTGGCCGCACCGGCGGCGGCACCCCAAGGCGCGGCCGCAGGGCTGGCGGCGTTGCTCAATCCGGGCGCCTCCAAGGCTGCGCGATGAAACCTGCCAAGCGCGCCGCGGCGGTCACCGCCCACACCTACGTACCGCAGGACCAGCTCTACGTCTGGGCCTTGGTCAACCCCGCCCAGCCTGCGCTGGTGGGTGAACTCCGCCTGTCGCACCTGGTGGCCGATTGCGCCACCTTCCGGTACGCGCCGGACTGGTGGCACTTCCCGCTCAGCGAAGACTTGCCGCTGGTGGCCGGGCAGGAGTTCACCGCTGGCGAACGCGGCAGCGCGCCCGGTGCCATCGACGATGCGCGACCCGACCGCTGGGGCGAGCGCATCATCCGCCACGTGGACCGGCCGGCGCGGCTGTCCATTCTGGAAATGCTTCTGTTTGCCGGCGACGACAGGTTTGGCGCTTTGGGCGTTTCGGTATCTGCCGAGCGCTACGTGCCCCGCCGGCTGGGCCCTTATCCGCAGGTGCGCGATCTGGCGCAGCTGAGCTCTGCGGTGGAGGACCTGCAAACCCAGGCCCCCGTGACCGCTGACATGCAGCGCCTGGTCCAGCCCGGCGTGACACTGGGTGGCGCCCGGCCCAAGGCCCTGCTGCAGACCGCAGCCGGCGCCTGCGTGGTCAAGTTCAGCGAGCTGGACGATGCGGTAGACACGCCTCTGGTGGAGCACGCCACCATGACGCTGGCCGCCCGCGCAGGCATTCGCGTGGCCGCCACGGGCGTGCTGCCGCTACCCGCCCGCCACGGCCAAGCGCGCCATGCGCTGACCATCGAGCGCTTTGACCGCGTAGCCAATTACCGCCTGCACTGCCTCTCGGCCCGCACGCTGCTGCGGGCAGCCCGGCAGCCCGAAAGCTACGGCGCCCTGGCTACCGTGCTGCTGCGCCTGGCCCACCCCGAAGGGCAAGTGGCGCAGCGCGAGGAGCTGTTTGCGCGCATGGTGTTCAACATCCTCATGGACAACACCGACGACCACGAGCGCAACCACAGCGTGCGCCTGGGGCTGGATGGCTACTACGAACTGACCCCCGCCTACGACGTGGTGCCCACGCTGCAGAACCTGGGCTACCAGGCAATGTCTGTCGGCACTGCGGGGGCCGAATCCAGCCTGGACAACGCGCTGACCGAGCTGAGTGAGTTCGGCATCAAGCGGCCGCGGGCCATCGAGCTGATTCGGCAGGTGGTGCACGTGGTCGATGGATGGGCGGCGCACTTTGCGCAGCAGGGCGTGACGGCTGCCGACATGGAACTGCTGCGCGCCAGCATCGACCGCGACGCGCTGCTGCGCCAGCGGCAGGCCTTTCGATAGACGAGCGACGCGTACGCGCACACACGCATGGCAGCAGCCTGTCGCACCGCCGCGCACAATACCGGGCGTGACCGTTTCTCCGCCCGACCACCCCGCTGAACCCCCCGCCGCGGCGGCCCCGCAGGAGCGCCGCCTGCGCCGCATTGCGCACCTGGACATGGACGCCTTCTTCGCGTCCGTGGAGCTGCTGCGCTACCCACAGCTCAAGGGGCTGCCGGTGGTGATCGGCGGCGGGCGGCGCAAGGTGGACGAACTGCTGTTGCAAGGGCCCGATGGTGCGGGTGAGCGCGAGCGGCGCTTCATCCCGGTGGAGGATTTCCCGCGCCTGAAGGACTACGTGGGCCGGGGCGTCATCACCACGGCCACCTATCCGGCGCGGCAGTTCGGCGTGGGCTCGGCCATGGGCATGATGAAGGCGGCCAAGCTGTGCCCCCAGGCCATCGTGCTGCCGGTGGACTTTGACGAGGTGCGCCGCTACTCGCGCACCTTCAAGGCCGCGATCCTCGAGATCGCGCCCGTGATGCAGGACCGGGGCGTGGACGAGGTGTACATCGACTTCACTGACGTACCCGGCGGCCAGCGCGAGGGCGGGCGCGTGCTGGCGCGGCTCATCCAGAAAAGCATCTTTGAAAAGACGGGCCTGACCTGCTCCATCGGCGTGGCGCCCAACCGGCTGCTGGCCAAGATGGCCAGCGAGTTCAACAAGCCCAACGGCATTTCCATCGTCTACGAGGAAGACCTGCAGACCAGGATCTGGCCGCTCCACGTGCGCAAGATCAACGGCATCGGACCCAAGGCGGGCGAAAAGCTGGCGCGGCTGGGCATCGAGACCATCGGCCAGCTGGCCGCGCAGGACGAGCAGTGGCTCATCGGCCACTTCGGCAAGTCCACCGGCGCCTGGATGCACCGCGTGGCCTGGGGCCGCGACGACAGCCCGGTGGTGACCGAGAGCGAGCCGGTGAGCATGAGCCGCGAGACGACCTTTGACCGCGACCTGCACGCGGTGCGCGACCGGGCGGAACTCTCGCGCATCTTCACCGACCTGTGCCTGCGCGTGGCCGAGGACCTGCAGCGCAAGGGCTACGTGGCGCGCACTGTCGGCATCAAGCTGCGCTACGACGACTTCAAGATCGCCACGCGCGACCACAGCGTGGACTTCTACACGGCCGACGGCCCCACCATCCGCAAGCTGGCGGGGCAGTGCCTCAAGCGTGTGCCGCTGGACAAGCGCCTGCGCCTGCTGGGCGTGCGGGCCAGCGGGCTGGCGCGGGCGGACGAGGTGGCGGCCATGCAGCCCCTTGCGCGCAACGCGCGGGGCACGGGCCGGGAGCCTTCCGAGGCCCTTGGCACCACGGCGCCGCTGTTCTGAACGCGCCGGCCGCGCCGCAATGCGTACTTTATTGCGCGGTCCTTATACTGGATCAACATTAAAGCGGTAGGAAAGCCGCAGCGCCCGCCCTGTTGTGTTTCGCGGGCGCATCAGGAGGGCTTTATGCGCATCAACCTGCCGGTGACCCAGCAGAACTACGATTTTCCCGGCGACGAACTGCTGGTTTCCAGCACCAACACCCGCGGCGAGATCACCCATTGCAACGCCGCGTTCGTCCGTGTCAGCGGATACCGCTACGACGAACTCATCGGCCAGCCGCACAACTTGATCCGCCACCCCGACATGCCGGCGGAAGCGTATCGCGACCTCTGGCGCACCATCGGCCGGGGCGAGCCGTGGACGGGGCTGGTCAAGAACCGCCGCAAGAACGGCGACCACTACTGGGTGCGCGCCAATGTCACGCCCATCCTGGACGATGGCAAGCCGCGCGGCTACATGTCGGTGCGCACCAAGCCTGGTGCGGACGAGGTGGCGGCCGCCGAGGCCCTCTACGCCCGCATGCGCAGCGAGGCAGCGGCGGGCCGGCCCAGCTTTGCGCTGGAAAAGGGGCAGGTGCGCTACCGGGGGGCCAAGGGCGTCTGGCAAGGCATTGCGCAGTGGCCGTTGCAGGTGCGCATGGCACTGATGATGGCGTTGCTGGTAGCCCTGGCCCTGGTGCCAGACCTGCTGGGTTGGCAGGGGCTGCAGGCAGCGGTGCTGCGGCTTGTGCTCGTGGCACTGGGCGCGGCCGGCGTGCAGTGGCGGTTCCACACCTGCGTTCTGCGGGGGGTGCGGGATGCGGCGCAGTTTGCGTCGGACATCTCGGCCTGCAACCTCACCACGGTGGTGCGCACGGACTACCCCCAGCCGCTGGGCGGCCTGATGCAGCGCCTGCGGCAGACCCAGATCAACCTGCGCGCCGTGGTGGGCGACGTGCGCACCGAGGTGCACCATTTCACCCAGGCCGCCACCGAGATTGCGCGCGGCAGCATCGACCTGTCGGGGCGCACCGAATCCCAGGCCAGCAGCCTGCAAGAGACTGCCGCCTCCATGGAGGAACTGGCCAGCACCGTGCTCCACACGGCGGAGACGGCCACCCAGGTGTCGCAGGAAAGCGCGCGCAGCAGCGACACGGCCACGCGCGGCGGCCAGGCCGTCGAGCAGGTGGGCCAGGCCATGAAGGAGATGCGGCAGTCGTCCACGCGCATCAGCGAAATCGTGGGGGTGATCGAAGGCATCGCCTTCCAGACCAATCTGCTGGCGCTGAACGCGGCGGTGGAAGCCGCCCGCGCCGGCGAGCAGGGCCGCGGGTTTGCCGTGGTGGCGGGCGAAGTGCGGGCGCTCGCGCAGCGCACGGCCAGTTCGGCCAAGGAAATCAGCGGCCTGATCGGCGTAACGGTGAGCCAGATCGCGGACGGCGCGCAGAAGATGGACCATGCCGGCGCCACCATCCAGGGCATGGTCGACGCCGTGGGGCGCGTGGGCTCCCTGGTGCAGCAGATCAGCCATGCCACCACCGAGCAATCGCAGGGCATTGCCCAGGTGAACGCCGCAGTGAACCAGCTGGACTCCGTGACCCAGCAGAACGTGGCGCTGGCCGAGGAGTCCGCCGCCGCCGCCCAGGACCTGCGGGAAAGCGCGGAGTCGCTGGGCCGGTCGGTGGACGTGTTCCGCCTGGATTGACGGGCGTCCCGCCCCGGAACAGCCGCGCCCCTCGTTCTTGACGCTGGCTTACGCGGAGCTTACAGTGGGTTTTCCCCTTGGATCCGGGAGATCCTCCATGACGGTCAACGAACTGCAGCGCATCCGGCAGTGGCACGTCGAGCACAGGGCGGAGCACCCCCTGGAGTACCACGCCTGGGATCTGGCCCTGACGGTCTGGGTCCTGGGGTGGGTGAGCTGGTTTCCCCTGTGCGCCTTTGGGCCGGCGTGGACCGCGCCGGTCAGCCTGCTGGGCATCCGCGCCCCTGGCTTGTATGTGGCTTGGCGCCGGCGTGCCCACCGCAGCCGGACTTTGCGGTGCGACTGGCTGGATGCGGGGCGCGACAACGCGGCCGCCGGTGGCCCCCGGCGCCGCTAGGAGTCTGCGCGGCAGAAGGCATCGAAGCGAAACGCGCGAAAACCGAGGATCGCCTGGTGCTAGCGACAAGCCCAGGGTGGCCCCCTGGGCGCAGGAGGTAGTACCGCGTGAGACCGGTTTATCGCGCGTTGCAGCCGATGCTCCTTCTGCCGCGCAGACTCCTAGATCCCTTTCTCTCCTGCTGCGTGCGGGCACTGCGAAAACGCCGTGGTGCCGCTCACTGTGGCGCGGGCGCTGCGCGCAGCCCCTGCCGCATGCAGGTTGGTTGATGCAACGCAAACAGGGTACGGAATGAGAACCGTTCCTGATGTATCCTTGATGATTCTAATGTTGCATTTGGTAACAGGCTCCGCCACAAGCCCGACCTTTCCATGAGAACCAACCTCCCCGTCACCCAGCGCGAGTACCACTTTCCCGAGACCACCTTGCTGGTATCGACCACGGATGCACAAGGCCGCATCACCCACTGCAACACGGCGTTTGCCGAGGTCAGCGGCTACACCTACGACGAACTCATGGGGCAGCCGCACAACCTCATCCGGCACCCCGACATGCCGCCTGAGGCGTTTGCCGACATGTGGTCCACCATTGGCCGCGGCCGGCCCTGGACCGGGGTGGTGAAGAACCGCCGGGCCAACGGGGACCACTATTGGGTGGAGGCCAATGTCACGCCCATCCTGGACCACGGCAAGCCGGTGGGCTACATGTCGGTGCGCTTTCGCCCCACGCGCGAGCAGGTGGCTGCGGCCGAGGCGCTGTACGCCCGCGTGGCCGAGCAGCGCGCCAGCGGGCGCCACACCTTCAAGCTGCACGCGGGGCATGTGCGCTACCTGGGCTGGCGCGACGCATTGGGCAAGCTGCACCGCATCACCCTGACCCAGCGGCTCGCGCTGGGCCTGGCGCTGCTGGGCGGCGCGGTACTCGTGCCTCCCTGGCTGGGCTTGTCGGCGCAGACGGCGTGGTGGCTGCAGGTGGCCGTCTGGGTGCTGGGGGGCGGGGCGGTGCTGGGCACCTTTCACTGGGGCGTGGCGCGGGTGCTCGACGAGGTGGACGAATTCGCGGGCGCGCTGGCGGCCTGCAATCTCAAGTCGGGCATGCTGCGGCGCCACCCGCATGTGCTGGGCTCGCTGATCCGCCGCATCTGGCAGGTGCAGGTGAACCTGCGTGCGGTGATCGGCGACGTGCGCGCCGAAGCCGGCGTGTTTGCCCAGGCCACGTCCGCCATCGCGGACAGCGCGTCCCACCTGTCGGAGCGCACCGAGGACCAGGCTGCGAGCCTGGAGGAAACGGCCGCCTCGATGGAGCAGCTGGCCAGCACCGTGCGCCAGACCGCCGACGCGGCCCAGCAGATTGCCGAGCAAAGCCGCCAGAGCAGCGCCATCGCGCAGGAGGGCAGCGCGTCCGTGGGCCACGCGAACGAGGCGATGCAGGCCATCGAGGCGTCGTCGCGGCAGATGGCGGACATCATCACGATGATCGAGGGCATTGCTTTCCAGACCAACATTCTGGCGCTCAACGCCGCGGTGGAGGCCGCCCGCGCGGGCGAGCAGGGCCGCGGCTTTGCCGTGGTGGCGTCCGAAGTGCGCAGCCTGGCGGGGCGCAGCGCCGAGGCGGCCCGGGAGATCCGCGCGCTGATCGGCGCATCGGCCCAGGAAGTGAGCGCCGGCGCAGACTACGCCGCCCAGGCCCAGGCCACCATCGCCAGCGTGGAGCGGTCGGTGCAGCAGGTCACGGCGCTCATGGCGCAGATCACCAGCGCCACCAGCGAGCAGTCCACCGGCATTTCGCAGGTAAACGAGGCCGTGAGCCGCCTCGACACGGTCACCCAGCAGAACAAGACCATGGTGGAGCAGACGGCCACGTCAGTGACGGTGCTGCGCGAGCGCACCAAGACGCTGTCGCGTGCGGTGCAGGTGTTCCACATGCACGGGGACGACTGACGCTACCGGCCAGCGCTGCGCCGGGGGGTGCCCCGAGGCGCCGGGCCCCAGCGGGAAACCTGGCTACTGCCGCGCAGTGCGCACGTTGCGCGGCAACCCCTGCGGGTGGCTGGTGCGCAGCGGGTTGATGTCCAGCCCGCCGCGGCGGGTGTAGCGCGCGTACACGGTGAGCTTGATGGGTTTGCAGCGGGTCCACACGTCCATGAAGATGCGCTCCACGCACTGTTCATGGAATTCGTTGTGGTTGCGAAAACTCACCAGGTACTGCAGCAGCCCGGCCTGCTCGATCTGCGGGCCGCTGTAGGTGATCTGCACGCTGCCCCAGTCGGGCTGGCCGGTGACAAGGCAGTTGCTCTTGAGCAGGTTGCTGGTGAGTGTTTCGGTCACCGGCGCCTCGTGGAAGGCGGCCGTCAGCAGCTCGGGCGCAGGCTGGTAGCGGGTGCATTCCACGTCCAGCCGGTCCAGGCTCAAGCCGTCCAGCTCGTGCACCGGCTCCTGGTCGAACAGCTCGGGACTGATGAGTTTCACGCCCACCGTGGCCGGATGCTCCGCGCCGCGCCACACCGCTTCGCTGATGTCGGCGCGGATGCGGGCCTGCACCTCGGCGGCGTCGGCAAAGCGCGTGTTGTTGAAGCTGTTGAGGTAGAGCTTGAACGACTTGCTCTCCACGATGTTGGGCGTCTCGCACGGCACGGTGATGTGCGCCAGCGCCACCTGCGGCTTGCCGCGCAGGTTCAGCCACGACAGCTCGAACGCCGTCCACAGGTCGGCGCCAAAGAAGGGTGGGGCGCCGGCGATGCCGATCTCGGCCCGCTTGCCCGCACGGGGGATCGGGAACAGCAGCGACGCGTCGTACTGGTCCACGTAGGCGGACGCCTTGCCGAGCTGGGATTGTTCTGGGGTGTTCATGTGCTATTAAATGTATAGCTGCTTGCGCTTGCTGCATAAGCGCTAGAGCCTGTTTTTACTTGAATTCCCGTTCGCGCAGCCATTTGGTGGCGATCCACTTTTCGCCGGCGATCACCGGGGCGCCGCCGTGCAGGGTGCGCGTGGAGGGGTGCGGGCGTTCGTAGCTGAAGAACACCGCGTTGCCGCGCTGGGGCGCCACCTCCAGGTGCACATCGGGAAAGGTGGTGCCGCCGCCTTTTTCCGGCGTGTTCAGGTACATCACCAGCGTGCCCACGCGCTGCCCGCCGCGCTGCACGATGGTGGGCGTGCCGGGCTCGGCCGGGTCGAAATAATCGTAGTGCGGCTTGTACTCGGCGCCGGGCCGGTAGTGCAGCACCTGCACGCCTTCTCCGTTCTCGACCGGCCAGTTCAGCAGGCGGGCAATGCGCGCCTCGACGCGCTGGATCACGGGGCTTTCGCCGCGCTGGAAGAACATGCCGTCGCTGGTGCGGTCGTCGTTGACTTCCTCTCCGCCGGTCTTGGTGGCCACCGTCAGCGAGCGGGCCATGCGCGGGCGTGCCGCGGCGATGAGCGCGTCGCATTCCTCGGGCGACAGCAGGCCGCCGAACACCACAATGCGCGGCCGGGCCAGGGTCAGCAGCACATTCACCGTGCGGTCGCCACAGTCCACCTGCGCGGGCGACTCGTCCAGGTGCGGTTCGGGCACCGGCACTGCCGCAGGCTGCCCTTGCTGCACGGCCACGGCATTGAGGTGGTCCTGCAGCGTGATTTCCATCGCCTCGGCGGCCACATCCTCATCCCAGCCCGCGTCGCGCATCGATTGCAGGACCACCGGCGCGGCGTGGCCCGCCTGGGCCTGTTCAATGATCCAGCGGCGCAGTTCGGGGGTGATGGCCTGCCGTGCGGCGCCGTTGCGCTGCACCGTGGTGGCGGAGGCCAAGTCGGGGTCGGGTTGCGATGCCATGGCGGTCCTCGGACGTGAACAAAAGGGTTGCAAGCCTACGCCGTCGCGGCGGCCTTGCGCCGGAATACCAGGCGCTCGGGGCTGGATGATGCCGGGGCCAGGGCGTAGCCGTCCAGGTCAAACCCCTCAAGCTGGCGGGGCGTGGCGACGCGGTGGGTGATGGCGTAGCGCGCCATCAGGCCGCGCGCACGCTTGGCGTAGAAGCTGATGATCTTGTAGCTGCCACCCTTCCAGTCCTCGAACACGCAGTCGATCACGCGGGCCCGGAGGGCGCGGCGGTCCACCGCCTTGAAATACTCCTGCGAGGCGAGGTTCACCACCACGGGCGTCTTGTCGGCGCGCAGGCGGGCGTTGAGGTGCTCTGCAATCTGGCTGCCCCAGTACTCGTACAGGTTGCTGCCGCCCGGCGTGGCCAGGCGCGTGCCCATTTCCAGCCGGTACGGCTGCATCCGGTCCAGGGGGCGCAGCACGCCGTACAGGCCACTGAGGATGAGCACGTGGCCTTGTGCCCACTCCAGGTCGGGCGCCTGCAGCGTGCGGGCGTCCAGCCCTTCGTACACGTCGCCGTTGAAGGCGAGGACCGCCTGGCGCGAATTGCTGGCGGTGAAGCGGGGGCGCCAGGCCTGGTAGCGCGCCACGTTGAGCGCCGCGAGCTTGTCGCTGAGTTCCATCAACGATGCAATCTGCTGGGGCGACTGCGCGCGCAACACCTCGATGAGCGCGGCCGATTGCGGTACGAACTGCGGCGTGGTGTGCGGCAGGCCTTCAGGCAGGGGTGTCTCGTAGTCAAGCGATTTGGCGGGGGACAGCAGGAACAGCATGGGCAGGCGGGCAGGCTGGAGGAGGGAACGAAGAAAGCGCGGTGCGACACCATGGCGCTGGCCGGGCGCCAGCGTGCGCGCAAGGATACCGGCATCGCGGGTGCGACGCCGGAGGCGGCGTGACCGCTGGGGCGCACCTGCGCGCGCTGAATGCAAAAGGGTGGCGCTGGGCCACCCTTGGGTCATGTGCCACGCGTTGCCGGGGCAGGCTTGGCAAGAAGCCGGCCCCGGCCTGCCGCGTCAGGCGGAAGGCTGCTCAAACGGCAGTTTCATCGCGGCGAGGTCGCGGCGGGTTTCCACCAGCACCAACGGGCCTTCGTCCACCACCACCACCGGCGGCCGCTCGCGCGGCACGCGCACGGGCGCGGGTTCGGCTGCGATCGCGGCCTGCACGGCTGCGACCTTGTCGGCATCGGAGTTCACCCATTGCAGGCCGGACGCTGTTGCCACCTGGTGCAAGTCGTCCACCGGCAGGGTGAACGGCTGGACCCGGGGCAGGCCTGGCGCTGCAGGGGCTGCTGCGACCGCCGCCGGGGCGGGCGCTGGGGCCACCGCCACAACTGCGGGCGCGGGTGCGGGCGCTGCCGCAGCGGGCGCCACCGGAGCGGCTTGCGCGGGCGCGACTTCGCTGGCGGCCTGGGGCCGGCTGTCGTCGGCGGCCGGGGTGCTGAAGTAGCTGCGGCGCGGCGGCTCTTCGGCCTCCTGCGCGCCGGTGGGCGCGACCTGCGAGACATCGAAGTCCAGCATGGCGGGTGCGGCAGCGGCGTCTGCACCGCCTTCGCGGGCGCCCCGCTCGCCGCGTTCGCGGCGGTCACGGCCGTAACGGTCGCGCGAGCGGCGCTCGCGCCGCTGCTCGTCGGCTGCGGGAGCGGCGTTGCCGTTGCCGGCGGGCGCTTCGCTGCTGGTCAGGTCCAGGTCGGGCAGCGAGGCCAGGGGGGCCGTGTCGGCAAAGTCCCCGCCAGCGGATGCGGGCGCCGCGACTGGTGCTGCTGCCATGCCCTCTGCACCTTCCGTGGCGCGCTGCGGGCGCTCTGCGCGCTCGCCTCGGTTGCCGCGCTCGCGGCGCGGGCCGCGTTCGCCCCGGGCCTGGGCGGCTGGTGCGCCGTCGGCCGTGGTGCTGCCGTCTGCTGCGGAGGTGGCGGCGTCACCGTTCAAGCCAGTGTTTTGCTGGCGCGCCTCGGCGTCGCGACGGCCTCGGCCGCCGCCCTCGCGGCCTGGGCGGGGCTCGCGGCCTTCGCCTTCGGTGCGTCGTTCGCCGTCGCGTGGGGTGCGGTTGTCACCGTCGCGGGGTGCACGGCCTTCCGCGGAGCGCTCGCCGCGGCGGTTGCGGCCTTCTGCCGCGCCCTCGCGCGGGGCGCCGTCGCGCTGCTGGCCTTCGCGGTTGCCGTCACGGCCACCGCGGCGGCCGCGGCCTTCGCCATTGCGGCCTTCACGGCGGGGTTCTGCGCGGCCGGCGGTTTCCGCCGGGGCGGCTGCCGCAGCCGGAGAGGCCGCGGGGGTTGCGGCCGCCGGGGCGCCGCCCAAGCCGAACAGGCTCTTGAGCCAGGCAAAGAAGCCTTGTTCCTGTGGGGCTGCGGCCGGTG
>NZ_JAJTBB010000052.1 GCF_021287135.1 Acidovorax sp.
GCGCTGCAGGTCGCGCTCCAGGTTCTTGCGCTGCGTCACATCGCGGTAAATGCCCTCCACGCCTGCGAAGTTGCCGGCCTGGTCGTACAGCGCGTGGCTGCTGATGGAAATGTCGATCACCGTGCCATCGCGCCGCACCATCTGGCCGGGAAAGTCGGACACCTCGCCCTTGGCGAGGATGGCCGCCTTGAAGGCGTCCCGGTCGGAACTCTGGGGGTAGTAGGACTCTGCCGTGCGGCCTTCGATCTCATGGGGCTCATACCCCAGCACCCGCCGCACACCCGGCCCGACATGCTGCACCACCCCCTTGGCGTCGGTGCGGTAGTACACGTCTTGCATGTTGTCGAACAGGCGGCGGAAGTTCTGCTCGCTTTCGCGCAGCTGGGCCTCGATTTCGCTCTGGTGCGTCATGTCCAGCCCGCACATCAGGACGGCGGGCGCACCCTCCCAGTCCACCGCCACGCTGCTGATCAGCACCATGCGCAGATGGCCGGCCTGGGTCCGGATGCGGAATTCGGACGACTTGTTCGGCCGCCCGGCCTGTTCGGGCTCCGCCACCAGCTGAATCCGGCGGGACGAACGGCTCTTGTCCATGGGGTGCACAAAGTCGGCCGAGAGCCGGCCGATCAGCGCCTCGGTGTCCGGCGCCTCCAGCAGCTCCACGGCGGCGGCATTGGCAAAGCGGATAGCGCCTTCTTGCGTGACGAGCACTGCCGCCGGCAGCAACTGCAACAGACGGAGGTCGTGGAACATGGGGTGGCGGTAACCAAAGGTAATAGCCCATTGTGGCACCGGAACGAAGGCATGGGAATCCGGGCTGTCGCCCAGACGTCCCGCGCACCGCGGCGCCCGCCCAGGCGCGCCCGCCGGCTTCCGGCCGTCAGCGCTGTGCGGGCGCGTGGGGCTGCGCTGCCCCCTCGGGCTGGCCGGGCGCAGCTTCGGCGGCCGCCTGGGCCGCGCGCAGCTTGTCTTTCTTGCTGGGTCTTTTACCCTTGATGCCGCCTGCACCCTGGGGCCGCTGCGGCGGCTGTTCCGTGGGCTCGAAGCCGGGCAGCACCTCCCGGGGCTGCTGCAGCTGCTGGCGCTTTTCGATCAGCCGGAAGTGCGCCTCGGCGTCGGCCGTCACAAAGCTCACGGCGACGCCGGTTTCGCCCGCGCGGCCGGTGCGGCCGATGCGGTGCACATAGTCCACCGCCGAGCGGGGCAGGTCGAAGTTCACCACGGCCGGCAGCTGGGCAATGTCGATGCCCCGCGCTGCAAGGTCGGTGGTGACGACCACCTGCCAGCGCTCGTCCTTGAACTCCCGCAGTATCTGGGTGCGTGCGCCCTGGCTCAACCCGCCGTGGAAGGGGGTGGCATAGATGCCGGCCTTGTAGAGCTTTTCGGCCACGTGCTCCGCCGCATACTGGGTGGCCACGAACACCAGCACCCGGGACCAGGCCTGCTGCTGCACCAGATGCCGCAGCAGCTGGGTGCGGCGCGCGGCATCCACCGCGATGGCCCGCTGCACGATCGCCGCCGCTCCGCTTGCGGCGGGCGGGGCCGCCACCTCGACGCGCACCGGGGCATTCAGCAGGCTGTCGGCCAGGGCCTGCACGGCCGGAGGAAAGGTTGCCGAGAAAAACAGGCTTTGCCGCGCAGGCGGCAACAGGGCCAGCACGCGGGCCAGTTCGTCGGCAAACCCCAGGTCCAGCAGCCGGTCCGCCTCGTCCAGCACCAGGTGGCGCACGCTGTCCAGGTGCAAGGCGTTGTGCGCCACCAGGTCCAGCAGCCGCCCGGGCGTGGCCACGACCGCGTCGGCACCGCCCCGAAGGGCCAGCAATTGGGGGTTGATGGAAACGCCGCCAAACACCACCGCCACCTTGGGCGGTTGCTGCAGGTGCTGGCCCACGCTGCGCAACACTTCGCCCACCTGGGCCGCCAGCTCGCGGGTGGGCACCAGCACCAGGGCGCGCGTGCGCCGCCGTCGGCCCGGGCCACCGTGCGTCTCGGGCACCCATTGCTGCAGCAGGGGCAGCACAAACGCGGCGGTTTTGCCTGAGCCCGTGGGGGCTGCGCCGATCACATCACGGCCTTGCAGGGCGGGCGGCAGGGCCGCGGCCTGGATCGGCGTGGGCTCCGCGAAACCCGCCCCACCCGCAGCGTGGACGAGGGCAGGGGACAGACCGAGGGCGGCAAAGGACATGGGCATGGGTGAGCGGGGCGGCGGGCACAAAGGCGCCTGGGCCGCGGAAAGTAAAGGAGGGGACAACGGCGCATTGTCACCGCTGCGGGGTGCCGCGCATCCTTGGTCCCTGGCGCCGCGATAATTGGCGCCTGTCGCGGCGCTGTTCGCCTTGATCCCCCTTCGCCCCACGCTTCCATGGCCTTACCCCTCGATTCCTCCACCATCACCCACGGCATCCAGCTGGCGGTGGCTCCTGTGTTCCTGCTCACGGCGGTGACGGGCATGATCGGTGCCGTTGCCGGGCGGCTGGCCCGCATCATCGACCGCGGCCGTGTCGTGGAAGACCGCGCCCGGGCCAGCGGCGACCCGGAGTTGCTGAGGCGGGCGTACATCGAACTGGCCGACCTGCGCGTGCGCGGGCGCTTGTCCAACGGCTGCATCGGGCTGCTCACGTTCTGCGCGGTCCTGATCGGCCTCACCATCATCCTGTTGTTCCTCGGCGAAACCACGAGCTTCCAGCCCAACCGCCTCGCGGTGGGCGGCTTCTTGGCCGGGGTGGCCTCATTTCTGCTGGCGCTGGTCTGCTTTCTGACGGAGACGCTGTTGGCCACGCGCGTCCTGGACTTTCACCTGCTGCAGCAGGAAATGGAAGGGCACCCATGAAGTCTCTGGCACAGCTCGGCGGGCTCGTTTACTCCACGGAGTCGGGCCGCATGTGCCCCGGCTGCCGCCGCCCGGTGGCGCAGTGCGAGTGCAAGAAGAACAAGCCGGTGCCGGCGGGCGACGGCATCGTGCGCGTTTCGCGCGAGACCAAGGGCCGCGGCGGCAAGGCGGTCACGCTCGTCAAGGGCGTGCTGCAAGAGGAAGCGGCCCTGGTGCACCTGGGCAAGCAGCTGAAAACCGCCTGCGGCAGCGGCGGGACCGTGAAGGATGGGGTGATCGAAGTGCAGGGGGACCACGTGGAGCGCGTGATGCAGGCGCTGCAAAAGCTGGGCTACCAGGTCAAGCGGGCCGGAGGGTGACGGTCCATGGCGCCCATCGACCCCGATGCCCTGCAGCGCCTGGTGTCGCTGCCCATGCCCTACGGCAAGCACCAGGGCACCGTGCTGGCCGATCTGCCGAGCAACTACCTGGCATGGTTTGCCCGCGAAGGCTTTCCGCGGGGCGAGCTGGGCCGGTTGCTGGCGCTGATGCACGAGATCGACCACAACGGCCTGTCGCACCTGCTGGAGCCGCTGCGCCGGCGGTAAGCTTCGCGCTTGCGCTGGTGGTTTGCCGCGGCGGCCCGGAGCGGCGGCGCACTGCGCACCAGCCGGCCCACCGGCGGGCTATCCTGTTATTCAACCTTCGAGAGGGAAATCCATGAGGGGCAATATTGCGGCGATCGTCCTGGTTCTGCTGGGCGTGTTTTTTCTGCTCACCAATCTGGGCTTGATCAGCATCAGCCTGCGTGAGGTGTTGCGTGTATGGTGGCCCGTGGCGTTGATTGCCGTGGGCGTGGCCTTGTTCTTCACGCCCGGCAAGGGCCGGTAGGCCTCGATAAAGCCCGGCAAGGCCCCGATAAGGCCTGCGGGGCACGAGCACGCTCTCAGGCGTCCGCCGGGCCGTGCCCGTGGTCGTGCGCAGGGGGGCGCACGAAGGCCGGGTCGCTACCGAAATAGCCCCGGAACAGGTTGCGGGCAATGCCATGCGCGGCCACCTGCAGGTCCTGCGCCACCTCCGGCGCAAACAGGCGGCTTGTGTGCTCCTGCCACAGCCCCACCCACGCAGCGAAATGCGCCGGGGTCACGCCCTGCAGCGCCATGTGCTTGCCGAACACATTGCCGCGAAAGCTGCGGGTGCCCAGCGCCACGGTGCTCCAGAAGTCCACCAGTCGCTGCAGGTGCGCGTCCCAGCGGCCGTGCAGGGTTTTTTCAAACACCGGGCCCAGCAAGGGGTCCTTTCGCACATCGCCATAAAAGCCATGCACCAGCCGCGTGATGCTCTCTACGCTGGGCTGGGCGTATGGTGCGGTCGGGGCAGGTGCGGCGGAGGTGGGGGCCGCCAGGGCGTCGGTCATGCCTGCAGTGTGCCAGCTCCGCTGCAGGCGCAGCCTGACGGGCCGCAACCTTGTGCGCTTTGCTCGGCGCGGGCCTCGAACGGAGGAAACAGCACATTGTTTTCGAGGTGGATGTGGTTGATCAGGTCGTCACCCAACTGGGCAATGCCGGCATACAGCGCGCGCCAGGTGTTGCAGGCGCCCTGGGGCGGGGTGGCGTCGTTTGTCAGCGCGTTCAGCACATCGAGCGCCTCGCCATGGTCCACGTGCTCGGCCCGCATCATGCTGATGGGCTGGCCCACGAACGGGTTGTCGCCCCGCTGGAGCATGGGGAACAGCACCTGCTCCTCCTTGAGCATGTGCGACAGCAACTCTTCGTGCATGGCCTCCAGGTGGTCGGCCAGGCCGGCAGGCACTTGCGGATTGTCCCGGTGCACGGCCTCCACGCGGCGGGCCATGCGGATCAACTCGGGCAACTGGGCGCGGTGCACCTCGTGGTAGCGCACCAGGATATGGTCGATGAGTGCGCTGGCGGACGCGGCCTCGGGCACGGCATCGCTGCGCTGAAGGGCCGCCAGTTCCGCCAGGATGGCTTGCGCATCCAGCCCCTTGTCGGCCGCGGCCTGGGCCAGGCTGATCTGGCCGCCGCAGCAGAAGTCAAGCTTTAGGCGCCGGAACACCGCGGTGGCTCCGGGGAGTTGCACGGCAATCTGTCCGATGGGCTGCTGGGCGGTCAGCGCAGCGGGAGCCGGGGATGCGACGGGCAGGGGATCGAGGCGGGCGTTCATGGTGGTCCTTTAAAGATTCATATTGCGTGAATATTTTAGGGAATAAAATCGGGCTTGCACATCCCTACCAATTGACCCAGGGCAAATTCCATGCGGCTGACCCAATGGACCGACTACACGCTGCGCGTGCTGATGTACTGTGCGGCGACGGAGGGCCGGGAGCAGCCCGTCACGATCACCGAGGTGGCCGAGGGCTACGGAATCTCCCGCAGCCATCTGATGAAGATCGTGCAGGAGCTGTCTGCGCGCGGCCTGCTGGAAACCACGCGGGGCCGGGGCGGCGGCATCCGCCTGATGAAGCCGGCCTCGACCATCAATATTGGTGCCGTCGTACGGGCGACCGAGACGGACTTCAATCTGGTCGAGTGCTTTGACCCCGCCACCGACCAGTGCCGCCTGAGCAACCACTGCCGCCTGAAGGGGGCGCTGTGGCGCGCCATGCAGGCCTATCTGGCCGTGCTGGATGGTGTGACGCTGGCGGACCTGATGGGTCCGCCCGCGCGCCGTGAAGCCAGCGGCGCGCAGATGCTGGCGCAGGATCTGGTGCCGGTGCCTGTCGCCTTGCCCCGCAACGCAGCAGGGCGCCGCCCGCAGCCGGCGGTGCCAGGGACCCAGGACGAGGCGTTGGACGCCGGCTAGGGATGCTCTGGCGCCGGGGCGGGGCACCAGGGTCAGCGCAGAACTTCCAGCAGGCGGTTGAGGCCGCCCTCGTTGATGGCGATCTTGGCCTGGCTGCGCACGGCCGGCTTGGCGTGGTAGGCCACCGAAAGTCCGGCGGCGCCCATCATGGGCAGGTCGTTGGCGCCGTCCCCGACGGCAATGGCCTGCGCGGGCGAAATGCCCAGGAGCGAAGCCACTTCCAGCAGGGTGCGGCGCTTCTCGGCGCCGTCGCAGATGTCGCCCCAGGCCTGGTCCACCATACGGCCGGTGAGGACGCCGTCCTGCACCTCCAGCACGTTGGAGCGGGCCAGGTCGATGCCCAGCCCGGCCTTCACGCGGTCGGCAAAGAAGGTGAAGCCACCCGAGACCAGCAGCGTGGTCAGTCCCGCTGCCCTGGCGGCGGCCACCAGCTCCTGGGCGCCGGGGTTGAAGCGCAGCCGTTCGGCAAAGACCTGTTCCATGTGCTGCACGGTCACGCCCTTGAGCAGGGCGACGCGCTGGCGCAGGCTTTCCTTGTAGTCGGTAATGACACCTTGCATGGCCGCTTCGGTGATGGCGGCCACCTCGGCCTTGCGGCCGGCGGCATCGGCGATCTCGTCCACGCACTCGATGTTGATGAGGGTGGAGTCCATGTCGAAAGCGATGAGCTTGTAGTGCGACAGGGACAGCGGAGGCTCGATGCCCTGGACGACGAGGCCCGGGGCGAATTCGGTGGCGTGGATCATGCGCGTTGACAAGAGGCAAAAGGGAAACCGGACGGGGCGGACGCCAGGGCCTTTCCCTGGCCGCCACCCGCTATGGTATCCCGCGATGATCGGGCGCCGCTTCGGCGGCGTGCGCCGCGGGGCGCGTCAGTGGCGCTTCGCCGCTTCGGCCAGCAAGCCGGCTGCGGGGTTGGGCTGCGGCGGCTCCTTCATCTTGCTCAGGAACATGCGGACAAAGAACACTGCCATGCCGATCATGAACACAATGCCAATGATGCTCATCAGGCCGTAGTCGGTGGACAGAAGATCGTTCAACAGCTTCATGGAACCCTCCTAGTGGTGATGCACCACTATCGCGCTGTCGGCACCTTTATCCATTGCGCTGTGTCAACAATACCGGTGCCCCTCTGCGCGGCGGTCATTTCTGCTGATGCAGGTACAGCCGGTCAGACCACGTGGCCAGCCATTCCGGCTTGAAGGCCACAAAGATGGCGGCCAGCATGCCGGTGACAAAGCCATCGCCCCAGGCCATCAACCAGCGCGCCACCAGCGACAGCTCGCCCCCTACGCCCGGCAGGGCGTGGCCGCTCCATTGCGACAGCACGCCTGCCGAGAACACGCACACCACCGTGCCCAGGAATGCGCGGCCCAGCACATAGACGAACGGCTTGGTGCCCGTGAAGCGCCGCAGCGCCGCGCCCAGCGCCAGCGCCAGCGTGGCCGGCACCACGCCCAGCCAGGTGATGGCCCCGAGGGCATCCGCCCAGGCCAGGCTGGGTGACAGCAGGCCGGCGCTGATGCCCACGGCGATCAGCACGGGGACGGCCAGGGGCCAGCCCAGCATCAGCACCACCAGGCACGCGCCGGACCACTGCAGCTGCAGCGGCATGGCGTGCAGCGTGGGCAGGGCCCACATCCACGGCAGCAGGACGAGCGTGGCGAGCAGGGGCGTCCACAGGGCGGACGGGGCGCCGTAGCGTTCGTGCACCAGCGGCGGGCGGCTGGCCAGCAAGCGCCACGGGCGCGCGGCCAGGGCGGCCGCCAGGGCGATGAGCGTGAGCGCAGCTTCAAGCCACATGGCGGTTATTGCTATAAATACGATAGCTGCTTGCGCTTTCTGGATAAGCGCTGGAGGCCAATTTCATGCATATCCTCACGCCGCCACCTGCGGCTGGCCCAGGCTGCGCAGCACGTCCCGCACCATCTGTGCGCGGTCCTTGGGCTCCTTCAGCTCGCGCTCGATGCGCAGCTTCTCGTTGCCCGCCAGTTTGATGTGCTTGTTCTTCTGGATCAGCTCGATGATGCGCATCGGATCGATGGGCGGCTGCGGCTTGAAGGTGATGTGGATCACGCCAGGCGCCGCATCCACCTTCACCACGCCGTAGGGCTGGCTCAGCACGCGCAGGCGGTGCACGTCGATGAGGGTCTGGGCCTGCGGCGGCAGCTTGCCGAAGCGGTCCACGATCTCTTCGAGCAGGCCGTCGATCTGGTCGGGGTTCCTGGCCGTGGCCAGCTTCTTGTAGAACGATAGGCGCAGGTGCACGTCACCGCAGTAGTCGTCGGGCAGCAGGGCGGGGGCGTGCAGGTTGATGTCGGTGGCTGCCGACAGGGGGGCCAGCAGGTCGGGCTCCTTGCCCGCCTTGAGCGACTTGACGGCCTCGCTCAGCATCTCGTTGTAGAGCTGGAAGCCCACCTCCAGCATGTTGCCGCTCTGGTTTTCGCCCAGCACTTCGCCCGCGCCGCGAATCTCCAGGTCGTGCATGGCCAGGTAGAAGCCGCTGCCCAGTTCTTCCATCTGCTGGATGGCGTCGAGCCGCTGCTGCGCCTGCTTGGTGAGGCCCTCGGTGTCGGGCACCATGAGGTAGGCGTAGGCCTGGTGGTGGCTGCGGCCCACGCGGCCGCGCAGCTGGTGCAGCTGCGCCAGGCCGAACTTGTCGGCGCGGCTGATGATGATGGTGTTGGCGGTGGGCACGTCGATGCCGGTCTCGATGATGGTCGAGCACAGCAGGATGTTGTAGCGCTGCGCCACGAAGTCGCGCATCACCTTCTCCAGATCGCGCTCGGGCATCTGGCCGTGCGCCACGGCGATGCGCGCCTCGGGCAGGATCTCTTCGAGCTTCTGGCGCCGGTTCTCGATGGTCTCCACCTCGTTGTGCAGGAAGTAGCACTGGCCGCCGCGCTTGAGTTCGCGCAGCACCGCTTCGCGGATCACGCCCGTGCCCTCGTTGCGCACAAAGGTCTTGATGGCCAGGCGCCGCTGCGGCGCGGTGGCGATGACGGACAGGTCGCGCAGCCCCTCCAGCGCCATGCCCAGCGTGCGCGGGATGGGCGTGGCCGTGAGGGTGAGCACGTCCACCTCGGCGCGCAGCTGCTTCATCTGCTCCTTGTGGCGCACGCCGAAGCGGTGCTCTTCGTCGATGATGAGCAGGCCCAGGTTGTGGAACTTGGTGGATTCGGACAGCAGCTTGTGCGTGCCCACCACGATGTCCACCGTGCCGTCGGCAATGCCCTTGATCGCTGCGGTGATTTCCTTGCCGGAACGGAAGCGGGAGACCTCCGCGATCTTCACCGGCCACTTGCTGAAGCGGTCCACCAGCGTCTGGTAGTGCTGCTCGGCCAGCAGCGTGGTGGGCGCGAGGAAGGCCACCTGCTTGCCGCCCGTGACGGCCACGAAGGCCGCGCGCAGGGCCACCTCGGTCTTGCCGAAGCCCACGTCGCCGCAGACCAGCCGGTCCATGGGGCGGGGCGAGATCATGTCCTGGATCACCGCGTGGATGGCGGCGTTCTGGTCGGCCGTTTCTTCAAAGCCGAAGTCGTTGGCGAACTGCTCGTAGTCCTGCGGGCTGTAGCGGAAGGCATGGCCCTCGCGCGCGGCGCGACGGGCGTAGATGTTGAGCAGCTCGGCGGCCGAGTCGCGCACCTGCTCGGCAGCCTTGCGCTTGGCCTTTTCCCACTGGCCGCTGCCCAGCTTGTGCAGCGGCGCCTCGTCGGCACTCACGCCCGTGTAGCGGCTGATGAGCTGCAGCTGGCTCACCGGCACGTAGAGCACGGCCTTGTCGGCGTATTCCAGGTGCAGAAATTCCTGCAGCGCGGGCGTGCCGTCGGCGTTCTTGTTGCCCACGTCCATGTTCACCAGGCCGCGGTAGCGGCCGATGCCGTGCTGGCTGTGCACCACGGGGTCGCCCACGTTGAGTTCCGACAGGTCCTTGATCAGCGCCTCGACGTCGCTCACCTGCTCCTGCTTCTTGCGCCGGCGCGTGGTGGGGCCGGCGGCAAAGAGCTCGGTCTCGGTGACGAAGTCGATGCCGTCCTCGATCCAGCTGAAACCCTCGGTGAGACCGGCGGTGGCAATGCCGACCTTCTCTTCATGGGCGCCGTGGAACTCGGCCAGCGAGTCAAAGGCGGGCGGGTTCAGCTGCGAAGCGCGCAGAAAGTCCAGCAGGCTCTCGCGCCGGCCATCGCTCTCGGCCAGCAGCAACACGCGGTGCTGCGTGTTGCGGATGTGGGCGTGCAGGCGGGCCAGGGGGTCTTCGGCGCCGCGCACCACGGACAGGTCGCCCAGTTTCTGGAAGTGCGGGTTGTTGTCCACGTCCTGCACGCCGGAGCGCAGCGACAGCTGCGGGTGGGCGTTGGCGCGGGTATAGAACTGGTCGGCCGAAAGGAACAGCGTCTCGGGTGGCAGCACCGGCCGCTCCGGGTCGCCCTGCACCAGGCGGAAGCGGTCGCGCGTGTCCTGCCAGAAGCGCTGGAACGCGGGCTCCAGGTCGCCGTGGAGCACCACGGTGGCTTCGTCTCCAAGATAGTCGAACACCGTGGCCGTGTCGTCGAAGAACAGCGGCAAGTAGTACTCGATGCCGGCCGTGGCCACGCCCGCGCCCATGTCCTTGTAGATGCGGCTCTTGGTCGGGTCGCCCTCCAGCATCTCGCGCCAGCGGCTCCTGAACTTGGCGCGTGCGTCGTCGTCCATGGGGAACTCGCGGCCGGGCAGCAGGCGCACCTCGGGCACGGGGTACAGGCTGCGCTGGCTGTCGGGGTCGAAGGTGCGGATGCTGTCGATCTCGTCGTCGAACAGGTCCACCCGGTAAGGCACCAGCGACCCCATGGGGAACAGGTCGATCAGCCCGCCGCGCACCGCGTATTCGCCGGGGCTGACCACCTGCGAGACGTGGCTGTAGCCGGCCAGCGTGAGCTGGGCCTTGAACCTGGCTTCGTCCAGCTTCTGCTTGACCTTGAAGTGGAAGGTGTAGCCCGCCAGGAAGGACGGCGGCGCCAGCCGGTACAGGGCCGTGGTGGCAGGCACCAGCACCACGTCCGCCCCCGTGTCCTTGTCCTTCTGGCTGATGCGCCACAGCGTGGCCAGCCGCTCGCTGATCAGGTCCTGGTGCGGTGAGAACGTGTCATAGGGCAGCGTTTCCCAGTCCGGGAACAGCGCGCAACGCAGCGTGGGCGCGAAGAACGCCATTTCGTCAATGAGGCGCTGGGCATCGGTGGCGTCGGCCGTGACGATGGCGGTGGTGCGGCCGGCGGCCTTGTCGCGCTCGGCCAGGCGCGACAGCAGCAGCGCATCGGCGCTACCGACGGGGCGGGGCAAGGCAAAGCGTTTTCCGGGGGAGAGTTTGGGCAGTTCCATGCGGACGTGTGTGTCGTCGGTGGGCCCCGCAGCGCCACGGCGGCGCGGGCGTGGGCTGGTCGGGGCAACGGACCATTTTAGGCCCGGTCGCAGTGCTTGCCGGGCCCCGCAACGGTGGCCCCGGAGGCACGGTCCGTTCCCCTGGGCTCGGCACACCGGCAGCGGAAACCTCCGTGCGCATCCCGTTGCCGGCTTCGGTGGGGACGGGAGCGGGTGGGTGGATTCCGACTCCCTAAAATGGCGCCCTCATGACCATCGATCCGCTGCTGCAGCCAGCACACGCCACCTCGCACCTCGCCAGCCCGCCGGCCGGGCGCTTCTGGGCGCTGGTGCCCTGCGCGGGCACGGGCTCGCGCGCGGTGGCGGCAGCACCCGCGGCGCCGGCGACGGTGGGTGCATCCGGTGAAGCGCCGGCGCCTTCGCCGCTGCCCAAGCAATACCACTTGGTGGCGGGGCACCCCATGGTGATGCACACCCTGGCGGCCTTTGCCGGCGTGGACCGGCTGGCGGGCACGCTGGTGGCCGTGGCGCCGGGGGACCGCTTTCTGGAAGCGCATGCGCATCCGTCTTTTTTTGTCGTCGACTGCGGCGGACCCACGCGCGCCGCCACCGTGCAGGGCGGGCTCCTGGCGCTGCTCGCCCGGGGCGCGCACCGCGACGACTGGGTGCTGGTGCACGACGCTGCGCGGTGCCTGGTGACCACGGCGCAAATCGAGCGGCTCATCGACGTGTGCGCCCACGACACGGTGGGCGGCCTGCTGGCCCACCAGTTGGCCGACACGCTCAAGACCTCCATCGACGGTCCTGGCGGCGTGCGCGTGGCTTCCACCGTGGACCGCAGCAACAAGTGGCTGGCGCAGACGCCGCAGATGTTCCGCATTGGCCCGCTGCTGGATGCGCTGGACAAGGTGGGCAGCAACGTGACCGATGAGGCCAGCGCCATGGAGGCCATGGGCCTGCACCCGCGCCTGGTGCCGGGCGGGGCGCAGAACTTCAAGGTCACCTACCCGGACGATTTCGCGCTGGCCGAGGCGGTGCTGGCCCAGCGCGGCTTTGGCACCACGCTGGCCCGCTTTGGCGGTGACCGCGGGCAGGGCGCCGCGCAAGCGGGACGCAAAACGATTTTTTGAGCACGGCCAGGGCGCCGTGCCAACTCACCATGCCCGTGCGGGCGAAAGGCAGACAAGCGGATGAAGTTCAGGATTGGCGAGGGCTGGGATGTGCATGCGCTGGTGCCCGGCCGGGCGCTGGTGATCGGCGGCGTTCACATTCCCCACACCCTGGGGTTGCTCGGCCATTCGGATGCGGATGTGCTACTGCACGCCATCACGGATGCCCTGCTGGGAGCTGCCGGGCTGGGGGACATCGGGCGCCACTTTCCGGACACCGATGCGCAGTTCCGCGGCGCCGATTCGGCGGTGCTACTGGCCGAGGCGGCGCGGCGCGTGCGCGCTGCCGGTTTCGAGATCGGGAACATCGACAGCACGGTGGTGGCGCAGGCGCCGCGCCTGGCATCGCACATTCCGGGCATGCGCAGCGCCATCGCGCGCGCGGTGGGAATTGACGAGGACCAGATCAACGTCAAGGCCAAGACGGCCGAGCGGCTGGGTCCGGTGGGGCAGGGCCTGGCCATGGAGGCGCGGGCCGCGGCGCTGGTCTACCGGCCCTAGGGATCCCTCTGCACAAATCGAGCGGCAAGTGTGGGCTGCGGATCGGGAGGGGCTGCAAGGCGCAAAACGCAGCAATAGCCGCAGCTATTGCGAGGCTTTGCAACGCAGCAGACCACCCGAGACCGCAGATGCACACGGCGCGGTGATTTGTGCAGAGGGTCCCTAGGGATCCTTTGCACGTGCAGAGCATCCCTGGGCGGTTGGGGGCGCGGCCCGCCCGGGCCGCGCCTGCACTCAGCTGCTGCTGCGCTCCACGATAGAAAAGCCGATATCCACCACCGGCTGAGCGACTGCTTTGCCTTCGGCCCGGTCGGCGATCCACTGGGCTGCTGTCTGCCCCATGCGCGCGCCATCGATGCGCACCGTGGAGAGGGCGGGGCTGACAGTCGCGGCAAAGTCGGTATCGCCAAATCCCACCACGGCGAGTTGCCGCGGTACCGCGATGGCGCGCTCCCTGGCCTCGGTCAGTACGCCCAGGGCCAGCATGTCGGAGCTGCAGAACACTGCGTCGATGTCGGGCGCATCGGCCAGCAGGGCCGCGAGCCCGGCGCGACCATCTGCGTGCGTGGTGGGTGATTTGCCCAGCCGCATGGCGGGCGGGCGCAGACCCAGGCGAGCGGCGGCGGCAGCAAAACCCTGGGCCCGCCGCGCGGCGCGCTCGTCCCCGCCGCTCAGCAGCGCCAACCGCCGCCGTCCCCGGGCGACCAGGTGCTCGCACACGGCCGCGCCCAGCGCTTCGTGGCGCAGGCCGACGAGCATGTCGATGGGGGTGTCGGTGAAGTCCCAGGTTTCCACCACCGGAATGCCTGAGGCCCTGAGCAAACGCCGTCCCTCGGGCGAATGCATCACCCCCGTGAGCACGATCCCGTCGGGTCGCCGACCCACGATGGCGCGCAGCAGCGCGTCTTCGCGGGAGCGGGCGTAGCCCACCTGGCCCACCATGACCTGAAAGCCGCGCAGTTCCAGCGCATCGGTGAGGGCCTGCACCATTTCCCCAAACAGCGGGCCCGTGAGCGTGGGGACGAGTGCCGTCACCACATGGCTGCGCGCCGAGCGCAACCCGCCCGCCATCAGGTTGGGCACGTAGCCCAGGGCGGACACGGCCTCTTGAACCCGTTCCCGTGTCCGTTCGGATACCTGCTGGGGCGTGTTGAGGGCGCGCGACACCGTAATCATCGACACGCCGGCCCGTTCGGCCACCTCGCGCAGCGTGACCGCCGGGCGGTCGCGGCCAGGGGGTGGGGCCGTGCGGGCTGGATCAGGAGCTTGCATGGTGGTGGAGTCTAAGGGCGCCTGGCACCGGGCCGATAGCGCCCACGCCCGCGTGCGACGGCACTCGCGTGAAGTTTGTTGAATTAAGGGTTTTCACTATGTTGTCTGATAATGTTAACGTTAACATTGGCGTAAATTGCTGAAATTAGTGCCGTTCAAGCGAAATTTTTGCGACTTGTATGACCTTTCAAAACGCCCCATCCTCCGCCCGTTTTTCACCATGACCCCCCAAGAACTCAAGACCATCATGGGCTCCGGCCTGCTGTCGTTCCCCATCACCGACTTCGACGAAGAAGGTAACTTCCGCCCCAAGACCTACATCGAGCGCCTGGAGTGGCTGGCCCCCTACGGCGCCAGCGCGCTGTTCGCCGCGGGCGGCACGGGCGAGTACTTCTCGCTCTCGGGCCCCGAATACAGCGACATCATCAAAACCGCCGTGGACACCTGCCGCGGCAAGGTGCCCATCATTGCCGGCGCGGGTGGCCCCACCCGCACGGCGATTGCTCATGCGCAGGAGGCCGAGCGCCTGGGCGCCCACGGCATCCTGCTGCTGCCCCACTACCTGACCGAAGCGGGCCAGGAAGGCTTGATCGAGCATGTGGCGCAGGTCTGCCAGAGCGTGAAGTTCGGCGTGATCGTCTACAACCGCGACCGCACCAAGCTCACGGCCGAGTCGCTGGCCATCCTGGCCGATCGCTGCCCCAATCTCATCGGCTTCAAGGACGGGGTGGGCCACATCGAAACGATGTCTTCCATC
>NZ_JAJTBB010000081.1 GCF_021287135.1 Acidovorax sp.
CCGCCGCAGCCGTGCGCGCGCGGCGGAAGGCGCTTCGGCCGGCGCGGCCGCCCCACGCGGCGCCAGCCGCAAGGCCGCCACGCCCCGGGCGCGCGGCGGCCGGGCCACTGTGAATGCTGTGGATGCCGTGGATGCGATGCATGCGGACTCCACGCCCGCAGTGGCGCCGCAGGCCGCCAGCACGGACGCTGACAGCGCTGCGCTCGCCAAGGCGCCCGCACGCCCCCGCAGCCGCGCCCGCAAGCCCGCGGCCGAGTAACGTCGCCATCCCGGGGCTGGATGGCGGGGGCTGCCGCTCAGTGACAGCCGCTCAGCCCTGCGGCGCGGCCACCCGGGGGCGTGAGCCCAGCCGTTGTTGCACATCCGCATAGCGCGGCGGGGTGCAGCCGGCCTGCTCCACGCAGTGGCTGGCGCTGGCCAGCGCATGCTGCAGCACACGGCGCAGCCGGTCTGGCCCCAGCAGGGTGGTCAGGCCGCCCGGCCGGGAGGCCAGGGCGTCCTCGCCGCGCTCAGGGCCTGCCAGCAGCGCCGTGACCAGCCCGGCCAGAAAGCAGTCGCCCGCGCCCACCGTGTCCACCACGGCCAGGGGCGCTGCCTCCTGCGCGTGCAGCGCCACGCCATCGCGCTGCAGCAGCCAGGCGCCGGCGGGGCCCAGCGTCAGCGCCAGCCACTGCGCGGACGTGTGCTGCTGCAGGGTGCGGGCGCGCTCCAGCGCGTTGGCGCCGGGCACCGCCAGGGCTTCCAGATCGTCGTCGCTGACCTTGATGAGGTGGGCCTGCTGCAGCGCCGCCATCACGTTGGCACGGTAGGCCGGTGCGTCGTCCACCGCCGACAGGCGCAGGTTTGCGTCCACCACCACCAGCCGGCCTGCGGCCCGCTGCGCGGCCAGCCACGGCTGGTAGATCCCGGCGTCCTGCGCCACCAGCGCCAGGCAGCCGGTGGCCACCACTTGCAGGCCGGGCAGGGCGGCGCACGCCGCGTTCAGCGACTCGGCCGTGACCTGCCGGTCGGCCACGCCGTCACGGTAGAAGCTGTAGCTGGCCTTGCCCTCGGCGTCCAGCGTGGCCAGCGCCAGGGCGCTCGGCGCCTGCACGGGCGCCGGGTGCGCCAGCCGCACGCCCGCACCGTGCAGGCCGTCTGCCAGGCGCCGCCCCAGCAGGTCGGCCGACAGCGGGTTCAGGTACGTGGTGCCCACGCCCTGCAGGCCCAGCGCGCGGGTCAGGTTGTACACCGCACCGCCCGCACAGGGGCGCAGCCGCCCGTCCGCTTCCTCGATCAGGTCGAACAGCGCCTCGCCCGCCGTGGCCACGCGCACCGCCGCCACGGGGGCTGGCGCGTGCGGCGGCGGCCCGCCCGCCGGGGCTGTGGCCGAAAGGACGGGCTGGACGGCACCTGCGGCCGGGTTGGGCTGGGTAGGGAAAACCATAAATAAATCCGCTTGATTTATTAAAATGCCGCGGACTATAGTTCGCTCCCATCCACCCCGCAAGGGTGGTAAACCCCGGGGCCCTGCGCCGGGGCCCGCATTCCAACTCCAGGAGACAACCGTGACCTCTCGTGCCCCTGCATTCGTGATTTCCGCCCTGGCCCTGTCGGGCGCCCTGGCCTGCGGCCTGGCCCAGGCGTCCGAGCCGGTGATCGGCCTCATCACCAAGACCGAAACCAATCCGTTCTTCGTGAAGATGAAGGAGGGCGCCACGGCCGAGGCCAAGAAGCTGGGCGCCAAAGTGGTGTCCGCCGCCGGCAAGACCGATGGCGACAACGCCGGCCAGGTCACGGCGATGGAGAACCTGATCGCCGCCGGCGCCAAGACCATCCTCATCACCCCCAGCGACGCCAAGGCCATCGTGCCGGCCATCAAGAAGGCCCAGGCCAAGGGCGTGATGGTGATCGCGCTGGACAGCCCCACCGACCCGGCCGATGCCACCGATGCGCTGTTCGCCACCGACAACTACAAGGCCGGCGAGCTGATCGGCCAGTACGCCAAGGCGGCGCTCGCCGGCAAGAAGCCCGTGATCGCCATGCTGGACCTGCACCCCGGCCACCCCGTGGGCGCGCAGCGGCACAACGGCTTTTTGAAGGGCTTTGGGCTGCAGGCCAACGATGCCAAGAGCAACGAGCTCTCCCGTCCGGCCGAGGTGGTGTGCATGGCCGACAGCTTTGGCGACCGCGCCAAGGGCCAGACCGGCATGGAAAACTGCCTGCAGAAGAACCCCGACATCAACCTCGTCTACACCATCAATGAACCCGCCGCGGCCGGTGCGCACAACGCGCTGAAGGCGGCGGGCAAGGAGAAGAACGTGCTCATCGTCTCGGTGGACGGCGGCTGCGCGGGGGTGGCCGACGTGGGCCGTGGCGCGATCGCCGCCACCAGCCAGCAGTACCCGCTGCGCATGGCCGCCATGGGCGTGGCGGCCGGCGTGGACTACGCCAAGACCGGCAAGAAGGTCAGCGGCTACACCGACACCGGCGTGACCCTGATCGCCGGGAAGCCGCTGGCCGGCGTGGAGAGCAAGGACGTGAAGACGGGCACGGATCTGTGCTGGGGCGCCAAGTAATCCCTCGCTTTTCCTGATGTGCCATGGGGCGGCCCTGCGGGCTGTCCGATGTCCTTTTCGCCACCCGCCCGGAGCCGCCATGTCCTCCCCCGCTTCCAAACTACCGCCCCTGGCCACGCTGGGGCCGTTCATCGCGCTGATCCTGGCGTGTGCCTTCTTTGCCACGCAGAGCGAGCGCTTCCTGTCGGCGCAGAATTTCGCGCTCATCCTGCAGCAGGTGATGGTCGTGGCCGTGATCGCCATCGGCCAGACGCTGGTCATCCTCACGGCGGGCATTGACCTGTCGTGCGGCATGGTGATGGCGCTGGGCGGCATCGTCATGACCAAGATGGCGGCGGACTACGGCCTGTCGGCCCCCGTGGCGATCGCCTGCGGCATGGCGGTGACCATGCTCTTCGGGCTGGTCAACGGCCTGTTGGTCACCAAGATCAAGCTGCCGCCCTTCATCGTCACGCTGGGCACCCTGAACATTGCGTTTGCCGCCACGCAGCTGTACTCGGGCGCGCAGACCATCACCGACATCCCCGACGGCATGACGCTCCTGGGCAGCACCTTCCAGGTGGGCGAGACGGCCATCGTCTGGGGCGCCGTGTTGATGCTGGTGCTGTACCTCGTGACCTGGTTTGCGCTGCGCGAAACCGCGCCGGGCCGCCATGTGTACGCCGTGGGCAACAGCCCCGAGGCCACGCGCCTCACCGGCATTGCCACCGACAAGGTGCTGCTGGGCGTGTATGTGCTGGCGGGCCTGTTCTACGGCATTGCGTCGCTGCTGTCGGTGGCGCGCACCGGCGCGGGCGACCCGAACGCGGGCCAGACCGAGAACCTGGACGCCATCAGCGCCGTGGTGCTGGGCGGCACCAGCCTGTTTGGCGGGCGCGGCGTGGTGCTGGGCACGCTGGTGGGGGCGCTCATCGTGGGCGTGTTCCGCAACGGGCTCACGCTCATGGGCGTGTCGTCGGTGTATCAAATCCTGGTCACCGGCATCCTCGTGATCCTGGCCGTGGCCACCGACCAACTTTCGCGCAAGGGAGTGCGTTGATCATGACCCACTTCACCCCCACGGCGGACGCCCCGCTGGTGATGCAGGCCAAGGGCCTGGTCAAGCGCTATGGTCAGGTCACTGCGCTCGATGGCGCGGATTTTGAACTGCGCGCCGGTGAAATCCTGGCCGTGATCGGCGACAACGGCGCGGGCAAGTCCAGCCTGATCAAGGCGCTGTCGGGCGCCACGGTGCCGGACGACGGCGAGATCCTGCTGGACGGCCAGCGCATCCAGTTCAAGAGCCCCATCGACGCCCGCCGCGCCGGCATCGAAACCGTCTACCAGGACCTGGCCGTGGCCCCGGCCATGACCATTGCCGAAAACCTGTTCCTGGGTCGCGAGCTGCGCCGCCCGGGCCTCTTGGGCAGCGCGCTGCGCATGCTCGACAAAAAGAAGATGCTGGAAGAAAGCGTCGCCCGCATGGCCGAGCTGAAGGTCGGCATCCGCTCCATGACGCAGGCGGTGGAGACGCTCTCGGGCGGCCAGCGCCAGTGCGTGGCCGTGGCGCGTGCGGCGGCGTTTGCGCGGCACGTGGTCATCATGGACGAGCCCACCGCTGCCCTGGGCGTGAAGGAGGGCAACATGGTGCTGGAGCTGATCCGCCGCGTGCGCGACAAGGGCCTGCCGGTCATCCTCATCAGCCACAACATGCCGCACGTGTTCGAGATTGCGGACCGCATCCACATTGCCCGCCTGGGCAAGCGCGCGGCCGTGGTCAACCCCAAGAAGATCAGCATGAGCGACACCGTGGCCGTGATGACGGGCGCCATGGCGGCCTCCGAACTGCCCGCCGAATGCCTCGCCTGAGCCACCTGCCATGCTGAAAAACATCGACCCCCTGCTGACCCCCGACCTGCTCAAGGTGCTGGCCGAGATGGGCCACGACGACGCCATCGTGCTGGCCGACGCCAACTTCACCGCTATGAGCCTGGGCGCGGGCAAGCCCGTGCTGCGCCTGCCCGGCATTGGCATGGCGCGCGCCGTGCAGGCCGTGGCCAGCGTGCTGCCCCTGGCGCAGGACGTGCCGCACCCCGTGGCCTACATGCAGGTGGGCGGCACCGAGCCGCCGTACCGCTCGGCCCTGCAGCGCGAAACGCTGGCCGTGCTGGCGCGCGAAGGCGTGGCTGGCACGCAGGCGGAGGGTGTGGAGCGCTTCGCCTTTTACGAGCGGGTGAAGAAGGCCTATGCCATCGTCGTGACCGGCGAACCGCAGCCCTGGGGCAATTTCCTCCTGCGCAAGGGCGTGATCGGCGAAACTCTGCGGGATTGAACGCACGCCCCATGCTGGAAACCGACGCCACCCCTCCGCCCCCGGCCGAAGCCGGCGAACCCGCCAGCGCCGGGCCGGTGCGGCTGCGCCAGCGCGGCTCCAACCATGTGGGCATGCGCCAGTTCAACGAGCGCGTGGTGCTGCAGGCGCTGCGCACGCACGGCAGCCTGGCCAAGGCCGAGATCGCGCGCGTCACCGGGCTCACCGCGCAGACCATCGGGCTCATCACCGCGCGGCTGGACGAAGACCACCTGCTGCGCCGCGAGGCCCCGGTGCGCGGCCGCGTGGGGCAGCCCTCGGTGCCGCTGGGGCTCAACCCCGACGGCGCCTTTGCCATCGGCATCAAGATCGGCCGCCGCAGCGCGGACTGGCTGCTGGTGGACTTCACCGGCCAGGTGCGCGAACGCATCGTGCTGGACTACGCCTTTCCCGACATCGACGTGCTGCTGCCCGCCATCCGCCAGCACCTGCACCAGCTGCTGGACGGCCTGGGCCCGCTGCGCTCGCGCGTGGTGGGCGTGGGCGTGGCCGCGCCGTTCCAGCTGGGGGGCTGGCACCGCATGCTGGGGCTTACCGAGGCACAGTCAGACGCCTGGAACCGCATCGACCTGGCCGAGCAGGTGCAGCAGATGACCGAGCTGCCCGTGAGCTTTGCCAAGGACACCTCGGCCGCCTGCGTGGCCGAGCTGCTGCACGGGCGCGGGCACGACATTCCGAGTTTTCTGTACCTGTTCCTGGACACCTTCATCGGCGGCGGGCTGGTCCTCAACTCGCACCTGCACCGCGGGCTGCACGGCAACGCGGGCGCCGTGGCCTCGCTGCCGCTCGCCGTCGCGCAGGGCGAGGGCGCCCCGGCGCAGCTCATCAGCCAGGCGTCGCTGTGGGACCTGGAGCAGCGCCTGCGCGAGCACGGCCTCGACCCGATGGCCGCCTACGACCAGCGTGCGCTGCAGGAACCCTGGGCCCCGCACAGCCGCGCCTGGATTGCCCGCGCCGCCACTGCCCTGGCCCATTGCATCGTGTCCGCCACGGCCTTCCTGGACCTGGACGCAGTGGTGCTGGACGGCGCGGCCGACCCCGGCGTGCTGCAGGCGCTGGCCGACGGCGTGCGCGCGGCCCTGCGCGCCTACAGCTGGGAGGGCTTGCAGGCGCCCCCCCGGCTGGAGCTGGGCGGCATCGGCTCGGACGCGCGTGCGCTGGGCGGGGCGCTGCTGCCGCTGCACGCCTGCTTTGCGCCGGACACGGAGCTGTTCCTGAAGGCCTGAGGCGCGGCCGGGTGGGTGAATGATTTGCTATTAAAAATATAGCTGCTCGCGCTTGTGTATCAAGCGCTACAGCCACTTTTTATCAAAATTCTGGCCAGGCGCCGGTGTCAGGCCCGGCTGCCCTCGGGCCGGGCCGCCAGCAGGGCCTGCGCCACTTCGGCAAACCCCGCGCCCCGTTCGCCCTGCGTCACGTAACGCGGCAGGTGCGTGAGCTGCGGCACGAACCGCGCGATGTTGGCCACCCCCACGCTGTGGGTGAAGTGCTGGAACATGGCCTGGTCGTTGCCCGAATCGCCCACGAACACCCAGCGGTCCAGCTCCTGCGCCAGGTCGCGGCCCAGCAGCTCGCGCACGATCCAGTTGGCGCCCTGCCATTTGTTGAAGTCGCCAAAGCAGCCGTGGATGTGGATGCTGCTCACCGTGGTCTGCAGGCCTGCGCGCTGCAGCACGGCCAGCACCTGCTGCACGGTCTCGGGCGGGTGCCGGTCGAACTCGGCGTAGTCGAAGGCAATGTCGGTTTCGCGCCCGCCGCTGTCGCGGCTCAGTTGCACGCCGGGCACTTCGGCCGCCACTTGCGCAGCGATGTCGCGCATGCGGGCCTGGTTGGCGTGGCGCGTGGCGGCGTCCTGCTGGTAGCGCTTGGCCGGCTGCGGTGGCGACCCCGCGCCGTGGACAAACGCCACGGCCCCGTTTTCCGCCACCATCGCATCCACCGGCCAGGCCGTGCCCACAGCCCCGGCCATGAAGGGCGCGCACCAGCCGATGGGCCGCCCGGTAATGGGGATGACATGCAGCCCCGCGGCCTTCAGGCCGGCCAGGGCCTGCAGCGCATCGGGCGTGATCGCGCCTTCGGTGGTCAGCGTGTCGTCGATGTCGGTGAAGACACCCACCACATCGCGGCGGGCCGCCAGCGGCCAGCGGGTGAGGGGCAGCATGGGGCGTCAGCCTGCCTTTTGCAGCGCCAGCCCGGCGTGCTCGCGCAGCGGGTGGAAGTGGATCTTGGGAAACCGCTCCTGCGCCAGCCGCACGTCGTAGGGGCTGGTGCACAGATAGGCCAGCGTGTCGGCCGCGTCGTGCGCCAGGCGCAGCGGGTACGCGTCGGTGAAGGCGCGCAGGTCGGCCGCGTTGTCGGCCGTGATCCAGCGTGCGCCGGTGTACTGGCTGCCTTCCAGGCGCACATCGGCGTCGTACTCGGCCTTCAGGCGGTGCTGCACCACTTCAAACTGCAGCTGGCCCACGGCGCCCAGCAGCATGTTGCCGCCCGCGTCGGGCTTGAACACCTGGATCGCGCCTTCCTCGCCCAGCTGGGCCAGGCCCTGCTGCAGCTGCTTGGTCCGCAGCGGGTTCTTGAGCACCACGGTCATGAACATCTCGGGCGCGAAGAAGGGCAGGCCGGTGAACTGCAGGTTGGCGCCGTCGGTGATGGTGTCGCCCAGCTGCACGCCGCCGTGGGTGGTGAAGCCGATGATGTCGCCCGCGTAGGCTTCTTCCACGGCCTCGCGGCGCTGCGACATGAAGGTCACGACCGAGGTGGGCCGCAGCTCCTTGCCGGTGCGCTGCACCTTGAGCTTCATGCCCGGCGTGTACTTGCCCGAGGCCACACGCACAAAGGCGATGCGGTCGCGGTGGTTGGCGTCCATGTTGGCCTGCACCTTGAAGACCACGCCCGCAAAGCCTTCGTCTTCGGGCTGGATGGTTTTCACCACGGGCTGCTTGTTCACTTCGAGCGTGCTCACGCGCGGGCCGGGCGGCGGGGCCATGTCGACCAGTGCGTCCAGCACTTCCATCACCCCGAAGTTGTTCACACCGGAGCCGAAGAACACGGGGGTCAGCTTGCCGGCCAGGAAGGCCTCGTGGTTCCACTCGGGCGATGCGCCGGTGGCCAACTCCATGCTGTCCATGGCGGCGTCAAACTCGGCGCCGAAGCGCGCGCGCAGCGCGTCCACATCGGTCAGCGGGATGGATTCGAAGTCCTGCGGGCGGCGCTCGCTGCCGGACTCGAACACTGTCATGGTCTTCGTGCGCAGGTTGATGATCCCGCCGAAGCTCTTGCCCTGGCCCACGGGCCAGGTCATGGGGCAGCAGGGCATGCCCAGCTCGCGCTCCACCTCGTCCAGGATGTCCAGCGGGTCGCGCACCTCGCGGTCCATCTTGTTGACGAAGGTGATGATGGGCGTGTCGCGCTGGCGGCAAACCTCGATCAGGCGGCGGGTCTGTGCTTCCACGCCGTTGGCGGCGTCGATCACCATCAGCGCCGAGTCCACCGCGGTGAGCACGCGGTACGTGTCTTCCGAAAAGTCCTTGTGGCCGGGCGTGTCGAGCAGGTTGATGACGTGCTCGCGGTACAGCATCTGCATGACCGAGCTGGCCACCGAGATGCCGCGCTGCTTTTCAATCTCCATCCAGTCCGACGTGGCGTGGCGGCTGGCCTTGCGGCCCTTCACCGCGCCGGCGATCTGGATCGCACCCGAGAACAGCAGCAGTTTTTCCGTCAGCGTCGTTTTACCGGCGTCGGGGTGGGAAATGATGGCAAAGGTGCGGCGGCGCCGGGTTTCGGTGGCGTAAGACACGGGATTCCTGAATGGGGAGGGGCGCTGGGCTGATGGGCCTGCGCGGGTCGTCGTCCGATGCCTGCGTGGGGGTCCCGCAGGTAGGCAGAGCCCGGATTTTACTGTTGCGCGCCCGGGTGTCCGCCGCTGCGCGGGAGGCTGGCCGCCTGCTTTTATATAATCCGCCGATCCGAGGAGCGTTGCAGCGTCCCCAGCACCGGCGGGGCGTGAGGCTCGGAGTCACCCCGCAACGACGCTCATCCACTTCTCGTGTGGTGAGCTTGCTCTCCCCCGCGACCAGTGGTTTTTCAAACATGCTTTGGAGCACGAAACCATCATGAACGCACGCGTCAACGCCCCCGTCAACACCGACTGCATCATTGCCGACATCGGCCTGGCCGACTGGGGCCGCAAAGAAATCAAGATCGCCGAAACCGAAATGCCCGGCCTGATGGCCATCCGCGAGGAATTCGCGGCCAAGCAGTCGCTCAAGGGCGCGCGCATCACCGGCAGTCTGCACATGACCATCCAGACGGCGGTGCTGATCGAAACCCTGCAGGCCCTGGGCGCGCAGGTGCGCTGGGCCTCGTGCAACATCTTCTCCACGCAGGACCACGCTGCCGCCGCCATTGCCGCCACCGGCACGCCGGTGTTCGCCGTGAAGGGCGAGACGCTGGCCGAGTACTGGGACTACACGCACCGCATCTTCGACTTCGGCCCCAAGGGCAGCGAAGGGGAAGGCCCCAACCTGATCCTGGACGATGGCGGCGACGCCACCTTGCTCATGCACCTGGGCAAGCGCGCCGAGAAGGACGCCTCCGTGCTGGCCAACCCCGGCAGCGAGGAAGAGCGCATCCTGTTTGCCGCCATCAAGGCCAAGCTGGCCGAGGACAGCACCTGGTACAGCCGCAAGAGCGCGCAGATCATCGGCGTGACCGAGGAAACCACCACCGGCGTGCACCGCCTGAAGGAAATGTCGGCCAAGGGCACGCTGATGTTCCGCGCCATCAACGTGAACGACTCCGTCACCAAGAGCAAGTTCGACAACCTGTACGGCTGCCGCGAAAGCCTGGTGGACGGCATCAAGCGCGCCACCGACGTGATGATTGCGGGCAAGGTGGCCGTGGTGGCCGGCTACGGCGACGTGGGCAAGGGCAGCGCCCAGGCCCTGCGCGCGCTCTCCGCCCAGGTGTGGGTGACCGAGATCGACCCCATCAACGCGCTGCAGGCCGCGATGGAAGGCTTCAAGGTCGTGACCATGGAATGGGCCGCCGACAAGGCCGACATCTTCGTGACCACCACGGGCAACCGTGACGTCATCACCTTCGAGCACATGGCCGCGATGAAGGACCAGACCATCGTCTGCAACATCGGCCACTTCGATAACGAGATCCAGGTCGCCAAGCTCGAAGAAAACTGCCAGTGGGAAGAGATCAAGCCCCAGGTGGACCACGTGATCTTCCCGGACGGCAAGCGCATCATCCTGCTGGCCAAGGGCCGGCTGGTGAACCTGGGCTGCGGCACGGGCCACCCCAGCTTCGTGATGTCCAACTCGTTCGCCAACCAGACCATCGCCCAGATCGAGCTGTTCACGCACAGCGACTTCTACGAAAACGGCAAGGTCTACGTGCTGCCCAAGCACCTGGACGAGAAGGTGGCCCGCCTGCACCTGAAGAAGGTGGGCGCGATGCTGACCGAGCTGACCGACGAGCAGGCAGCCTACATCGGCGTGCCCAAGCAAGGCCCGTACAAGCCGGACACCTACCGCTATTGATCAGGGCGGTGGCGAGGGGCGGCAGCGAAGGTGCTGTCCGTCCATTCGCTATGAAAATAGGAGCTGCCAGCGCTTGCTGCATAAGCGCTGGATCCCGATTTTGTTCAGAGTTTCTTGAGAACAAGAGGAGCGCATGCGCGCAGACGTTTTTTTGGTGGAAGCGGGCCACGCGGCCACGCGCTCGCAGGCGCAGCGGCTGATTGCTGCGGGGGTCGAGTGGCGCCTGTCGCCGCTGGCGCCCTGGAACAAGGTCGCCAAGAACGGGGATGACATCCCCTCCGTGGCCGAGGTCAAGCTGCTGGACGGCGCTGAGGCCAAATACCTTTCGCGCGGCGGCCTCAAGCTCGAAGGCGCCCTGCAGCACACCGGCCTGGCCGTGGCCGGCCTGCGCTGCCTGGACGTGGGCCAGAGCACGGGTGGCTTCACCGACTGCCTGCTGCAGCACGGCGCGGCCCAGGTGATCGGGGTCGACGTGGGCCACGGCCAGTTGCACGAGCGGCTGAAGAGCGACCCGCGCGTGGTCTGCGTGGAGGGGCTCAACGCCCGCGCGCTCACCGCCGAATCGCTGCGGCAGGGCTGTGACGACGCCCTGTCCGAGGAGATCGTGCAGGACGACGAGGACAACGACACCCAGCCCGTGGCACCCTACGCCTGGATGCGCAACGGCGGCCAGGTGGACGAGGCCTACGACGACAGCGACGACGCCAAGGAGCAGGACGTGGAGGCCTTCAAGGCTGAGCGCGCCGCCAAGGCCCGCGCCCGCGCCGAAGGCACGCTGCCCACCGAGCGCCGCCGCAAGCCGGGCCGCGAGGACGTGGACATCCGCCCCGTGTTCGATCTGGTCACGGGCGACCTGTCGTTCATCTCCCTCACCCTCGTGCTGCCGGCTCTGGTGCCGCTGCTGGCGCCGCAGGGCCACCTGCTGATGCTGGTCAAGCCGCAGTTCGAACTGCAGCCGGGCCAGGTGGGCAAGGGCGGCGTGGTGCGCGACGCGGCGCTGTACCCTGTGGTGGAGCAACGCATCCGCGACTGCTGCGCCGCCAATGGCCTGGCCGTGCTGGCATGGCTGGACAGCCCCATCCAGGGCGGCGACGGCAACCAGGAATTTTTTGTCTTTGCGAGGAGGGCCGCATGAACGCAGCCGCCAATGCCCAGGGCACCGGTTTCCCGGTGAGTTTCGAGTTTTTCCCGCCCAAGACGCCCGAGGGGGCCGACAAGCTGCGGGCGGCGCGGCAGCAGCTGTACAAGCTGCACCCCGACTTCTGCTCCGTGACCTATGGCGCCGGGGGCTCCACGCAGGACGGTACCTTTGGCACGGTGCGTGAGATCCTGGCCGAGGGCGTGAGCGCGGCCTCGCACTTCTCGTGCATCGGCGCCACGCGGCAGTCAGTGCGCGAGCAGCTGGCCCAGCTCAAGTCCATGGGCGTCAAGCGCCTGGTGGCCCTGCGCGGCGACCTGCCCAGCGGCTACGGCGCGGGCGGCGAATTCCAGTACGCCAGCGATCTGGTGGCCTTCATCCGCGCGGAGACCGGGCGTGACTTCCACATCGAGGTGGCCGCCTACCCCGAGGTGCATCCGCAGGCGCGCTCGCCCGAGGCCGACCTCAAGGCCTACCTGGCCAAGGTGCAGGCCGGTGCGGACTCGGCCATCACGCAGTACTTCTACAACAGCGACGCCTACTTCCGCTTCGTGGAGGACACCGAGCGCCTGGGGGCGCGCGTGCCCGTGGTGCCCGGCATCATGCCCATTGGCAGCTCCACGCAGCTCATGCGCTTCTCGGACGCCTGCGGCGCCGAGATTCCGCGCTGGATCCGCCTGCGCCTGCAGGCGTTCGGCGACGACACGGCCAGCATCAAGGCCTTTGGCCTGGACGTGGTGACGGACCTGTGCGACCGCCTGCGCAGCGCCGGGGTTCCGGCCCTGCACTTCTACACCATGAACCAGAGCGCGGCCACGCTGGAGATTTGCCGCCGGCTGGGCATCTGATGCGCCAGCGCGCCTGGCGGCAGCGGGTGCCGGGGCGGCTGGTGCGGCTGCTGCGGCTGGCCGCCGCCTGCCTGGTCGGCCTGGCCCCTGCCGGGTTGCTGCCCGCGCACGCCCAGGGGCTGTCGGCCGAGGCGGATGCCCTGGCCCCCCACCTCCTGAGCGTGCCGGGCGAGGCCATGCTCATCGACCCGCCCGCGCCGCCCGGCCCCAGGCCGGGCGAGACCGGGCTCTCCGTGGCGCCGGAGGTGGGCCTTTCCGCTGACGAAGTGGGGCTTGCGTCCTGGTACGGAGCCAAGTTCCACAAGCGCCGCACCGCCAGCGGCGAGCTGTTCGACATGAAGGCGCTGACCGCCGCGCACCCCACGCTGCCGTTCGGCTCGCGCGTGTGCGTGCGCAGCCAGGCCACCGGGCGCACGGTGATCGTGCGCATCAACGACCGCGGGCCGCACTCCGCCAACCGCATCATCGACCTGAGCCGGGGCGCGGCGGAGGCGCTGGGCATGGTGGGCCTGGGGCTCAAGCCCGTGGAACTGTTCGCGCTGGACGACGGCGAAAGCGACTGCCCCGCGGCGCCGTGACGCGCCGTGACGCGCCGTGACGCCGCCCCGGCGCGCAGCGGGGCTGCGCAAGAAGGCGCCGTCAGCCGCCGGACTCCAGCGTGTGGGCGGCGTTGCGGTCCTGGGCCAGCAGCTCGGCCATCTGCGGCAGGGCGTTCTTTAGCGCGTCCTTGAGCGTGTAGGGCGGGTTGATCAGGAACATGCCGCTGGCCGGCAGCCCGGGGCGCTTGGCCTCGCCCGTGGCAGCTTCGGTGCGCTTGCTGGATTTGACCGTGAGCGTGGCATGCAGCCAGCTCTTGCCGGCCTTGGTGGCCAGCGTCTTCAGGCGCCGGGGCAGGTCGTGCGCCTCGGGGCGCGGGATGATCGGGTACCAGAACGCATAGGTGCCGGTGGCAAAGCGCTTGAGCGAATCGGCCGCCATGTCCAGCACCTTGGCGTAGTCGCTCTTGATTTCATAGCTGGGATCGCACAGCACCAAGGCGCGGCGGGACGGCGGGGGCAGGAACTTCTTGATGCCTTCAAACCCGTCCTCGTGCAGCACGGCCACCTGCCGGCCGGCCTCCAGCTGCGCCACGTTGCCGGCCAGCGCGCGCAGGTCGGTGGGGTGCAGTTCAAACAGCTTGAGCTTGTCGTGATCGCGCAGCAGGCGTTGCGCAATGAAGGGCGAGCCGGGGTAGACCCGCGGCGCGCTGCCCTGGTTGAACGCGCGGACCATGTCCACATAGTCCTGCAGCGCCGGCGCCAAGGGGGGCACCGTGGGGGCGAACAGGCGCGCCACGCCGTCAGCGGCCTCGCCGCTGGTGCTGGCGTAGTCGCCGTCGAGCCGGTACAGGCCTGCGCCTGCGTGCGTGTCCAGCACGGTCAGTGCCGCGTCTTTCTCCGTAAGGTGTTGCAAGGCGGCGATCAGGACGGTGTGTTTGAGCACATCGGCATGGTTGCCTGCGTGGAAGGCGTGGCGGTAACTGAACATGGCGCTATGGTAACGAGTGGGCCTGGTGCGGCCGGCGTGGCGCAGAAACTGGACGCGCGTCAAGGAAGCCGCGGTTTCGTGATCCAGTGCCGGGGCAGACGCACCGGCGCCGGGCACAATCCGGGCTTGTCCGATGGGGTGGGGCAGGGGAGCAGCGCAAAATTCCTGGCGCTCGCGGTGCGAGCTGGCATGCTTTCTGATTGTGTTTTGCCGCGGCCGAGAACCTGTTGACCTCTGATCGGGTGCACTCCCCCGTTGATGCCTGCCCGAACGCCACGCCTTTTCCACCATGATCGCAAGTTCCAGCCCAGCCCCCGCCAGCGGTGTCAGCCATATGGATGCGCTGCCGCCCGGCACCCGGCTGGCGGAGTTCGAGATCCTGGCGCTGCTGGGCGTGGGCGGGTTCGGCATGGTCTACAAGGCGTTCGACCATTCCCTGCACCGCGCCGTAGCGATCAAGGAATACATGCCCTCCGCGCTGGCGGGCCGGGCGCAGGGCCAGTCGCTGTGGGTGCGCTCGCCGGCGGACCTGCAGACGTTCAAGGCCGGGCTGGCCTCCTTCGTGGGGGAGGCGCGGCTGCTGGCCCAGTTCGACCATCCGTCGCTGGTCAAGGTGTTCCGCTTCTGGGAGGCCAACAACACCGCCTACATGGTCATGCCCCTGTACAGCGGCATGACCTTCAAGCAGGCGCGCGCCCAGATGCGCACGCCCCCGCCGGAGATCTGGCTGCGCAAGGTGCTGTGGTCGGTGCTGGGCGCTCTGGGGGTGCTCCACGAAGACAACACGCTGCACCGCGACATCTCGCCCGACAACATCTTCCTGCAGGACGCCGGCCCGCCGGTGCTGCTGGACCTGGGCGCCGCGCGCCACGCCATCAACGACCAGGATCGCAAGCACACGGCGGTTCTCAAGGTCAACTACGCGCCGATCGAGCAGTATTCGGACGGAGACCAGGACCTGCGCCAGGGGCCCTGGAGCGACCTGTACTCCCTGGCGGCCGTGGTGCATGGCTGCCTGTGCAACGACACGCCGCTGCCGGCCACCCTGCGCTCCATCCGCGACCGCATGGTGTCGTTCTCGCGGGTGGCGCGGACCGTCAAGCGGCAGTTCGGCGTGGAGTATTCCGCGCCGTTCGTGGCGGCGATTGCGCAATCGCTGGCGCTCCAGCCGCAGGACCGGCCGCAGAGCATCGACGAGTTCCTGCGGACCATGGAAATGACCGCGCCGCCCGAAGGGGTCGACCATTTCGACTTCCGCGCCGACCTGGGGGACATCTGGGTCGAGCCGGCCGACCAGCCCGGCCCCGGCCTGGTGTCGCCCACGGTGGACATCACCTCCGCGCCCCGCGCCGGCGCCGAATCACCTGCCCAGCCCCATCGCTCCCTGACAAAAGTGGCAAAAGTGGAGGACTCGGGCACAGAAGTTGACAATTTTGTGGAGCTGCCGGCCGGCGGCGATACCGTGATGCTGGCCGGGCCGGACACGCTGGCTGCCGACGGCGGCGATACCGTCTTCTTCGACCCTCGGGATTCCGTGGCGGCCGACGACTCCCGCTACGACGGCGCGGCGGCGCATCCGAACGGAGGGGCGGCCAGCGCGCGGCACGCAGCCGACGCCCGGCCCCTGCCGCTGGAGCGGGAGCTGCTGCGCTCGGCCCACAAGGCGCCCAAGTCCCGGCGGCGCCCGCACCTGCTGCTCTGGCTCGGCATCGGCGCTTTTGCCGTGGTGGCATCGGCGGCGGGGCTGCGGTGGGTGCAGGGCAGCGGCGGCAAGGTGCGCCAGACCGAGATCGTCACCGAGATGGCGGAACCGGCCGCAGCGGCCACCCCAGCCTCGGTGGAGGTTGCGGCGGCCGATCCGTCGGCGGTGGCCGCATCTGCCGCCGCGGCCGCGGCGTCCACGGACGCGCCGGCCAGCGCGCCGGCGGCCGCGGCCCCCGCGCCCGTCGCCACC
>NZ_JAJTBB010000085.1 GCF_021287135.1 Acidovorax sp.
GCCGTGTGCATCTGCGGTCTCGGGCAGTCTGCTGCGTTGCAAATCCTCGCAATAGCTGCGGCTATTGCTGCGTTTTGCGCCTTGCAGCCCCTCCCGATCCGCAGCGCACACTTGCCGCTCGATTTGTGCAGAGGATCCCTAAGAGCCTGTTCACAATCTCGCAGGGGTCGCGTTGAAGCGCAATCGGGACGAGTGGGTGCTGCGGATGCGCCGCATGGGCTCATGCTCCTGCAAGCAGCCGGGGCGTTCAGTCGCCCGATTTCGCTCCAACCCTTCGGGCAGCGACTCCTGGGAGATTGTGAACAGGCTCTCACGGCGACCCCGGTGGGCGGTCTGCCGCGTCGATGCCGTCAGGGCAGCTCCGCGCTTCCCATGCGGCCCAGGATCGTCCGCGTGCGCCCCGCCAGATACGCCGACCCCGGCGCCTTCTCGAACCGCTTGGGGGCGGGCAGCATGACGGCCAGGCGGGCAGCCTCGGCCGGGCCGAGTTTGCCGGCGCTCTTGCGGAAGTAGTGCTGCGCTGCGGCCTCGGCGCCAAAGACGCCTTCGCCCCATTCGACGTTGTTCAGGTAGATCTCCAGGATGCGCTCCTTGGAGAGCAGCTGCTCCAGGGCCAGGGTCAGCACGAATTCCTGCCCCTTGCGCAGCAGGGTGCGCTCGCCTGAGAGCAGCAGGTTCTTGGCGAGCTGCTGGGTGATGGTGGAGCCGCCGCGGATCTTGGGGGCGCGCTGGGGCCGGTCGGGGGCGCGCGCCAGGGCCTTGGTGGCCTGCGCTTCGGCCTTGGCGTTGCGTTCCCAGGCCTTCTCGATGGCGTTCCAGTCCACGCCGTCGTGGTTGACGAAACCATCGTCCTCCGAGGCGATCACGGCCCGCTTGAGGTGGTCGGAGATCTCGGCATAGGGCACCCATTGCTGGCGCCAGGGCACATGGCCCGTGCCGGACAGCAGCGTCCAGGCCTCGGAGCGCTGGAAGGTGGTGGACTGCGGGTTGACCACCACCATGGCCGCGATGCGCAGCACAAAGAACAGCTGCAGCGCCACCAGGGCGAGCACCACCAGTCCCAGCCAACGCAGCACGGCTTTCATGGCGGCGTGTCTCCCCTTGTTTGGTTTTGTGTCTGGGCCGGCATGAACCCACTAGAACCGTTCACGCTGAGCCTGCCGAAGCGCGGCGCGGGGCTTCGACAGGCTCAGCCCGAACGGTTTTGCAGCTTCATGCTCGCGCATGGTTCAGGCGCCCTGCCGCATTTCCTGCAGCACCTGGCCCGAGGGCGGGCGCACGCCGCGCCACAGCAGGAAGGCTTCCGCGGCCTGTTCCACCAGCATGCCCAGGCCGTCGCGCGGCACGGCGCCATGCCGGCGGGCCCAGTCCAGAAAGCCCTGGGCCGCGGGGCCGTACATCATGTCGTAGGCCAGGCTGCCGGGCCGCAGAACGTGGGCGGGCACGGGGGCTTCAGCGCCCGCCAAACTGCTGGCCGTGGCGTTGATGATCACATCAAAATCAGCCTCCAGCGCTTGTGGGGAAAGCGCAAGCAGCTCTGCTTTTTGTAGCGCAGCCAGGGCGCTGTGCGATTGCACCAGGGCCTGGGCCTTGGCCAGCGTGCGGTTGGCCACGGTCACATGGACGGCCCCGGCCTGGAGCACCGGCCCCAGCACCCCGGCGGCCGCGCCGCCCGCCCCCACCAGCAGCACCCGCGCGCCTTGCAGGGGCACGCCGGCGTTGCGGGTGATGTCGGCCACCAGGCCCAGGCCGTCGGTGTTGTCGGCCTGGATGCTGCCGTCCGGCTGGAAGCGCAGGGTGTTGGCGGCCCCGGCCAGATGCACGCGCTCGCTGCAGGTGGTGGCCAGGGCCTGCGCCTCGAACTTGAAGGGCACGGTGATGTTGCAGCCGCGGCCGCCCTCGGCCCTGAAGTCGCGCACGGCCTGCGCAAAGCCGTCCAGCGCCACCAGGCGGCGCTCGTAGCGCAGGCGCTGGCCGGTCAGTTCGGCAAAGCGGGCATGGATGGCGGGCGAGCGGCTGTGGGCCACGGGGTTGCCCATCACGCAGTACAGGTCGGTGGCAGAAGGCGAAGAGGTCATGGGAAGGGGTGAGGCCGGCGCCGCCGCGGAACTGGGGGCCCCCTGAGGGAAGGCGCCGCAGGCGACTCAGAGGGGGTTACCGCACACTGGTTTCAAGGGTCTGTTCGCGGGTGAACTTGAAGCGCGCCACCATGGCGATCTGGTCGGCCTTCTTGCGCATGTCCGGGGAAAAGGTGCCAAACGGACCGGCGGCGCGTGCGATGGCCTGGGCGCGGCGGTCCAGCGTGGCGTTGCCGGAACCCTGCACGACTTCGGTGTCCAGCACGCGCCCGTCGTGGTTCACAGTGACGATCATGGTCAGCTCGCCGTAGAGCTTCTTGCCGCCCTGCTCGGGGAAATTCTCCGTGCCCTTGTCTTCCACCTTGTGGCGCAGCGCGTCGTAGTACAGGGCATAGGCCTCTTCACGCGTGGCGGGGCTGATGTAGCGCTTCTTGGGCCGCGAGTTTTCTTCGTTGATGCGCTTTTCAATCTCGGCCAGCAGCTTGACCAGCTGGCGGCGCTTTTCCTGCTCGCTGGCCTGCTCGGCGCTCTGGGCGGCCTGGCGCGGGTCGGGCACCGGCATGGTGGCCAGCTGCTTGCGCAGCTGCGCGAGCAGCTGGGCCTGCTGCTCCTGCATCGCATCCATCTTGCGCTGCGCTTCCTCGAAATCATCGCCGAGGGTCGTGAGCGCCGTGTACGGCAGCGGACTGGTGGCGCGGCCCTTGTCGGCATCGCCGCCGCCGGCCAGATTGGCCTGGGCAATGGCCTGGGCCTTGTCCGGCCGGTCGTTCGACTTGGCGTTGACCAGGATGACCTCCAGCGGCGTGTCCTGGAACACGCGGTTGAAGCCCTCGGGGTCGATGAAGCGCACGGAGATGAGCGCGGCATGCACTGCCACCGAGACGCCCAGCGCCAGTTGCAGCGTGCTGAAGGTGCGGAGGAAGGCAGGAAGTTTCATCGGCCGCGATTATCAGGGGGGATCCGGGGGCTCAGGCGGCGTTGGCAGCGGCCGCGGCGTCGGCAGCCGGCGCTTCGTTCACATCCACCGCAATGGCGATGGGGCCGGCCACGGTGTCGTCGTCCTCGGCATCGTCCACCGGGCCATCGTCGCTGGCGTCCTGCGGGTCGTCCAGGCGCTCGATCACGGTGCCGTGGATGTCCAGCGTGATCTCGTCCACCTCGCCCAGCTTGACCAGGAGGCGCGCGCCGCGCGGCAGGTTCTGCGCGCCCAGCACGGGGAAGACCAGCGGAATGTCATCCGCCCGCACCAGGAAGCTGCCGCCAGGCCCTTCCTTGAAGACGGTGGCGTTCAGCTCGGTGATGCCGTTCTGCTCCACGTACTTCAGCGTCCAGAAGCGCTCCATGCCGGCCTGGTAGCCGTTGTAGGCGCTGTAGGCCGCGTCAAAGCTGCTGATGATGGAGAACAGGTCGGCGTCCTTGGGCTTGAACGGCGCGGCCAGCGCGGCGGTTTTGCCGTGGCGGGCGCAGGCAATGATCTGCCACTGGTTGACCAGGTCGGTGTAGCGGCGCAGGGGCGAGGTGGCCCACGAATAGGCTTTGACGCCGATGCCCGCATGCGGCAGCGCCTTGGTGCCCATGCGCACCTTCACGCCCGGCGCCATGCTGGCCTGGCTGCGGTAGATGCCGGGCACGCCCAGCTCGGCCATCCAGCTGCCCCAGGTGCTGTTGGCCACGATCATGGCCTCGGCCACGATCAAATCGAGCGGCGCACCGCGCTGGCGCACGCTGATCTGCACTTGCTCGTTGCCGGTGGGCTCGGCGCCATCATTGCCGACCAGGCGGAAGTTGTAGTCGGGCCGGTTGAAGTTCTCGGGCTTGCCGCGCACCACCTCGCGGCGGGCCTTGAGGTCCCTGGCGAGGCGGTATAAAAAGGATAGCTGCCCGCGCAGGTCTGACAAGCGCTGCGGGTCGTTTTGGTGCTCAAACGCCGGGTTGGTGAGCCATTCTTCCGTCACCACGCTGTCGAGCTGGTCGTGGCGCAGGTTGGCGGCCACGTGCACGCGCTCGAGCCGGGTCTCGGAGCCCTTGAACTCCAGCGTCGCTTCGTCGATGGTCACGTACAGCGACACGGCCGGGTTGGCGCGGCCTTCGTCCAGCGTGTAGGTCTGCACCACGTCGTCGGGCAGCATGGTGATTTTGTAGCCCGGCATGTACACCGTGGACAGGCGCGCGCGGCCGAGCTGGTCGATGGCACTGCCGGGCTGGATGGCCAGCCCCGGCGCCGCGATGTGGATGCCCAGCACCACGGTGCCGGTGCCCAGGCCCTGCACGGACAGGGCATCGTCGATTTCGGTGGTTTGCGAATCGTCGATGGAATACGCCTGCGCGGGCGACAGCGGCAGCTCGTCCGCAATGGCGGGTGCCGTGAGCGCGGGGAAGCCCGTGCCCTTGGGGAAGTTCTCGAACAAGAACCGCTTCCAGTGGAACTGGTAGGCCGAGTCGATGGCCCCGGCCTTTTGCAGCAGATCGAGTGGCGCGGTGTGCGTGGCGCGGCTGGCCTCGACCACGGCCTTGTACTCGGGCGCGTTCTTGTCGGGCTTGAACAAAATCTTGTAGAGCTGCTCGCGGATGGGCTGCGGGCATTCGCCCCGGCCCAGCTGTGCGGCCCATTCGTCGATTTGCGCGAGGAGGGCCTTTTTCTTCTCGATGGCGGCCAGCGCCTGCTGCAGGATCTCGGCCGACGCCTTCTTGAAGCGGCCCTTGCCCGCGCGGCGGAAGTAGTGCGGCGCGTCGTAGAGGCGCAGCAGCGCACCGGCCTGCTGGGCCAGGGTGGCGTTCTCGGAGAAATAGTCGCGCGCCAGGTCGGCAAAGCCGAACTCGTCCTCGGGCGCGAATTCCCAGGCCAGGTCCAGCTCGATGGTCTCGGCCACGGCCTGGGCCTGGGCGATGAGTTCTGCCGGGGCGGGTTTTTCGAATTTCAGCAGGATATTGGCGGCCTTGACCTTGACCCGCTTGCCGGAATCGAGCTCCACCTGGGCGGAGGTGTCGGCTTCCGACAGGATACGGCCGGCCAGGAACTTGCCGGCTTCTTCAAACAATGCATGCATGGCGCGGATTCTCCCATGGGTAGGCACGCTGGCCGGTGCGCCGCTGGCCAGCACCTATGATCCAGGGCTTTGCCCGAAGCGCCGCAGGAAAGCCCCATGTTGTTTGATGCCATTGCCGCGCCGCTGGCCCTGCTGGCGGTGGCTCTGCCGTTTCTTTTCGCGGTCACGGACGCGCCCATGTCCAATTTCTGGCCGCTGGTGGCCTCATGGACCTGCGTGGCCGTGTTGCTGCTGCTGGGGGCGGCGTCGGTGCACCCGGCGCCGGGGCGCACGCGCCGGGACGCGCGCTGGTGGGCGCTGGTGCTGGCCGGCGGGCTGGGCGGGGCTGCGGTGCTGGCCAGCGGGATCGGGCTGGTCCAGTACGGGGTGGGCGACGTGGGGCTGGGGCCGTGGATCCACGCCTCGGTGCCCGGGCAGGCGGTGGGCAACCTGCGCCAGCGCAACCAGCAGGGCACCCTGCTGAGCCTGGGCGCCTGGGCCTGGCTGTGGTGGACGCTGCATGCCCGGCCGCTGCACGGCCAGGACCTGGGCAGGGCCGGCGGGCCGGCGCGGGGCCTTCCCCGGGCCTGGAGCGTGGCCGCCGCCGTGGCGCTGGCCTGGCTGGCCGTGGGCGCGGCGGCCACGGCGTCGCGCACGGTGGCGCTGCAGTGGGCGCTGCTGCTGGGGCTGGTGGCCCTGTGGCCCGGGGCGGGCAAAAGCGCCGCGCTGCGCTGGGCCGCCGTGGGGCTGGCGCTGTTCCTCCTGGCGGCCTGGACGCTGCCCGAGGCGCTGTGGCGCTGGCAGGGCGTGCGCGCGGATGCGCTGTTCCACCGCTTTGCCGACGGCTCCCGCGCGTGCACGAGCCGCCGGGTGCTGTGGTCCAACATGCTGACCCTCATCGCCCAGAAGCCCTGGCTGGGCTGGGGCTGGGGCGAGCTGGACTACGCGCACTACGTCACCCTGTTTCCCGGCGAGCGGTTCTGCGTGCTGCTGGACAACGCCCACAACCTGCCGCTGCACCTGGCGGTGGAGCTGGGCCTGCCCACGGCGCTGGTGCTGTGCGGTGGCGCGCTGGCCCTGTGCGTGTGGGCGCGGCCCTGGCGCGAAACCCAGCCCGCACGCCAGCTGGCCTGGGGGGCGCTGGCCTTCATCGGGCTGCACAGCCTGCTGGAGTACCCGCTGTGGTACGGGCCGTTCCAGCTGGTGGCGCTGTTTTGTCTGGTGATCCTGGCCTGGCCGCGGCAGGGGGGGCTGCGTGTGCCAGCGGCCGTGCTGGCGGGCGCTGTGCTGATGGTGGCGGGCGCCTGTGCCGTGGCCGCGTGGGACTACCACCGCGTCAGCCAGATCTTCAAGCCCGCCGCACAGCGGGCCGCAGCCTACCGCGAGAACACGCAGGCCAAGGTGTCGCGGTCGCTGCTGTTTTCCAGCACCCTCGACTTTGCCCGGCTGACGACCACCGGCCTGACCCGCGAGAACGCCGCGGAGCTGAACGCCCTGGCCCGGCAACTGCTCCACTATTCGCCCGAGCCGCGTGTCATCGAGCTGCTCATTGAAAGCGCGGTGATGCTGGGCCGGGACGACGAGGCGGCCTTCCACCTGCAGCGCTACCGCATCGCCTACCCCGACGACTACCGCCGCTGGAAGGCAGCGGGCGGGGCGCCGCCCGCGCGGGGGGCTTCCGGCCCTTGATGCGCGGGAAGCCGGCCGGTCGCACGCCCTCGGCCGGGGATCAGCGCGCCAGTTCCAGGAAGGCGGCCACCTGGGGCAGGTAGTCGGCGAAATTCGACAGGGCGTGGTCCCCGCCCGCCTGCACCACCTGCCGGGCCTGCGGGTAGCGGGCCGCCATCTCGCGCCAGTCCAGCACCTCGTCGCCCTGGGCGATAAGCGCCAGCTCCGGGCCCGCGGCGGGCTGGCCCGAGACGTCCAGCGCCCGCAGTTCCTCAATGAACTCGGGCCGGAAGAAGAAGCGCTCGGCGGGATCGTGCCAGGCCGTCTGCTCGCCGATGTAGCGCGCCAGGTCGCGCGCCGGGTGCACGGCCGGATTGATGAGCACGCTGGCGCACCCCTTGCGCTGCGCCACCCAGCTGGCATAAAAGCCGCCCAGCGACGAGCCAACCACCGCCATCGCAGCATCCGGCCACCCGGCAATGCCCTGCGCGACCCTCTCCATGGCCTCCCGCGGCGAGGGCGGCAGCTGCGGGCACCAGAAGGTGACGGCCGGGTGGTGCTGCGCCACGAAGGCCGCCGTCTGCCGGGCCTTGGCCGACTGGGGGGACGAGCGAAAGCCGTGCAGGTACAGAAGGTGGGTGGTGGTCATGGGGCAGGGGAATCACCGCTATGGAAGGGGCTGGGCGGGGCATAAGATGGGGCACGCGCCCTGTATCCCGGGGCTGAGCCTGATCCTCGATCCCCCGCCATGACCGATTTTGCCCCGCTTTCCGCCGCCAAACGCTGGGCCCTGGGATCCACCACCGACAAGCCTCCCGCCTCCGTGGGGCGATTCATATTGCAGCGCCAGCTGGGCCGCAGCGCGCAGGCCAGGGTGTGGCTGGCGCGCGATCCGCGCCTGGAGCGCGACGTGGTCATCAAGCTGCTGCCGCCCCTGCCGCAAGAAGATCCGCTGCTGCTGGCGCAGTGGCTGCGCGAGGCGCGCCATGTGGGGCGGCTGGCACACCCCTTCATCGTGCCGGTCTTCGAGGCCGATGTGCAGGGCCGCCAGCCCTTCCTCGTCTTCGAGTACGTGCCGGGCTGCACGCTGGCCGAGCACCTGGCGCAGCAAGGCCGCTGCGCCCCGCACGACGCCGTGGCTCTGCTGGTGGACGTGCTCGACGGCCTGCAGGCCGCGCATCAGGCGGGCATCGTGCACCGCGACCTCAAGCCCTCCCACATCATGATCGACGCCCAGCGCCATGCCCGGGTGATGGATTTCGGCATGGCCGGGCCGGTGGCTCCGGCGGCGTCTGCCGGCACGCCCGCCTACCAGGCGCCCGAGGCGGCCGCCGGGGCTGTGTCCACGCCTGCCATGGACGTGTATTCCGCCGCGCTGGTGCTGCTGGAGATGCTCACCGGCCAGCCGCCGGCCCCGGCGGGGCGCCAGGAGGCGCCGGGGCCCGCGGCCGATCTGGGGCCGGGCGCGGACGACGGGTTGCGGGCCATCGTGCAGCGGGCGCTGGCGCGCGAGCCCGGCGGCCGGTACGCGTCGGCGGCGGAGTTCCGCGACGCCCTGCGCGCCTGGGCCGCGCCCGCCAGCGCGCCCACGGCCGCCAGCAACGCGACGCTGGATTTTCTGCTGCGCCGCATGCGGCACAAGAGCGACTTTCCGGCGCTGTCGGACTCGGTGGCGCGCATCCAGCGCGTGGCCACGTCTGAAGACGACAGCATCAGCGACCTCACGCACGAAATCCTCAAGGACGTGGCCCTGACCCACAAGCTGCTGCGCCTGGTCAACAGCGTGCACTACGCCCACGCGAGCCGGGGAACCATCAGCACCGTCTCGCGCGCCGTGAGCCTGGTGGGGTTCAACGCCGTGCGGAACATGGCGCTGAGCCTGGTGCTGCTGGACCACATGCAGGACAAGGCGCATGCCAGCCAGATGCGCGAGGAGTTCCTGCGGGCCATGATGGCCGGCTCGGTGGCGGCGGAGCTGTGCGCCACGGCCCAGGCGGCCGAGGAGGCGTTCATCGGCGCCATGTTCCAGAACCTGGGCCGCATGCTGTGCGAGTTCTACTTCCCCGAAGAGGCGCGGCAGGTGCGCGCCTTGCTGGCGTCTGGCCGGGTGCAGGGTGAAGAGTCGGCGGCGCTGCAGGTGCTGGGCCTGGGGTTTGAGGACCTGGGCGTGGGCGTGGCCCGCGTCTGGGGGCTGCCCGAGAGCCTGCAGCGCTGCATGCGCAAGCCGCTGGGCTCGCCCACGCAGCGGCCGCCGGAGCAGGGCGCCGAGCGGCTGCGGTGGGTGGCGCTGGCTGCCAACGAGGTCGCCGGCACGCTGCTGGCGAACGATCCTGCGCGGGTGGCGCCCCTGCTGGGCCAGATCGGCACCCGCTATGCGCGCACCCTGGGCCTGTCCGCCGAGGCGATCGGGGAGGCCACCCTGCGCGCGCGCCACAAGCTGGTGGCCCTGGCCGACGCGCTGGAGCTGCGGGTGGAGCCCGGGTCGGCGGCGGCCCGGCTGCTGCAGCTCCCGGCGGCGGCGCAGGACGGGGCGCTGGCGCCGGACGACGGGCTCGAACCCCTGGAGCTGCGCGCCAGCACCGCCCCGGCGCTGCCCACGGTGCTGCAGCCGCAGGCCGGTGGCGCCGTGTCGCTGGCGCAGGTCCACGACGTGCTGACCGCCGGCATCCAGGATGTGACCAACGCCATGGTCGAGACCTTTCAGCTCAACGACGTGCTGCGCATGATCCTGGAAACCATGTTCCGCGCCCTGGGCGTGCGGCGCATGGTGTTCTGCCTGCGCGAAACCCGCAGCGAGACGCTGACCGGGCGCTTCGGCCTGGGCGAAGGCAGCGAAGCCGCGGTGCGGGCCATGAAGATTCCCCTGCGGGCCGCGGGCGACCTGTTCGCCACCGTGTGCCTGCGCGGCGCGGATACGCTGATCAACGACGCGGCCGACCCGCGCATGCAAGCCCGTTTGCCGCCGTGGTACCGCGCGGGGCTCAACGCGCCGTCGTTCCTGCTGCTGCCGCTGCAGATCAAGGGGCAGACCTTCGCGCTGATCTACGCCGACCAGGCCGTGCCCGGGGGCATCGTGGTCGATGACAGGGCCCTGGGCCTGCTGCGGACCTTGCGCAACCAGGCCGTGATGGCCTTTCGCCAGGCCGGCTGAGGCCGGCCGGGCGGGGGCTGTGCGGTGCGCGCCCCCGATAATTGCGCCATGGCCGTCGTTTTTGATAAACCCACGCTCGCCCAGCGTTTTGTCCCGCTGTTCCGCGGGTTCGATCTTCCCCTCATCCTGGTCGTGCTGCTGTTGGCCTGCGCCGGGCTGCTGGCCATGTATTCCTCCGGCTACGACCACGGCACGCGCTTTGTGGACCACGGGCGCAACATGCTCATTGCCGCGGCCATCCTGTTCATGGTGGCCCAGGTGCCGCCCCAGAAGCTGATGGCGCTGGCCGTGCCGCTGTATGCGGCGGGCGTGGCCTTGCTGGTGGCGGTGGCGCTGTTTGGCATCACCAAGAAAGGGGCGCAGCGCTGGATCAATGTCGGGGTGGTGATCCAGCCCAGCGAGATTCTCAAGATCGCCATGCCGCTGATGCTGGCCTGGTGGTTCCAGAAGCGCGAAGGCACGCTGCGCCCGCTGGACTTTGCTGCCGCCGGCCTGCTGCTGGCCATGCCCGTCGGGCTCATCATGAAGCAGCCGGACCTGGGCACCTCGCTGCTGGTGCTGGCGGCGGGGCTGTCGGTCATCTTCTTTGCCGGCCTGTCCTGGAAACTGGTGCTCCCGCCCGTGCTCATCGGCGGAGCCGGGGCCCTGGCGCTGGTGCTGCTGGGCGACCAGCTGTGCGCCGACGGCGTGCGCTGGGTGGTGCTGCACGACTACCAGCAGCAGCGCATCTGCACGCTGCTGGACCCCACGCGCGACCCGCTGGGCAAGGGCTTTCACATCATCCAGGGCATGATCGCCATCGGCTCGGGCGGCCTGTGGGGCAAGGGTTTCATGGCCGGCACCCAGACGCACCTGGAGTTCATTCCCGAGCGCACCACGGACTTCATCTTCGCCGCGTTCTCCGAGGAGTTCGGCCTGGCGGGCAACCTGTTCCTGATCGTGTGCTTCCTGCTGCTGGTCTGGCGCGGGCTGGCCATTGCGGCGGGCGCCACCACGCTGTTCAGCCGGCTCATGGCCGGCGCCGTATCGATGATCTTTTTCACCTACGCCTTTGTGAACATGGGCATGGTCAGCGGCATCCTGCCCGTGGTGGGCGTGCCCCTGCCATTCATCAGCTATGGCGGCACGGCCATGGTGACGCTGGGCCTGGCCCTGGGCATCCTGATGTCGGTGGCCCGCGCGCAGAAGCAGGAGCCGCAGGAGGCGCCGCCCGCGCTGTAAAGCGCTTGGCCCCGTGGAACCGTGCGCGCAGGCGGCACAGGGCATAGGGGTATCGCCTGCGCGGGCCGGGGGCACAGGCCCCGCCTCTAAAATGCCCGCATGACTTCCCGCTCCCCCCTTGCCGCGCCGCAGCGCGCAGCCACCAGCCAGCGCATCGACATTGCCCGTGAACTCCTGCTGACGCCTTTCGGGCTCGACGAGAGCCACCTGGCCCGGGCGCTGGCCGAGATTCGCGCCCACCGGGTGGACGACGCCGACCTGTACTTCCAGTACACGCGCAGCGAGGGCTGGAGCCTGGAAGAGGGCATCGTGAAGACGGGCTCCTTCAGCATCGACCAGGGCGTGGGCGTGCGCGCGGTGAGCGGCGAGAAGACGGCCTTCGCCTATTCCGACGACATCTCCGAGGCCTCGCTGCTGGATGCCGCCCGCACGGTGCGGTCAATTTCGGCTGCAGCCCAGGGTGGTAAAGCGCGAGTAGCTCCTAAAAAGATAGCTGCAGCGCGCAGCCTCTACCCCGGTCTGGACCCTATCGCCTCGCTGGACAGCACCGCCAAGGTGGCGCTGCTGGAAAAGCTGGAGCGTCGGGCCCGCGCCAAGGACCCGCGCGTCGTCCAGGTGATGGCGGGCCTGGCCAGCGAATACGACGTGGTGCTGGTGGCGCGGGCGGACGGCACGCTGGCCGCCGACGTGCGTCCGCTGGTGCGCCTGTCGGTGACGGTGATCGCCGAACAGAATGGCCGGCGCGAGATGGGCTCGGCCGGCGGTGGCGGCCGCTTCGGCCTGGCGTATTTTGATGACGAGCAGATGGGCCGCTACGTGGACGAGGCGGTGAACGCTGCCCTGGTGAACCTGGAGTCGCGCCCCGCCCCTGCGGGAGAGATGACCGTGGTGCTGGGCTCGGGCTGGCCCGGCATCCTGCTGCACGAAGCCGTGGGCCATGGGCTGGAGGGCGACTTCAACCGCAAGGGCTCCAGTGCCTTCAGCGGCATGATCGGCCAGCGCGTGGCGGCTAAGGGCGTCACGGTGCTGGACGATGGCACCATCGCCGACCGCCGGGGCTCGCTCAATGTGGACGACGAAGGCCATGCAAGCCAGCGCAACGTACTGATCGAGGACGGCATCCTCAAGGGCTATATCCAGGACGCGCTGAACGCGCGCCTGATGGGCGTGGCGCCCACCGGCAACGGCCGGCGCGAAAGCTATGCCCACATCCCCATGCCGCGCATGACCAACACCTACATGCTGGGCGGCGACAAGGACCCGCAGGAAATCATCGCCAGCATCCAGAAGGGCCTGTACGCCAGCAACTTCGGCGGCGGGCAGGTGGACATCACCTCCGGCAAATTCGTGTTCTCCGCCAGCGAAGCCTACTGGGTGGAAAACGGCAAAATCCAATACCCCGTCAAGGGCGCCACCATCGTCGGCAGCGGCCCCGAGTCGCTCAAGAAGGTGACGATGATCGGCAACGACATGCGCCTGGACAGTGGCGTGGGCACCTGCGGCAAGGAGGGCCAGAGCGTGCCCGTTGGCGTGGGCCAGCCCACTTTGCGCATCGAGGGGCTGACGGTGGGGGGCACGGCTTGAGCGGGGTGCTCTGCCCGCAGGGAGCCGCGCGCGATGCCACGCAGCCGGTCTGCGTGGCACCGGCCGGCTTCCGGGTGGATTAGGTGGCCGCCGAATGCAGCGCCCTGACCTGGCTGGCAGTCGACAAATGAAACCAAGCGGGAGTTCCAAAAGCGCTCGTCGTGGAGGGGCGTCCTTTTGCCTGGCCTTTCTGGTGGCCGGTGGCGCGGCGCATGCACAGGCGTGCTACCCGGCTCCCGCCGGTGGAAAAAACGTGCCGGTACGCAGCCTGTATGTCATCGCGGGACAGTCAAATGCCGTGGGGCTTGCCACTGTCAAGGATTTTGTGTCCGGGAAATTCGATCAGGTCCGCAGTGGCGTAGCGTACCAAAATGTGAAGATTTACGGCGTACGCGGCGCGCCCATCGGCGTTGCGGGCAATGACGATGAGAGAAAATCAGCGCGTGTCCGCTGGAGCGAGTACGCGCAATGGCATGTCGCCCAGGCCGGATTTGGATACAAGAATTTTTCGGAAAATGCACGTTACTTCCCCTTCGGAGTGAGCGCGGGAGATTTTTTTGGCCCCGAGCTTTCGCTGGCATCCATGCTGAACAATAAGCCTCCGCAGGATAGCTATATTGCCAAGCTGGCGGTGTCGAACACGTCGCTGCACTTTGACCCGGCCGCAGACAGCTGGAGTCCTTCGGGGCGGCTTTACGCTGAGTTGCTGAGATTGATTGCCGAGGCTCACAATTCGAAAAGAAAGAGTGTGCGTCTGAATGTCGCCGGGATATTTTTCATGCAGGGAGAAACAGATGCCCTGCATGAGGCGTGGGCGAAGGAATACAAGAGCAATATTCAAGAGTTTGTGAGGAAAATCCGGGGGGATCTTTATCGCATGGGGTGTACTGAAGATCCCGATGTGCCGCTGGTTGTCGGCAGGATCCAGGACAACAAATTGTGGACGCATCGGAAATACGTTCGCTCTGCGCAAAATGAATTGGCCCGATCTTTCAGCAAGGTTGAGGTCATTGACACGGATGAGTTTTCGGATCACCTGGTCGTTGGCGGGGTGCACTTCGATGAATATGCGCAATTTACCCTTGGAAAGAAGGTGTTCCAAGCCTTCGAAAGGCTGGGCGCGCAAAAGAGCAGAGATTCTGGCCCTCGAGCGAATAGGGAGACGGATGCCCAGCGGGCCGCGATGATCGATGGCATCTGGGAATTTCATTGCTGCGATGCAGAAGCCGGGCGGCGCTGGCTCACTCAGGGTGCACTCCCCGTGACTTATCGATACGATGGCGTTTGCAAGAGTGCTTCGTGCGCGGTCATTTGGTAGGTCTTGCTGGTGTGCTGGCAAGTGCACCCGGATGAATTTGAATAAGGCGTAAGCTGTGAATATATTGGGGATTTCTTCGTATTACCACGATAGCGCTGCTGCGCTGCTGCGTTCGGGTGAGATCATCGCAGCCGCGCAGGAAGAGCGATTCACGAGAAAGAAGCACGATGCGGGGTTTCCCAGCAATGCGGTCCAATATTGCCTTCAGGAAGCAGGGGTTGATGTACGGTCCCTGGATTCGATTGTCTTCTATGACAAGCCTATTTTGAAATTCGAGCGGCTGCTGGATACCTATCTCAGCTATGCGCCGCGGGGATTCAAGTCGTTCGTCACCGCATTGCCGGTGTGGCTCAAGGAAAAGCTCTATCTGAAGCGGACGCTCCAGAAGGAGCTTGCGGCCCTGCTGGAGTGTCAGGAGGCCGATCTGCCTCCCATTCTTTTCTGCGAGCACCATGAGTCCCATGCTGCATCGGCTTTCTACCCCAGCCCGTACGAGAACGCAGCAGTGTTGTGCCTGGATGGCGTGGGGGAATGGGCAACCACCTCGGCATGGATGGGGCAAGGGGCGGAGCTGAAGCCGTTGTGGCAACTGGATTTTCCGCACTCTCTGGGGTTGCTTTATTCTGCTTTTACGTATTACCTAGGGTTCAAGGTGAATTCTGGGGAATACAAGCTGATGGGGCTGGCGCCATACGGCAAGCCGGTTCATGCTCAACTGATACGAGAAAATCTTCTGGATCTCAAAGACGATGGTTCATTTCGCCTGAATCTGGATTATTTTGACTATTGCACCGGTCTGCAAATGACAAATCAGAAGTTTGCTGATTTGTTCGGCGCGCCTCCCCGCGGCCCGGAAAGCGTGCCCACGCAACGGGATATGGACCTGGCTGCCTCTATCCAGGTGGTCACGGAGGAGGTGGTCCTCAAGCTGGCCCGGCAACTCAGAAAAGAGACAGGCGCGGACTACCTCTGCATGGCGGGTGGTGTGGCGCTCAATTGCGTCGCCAACGGTCGTTTGTTGCGAGAAGGGATTTTCAAGGACATCTGGATCCAGCCCGCGGCGGGGGATGCGGGGGGGGCGTTGGGCGCTGCCTATGCCGCGTACCACACCTATCACAAGAAGGAACGGGCTTACGTGCCCGGGGGCGACCGCATGCAGGGATCGCTGCTGGGCCCGCGCTACACCGAGCAGGACGTCGTCTCAACCCTTGACAAGCTGGGGGCCCGCTACTCGGTGATGGAGATGGACGAGCTGTATGACGTCGTCGCGGGCCTGCTGGCGGAGGAAAATGTCGTGGGCTGGTTCCAGAACCGGATGGAGTTTGGCCCTCGCGCCCTGGGGGCGCGGTCCATCCTTGCGGACCCCCGCTCCAGTGCCATGCAGTCGCAGTTGAACTTGAAAATCAAGTTTCGCGAGTCTTTCAGGCCTTTTGCCCCAGCGGTCAAAGAGGAGGCGGTCGGGCAGTATTTCCACTTGGACAGACCGAGCCCCTATATGCTTCTGGTGGCACAGGTCCACGATACCATCCGGCACGAGCCGAACGAGCAGTTGCAGGGGCTGGAGCAGCTTTACCAGACCCGCTCGAGCATTCCCGCGGTGACCCACGTTGACTACTCTGCACGGGTGCAAACCGTGAACGAGCAAAGCAATCCGGAGTTTTATCGGTTGTTGAGCGCTTTTGAGCGAAAGACGGGGTGTCCTGTCTTGGTCAACACCTCCTTCAATGTGCGCGGAGAGCCCATCGTGGGGTCTCCAGAGGACGCTTTCCGTTGTTTCATGGGTACGGACATGGACTATCTGGTGCTCGGAAATGTCCTCCTGAAAAAGGCGGAGCAGGCAGATCTGAAAATTGCCCCCCGCACAGGGGCGTTGGCCCTGGACTGACGAAATGGTGAAGATGGCAAATAAAGATGTCGTTGAGAGGGCGGAGCTGCGCAAGTTCGGCTATGTCATGGCCGGATTTTTCGGCCTGGTGGTCGGTGCGCTTCTGCCGTGGTGGTGGTCGCTCAAGTGGGCCTATTGGCCATGGCTTGTGGCAGCATTTTTTTTGGTCCTTGCCGTTCTCTGGCCTTCTGCACTGGGCGGCGTGCACCGGTATTGGATGCGCTTTGCGCGGTTTCTGGAATGGATCAATACACGGATTGTCCTGGGGGTAGTGTTTTTCCTGGTGTTTACCCCCCTGGGTTTTGTGATGCGGTTGTTGGGCCGGGATACCCTCAAAAAGTCGTGGGACCGCGGGGCGAGCACCTACCGGACGGACCGGCAATCAAGAAAAGAAAATCATATGGAAAGGCAATTCTGATGTTGGAACTTGTGAAGGAGCTTTTCCTTTTTTTCCGCGAGCACAAGAGGTACGTCTTGATTCCCATCTTGCTCGTCCTGCTGTTGCTGGGGACCTTGATTGTCTTTGGCCATGGCTCGGTTTTTGCGCCGTTTATCTACACTTTGTTCTGATCGAATGAAAAAGATTGCTTACATACTGCTGCCCTCGCTGGTTTTGTGCGGACTGGTGGCGGCGGGGTATGGGGTAGGCCGTTATGTGGCGGGTGAGCGATTCAGAAACGTCGTCATGTGGGTGGAAAAGGGCGAGAACCTTGCGAGCGTCTTGGCCGTCACGCCGTTGAATGATGAGCAGCGCAAAAACTACGCAAAAGCGTACACGGCCGCTTCTGTCGACGCGGGTGCCATCAGTTGGTCGGTTCCGAACCAACCCACCCCCTTTGTCGGAACGGCGCCTTCGCCGGGGCACCATCTCAACGCTTACATCAACTCCTGGCAAATGCGAAACAAGCAGGAGTTGCAAATGCCAAAACAGAAAGGCGTTTACCGCATCTTTTTGACGGGTGGCTCCACGGCGTATGGCTCGGGCGCGCCCAGCCAGGAGTCGACGATCGGCAGCTTGTTGGAAAAACGGCTGAATGATGAGCTTTCCCAGAAAAGAAACCTGCATTACGAAGTCTTCACGTTTGCGAATCCTGCCTGGGCTTCCACGCAAGAGCGGATTGCTATTGAGAACTATCTTTCGGAGTTGCAACCAGATCTGATTTTGTCTCTCTCGGGGAACAACGATGTTTTCTGGGGGGATGCGGGCCGCAATGTGCTATGGTTCAGCGCCTTTGCCGATGACTACTACCGGACATTGGCCAACGAGGGCCTGCGGATGGCCGGCCGCAAGGAGTTGGCGGATCTGCCGCAGGCGAAGCCTGTTGAGGGGCCGGTGCCGTCGGATATGGTTGCGTATCGATTGGAAAAGAATACGCGGTTGGGCGCGCACGCGTTGAAAGACAAGGGCGTGCCATGGGTTTTCTTCCTGCAGCCAACGCTTTCCGTGACAAAAAAGCCTCTTACGCCGAGGGAGCGGGACTTCTTGTCCAAATCCAAGGCGTACTATGAAGAGTGCTATCAAGCCATCGTTAAAAGACTTTCCTTGGTGGATGCCCGCAATTTCAAGTTTGTGAATTTGGCGGGAGTTTTTGATCAGTACGGTTCTGCGGAAGACATGTTCCTGGATCAATTTCATTTCGGGGACAAGGGTAATGCTGTGATTGCCGGTGCGATGTTCACGGCGCTCCTTCCCCGGCTGAGCAGCACCCCGCAGGCCGATTGAGGGAACCAGGAGGGCGCGGGCACCCCGCCTCCTCGAGGGGGTGGCCGGCGGAGGTTTTCAACGGCAGCACATTCCCGCGCAAAATGGCGCCATGCCCGCCACGCGCCCCAGTAGCCAGCTGCTGACGATTCAGTCGTTCGGCGACATCAGCCGCTTCCTGCGCGAAGGGGTGGCCGATGAAGAATCGCGGCAGTTGCGCGACAGCCTGGGGGCGCTGTCGGTGCATATCGACGAGGCAGTGCGCGCACGCCGCACCAGCCAGGACACGCAGACCATCACACGCCGCGTTGCGGCTTTGTCGCAGTGTGCCCGGGAGCACCAGCTGTTCCTGACCGGTCTGGGTTCTGCGTGGCATGCGCTCTACGAGTTTGGTGCCTACCAGCGGGCGCTGCGCGAACTGCGCCAGGCCATTGCAAGCTGGCAGCAGATGCTGGAGCACCGCAGCGCCAAGGAACGCGCGAGCTTTGACCAGTTCGAGCTGCTGGCTTGGCGCACCCTGGGCGAGGCTTTGCTGTTGGTCGACATGTACGAGCACCAGAGCAATCCCCAGAGCGATCTGCCGCAAGGTGCCGAGCCGGCGGCGCAGCCGCGGTCGGCGCTGCAGCGCGTGCGCGCGTGGTGGAAGCGCTGGCGCCGCAGCTGACCACGCGCGTGCCGCGCGGGGAGGGCCGTGTCGCGCAATCGCAACATGCCGGACTTGCTGCAGTGCGGTACTCCTGTGCTACATTGGCTGCCATGCAAGTTCGCAGCGCGTTTTACTTTTGGTTTTTTATCTCGGTCCCCGGCGGATGAGAGGAAAACGCGCAAGCCAACACAAGCTCCCCTTACCAACCGCCGACGCTGCAAAGCCCGGCGGTTTTTGTTTTTCTGGCCCCCTCATTCCGTTTTTCTTTTTCATCGTTCCACCCACCTCCAACACAACTCCAAGAGGAAGCAACACCATGACCGCAGCCACCACCCCCCCCAGCGATGCCTGGTACCGCAGCGTCGAGAAAACCAGCCAGACCGACGACGAACGTATCCAGGACATCACCGTGTTGCCTCCTCCAGAACATTTGATCCGCTTTTTCCCGATCCGCGGCACGGCGGTCGAGGCGCTGATCACGCAGACCCGCAAGAACATCCACAACATCATGGCGGGCAAGGACGACCGGCTGCTGGTCGTCATCGGGCCTTGCTCCATTCACGACCCCGCAGCGGCGCTGGAATATGCACGTCGCCTGAAGGCGGCGCGTGAGCAATACAAGGACACGCTGGAGATCGTGATGCGCGTGTACTTCGAAAAGCCACGCACCACGGTCGGCTGGAAGGGCCTCATCAATGACCCCTACCTGGACGAAAGCTACCGCATTGACGAGGGGCTGCGCATTGCCCGCCAGCTGCTCATCGAGATCAACCGCCTGGGCATGCCGGCCGGCAGCGAGTTCCTGGACGTGATTTCTCCCCAGTACATCGGCGATCTGATCAGCTGGGGCGCCATTGGCGCGCGCACCACCGAAAGCCAGGTGCACCGCGAGCTCGCCTCCGGCATCTCGGCACCCATCGGGTTCAAGAACGGCACGGACGGCAACATCCGCATTGCCACCGACGCGATCCAGTCGGCCAGCCGCGGCCACCATTTCCTGTCGGTGCACAAGAACGGCCAGGTGGCCATCGTCAACACCAAGGGCAACAAGGACTGCCACGTGATCCTGCGCGGCGGCAAGGCGCCCAACTACGATGCGGCCAGCGTGGCTGCCGCGTGCAAGGACCTGGAAGCCGCCAAGCTGCCCGCGACGCTGATGGTGGACTGCAGCCATGCCAACAGCAGCAAGCAGCACGAGAAGCAGCTGGACGTGGCACGCGACATTGCCGCCCAGATTGCGGGCGGCTCGCGCAGCGTGTTCGGGCTCATGATCGAAAGCCACCTCACGGCGGGAGCGCAAAAGTTCACGCCCGGCAAGGACCAGCCCGCAGCGCTGGAGTATGGCAAGAGCATCACCGACGCCTGCTTGGGCTGGGATGCTTCCCTCGCCGCGCTGGCAGAACTGTCGCAGGCTGTGGTGGCCCGGCGCGCGCGCTGACCGCACCGCAGCACGCTGGCCGCCCGCGCGGCCGGCGTTGCCCTAAACTCCAGGCCACACACCGCCTGCTGTCCGGTCATGGCGCGGGCACGGCATCGAAGAAAGGAAAAACACCATGCACAGCGAAGTGTCGGTCCAACTGGCTGCGAACCAGGAATTCCGTTTCGACCTGGAAGGCGCCGAGCCCATGGGCCACGAGGCTGGCAGGCGCTGGCTGGATGAGCAATTCACCGCGCTTGACTGCGAGCCGCTGCGCGCCAGCGGCAAGGTGCTGCTGGCCGACAAGGTGCTGACCGTCGCCCGCGCCGCGGGCCCCCAGTTGCTGGCCGATCCGGCCTGGTCCCGCGACTTTGCGCGTGCCGCCAGCGCCGCGCTGGCCAAGCCCGTGGTGCGCGTGGACGTGCCCGGGATGGCCGTGACGTTCTAAGTTCTTTTCAAGCCAAAATAGGCTCTTGCGCTTGTCTGGCAAGCGCAAGCAGCTATATTTTTTGTAGTGCACTGAGCAGCTTGGCGTGGATGCCGCCAAAGCCGCCGTTGCTCATGCAAACGATGTGGTCGCCGGCGCGCGCCACCTGCACCACCTGCTGCACCAGCGTGTCGATATCGCCAGCGGTCTGTGCCCGCTGGCCGGGCCCGACGCCCAGCGGGGCCAGTGCCTGGGCGGCGTCCCAGTCCAGCCCCGCCGTGTGGCAGAACGCCAGATCGGCCGGCTCCAGCGCCCAGGGCAGCTGCGACTTCATGGCGCCGAGCTTCATGGTGTTGCTGCGGGGCTCGAACACGGCCAGGATGCGGGCGCCGGGGCCCAGGCTGCGGCGCAGCCCGTCCAGCGTGGTCCGCAGCGCGGTAGGGTGGTGTGCAAAATCGTCGTACACCGCGATGCCCCGCACCGTGCCGCGCAGCTCCATGCGCCGCTTCACGTTCTGAAAGCGGGCCAGCGCGGCGGCGGACTCCGCCGGGTCGACCCCCACGTGGTGGGCGGCGGCAATCGCGGCCAGCGCGTTGAGCTGGTTGTGCAGCCCCGTCAGGGTCCATTCCACCCGTGCCACCGTGCGCCCCCGGTGCAGCACGTCGAACGCCTGGGGTTCGCCCTGGGCCGAAAAATCGCCGGTCACGTCGCCAAAGCGGGTCACCTCGCTCCAGCAGCCGGCGTGCAGCACCCGGGCCAGGCTTTCCTCCAGGCCGTTCACCACCACGCGGCCCGACGGCGGAACCGTGCGGACCAGGTGGTGGAACTGCCGCTCAATGGCGGCCAGGTCGTCGAAGATGTCCGCGTGATCGAATTCCAGGTTGTTCAGCACCGCCGTGCGCGGCCGGTAGTGCACGAACTTGCTGCGCTTGTCGAAAAAGGCCGTGTCGTACTCGTCCGCTTCAATGACGAACAGCGGCGCCGATCCGAGCGGCGAGGAACCCGGCCGCGGCCTGCGGTCTGCTCCCAGGCGGGCCGATACCCCGAAGTTCAGGGGCACTCCGCCAATCAGGAAACCGGGCTGCTGCCCGGCGCTGTCCAGGATCCACGCGAGCATCGACGTGGTGGTGGTCTTGCCGTGCGTGCCGGCCACGGCCAGCACATGGCGCCCCTGCAGCACATGGTCGGCCAGCCACTGGGGGCCACTGGTGTAGGGCAGGCCCGCGTCGAGAATGGCCTCCATCAGCGGGAACTTGGGGGTGCCGTCGGCCAGCCGTGCGCGGCTGACCACATTGCCGACCACGAACATGTCGGGCGCCAGGCCGAGCTGCTCGGCCCCGAACCCTTCGATCAGGTCGATGCCCAGCGCCCGCAGCTGGTCGCTCATCGGGGGGTAGACGCCGGCGTCGCAGCCCGTCACCTTGTGCCCGGCTTCGCGCGCCAGCGCGGCCAGCCCTCCCATGAACGTACCGCAGATGCCGAGGATGTGTATATGCATGGGCGCAGATTCTACGGTCCAATGCAAAACGCCCTGCAGCGCTTGCCCGCCAAGCGCGAGCAGCTATGAAAATAGTAGTATCCCTTGGGCATCCTGGGATGTGGCGACCGCCCGTGGGGCCGCTGGGGCCACAATGCGGGTTTCCCCTGCACCGGTTCGCCGTTCACTGCCATGCACACCCCGCTGAGCGAAGAGATCGCCCACACCGCCGCCCGGCTGGTGGTGGAGGAAGGCCTGGAATGGGGCCCCGCCAAACGCCGGGCGGTGCGCCAGCTGGGGCTGCCCGCGCGCACGCCGCTGCCCGACAACGAGCAGCTGGACGCCGCGGTGCGGGAATACATCCAGCTGTTCTGTGCCGACACCCAGCCGCGCGAACTGCGCGCCCTGCGCCAACTGGCCCTGGTCTGGATGGAGCGGATGGCGGCGTTCCGCCCGCACCTTGCGGGCGCGGTCTGGCAGGGCACGGCAACCCGCCTGTCCGATATTTACCTGCAGTTGTTTTGCGATGACCCCAAATCTGCAGAGATCGCACTGATCGATCACCATGTCGATTACGAGCCGCGCACCGTGACGGGATTTCATGGCGAATCGGTCGAGGCGCTGAGCCTGGCCAGCAAATCGCCGGAACTCCAGGAAATGATTGGCGTGCACCTCATGATCTACGACCTGGACGACTTGCGGGGCGCGCTGCGGCCCGACGCCAAGGGCCGCGTGGCGCGCGGCGACATGACGGCGGTGCGGCGCCTGCTACAGGAAACCGAACTTCCATGACCACGCCTTCTGCTTCCCCTTCCTCTTCGTCGCCAATCACCGCTGCGGCCGGCACGCCTGCTTCCACCCCCCGCCGCCGACTTTTGATGGCCGGGGTGGCTGGCGCGGCGGCGGTGGCCGGTGCTGGCGTGGCGTGGTGGAAGTTCAGTCCGCACGCGCTGGGCCCTGGCGCCGAGCAGGCACTGTGGGCGTCGGAGTTCGAGCAGCCCGGTGGCGGCACCGTGGCGATGAAGTCCTTTCTGGGCAAGCCGTTGCTGCTGAACTTCTGGGCCACCTGGTGCCCGCCGTGCGTGGAAGAGTTGCCGCTTCTCAATGCCTTCTACCGCGAACAGGCCGCCAACGGCTGGCAAGTGGTGGGTCTGGCCATTGACCAGCCGTCGTCCGTGCGCAAATTCCTGGAGCGCATCCCCCTGGCTTTCCCTGTGGGACTGGCGGGCCTGGGTGGCACGGATCTGGGGCGGTCGCTGGGCAACCTGACCGGTGGCCTGCCTTTCACGGTGGTGCTGGGCGCGGAGGGACGGGTGCTGCACCGTAAAATGGGGCAGTTGAGCCCGCAGGATCTGGCGCTCTGGGCGCCGTTGCGCTGACCGGGCGGGGCACCCGGGCCTCACCCCCGGGGGCGCTACACGCCGTTTTGGCTGATGTAGTTCATGAAAATTGCGCGTGGAAGACCGAGATAGGCCGAAATTGGAGTAAATTCGCGCCCTATTTAGTTTTATAGCCGTTGGAGCTTCCATGGATCTGCGAAAACTCAAGACCCTGATCGACCTCGTGTCCGAGTCGAATGTGTCCGAACTCGAAATCACCGAGGCGGAGGGCAAGGTCCGCATCGTCAAGAGCATGGGCGGCGTGGTTCAGCAGTACGTTGCTGCGCCCGTCCAGGCCCCCGTGCCCGCCGCCGCTGCGCCGGCCGCAGCCCAGGTCGCCGAACTGCCCGCCCCTTCGGCGCCAGCCGCGCCTGCCGGGCATGTCGTCAAATCGCCCATGGTGGGCACGTTCTACCGCTCCGCCAGCCCCGGCGCGAAGCCGTTCGTGGAAGTGGGCAGCCAGGTCAAGGAGGGCGAGACCGTCTGCATCATCGAGGCCATGAAGATCCTCAACGAAATCGAAGCCGACAAAACCGGCACCATCACCCGCATCCTGGGTGAGAACGGCCAGGCCGTCGAATACGGCCAGCCGCTGTTTGTCATTGAATGAACGCGCGCCGCCCCCTGAGCGGCCGGGCCGCTTATCTCTCTGTCTCGGGGCTTGCGCCCGGCAGGGAGGCGCCGCCGGCGCGGGGCGATCGCCTTTGCACCGACGCCTGCGGGCGGCCGGTGCATCCGTTTCAAGCGTTGCGGGCAGCGCGCACTGTGGACAACCTATATGTTTAAAAAGATTCTGGTCGCTAACCGTGGAGAGATTGCTCTGCGCATCCAGCGTGCCTGCCATGAACTGGGCGTGAAGGCCGTCATGGTGTACTCCGAGGCGGACCGCGACGCCAAGTACGTCAAGCTGGCCGAGGAAGCCGTGTGCATCGGCCCTGCGCCGTCGCCCCTGAGCTATCTCAACATGCCGGCCATCATCTCGGCCGCCGAGGTCACCGATGCCGAAGCCATTCACCCGGGCTACGGCTTCCTGTCCGAAAACGCCGACTTTGCCGAGCGCGTGGAAAAGAGCGGCTTCCAGTTTATCGGCCCCACGCCCGAGTCCATCCGCATCATGGGGGACAAGGTGTCGGCCAAGCAGGCCATGATCCGTGCGGGCGTGCCCTGCGTGCCGGGTTCCGAGGGCGAACTGCCCGATGACCCGGTGCAGATCCGCCGCGTGGCCAAGGCCATCGGCTACCCGGTGATCATCAAGGCGGCGGGCGGTGGCGGCGGCCGCGGCATGCGCGTGGTGCACACCGAGGCGGCGCTGGTCAACGCGGTGCAGATGACCAAGGCCGAGGCCGGGGCGGCCTTTGGCAATCCGGCCGTGTACATGGAGAAGTTTCTCCAGAACCCGCGCCACATCGAGATCCAGGTGCTGGCCGACAAGTTCAAGAACGCGGTGTACCTGGGCGAGCGCGACTGTTCCATGCAGCGCCGCCACCAGAAGGTGATCGAAGAGGCGCCGGCACCCGGCATTCCGCGCAAGCTGATCGAGAAGATCGGCGAGCGCTGCGTGGCCGCCTGCAAGAAGATCGGCTACCGCGGTGCGGGCACGTTCGAGTTCCTGTACGAGAACGGCGAGTTCTACTTCATCGAGATGAACACCCGCGTGCAGGTCGAGCACCCGGTGACCGAATGGATCACGGGCGTGGACATCGTGAAGACGCAGATCATGGTGGCCGCGGGCGAGAAGCTGCCGTTCACCCAGCGGCAGATCGAGATCCGCGGCCATGCGATCGAGTGCCGCGTGAACGCGGAGGACCCCTACAAGTTCACCCCCTCGCCCGGCCGCATCACCACCTGGCACCCGCCCGGCGGCCCCGGCGTGCGGGTTGATTCGCACGCCTACACCAACTACTTCGTGCCGCCCAACTACGACTCGATGATCGGCAAGATCATCGTGCACGGCGACACCCGCGAACAGGCCCTGGCCCGCATGCGCACCGCGCTGTCCGAGACCGTGATCGAAGGCATCAACACCAACGTGCCGCTGCACCGCGAGCTGATGGTGGACGCCAAGTTCATGGCCGGCGGCACCAACATCCACTATCTGGAAGAGTGGCTGTCGCAGCACAAGCGCTGATCCGGCCCGTTGCTCGCAGGCCGCCGTGCTGCGGCGCTTTTGCGCAGGGCGGCTGCGGCGCTGAGCGGCGTCTGGCGCGGCCCATGGCTTTTGTTTCACAGGCCCCCGGCAACGGGGGCATTCATTTTTGTTGAGAGGCATTCGCCTATGTTCGAGTTGAGCCTGATGTGCCCGGAAGACCGCATTGAAGCGGTCAGCGATGCACTGGACGCGCTGGATGCGCTGTCCGTGTCGGTGGAGGATGCGGATGCACAGACCGACGCCGAGCGGGCGCTGTTCGGCGAGCCGGGCATGCCTCCACCCAAGGAGGGATGGCAGCGCAGCCGGGTGGTCGCGCTCTTCCCCTCCGAAGAGGCGGCGCGCGAGGCGCAGCAACTGCTGGCGGTCCAGGACTTTTTCGCGGGTTGCCAGGTGCTGGGCGTGTCTCACGTTCCGGAGCAGGACTGGGTGCGGCTCACACAGTCGCAGTTTGCGCCCGTGGAGATCACGCCGGACTTCTGGATCGTTCCGACCTGGCACGAACTGCCCCCCCAGGCGCTGCGCAGCATCCGCCTGGACCCGGGGCTGGCGTTCGGCACGGGCACGCACCCCACCACGCGCATGTGCCTGCGCTGGATTGCCCGCCAGGGGGGCCAAGGTATTTCGGGCGGTGGCAACAACCACCCGCTGGGCCGCGTGCTCGACTACGGCTGCGGCTCGGGCATCCTGGCCATCGGTGCGGCCAAGTTTGGCGCCACGGACGTGGATGCCGTGGACATCGACCCTGCCGCAGTGGATTCGACCGTGCTCAACGCACAGGCCAATGCCGTGCAACTGCGCGCCGGTTTGCCGGACAAGGCCGTCGGCGTGTACCAAACCGTGCTGGCGAACATCCTGGCCACGCCGCTGCGCGTGCTGGCACCCCTGTTGTGCGGCCATGTGGCGCCCGGCGGAAACCTGGTGCTGGCCGGCATTCTGGAACGCCAGGCCAGCGAGCTCCAGGAGGCCTACGCACCCTGGGTCGCGCTGGAGGTGGCGGACTCCGAGGACGGCTGGATTCTGATGACCGCCAAGCGCTGAGCCCGCTGGCACGGCTTTCGCCTGCCTGCACGCCGGCTTCTTCTGCACCGTCCCCGTGTCCGCGCTGTGCTTCCGATCCTGTGCGTGACCGCCTTCGCAAGCGTTGCGGCCTCGCTCCCTGCGGTGCAGGGTGGCCGCTGAAGCGGCATGGGGCGACCCTACAATCCACCGCTGATGAGCCAGATTACCCGCTGCCCGTCCTGCTCCACCACGTTCAAGGTCGTGGCGGACCAGTTGCGCATCTCGGAAGGGTGGGTGCGGTGCGGCCATTGCAAGGAAGTCTTTGACGCGTCGGCCCACCTGCTGGCGGTGGCGCCTGCGGCGCTGCTGCCCGATGTCTCGCTGACCGATGTGCGGCCTCCGCCCGTGCCGGTGCCCCGCACGGTAGATGCGGGCCGGGCCTGGGGCGTTCCGGCGGGCGGGCCTCCTGCCGCGCCGGCACCCTCAGGGGCGAACGCCGCACCACCGCCGTTGCCGGCATCCTCGTCTGCGCTTGCGTTTTCAGCGTTGGCACCGGCTGCCCTGAATGCTCCGAAGGAAGATGTGCCGGACAGCGGGGACACGCGCTGGGGGGCGGCACCAGACGCGGACCCTCTGCAGGAGGACGCCGTACCGGTCCTGGAGGTGCCCCAGCCCACCGTCCCCGCGTTCCTCTCCGTGCAGGGGCCTGAGGCTGCTCAGCGGCGGCACGGGCTTGAGGCGGACCTTCTGGAGGCGTTCCCATGGCGGCCCAGCGCGGTGCCCGCCGTGGTGCCATCCGGTGCCGAGAACCGGGGCCTGCGTGGCGAGGACGTTGCCCCCCTCCAGGCGACAGAAAACGCCGGGGCGTCGGATGCGGGCGCCGCGACGCCCCTGTCGCCCCTGGCGGCGGGGTACGAATTGCCTTCGGCCACGCTGCCGGATGACGAGGAGTTGGCACCGGAGCCGGAGGTTGTTGCAGACCCGTTGCCGCAGATCGATCCTCTGCACGACATGCCGGCCACCGAGGCTGCGGAACCGGAACCGGAACCGGAACCGGAACCTGTGCTCGGCGCAGGGACGCCGCAAGAGCCGCCGGCCGCAGCCGTTGCGCAAGGCGCTTCCACGCCTTTGCCTCCGGTGGATTTTGTGCCTGCCCCGCCGGCTCCCGCGCCGGAGGCTCTGGCGCTGGTCGAGGAGCGCACGCCGGCCCGTGTACTGCGCCCCCGTTCTGCCAATGCAGAGGACGCGTCGCTGGGCGAAGACAACAGCGCCGAGGACGAAGCGCCGGCCGATCACGAAGAGGTCAGCTTTGTCGTGGCGGCGCGGCGCAAGGCGTTCTGGCGCAAGCCGCTGGTGCGCGGGGTTCTGGTGCTGCTGGTCCTGGCGTCGCTGGCGGGGTTGGGCCTGCAGGTCGCGGTGCAAGAGCGCGACCGGCTGGCCGCCATGCATGTGCGCTTGCGGCCCTGGCTGTTGGCGCTGTGCGAGCCGCTGGGTTGCGAGGTCGCGCCGTACCGGCAGATCGCGGACGTGGTCATTGACAGCTCATCGTTCAACAAGGCCCGGGGCGACAGCTACCAGTTGGCGCTGACCATGAAGAACCTGGCCGCCATTCCGGTGGCCACGCCAGCGGTCGAACTGACGCTGACCGACGCCCAGGACCAGCCCGTGCTGCGCCGGGTGCTGCTGCCGGCCGACCTAGGCGCTTCCGGCGAACTGCCGGCCCGCGGCGAATGGAATGCGTCGGTGTCGGTGCTGGTGACCACCGGGGGCACGCGCGTGGCCGGCTACCGGCTGCTCGCGTTCTATCCCTGAGCCGCCCTCCCTCTCGCTTTTTCTTTTGACCTACTTGTCCTTCTGATATGGCAGCCCTTATTTGCGGTTCTCTCGCGTTCGACACCATCATGACTTTCGAGGGACGCTTTGCCGAGCAGATCCTGCCCGACCAGTTGCACATCCTGAATGTCTCTTTCCTGGTTCCTTCGCTGCGGCGCGACTTCGGCGGATGCGCCGGCAACATTGCCTACAGCCTCAAGCTGCTGGGCGGGGAGCCCCTGCCCATGGCCATGCTGGGCAGCGATGGTGCGGACTACCTGCAGCGGCTGGAGTCGTTGGGCATCAGCACGCGCCATGTGGGCCAAGTGCCAGAGACCTACACCGCCCAGGCCATGATCATGACCGACCGGGACAACAACCAGATCACGGCCTTCCACCCGGGCGCGATGATGCAGGCGCACCGCAACCGCATCGAAGCAGGTGGCGGCGTGCAGGTCGGCATCATTGCGCCCGATGGCCGCGATGCCATGCTGGAGCACGCGGCGCAGTTTGCCGCTGCCGGGATTCCCTTTGTGTTCGATCCGGGCCAAGGGCTGCCCATGTTCAACGGCGAGGAACTGGCCCGGTTCGTGGAACAGGCCGCCTGGGTCACCGTGAACGACTACGAGGGAAAAATGCTGTGCGACCGCACAGGCTGGACTCTGGCAGAGATCTCGCGCAAGGTGCGCGGACTGGTGGTGACGTTGGGCGCCCAAGGCTGCGAGGTCTGGGTGGAGGGGGAGAAGACCCATGTACCGGCCGTAGCGCCAGCTGCCGTGGTCGACCCGACGGGGTGTGGTGATGCGTGGCGCGGCGCGCTGCTGTTCGGCCTGGAAAAAGGCTGGCCGCTGGTGCGTTGCGCCGAGCTCGGCAACCGGGTGGGCGCGCTGAAGATCGCGCAGCGCGGGCCGCAGAACTACACGCTGGATTTCGTGCCCCAGTAGCGCTGCCAACCGCGGGTCGCATCGCGGGCTTTTTGCTGCCGGTGGAGGAGATCGATCCGGCCCGAAGCGGGCAGCAACCGGGCGCAGATACCCGGGCACCGGGGGCGCAGGGCGAGCGCCAGGCCATCTGGCGCAGAAACAAAAAACCCGGCGCTGGCGCCGGGTTGGGGAACGCGCGGGGCGTTCGTCTTAGGGCTTGTTGCCCGTAGGGAAAGGCCAGGCTGCCTGGGGGTTCAGCGTGGTCTGGGCTGCGGGAGCCGCAGCAGGGGCAGGGGCAGGCGCCTTGGCGGCCTTCTTGGCCGGTGCTGCCTTCTTGGCGGGAGCCTTGGCAGGAGCAGCCTTCTTCGCTGCGGCAGGGGCCTTCTTTGCAGGTGCTGCAGCCTTCTTGGCAGGAGCGGCCTTCTTCGCTGCTACGGCCTTCTTGGCAGGAGCAGCTTTCTTGGCGGGTGCTGCTGCCTTTTTGGCGGGAGCGGCCTTCTTTGCTGCTACGGCCTTCTTGGCAGGAGCGGCTTTCTTGGTGGGTGCTGCAGCCTTCTTGGCGGGAGCGGCCTTCTTTGCTGCTACGGCCTTCTTGGCAGGAGCGGCCTTCTTGGCGGGTGCTGCTGCCTTTTTGGCGGGAGCAGCCTTCTTTGCTGCGGCTGGCTTGGCAGCGGTTGCAGCTTTCTTCGCGGGGGCTGCCTTCTTGGCGGCCGGTTTTTTCGCAGTTGCCATCATGTTCTCCTTGGGTCAATTTGCAAAGAGCACTCCCTGTCTGCTATGGGCAGGAAGCGATCCATGGAGATGGAGACTGGGTCCATCCCCATGAACACGGAAACGCCCCACAGGGCCGCGCCATGCGGCGCTGGCGGTGTGGGGCGTGGTGTGCAAGCCATGGTGGTGTGATGCGGAAAAAGGCGCTAGTCCCAGGACAGCGCACCACCGGACTGGTATTCGATCACGCGGGTCTCGAAGAAGTTACGTTCCTTCTTCAGATCAATCATCTCGCTCATCCAGGGGAACGGGTTCTCTTCATTGGGGAACAGCGTTTCCAGCCCGATCTGCGTGGCCCGGCGGTTGGCGATGTAGCGCAGGTAGCCTTTGAACATGGACGCATTGAGCCCCAGCACGCCGCGGGGCATGGTGTCCTCGGCGTAGCGATACTCCAGCTCCACCGCCTTGAGGAACAGGGCCTTGATCTCGGCCTTGAATTCGGCGGTCCACAGGTGCGGGTTCTCCAGCTTGAGCTGGTTGATCAGGTCGATGCCGAAATTGCAGTGCATCGATTCGTCGCGCAGGATGTACTGGTACTGCTCGGCAGCGCCCGTCATCTTGTTCTGGCGGCCCAGGGCGAGGATCTGCGTGAAGCCGACGTAGAAGAACAGGCCTTCCATCAGGCAGGCGAAGACGATGAGCGACTTGAGCAGCGTCTGGTCGTTCTCGGGCGTGCCGGTCTTGAAGTTGGGGTCCATGATCGCGTCGATGAACGGGATCAGGAATTCATCCTTGTCGCGGATGGACGCGACCTCGTTGTACGCGTTGAAGATCTCGCCCTCGTCCAGGCCCAGCGACTCCACGATGTACTGGTACGCGTGGGTGTGGATCGCTTCTTCAAAGGCCTGGCGCAGCAGGAACTGGCGGCATTCCGGGGCCGTGATATGGCGGTAGGTGCCCAGCACGATGTTGTTGGCCGCCAGGGAGTCCGCGGTGACGAAGAAGCCGAGGTTGCGCTTGATGATGCGGCGCTCGTCTTCGGACAGGCCGTTCGGGTCCTTCCACAACGCGATGTCGCGCGTCATGTTCACCTCTTGCGGCATCCAGTGGTTCGCGCACGTGGCCAGGTATTTTTCCCAGGCCCACTTGTACTTGAACGGCACCAGCTGGTTGACGTCGGTCTGGCCGTTGATGATGCGCTTGTCGGCCGCGTTCACACGGCGGTGCGCAGCGGCCGATGCGGAGGCCTGCGCGCTGGAAGCGGGTGTTGCGGTGGTGGCCACGGGCTGCAACGAGGGGGTCTGGAAAGACAGGGGCGGTTGCCCCGCCTGGCGGTTGTTTTGCAGACCGCCGTCCAGTTGATTTTGCGATGAGGGCTTGACTTCTTCGTCCCAGGTCAACATAGATTTTCCAGTGTTCGGATTATGAAAGCAGTGCTGCGAAAAGAAAAGCACCGAAGCGTTGCGCAGCAACGATTTGTTGCTTCACAGCACCGTTGCGACGCACCAGGAGCACCCGGTGCGTCGCGGGCGAAACCTTTATTGGCAAGCTTCGCAGGTGGGGTCGTCGATGGCGCAGAACTTGATGTCGGTGGCGGGCAGTGCCGCAGCTTGCGCTGCTGCCGCCGCAGCCGCGGCTTCCAGAGCGCTGGGCTGGGCCTGGGCCGGCGCTGCGGCCTGTGCTGCCGCGCCGCCGTCGTGGCCCGAGGAGACCGCGTTGAGCTGGCGCGTGTTTACCGTGCTCATCTCCACGTGGGTGGCGCTTTGCGTGCGCAGGTAGTAGGTGGTCTTCAGGCCGCGCACCCAGGCCAGCTTGTAGGTGTCGTCAAGCTTCTTGCCCGATGCGCCGGCCATGTAGATGTTCAGGCTTTGGGCCTGGTCGATCCACTTCTGGCGGCGCGATGCGGCCTCGACCAGCCAGCGGGGCTCCACCTCGAAGGCGGTCGAGTACAGGGCCTTGACGTCCTGGGGAACGCGGTCGATGGAGTGCAGCGAGCCCTTGAAGTGCTTCAGGTCCATGATCATCACGTCATCCCACAGGCCCAGGCGCTTGAGGTCGCGCACCAGGCAACCGTTGATCACGGTGAACTCGCCCGACAGGTTCGACTTCACGGACAGGTTGCCGAACGAGGGCTCGATCGACGCGTCCACGCCAATGATGTTGGAGATCGTGGCGGTGGGCGCAATGGCCACGCAGTTGGAGTTGCGCATGCCGTCCTGGGCGATCTTCTTGCGCAGGGCATCCCAGTCGAGCGTGGCGGAGCGGTCCACTTCCACATAGCCGCCGCGGGCTTGCGCCAGCAGGTCGAGCGTGTCCAGCGGGAGGATGCCGCGGTCCCACAGCGAGCCCTTGTAGCTGGAGTACTGGCCCCGTTCGCGGGCCAGTTCGGTGGAAGCCCAGTAGGCGTAGTAGCAGATGGCTTCCATCGAGCGGTCGGCAAATTCGACGGCCTCTTGCGACGCGTAAGGGATGCGCAGTTCGTACAGGCTGTCCTGGAAGGCCATGAGGCCCAGGCCCACCGGGCGGTGGCGCAGATTGGAGTCTCGGGCCTTGTTGACTGCGTAGTAATTGATGTCGATGACGTTGTCGAGCATGCGCATCGCCACCGTCACGGTCTTCTTGAGCTTCTCGTGGTCGATCTGGCCGTTCTTCAGGTGCTGCAGCAGGTTGACCGAGCCGAGGTTGCACACGGCGGTTTCGGTGTCGCTGGTGTTCAGCGTGATCTCGGTGCACAGGTTGGAGGAGTGCACCACGCCGGCGTGCTGCTGGGGCGAGCGCACGTTGCAGGCGTCCTTGTACGTGATCCAGGGGTGCCCGGTCTCGAACAGCATGGTCAGCATCTTGCGCCACAGGTCCGTGGCCTGCACGGTCTTGGACGGCTTGATCTCGCCCCGGGCGGCCTTCTCTTCATAGGCCACGTAGGCCTTCTCGAACTCGGCGCCGAACAGGTCGTGCAGGTCGGGCACGTTGGAGGGGGAGAACAGCGTCCAGGTGCCCTTTTCCATCACGCGGCGCATGAACAGGTCGGGGATCCAGTTGGCCGTGTTCATGTCGTGCGTGCGGCGGCGGTCGTCGCCGGTGTTCTTGCGCAGCTCCAGGAACTCCTCAATGTCCAGGTGCCAGGTTTCCAGGTACGTGCAGACGGCGCCCTTGCGCTTGCCGCCCTGGTTCACGGCCACGGCCGTGTCGTTGACGACCTTGAGGAAGGGCACCACGCCCTGCGATTCGCCGTTGGTGCCCTTGATGTGCGAGCCCAGGGCGCGCACGCGGGTCCAGTCGTTGCCCAGGCCGCCCGCGAACTTGGACAGCAGCGCGTTCTCCTTGATGGACTCGTAGATGCCGTCCAGGTCGTCCGGCACGGTGGTCAGGTAGCAGCTGGACAGCTGGGAGCGCAAGGTGCCGCTGTTGAACAGCGTGGGTGTGCTGGACATGAAGTCGAACGACGACAGGACTTCGTAGAACTCGATGGCGCGGCCTTCGCGGTCGCTCTCGTTCAGGGCCAGGCCCATGGCCACGCGCATGAAGAACGCCTGGGGCAGTTCGATGCGGGTCTTCTTGACGTGCAGGAAGTAGCGGTCGTACAGCGTTTGCAGGCCCAGGTAGTCAAACTTCAGGTCACGGTCGGCCTTCAGGGCCGCGCCCAGGCGCTGCAGGTCGTACTGCAGCAAGCGCTTGTCCAGCAGCTCGTTGTCCACGCCCTTCTGGATGAACTCGGGGAAATAGCTGACATAGGCCTCGCCCATGGCGGCCTGGGGCACTTCACGGCCGAGCACCTCGCGCACGATGGTGTGCAGCAGCAGCCGGGCCGTGGCGTAGGTGTAGTCCGGGTCCTTTTCGATCAGCGTGCGCGCCGCGAGGATGGAGGCCTTGTAGACCTCTTCCATGGGCACGCCGTCGTACAGGTTGCGCATGGTCTCGGCCACGATGGGCTCGGCCTTGACGTCTGCGCCCAGGTTCACGCAGGCCGACTCGATCAGCGTCTGCAGGCGCTGGGGGTCCAGTGCGACGCGCTGGCCGCCGTCGAGCACATGCAGCTGGGGGGCGGACTGCGCCTGCGCCTGTTGCTCCACCTGGCGTGCACGTTCCTGGGTACGGCGCTCCCGGTACAGCACGTATGCGCGGGCCACCTCATGGTGTTCGCCGCGCATCAGGCCCAGCTCCACCTGGTCCTGCACGTCTTCGATATGGAACGTGCCGCCTGCGGGCCGCGAGCGGACCAGGGCACGCACCACGTTGTGGGTCAGCAGGTCCACGACTTCCCGCACGCTGGCGGACGCAGCACCCTGGGTTCCATGCACTGCCAGGAAGGCCTTCATCAGGGCCACCGCAATTTTTTGCGGCTCAAAGGGCACCACCGCGCCGTTGCGCCGAATGATCTGGTAATGCGCCAGGGAGTTGGCTGCGGTGGACGCGTCGGAGGGCGCGGCGGGCGCCTCCGTGGGGGTGGCATGGGCGGTGGAAGGCGTGTTCAAACCAGCTTGCATGGGGAGTCCTCTTCTTTGGGCTGTCTGGGGGAAGTGCGCGCGGACTGCGGGCCGCCATGCCGCGGTGGGCTGCGGCGAGCGGTGGTCTGGCGCACACTATATATGGTGTGTCCGATGCATTCAAGACACTACCGGTAGTGTACCGCCCCCGGCACCCCGAAAAAGCGAAACAGCTTGTACCAGGCGCCTGAAGGGCGCCGCCGGGCCGTGCGCCAGGCCGCGGCACGACTGAAAAATCGCCGCCCGACCCGCGCCAGCACAGGCTTTGCCGGCGTGTTTGCCCTGCCAAGCGGCGTGCCATCTGGACGCAGCGTTTTGTGCGGTTGCACAAAGAAAAAATCCGGAGCGCGGCGCGGGCGCGACACCCGGCGCGACGATTCGTGCGGAGGATCCCGAGGGTCCCGAGTTGGAGTTTCGTTTAGTGCTGTGCCGGGAAGAAGGGCCGGACCGTGGCAGGAAAGCGGTGGGCCGGCCACTGCAGGGCCGCTTGCAGCCGCGCCCAGTCGAAGCCGGGGCCGGGGTCCTGCTTGCGGCCCGGGGCAATGTGCTCGTGGCCGGCGATGTGCGCGATGGGGTAGCGCTGCTGGATGTCCTGGCACAGGCGGGCCAGGGCCTGGTACTGGGCGGGCTCGAACGGGCCGCCTTCCAGTCCCTCCAGTTCGATGCCGATTGAATCGTCATTGCACTGGCTGCGCCCGCGGTACGAGGACTGGCCGGCGTGCCAGGCCCGCAGGTCGCAATCCACGAACTGCCACACAGCCCCCGAGCGTTCGATGAAAAAATGGGCAGAGACCTGGAGCCCGCGGATGCCCTGGTAGTACGGATGGGCGTCCCAGTCCAGGGTGTTGGTGAACAATTGTTGTACCGCGCCGGTTCCGTATTCGCCGGGCGGCAGGCTGATGGAATGGACCACGATGAGGTCGACGGCAGAGGCTGCAGCCACGGGGCGGGTGCCGTGGTTGGGGGAGTCGAGCCGGGTGGCGCCGCGGAGCCATCCGCCCTGCCAACCACTGTGCCATGGCCTCGCGGCGGGCATCGCTGCGTCAGCCGGCGTCGTCATGCGCATCCTGGTCGTTGGGGACGGCGATGTTCAGCCGCGCGATGCGGTAGCGGATCTGCCGCAGGCTGATGCCCAGGCGCGCCGCCGTGGCGGTCCGGTTGAAGCCCGACTCGCGCAGGGCGCGCACCAGGATGTCGCGCTCCTGATGGTCCAGCCAGGCCTGCAAATCGTTGGGCAGCGGCACCGTGCTGCCGGGGTTGCTGGCCGCCACTGCGGCGGGCAGGCCGGGTGGCAGCTCGGCCGGGTACGGCAGGGGCGGCGCGTTCACCGCCATCCCGGCGGGGGAGCGCGGCTCGGCGGGCTCGGCCGTCCCCGTCCCGCTCGGCCAGTCGATGTGCAGTTCGTCGCCATCGCTCAGGGCAACGGCGCGGTGCAGCAGGTTTTCCAGCTCCCGCACGTTGCCGGTGAGCGGGTGGGCCGCCAGGGCCCGCAGGGCCTGGTCGGACAGCGCGGGAACGGGCACGCCGGACTCGTGGGCAATGCGCGCGAGCAAGGCGGCGCACAGCACCGGCAAGTCTTCGCGGCGCTCGCGCAAGGGGGGAATCACGATCTCGATGACGTTGAGCCGGTAGTACAGATCCTGGCGGAAACGGCCCGCCTGCACGTCGGCCGCGAGGTCGCGGTGCGTGGCGCTGACGATGCGCACGTCCACCGTCTCCTCCTGGGTGGAGCCCAGGGGGCGCACGCTGCGCTCCTGGATGGCCCGCAGCAGCTTGGACTGCATCGCCAACGGCAGGTCGCCGATTTCGTCGAGGAACAGCGTGCCGCCACGGGCCGCCTGGAAGTAGCCGTCGCGGTCCTGGGTGGCCCCGGTGTAGGAGCCCTTGCGCGCGCCGAAGAACTCGGCCTCCAGGAGATTTTCTGGAATGGCGCCGCAGTTCACGGCGATCAGCGGGCCATCGGCCCGCTGGCTGCTCGCGTGCAGCGCCTGGGCCACCAGTTCCTTGCCGGTGCCCGACTCGCCGTGGATCAGCACGGGCGCCATGCCGCGGGCCACCTTGGCCACGCGCTGCTTGACGTTGAGGATGGCTTCGGAGGTGCCCACCAGCCGGTCCAGGGCGGTGCCGGCCGCGGGTGACTCCACCGCAGCACTGGCCTGCCGCCCCTGCATGCCGCCGGTGCGGGCCGCCCGCGGTGGGGGCACGCCCCCGGTGCCCTGCACGGCGGACGCGACCACCGAGCGGAACTGCTTGAGGTCGACCGGCTTGGTCAGGTAGTCGAAGGCGCCGGAGCGCAAGGCCTCCACCGCGTTCTCCGCCGATCCGTAGGCCGTCATGACCACGCAGCGCTCGCGGCGCTGCTGCTCGCGCAGGTCCTGCAGCAGTTCCATGCCGAATCCGTCGGGCAGGCGCATGTCGGTGATGACCGCGTCGAAACGCTGGGCCTGCAGCTGGTCGCGCGCTTCCTGCAGGTTGGACGCGGTCTCCACGCGGTAGCCCTCGCGCAGGAGCGTCAGTTCGTACAGGGTGCGCAGATCGGGTTCGTCGTCCACGACGAGGATGGAGGCGGCTGGTGCGTTCATGGCAAAAGGTTTCAGACCACGATGGTGTCAAACAGCGTGGCGGCGTCGGTGGGACGGGTCGTGCGGCGAAAGCCCACCGTGAAGGCGTTGCCCCCGATGTCGCCGCGCGGGGTGCTCAAGGTCAGCCGCTGGTAGCTGATGGAGGCCCCGTGGCGCTGGCACAGCTCCCGGCAGATGTACAGGCCCAGGCCGCTGGAGCGGCTTTCGGATGAGAAGAAGGGCTCGAAAAGGTGGCGCTCCACCGATTTATCCATGGGGGCGCCGTCGCTCCAGACCTGCAGGCTGGCCTGGCCCGACGCCGAGGTGCGGGTGGTCACCCGCAGGGAGTCCGGCTCCTGGCCCATGTAGCGCAATGCGTTGTCCAGCAGGTTCACGAGCACGCGCCGCAGGTGCTCCGTGTCGAACTCGACCTGGACCCCGCTCGCGTCCAGGCTCACCACGGCGCGGCGGCGCGCGGGGTCTTGCGCCTGCCAGTCGTTCCAGACCAGGGCCACGGCCTCGTCCAACGCCAGGGTGGAGGCGGGCGCATGGCTGATCTGGTGCTGCACGCGGGCGATGTCCAGCACTTCTTCGGCAATGCGCGCCAGGCGGTCCGCGTTCTGCTGCACCATGTGGGTCAGGCGCTTCTGCCCCGGGTCCTGCAGGTCTTCCTCCAGCAGGGCATTGGCCTGCACGATGGCCGCCAGCGGGTTGCGGATCTCGTGCGCCACGGCCGCCGACATGCGGCCCATGGCGGCGAGCTTTTCCGTGCGCAGCCGCGCTTCCATCTCGCGCAGGTCGTGCAGGAACATGACGCACAGCCGTTCGGTCCGGGCTTGGCGCGCGGCCTCGCGGGTGGAGGTGAGCCAGGTCCGCACATGCAGGCCGGTCGGGCTTTGTCCCGGGTGCAGCAGGTCGATGTCCGCGGTCTGTGGCTGCTCCTGCCGGAACGTGCGGCGCGCCAGGATGACCAGAGGCTGCCAGGGGGCTTGCGCCACCAGGGAGAGAGGCAGCTCGGGCGCGGACCCGGCAGCAAGCAGCTGCAGCCCTGCCGGGTTGGCGATGCGCACGGTATCGCTTTCGTCCACCACCAGCACACCATCGGTCAGGTTCTGGATCACCAGCGCGCTGACCTGCGCCTGCACGCGGGCGGCCATCTGGCTTTGCTGGGCCAGTTCCTGCTCCCGCGCCAGCCGGCTGGCCAGCTGGTGCACCAGGTAGCTCACGATGAAATAGCCGGTGCCGGTCAGCGCGCTTTGCAGGTAGCGGGGCGCATCGTCGCCGGTGGAACCGGTGGCCAGCCAGGCGGCCCAGCCCAGCAGCAGCAGGGTGACCGCCGCCGTGGTGCCCAGGGCCAGCGTCAGCGAGCCCAGCACGGCTGCCATGAGGATGGGCAGGCCGAACAGCGGCGTGTAGTTCATGCTGCCCGCGTGCAGCAACTGCAGCGCGGAGATGGCCGCCAGATCCACCCCGATGGAGAGCAGCCAGTGCGGGCCGGTGTGCGGCGCGGGCGGACGGTTGCGCCCCAGCACGCGCAGCACGACCGTGGCCCCGAGGTAGGCCACGCACACGCCCAGCACGGCAGGCTCGGTGGCCTGGTTGACGGCCTGGCCCACGCCCTGCAGCACCACCAGCGCCAGCGCCACCATCACGCGGCCGGTCAGGAACCCGCGCCACAGCCGCAAGAAAGGGGTGTCTGCCAGAGGCATAGGAGCGCGAAGCTGGAAAGAGGAGGAGAAAAAGCTCGGTGGAGGGCGGCGCCGGTTCCAGGCCCGGGCTCAGGCGGGTCCGCGCGCGCGGTGCTCCGCGCAGCAGTAGGGGCGGTTGCCGGCCATCAGGGCGTCGGCCTGGGGAATGTGCACGCCGCAGTGTGCGCAGGCCAGCATGGCCTGGGGCAGCGCCGGGGCCGGCGGCCGGGCGCGCTGCACGGGCGCATCCTTGGCGCGGCGGTTGCGCCACAGGCCATAGGCCACGGCCAGCACCGCCAGCAGCACCAGGTATTTCATGCGCTGCGCCCCAGGACGACTTCCAGCACAAAGCGCGAGCCCACGTAGGCCAGCAGCAGGAGCGCCGAGCCGGTGTACAGCACCCGCACGGCGCTGCGCCCGCGCCAGCCGAACCGCGCGCGCCCCAGGAGCAGGCCCGCGAACGTGATCCACGAGAGCAGGGAGAACACGGCCTTGTGGTCCCAGCGCCAGGCCTTTCCGTACAGCGTTTCTCCAAACAGCCATCCGGCCAGCAGGGTGGCGGTCAGAAGGATGAAGCCCGCGGTCACGAAGCGGAAGGTCAGGCGTTCCAGCGTGAGCAGGGGAATGCCGCTGTGCGGGTCTTCGGCGTGGCGGATGCGCTGCTCCGCGCGGGTCATGAGCCAAGCGTGCACGACGGCGGCGGCAAACAGCCCGTAGCAGGCAATCCCCAGGGCCAGGTGCAGCGGCAGCCAGGCCGAGGCGCTCACATGCAGCGGCTGGCCGGGGAACAGCAGGGCCAGCACGATGGCCAGCGCGCCCAGCGACGCCAGGACCCAGCGGGACTGCATCTGCGGGAACAGCTGCCGCTCCACCGCGTAGACCGTCAGCACGAGCCAGGCCGTCATCGACAGCGCGGGGGCAAAACCAAAGCGGGGCGCCTCGCCCCACAGGCCCCATACCAGCACGGCGCCGTGCAGCACCCAGGCCACCAGCAGCGCATTGCGCGCGGCTGCCGCGCCCAGCTGCCGGGCGGCCGCGGCGGGCACGGCATATGCCAGGGCAGCGGCCAGGGCCAACAGCCAGCTGATGGGAGAGCTACTCGGTAAAATCATGGCTGACAGTTTAGCCTTTCAGCCCCACCGCCAGCCCTTGGCGGCCTGCGCCCGCAACCGCCGCGTTGACGCTGCGCAGGCAACACCGGAACTCTCTTTATGGCCTCCGCCCTTACCGACAAACTCACGCGCCTCGTCAAGGAGATGCGCGGCCAGGCCCGCATCACCGAGTCCAACGTGCAGGACATGCTGCGCGAGGTGCGCATGGCCTTGCTGGAGGCGGACGTGGCGCTGCCCGTGGTGCGCGATTTCATCGCCCGCGTCAAGGACAAGGCGTTGGGCCAGGAGGTGCTGGGCTCGCTCAAGCCGGGGCAGACGCTGGTGTCCATCGTCAACCGCGAGCTGGCCGCGACCATGGGCGAGGGCATTTCGGACATCAACCTGGCGGCGCAGCCGCCGGCGGTGATCCTGATGGCGGGCTTGCAGGGGGCGGGCAAGACCACCACCACGGCCAAGCTGGCCAAGCACCTGATTGAAAAGCGCAAGAAGAAGGTGCTCACGGTGTCCGGCGACGTCTACCGCCCCGCCGCCATCGAGCAGCTCAAGACCGTGACCCGGCAGGCCGGCGCCGAGTGGTTCCCCAGCACCCCGGACCAGAAGCCGCTGGACATCGCCCAGGCCGCCCTCGACTACGCGCGCAAGCACTATTTCGACGTGCTGCTGGTCGACACGGCCGGCCGCCTGGCCATCGACGAAGCCTTGATGAAGGAAATCAAGGACCTGCACGCCGCGCTGAACCCGGTGGAGACCCTGTTCGTGGTGGACGCCATGCAGGGCCAGGACGCCATCAACACCGCCCGTGCCTTCAAGGAGGCGCTGCCCCTCACCGGCATCGTGCTGACCAAGCTCGACGGCGACTCACGCGGCGGTGCGGCGCTGTCGGTGCGGCAGATCACCGGCGCGCCCATCAAGTTTGCGGGCGTGTCCGAGAAGATCGACGGGCTGGAAGTGTTCGACGCCGAGCGCCACGCCGGCCGCATCCTGGGCATGGGCGACATCGTGGCCCTGGTGGAGCAGGTCACGGCCGGGGTGGACCTGGAGGCCGCCCAGAAGCTGGCGGCCAAGGTCAAAAGCGGAGATGGCTTTGACCTGAACGACTTCCTGGCCCAGATCCAGCAGATGAAGCAGATGGGCGGGCTGTCCAGCCTGATGGACAAGCTCCCGGCGCAGCTCACGGCCAAGGCCGGCGCCGTGGACATGGACAAGGCCGAGAAGGACATCCGCCGCAAGGAAGGCATCATCCAGAGCATGACGCCGCTGGAGCGCCGCAAGCCCGAGCTCATCAAGGCCACCCGCAAAAAGCGCATCGCCAGTGGTGCGGGCGTGCAGGTGCAGGAGGTCAACCGCCTGCTCAAGGAATTCGAGCAGATGCAGGGCATGATGAAGAAGATGAAGGGCGGCGGCCTCATGAAGATGATGAAGCGCATGGGCGGCATGAAAGGCCTGGGCGGCGGCGGCATGCCCAAGATGCCGTTCTGAATATTTCAAGCCTTTTTGGCATCTAGCGCCCGTCGAATAAGCGCTAGCAGCTATCAAAATATGAGCAAAAAAGAGCCGGCATGTGCCGGCTCTTTTGCATGGTGCGCGGGGCGTGCCCGCCGGCTGGCCCGTGCTTGGGGTCACGCCGCCTTCAGCGCCGGGGCCGCGAACCGGCTCGCGTGGAGCCAGGCGCGGCGCAGCACCGGGGGCGACCAGGACTCTTCGGGGATCAGCAGCAGCCGCCGCGCGCGCAGCGACTGGCCCAGCGCGATCTGGCTGGTGAGCACGGCCAGCGGAATGGCCAGGGCCAGCGGCAGGCCCACGGGCATGAGCCACAGCAGCGCGCTGCTGTCGATGGCGGCCACGCCCAGGGCCAGCAGGCCGATGACGGCGCTCATGGGGGCCAGCTGGCGCACGGCGTGGCGCCAGGGCACCGCCTGCGCTTCGCGCGGGGGCGACTTCCATTCCAGCTTCAGGCCCGTGAGGGCGATCAGCACGAACAGCGAGTGCGCCAGCATGCGGATCGGCGCCTGCAGGATGGCCAGCACGCTTTCCAGCGCGGCGCTCTTGAGCAGGCTGAAGCCGCCGCCGTACTGCTGCTGCTCGCGGCGCATGAACACGGCGGCCACGCCCAGCGCGCGGGGCAGGAACAACAGGCACAGCGTCCAGGCCCACAGCGACAGCAGCTCGGCCGGCAGCACATGCCAGTCGGCCACCAGCCGCGCGCCCGAAAGCCACAGCGCCGTGCCCAGCGTGAGGAACGCGAGCCACAGCGGGGCCGACAGGTAGGCCATGGCGCCGGTCAGGAACATGGTGCGGTGCACGGCATGGATGCCGGGCTCGGCCACCAGCTGGGCGTTTTGCAGGTTGCCCTGGCACCAGCGGCGGTCGCGTTGCAGTTCGGCCAGCAGGTCGGGCGGCTGCTGTTCGTAGCTGCCCACCAGGTCGGCCGCCAGCCACACGTGGTAGCCCGCGCGGCGCATGAGCGCGGCTTCGACGAAATCGTGCGACAGGATGCCGCCCGCGAGGCCCCCCTTGCCCTGGATGGGCGCCAGCGCGCAGTGCTGCATGAACGGCGCCACGCGGATGATCGCGTTGTGGCCCCAGTAGTGGGACTCGCCCAGCTGCCAGTACTGCATGCCCAGCGTGAACAGGCGCCCGGTCACGCGCGAGGCGAACTGCTGCGCCCGCGCGTGCAGGGTGACGTGGCCGATGGCCTGGGTGGCCGTCTGGATGATGCCGGCGGTGGGGTGCGCTTCCATCAGCTTGGCCATGGAGACGATGCAGTCGCCGCTCATCACGCTGTCGGCATCCAGCACCACCATGTAGCGGTAGTCCTTTCCCCAGCGGCGGCAGAAGTCGGCCACGTTGCCCGCCTTGCGGTGCGTGCGGCGCGCGCGCAGCCGGTAGTACACCTGCACCTGCGGCTGCTGCGCGTGCTGCGCCAGCGCGGTGCGCAGCGCCTCCCAGGCCGCGCGCTCGGCGCGAACGATGGCGGGGTCGTAGCTGTCGGACAGCACGAACACGTCGAACGTGGCGCCGTGGCCGGTGGAGGCCACCGATTCGCAGGTGGCCCGCAGGCCCGCGAAGACCGTGGCCACGTCTTCGTTGCAGATCGGCATGATGATGGCGGTGCGCGCGTCCGCGGGCAGCTCGTGCTCCAACACGCTGCGCGCTGTCAGGGCGTGCCGGTCGCCCCGCAGCATCACCCAGAACCCCATCAGCCCGGTGAGGAAGCCGGTGACGACCCAGGCCGACAGCAGCGCGAACAGGGCCACCTGGCCGTAGCCCAGCCAGGCGTTGTCGTAGTCGGGCTGGACTGCGGCAAACAAGGTGCTGGCCAGCGCCGTGGCTAGCACCGTGAGCAGCGCAAACGTCCACCGGCGCTGCCGTGCGGCGCGCTGCCAGGGTTCGGCGGGCGCAGCGGCGGCGGCCGAGGCGCCGTCTGCGCCAGTGCGGCGGCCCGTGAGCCGCAGCAGCACGGCCGTGCCCAGGCTGTTCCAGAAGCCGCGCCATGGCACGGGGACCATGGAGCCGCGGTGCAGCGGCGGGGCGGTCACGGAGTTGGGGTGGCGCTCCTCGCGCAAGGCGCTGCGCCGGCCCGTGGAGGCGGAGCTCACTCGGGAAGAAGGATGTGTGTCCATGTTTCGCTCACAGCGTGGTTGTTGTGTTGAAGAAAGGCGCGCAGCTCGACCGGCCGGTCGGCCTTGAGACGCTGCACACGAACGGTCATGCGCCACTGCCCGGTGGCGGCGTTGCGGTAGGCGATGCTCTCCAGCACCTTGCCGTTGGCATCGCTGCTCACCACCGCCTGCACGGGGGCGTTCTCCGGCAGGGCCTTGAGCGCGGGGCCGTCGAAATCGATCACGTACTGCGCCTGCTGGCGCAGGGCGTCGGGGCTCTGCTTGGTGTAGCCCATGCCGCGGCGCGACTGCGTGGTCCAGGCGCCAGGCGGGCGCTGCTGCTCATCGCCCTGCCAGCTCAGCTCGTAGGCAAACTCCAGCGGCTGGCCGGGGGCCGGCAGTTGGGCGGGCACCCAGTACGCGACGATGTTGTCGTGGGTTTCATCGGGCGTGTTCAGCTGCACCAGTTCCACCCGGCCCGCACCCCAGTCGTGCAGCGGCCGCACCCAGGCGCTGGGCCGGCGTTCGTACCGGGCTTCCACGTCCTCGTAGCTGGACCACTGGCGGTCGCGCTGCATCAGCCCGAAGCCCTTGGGGTTCTTGGTGGCGAACGAGGTCACCAGCGTCTGCTGCGGATTTTGCAGCGGGCGCCACAGCCACTCGCCCTCGCCCGTGGCCACCATCAGGCCGTCGGAGTCGTGCACCTCCGGCCGGAAATCCTCCTTGCGCGGCTGGTTCTCGCCAAAGAAGAACATGCTGGTCAGCGGCGCGATGCCCAGGGTGGCAATGGGTTTGCCGGCGCCCGGGCGCACGAAGATCCGGCTGCGCACCGTGGTGGTGGTGTGCACGCCCGGCTGGATGTCGAAGCGGAAGGCGCCGGTGGCGCGGGGAGAGTCCAGCAGCGCGTACACCGTCACCTGGGTGGCCAGCGGCTCCGGGCGCACCAGCCAGAACTCCGTGAAGCGCGGAAACTCTTCGCCGCGGCCGCCCACGGTGTCGATGGCCAGGCCCCGCGCCGACAGCCCGTATTGCTGGCCCTTGCCCAGGGCACGGAAATAGCTGGCGCCCTGAAAAACCACCAGCTCGTCCTTGTACGCGCTGGTGTTGAGGTGGTTGTGCAGGCGGAACCCCGCAAAGCCCAGGTCGCCCCAGGCCTTGGGGTTCAGCGTGTTCTTGCCGTAGTCGAAGTCGGCCCGGTCGTAGGCGACGTGGCGCACGCCCTGGGGCGTGACTTCGTTGATCAGCACCGGCTCCTTCTGGTACAGGCCCAGGTGGAAGAACATGGCCTCGAAGGGCAGCTTCTCGGCGCGCCACAGCGCCCGTTCGGGCCGCCAGCGGATGTCGCGTACGCCGTCGTAGTCCAGCCGCGCCAGGTCGGCCGGCAGTTTGTCGCTGGCTGCGCGGTACGGCTGGGCCGCACGCTCGCGGGCCAGGCGCGTGACGCTCTCGAAATCAAAGCCCTGCGCATGGGCCGTGGCGCCGGTCCACAGCACCAGGGCCACCGCCCAGGCGGGCCGTGCCAGCAGGCGCCGCGGGCGCAGGAGACGGGAGAAAACAGCTTGCATGCCTGACCCAGGGCAAACCCTGTGCCAGGTTCAAAAAGCGCTTTGAAATCAATCGGTTAGCGCTGGCTCTGCATGTAAGCAGTTGTGCGGCGCGCTCCCGGGCGTCTGCGGGGGCGGTTTTTGTCGTGGTTCAGCGACAGGCGGTCAGTCGCGGACAAAAAAACCCCAGCTAAATCAACGGCTTAGTCGTGTCGCTCGGTGGCGACATCGTCGCCGTCGCCCGCGTCGGCCTTGAAATGGCCGGGCGTCAGCGCGTGCTTTTGCAGCAGGCGGTAGAACTCGGTGCGGTTGCGTTGCGCCAGCCGCGCGGCGTCGGCCACATTGCCGTCGGTCATCTTGAGCAGCCCCACCAGGTAGTCGCGCTCAAAGCGCTGGCGCGCCTCCGCAAAGCTGAGGACCTGCGTGGACGGCGTGCGCAGCGCGCGCTGCACCAGCGTCAGGGGCACCAGCGGCGTGGTGGACAGGGCACACACCTGCTCCACCACGTTGTAGAGCTGGCGCACATTGCCGGGCCAGGCTGCGGTCGTCAGGGCCTTGAGCGCCTCGGGCGCAAAGCCCGACAGGCGCTTGTCGTACTTGCGCGCGAGCTTGTCCAGGAAATGGTTCGCCAGCAGGGCGATGTCTTCACGCCGGTCCGCCAGCGGGGGCAGCGCCAGCGTGACCACGTTGAGCCGGTAGTACAGGTCTTCGCGGAACTGGGCGGCTGCCATGGCCGCCTCCAGGTCGCGGTGGGTGGCCGAGATGATGCGCACGTTCACGGGGATGGACTGGCTGGCGCCCACGGGCCGCACGGCCCGCTCCTGCAGCACCCGCAGCAGCTTGACCTGCAGCGCCGGGGGCATGTCCCCGATCTCATCCAGCAGCAGCGTGCCGCCGTCGGCGGCCTGGAACAGCCCCTTGTGGTTGCTCACGGCGTCGGTAAAGGCTCCCTTGACGTGGCCGAACAGCTCGGATTCAAGCAAGGTCTCGGGGATGGCACCGCAGTTCACGGCCACAAACGGGTGGCGCGCGCGCGGGCTGGCCCGGTGGATGGCCTGGGCCAGCAGTTCCTTGCCGGTTCCGCTGTCGCCCAGCAGCAGCACGCTGGCATCGGACTGGGCGACCATGTAGGCCTCGGCCAGCAGGTCGGTCATGCGGGTGGAACGGCTCACGATGTCAGCGCGCCAGGCTTCGTTGGCCTGGGCGTGGGTGACCGCCGGGGCGCTCAGGGCCAGCGCCTGCGCGATTTTCTCCAGCAGGTCCTTGCCGTCGTAGGGCTTGGTCAGGTAGGTGAACACCCCGCGCGACGTGGCTTCCACCGCATCGGGAATGGTGCCGTGGGCGGTGAGCAGGATGACCGGCAGGGACGGGTGCCGCGACCGCACCTCGTCAAACAGCGCCAGCCCGTCGCGGCCCGGCAGGCGCACGTCGCTCAGCACCAGCTGCGGGCGGGCGATGTCGAGCTGGGCCAGGGCCGCCTCGGCCGAACCCACGGCCACTACCTCGTACCCCGCCGCCTGCAGGCGCAGCGACAGCAGGCGGAGCATGTCCGCATCGTCGTCCACCACCAGGATGCGGGCCGAGGGCGTTGCGCGGGAGGGAGCGTGGGCTGCGGGCATGGGTCTGGGCGTCGGGCAGGTGGCTGGGCGGTCGTCAGGGCGCGGGGCGCTGCGGGCTGCTGCCCGCGGGTGCGGGCGGGGTGGCCGGCAGCGCCGCAGGGCGGGTGGTCAGGCTGCGTTCGATGGCGCGCACGGCCTCCAGGCGTTCGTTGAGCTGGTCGTTGCGCCGCTGGGCATCGCGCAGCTGCTGGGTTTGGCGCTCCAGCTGGTCTTCCAGGCGGCGCTGCTGCAGCAGGCGCGCTTCCATCAGCCGTGCCAGCGGGTGCAGGGCTTGCGCGGGCGCGGTGCTGTTGCCGAGCACGCGCTGCACCAGGCCGAGCGCACGCGCCGTGTCCACCGGCTGGCGGGTCTGCGCGAGCGCGGTGGCCAGCAGCAGCGGGGTGTCGGGCGCTGCGTCCTCGGCCTCGCCCAGGCGGGCCACTTCGCGGGCCAGCTCTGCCGGCGGCAGGCGCAGGACGCGGTCGCTGTAGGCCAGCACCTGTTCCACCGCGGTCCCGGCCTGCGGGGCCGGCGCCGCGGGCGGGCGGGCGGCGTCGGGGGCCGGTGCAGCCGCAGGCTCGGCCGTCGCAGCGGCGGCGGTTCCCTGTGCGGCCGGTTCGGCCGTGGCGGCCGGCGCGGGCGCGGGCACGGGTGGCGCCGCACGGGGGGCCGTGGCATGGCAGCCCGCGAGCAGCAGGGCGGCTGCCAGCAGCAGGCCCCGGCCGGGGCCGGCCGGCGTGGCCGCGTGGGGTGGAAGGCAATCAGGCGGCATGCGGTAGTTCCATGCGAAAGAAGGAGTGCACGCCCTCTTCGACCAGCCGCACGCGGCCGCCGTGGGCGACAACGTACTCCTGGACGATGGACAGCCCGATGCCGGTGCCACGCACCGCGCCCTCGGGTTGGCGCACGCCCCGGTAAAAGGGCTCGAAGACGCGGTCGCGGTCGGCCTGGGCCACGCCCGGGCCCTGGTCCGATACGTCCACGAACACCCAGTCATTGTGGCGCGAGAGGGTCAGCCGCACCGTTCCCCCCTTGGGGGAGAAACGGATAGCGTTGGACAGCAGGTTGCTCACGGCGGAGGCGATTTTCTCGGCATCGATCTGCAGGGTCACCGGCGTGCCTTCCACCAGCACCCGCAGCCCCCGCGCCTGCCACTGCAGCCGCTGCGCCTCGACCTGGGCTTCGAGCAGGGCCAGCAGGTCGGTGTCCTGGCGCCGCAGCTGCCGGGCTTCGAAGGCCGCGGCGTTGAACCGCAGCAGGGCCTCGATCTCCTCCTGCAGCACCAGCGTGTTGTGGTGCAGGATCTGCGCCACCTCGCGCTGCCCGGCGTTGAGCTCGCCCGTCACCCCGTCCTGCAGCAGTGCCACGCCCTCGCGCAGCGCGGCCAGCGGGGTCTTGAGTTCGTGCGACACATGGCGCAGGAAACGGGCCTTGTCCGCGTCCAGCTCCAGCAGCCGCAGGCGCAGCCACTCCAGCTGCTGGCCCACGCGCCGCACGTCGTCCGGGCCGTAGATGGCCACGGGCGCCTCCAGCTGGTTCTCGCCCAGGCGGCGTATGGCGCGTTCCAGCCGCTTGAACGGGCGGGCCAGCCAGATGCCCAGCGCCAGGGCCAGCACCAGCGCCAGCACGATCACGCCCACCACCTGGTGCGTCACGCTGCGACGGCTGGCTTCCAGCCGGTCCTGCAGCTCGCGGATGCGCTGGGTGTTCAGCTCCTGCACCGACTGGGCGATGGCCGCATGCAGCGCTTCCAGCGACACGAACTCCTCCGCAACCCGCTGTTCGTTCTCCAGCGCACGGTCGGGCGCGGCGTCCAGCAGCGCCTTGACGGCGTCGAGATGGGTGTGCCACGCGGCGGACTGGTCCTGCGCCAGCCCGCCCTTGCGCAACTGCTCCAGCAGGCCCGCGGCCTCCACCGCCATCTCGTCGAAGCTGCGGCGCAGTGGCGCGTCGCGCAGCACCAGGGACTGCCGGGCCGCGCGCTCCAGGGCCTGGCCGCGCTGGCTGAGCGCCTGGGCCGCGCTGCTGAGCGCGGTGGCCTGCGCGGCGCCCAGGCGGCTTTGCAGCATGAGCTGTTCCAGCGTGTACAAGGCGCGCAGCGAACTCACGCCCAGCAGCCCCGCAATCAGCAGGAAGGCCAGCAGCAGCAACTGCTGGAAGGACAAGCCATGCAGCCACCCTTCGGGGCGCGTGCGGGGCGGGGTGGGCGGGGACGTCTCCACAGGGCGGCGCTGAAGGGAGAGGGGCGGCGGCTGCTGTTGCTGCTGCGGCGGCGTGCTCAGCCCGCCAGGGCGGCGGCGTCGCCCTGCGCGTGCGGCTGCACCACGTCACCGCGCAGCGTGTAGGCCTTGGCTTCGGTGATGTGCACGTCCACCATCTGGCCCACCAGGCGCGGGTGGCCCGCAAAGTTGACCACGCGGTTGCACTCCGTGCGGCCCATGAGTTCGTGGGCGTCGCGCTTGGACGTGCCTTCCACCAGGATGCGCTGCACGGTGCCCACGCGGCTTTCGCTGATGGCCTTGATGTTGGCGTTGATGACCGCCTGCAGCTCCTGCAGGCGGCGCAGCTTCACGTCGTGCGGCGTGTCGTCGTACAGGCCCGCCGCGGGCGTACCGGGGCGCGGGCTGAAGATGAAGCTGAAGCTGTTGTCGAAGTGGATGTCGTCGATCAGCTTCATCATCTTGCGGAAGTCGTCCTCGGTCTCGCCGGGGAAGCCGACGATGAAGTCGCTGCTCATGGCCAGGTCGGGGCGGATGGCGCGCAGCTTGCGCACCGTGCTCTTGTATTCCATGGCGGTGTAGCCGCGCTTCATGGCCATCAGGATGCGGTCGCTGCCGTGCTGCACGGGCAGGTGCAGGTGGCTGGCGAGCTTGGGAATCCGGGCGTAGGCGTCAATGAGCCGGGGCGTGAACTCGTTGGGGTGGCTGGTGGTGTAGCGGATGCGCTCGATGCCCGGAATGTCCGCCACGTACTCCAGCAGCAGGGCGAAGTCGGCCACCTCGGCGGTGCCGCCCATCTTGCCCAGGTAGGCGTTCACGTTCTGGCCCAGCAGGGTGACTTCCTTCACGCCCTGGTCGGCCAGGCCCGCCACCTCCACCAGCACGTCGTCAAACGGGCGGCTCACCTCTTCGCCGCGGGTGTAGGGCACCACGCAGTAGCTGCAGTACTTGCTGCAGCCTTCCATGATGGAGACAAAGGCGCTGGCGCCCTCCACGCGCGCCGGCGGCAGGTGGTCGAACTTCTCGATCTCCGGGAAGCTGATGTCCACTTGCGGCTTGTCCTGCTGCTCGCGCTGGTTCAGCATCTCCGGCAGGCGGTGCAGCGTTTGCGGGCCGAACACCACGTCCACATACGGCGCGCGCTTGATGATCTCCGCGCCCTCCTGGCTGGCCACGCAGCCCCCCACCCCGATCTTCACGCCGCGCGCCTTCAGGTGCTTGATGCGGCCCAGGTCGCTGAACACCTTTTCCTGCGCCTTTTCGCGCACGGAGCAGGTGTTGAAGAGGATCAGGTCGGCCTCGTCCACGTTCTGCGTGGGCTCGTAGCCCTGGGCCGCGCCCAGCACGTCGGCCATCTTGTCCGAGTCGTACTCGTTCATCTGGCAGCCGAAGGTTTTGATGAAGACTTTTTTGGCCATGGCGGGCTCGCAATCGGGCAATCGGAAAGAAACAACAGGACGGCACGCCGCAGCGCACCGCCGGTACGGGGCCGCCCGCGCGCCCGTGGGCGGGGCGCGGCGGCTGCGCGGTCGGGGCTTACTTCTGGACGGGGTCGGACTCGGCGCGGAAGTTCCGCTCGACCGTGTCGCTGCCCTTGCGGGGCTGTTCGGCTTCGCCCTGCGTGAGGATCCACGCGGTCAGCAGCATGCCGGTGCTGTTTTCGATGACGTAGTTCACCTTGTAGCTCTGGCCCAGCACGGAGTGGATCATCACCAGCGTGTTCTGGGGGCTCAGCAGGCGCATGCCGGGGGCCATGCGGATGGTGCGGCCGTTGAGCGTGGCTTCGGTCGCCGAATTGAGGGTCAGGTTGCCGCGCAGGGCCGCATCCGGGAACGTGCGCACGCCGCCAAGCCCGGGCTGGACCTGGGCGGCCGCGGGCAGGGCGCACAGGGCGAGCGCGCAAGCCAGCCCGGCGAGAAGCCCGCGGGACTGGGGAGCGAGGGAAAGGACGGGGCGCGAGGTCGTGGTGCAGCGGTTCATGGTGTACATCCAGGGGCTGAAGCAGCGATTCTAAGAGGGGGCGCGGCGGCGGGCGGAGGCCGGGGTAGGGTCAAAAAAGATAGCGGCTTGCGCTTGACTGGAGCCGGACTCAAGGCCTTTTTGTGCCAGAAACCAGCGTCAACAAGCGGCAGCCGCTCTTCTTTTTGAAGCAGCGCCCCAAGAAAAAAACCCACAGTGCGCAGGCACTGTGGGTTGGTATGTGGTGGTGGTACCGGGACTTGAACCTGGGACATCAGCATTATGAATGCTGCGCTCTAACCAACTGAGCTATACCACCGAAGCCGCAAATTATAGAACAGAATTTATTGGTGCGTAAAGTTCGCTGCGCGCTTATTCATGAAGGCGTCCATGCCTTCCTTCTGGTCCTGGGTGGCGAACAGGGCGTGGAAGAGGCGGCGCTCGAACATCACGCCGTCGGAGAGGGTGCCTTCGAAGGCGCGGTTCACCGATTCCTTGGCGGCCATCACGGCGATCTGGGAGAACCCGGCAATCGCCAGGGCGGCGCCCAGCGCCTCGTCCATGAGCTTGTCGTAGGGCACGACCCGGCTGACCAGCCCGGCGCGCTCGGCCTCGGCCGCGTCCATCATGCGGCCCGTCAGGGCCATGTCCATGGCCTTGGCCTTGCCCACCGCGCGCGGCAGGCGCTGCGTGCCGCCGGCACCGGGAATCACGCCCAGCTTGATCTCGGGCTGGCCGAACCGGGCGTTGTCCGCGGCGATGATGAAGTCGCACATCATCGCCAGCTCGCAGCCGCCGCCCAGGGCAAAGCCGCTCACCGCGGCGATCACGGGCTTGCGGATGGAGCGGATGGTCTCCCAGTTGCGGGTGATGTAGTCGCCCTTGTACGTGTCCGCAAAGGTGTACTTGGCCATGGCGCCGATGTCCGCGCCGGCGGCAAACGCCTTTTCGCTGCCGGTGAGGATGGTGCAGCCGATCTTTTCGTCCGCATCGAAGGCCTGGAGCGCCGCGCCCAGCTCGTTCATCAGCTGGTCGTTCAGTGCATTCAGCTGTTTGGGGCGGTTGAGCGTGATGACGCCGACCTTGTCCGCTTCGACGCGGACCTCGATGGTTTCGTAGGCCATGGGATCTCCTGGGTTTATAGGGGTTGTGACAGCCGAACGACTATACCCAAGGCCGGCCGGCCGCCCCCGGCGTAGGTAGAACACCGTAGGGCACCGGCGGTGCCGTGCGCCGCTGCCGGAACGGGACCGGCGCAGCGGCGAACGCAAGCGCCTGCGCCTCAGCCCAGCCAGCGCTGCAGGGCGGCGGTGTCGCTGACCGACAGGCTGACGGTGTCGGGCGTGTTCGGCGCGGCCGCGGTGGTGGTCGCCTTGGCGGCCTTGGCCGTCTTGGCGGCGCTGCGCTGGGGCTTTCGCGCAGCGGCCTGGGGGCCGTGGCCGGGCAGTTCCAGCGCCAGGCGCAGCAGCCGCCCGTCGCGGGCCACCAGGGCGGTCACGGTGGCTGCCGTGCCGGCATAGAAGGCCACGTCGTCCAGCTTGCTGATGCGCCATCCCTGGCCGTCGGCCTCCAGCCCCAGCCACTCGTCGCCGGGCACCATGCCGGCCTTTTCGGCCAGCCCGCCGCGCAGCACGGTCTTGATGTGCACGCTGTGGGTTTCCGACACCCGCAGCCCCAGGCGCTGCGCCCACTGCGGCGCCTCGGCCTTGAGCTGCACGCCGTGCGCCTGCAGCAGCTCGGCCAGGGGCAGTTCGGCGGTGCTGTGCACCCATTGGTCCAGTTCCGCATCGAACGGCCGGCCTGCCAGGTCTTGCAGCACGGCCCGCAGGTCGGCCTCGGTCACGGGGCCGCCCCGGCTGCGCGTCCACAGCATCCGCAGGGCTTCGTCCAGGCTGGCCCGGCCGCCGGCACCGCCGCTGCTGCGCAGCGCCAGGTCCAGGCACAGGGCCACCAGCGAACCCTTGGTGTAGTAGCTCACCGTCGCGTTCGGGGTGTTCTCGTCCTGGCGGTAGTACTTGACCCAGGCGTCGAAACTGGCCTGCGCCACCGTCTGCACGAAGCGGCCGGGGGTCTGCAGCACCTGGTTGACCGTCTTGGTGATGAGCCGCAGGTAGGTTGCGTCGTCGATCAGGCCGGCGCGGCGCAGCAGCAGGTCGTCGTAGTAGCTCGTGAAGCCCTCGAAAAACCACAGCAGCCCGGTGTAGTTCTCGCGCGCATAGTCGTAGGTGGCGAACTCGGCCGGACGCAGGCGCTTGACGTTCCAGGTGTGGAAATACTCGTGGCTGATCAGCCCCAGCAGCGTGGTGTAGCCCTCGCTGGCGCGGGCTTCGCCCACGCGCGGCAGGTCGCGCCGGCCGCAGATCAGCGCGGTGGAGTTGCGGTGCTCCAGGCCGCCATAGCCGTCGCCCACGGCATTGAGCAGGAACAGGTAGTTCTTGAACGGCGGCTTGCCCTCGCCGTGCCAGAAGCGGATGGCGGTCTCGCAGACCTTGCGCGCGTCGTCCAGCAGGCGCTTGCCGTCAAACGACGGCGCCGCGCCGGCCACCACGAAGCGGTGGGGCACGCCGCACGCGGTGAAGCGTCCCACCCAGAACGTCCCCATTTCCACCGGGCAGTCGACCAGCTCGTCATAGTTCGCCGCGGCATACAGGCCGAAGCCCTTGCGGTCCACCTGCAGCGCGGACAGGCCGGTGGCCGCGGACCATTCGGCCGTGGCGGGCGTGCGGGCGATCTCCAGCGTGTGGCGCAGGGCTTCCTGCCCGTGCACGCGCAGGCACAGGCTGGTGCCGTTGAAGAACCCGCGCGATGCATCGAGCCAGGCCGTGCGCACCGAGGTGTCGTAGGCGCAGACCGCATAGGTCAGCACCAAGGGGGCGCCGGCCGTGCAGTCGGCCTGCCAGCGGTGCTTGTCCAGCTGGGTCAGCCGCACGGCGGCCCGGCCCTGGGTGGCCCGCAGCTCCTGCAGGTTCTTGGAAAACTCCCGCACCAGATAGCTGCCCGGAATCCAGACCGGCAGCGAAACTTCCTGCCCCGGCGCGGGCCGCGCGATGGTCAGCGTGATGCGGAACAGGTGGGCCAGGACATCCGAGGGCTCCACACGGTAGTGAACGCCGGCGGGGGCTTTGGGCGGGCGGGAAGTAGGCATGCGGAGGCGGCGGTTCGGGCGGGCCGGCCGAAGCGGACGGCCGGAGGGCGGGCAAGGACCGCAGGCGGCGCGTGTGCCGCGGTCCGCGCTGGATCAGTTGGTGGCGGTCGGCTCGGTGCCTGCGCCGGCTTCTGCGAGCCGCTTTTCCACGTCCTTGGCGCCGATGGCGCCGGGCACGCGGGCTCCGTTGGCAAAAATCAGGGTCGGCGTTCCGGTAATCTTGTGCTTGCGGCCCAGGGCCAGATTGCGCTGCAGCGCGCCGGTGTCGCAGCTCGCGGCGGGCGCGGCCTTGTCGCGCACCATCTGGTCCTGCCAGGCGGTCACCGGGTCTTTGGAGCACCAGATGTTGCGCGATTTCTCGGCGGAGTCCGGGCTCAGGATGGGGTACAGGAACAGGTACACCGTCACGTTGTCCACGTTCTGCAGGTCGCGCTCAAAGCGCTTGCAGTAGCCGCAGTTGGGGTCTTCAAACACAGCCACCTTGCGCTTGCCGTCGCCGCGCACGATGGTGATCGCGTCCTTGAAGGGCAGCGCGGCAAAGTTGATGGCGGTGAGCTTGGTGATGCGGTCTTCGGTCAGGTTGCGGCGCACCTTGGTGTCGATCAGCTCGCCCTGGATCACGTAGTCGCCCTTGGCGTCGGTATAGAACAGATCCGTCCCGATGCGCACTTCGTACAGGCCCTTCATGGCCGTCGGGCGCACCTCGTCGATCTTGTCCATCTGGGGAATGCGCTCGGCGAGCGCCTTGCGGATGTCCGCTTCTTGCGCGGAAGCGGCAAAACCGCAAGCCAGGGTGGCGGCGGCGATCAGGGAGGGGATCAGTTTCATGGAGTTCTCATTCAACGTTGGGGGCTCTGCAGGGAGTCCGCCGAGGGATCAATAGTTTCCCATGGCCTGCCGGGCCACGAAATTCTTCAGGAGGCTGCTGCGCTCGAAACCCTTCATGCCCCAGTTGCGCAGCGATTGCAGCGCGCCTTCGGGCCGGGAGAAAAGCTGCTGCAGGCCGTCCGTGGCCAGCCCCATGGGCACCAGGGCCGCCTTGCGCTCCCGCTCGTACTGCCGCAGCAGGCGCAGATCGGCCACGCTGCGCCAGTAATCCCTGCCGTGCAGCGTGCGGGCGAGTGCGCGGGCATCGGCCAAGCCCAGGTTCAGGCCCTGGCCGGCCAGCGGATGCACATTGTGCGCGGCGTCGCCGGCCAACACCCAGCTGCGCGCGGCCTTGCCGCCCGCCGGGGGCAGGCTGCCGCACCAGCGGTCGGCGCGGGCCAGCTGCAGGGGCCAGGCGGCGCGTTCGGCGCTCAGCGCCAGCGTGCCGAGGGCATGCTGGCTGGCCTCGCCCAGCCGCTGGGCGAAGTCCTCGGGCGACAGCGCCAGCAGCGGCGCGGCCTCGCCTTGCGGCACGGACCAGACGACGGCCACCGAATGCCCCTGCGGCCCGCCCAGGGGCAGGAACGCCAGGATCCCGTCGGGCAGGAACCACTGCCGGGCTACCTGCCCGTGCGGGCGCTCGCACTGCAGCCGGGTGGCGATGGCGTGCTGCGGATACGGCGTGACGTGGAAGGTGGCGCCAAATTCTTCGCGGGTGCTGCTGGCGCGCCCTTCGCACACCACCGTCAGCGCGGCCGGCACCGGGGCCGCCACCACTTCCACCTGGGGCTGGTAGCGCACGGCTTCGGCCAGGCGGGCCTCCAGGGCCGGGACATCCACGATCCAGGTCAGGGCGTCCACCCCCTGCGTGGCGGCGTCAAAGTGCACGGCGCCGTCCTGATCACCCTGCACGTGCATGGACCGCACGGCGGTGGCATGTTCGGCGTCTGGCCAGCTGCGCAGCGATTCGAGCAGCTGCCGCGACGCCGCATTCAGCGCATAGGCCCGGACGTCCGACAGGGCCGGGCCCGCGGCGCCGGGCACCGCCACCAGGGCCACTTTCAGCCGCTCGCGGGCCAGCAGCAGGGCCAGGGTCTTGCCCACAATGCCGCCGCCGCGAATACAGATATCAAAGGTTTGGGCCATGGGCGCATTGTAGGAGGGGCCTTCGCGCGGCGGTGGCAGAGCACAATCGGGCTCCGTCCCCCGCGAGGACGGCTGTGTGTAGAGCGTAGAGGAGCCACGCCGCGTGACCTTTCCCACCGATTCCGACCTGTCCGGCACCATTGCCCGCCTGTTCGTGTACCCCGTCAAATCCTGCGCCGGCATTGAGGTGCAGGAAGCCTTGCTCACCGAAACCGGGCTGGACCTGGACCGTGCCTGGATGGTGGTGGATGCCGAAGGCAATTTCCTGACGCAGCGCGCGCTGCCCCGCATGGCCCTGGTCCGGCCGCAGCTCAAGAGCGACGAGATGGTGTTGCGTGCCCCGGGCATGCTGGCCTTGCATGTGGCGCTCGACGCCGTGGAGGCGCCCGCCACCGTGACCGTGTGGCGCGACACCGTCCCCGCCTGGGACATGGGCGCCGTGGCGGCCCAGTGGTTCACGGACTTTCTGGGGCAGCCCTGCCGGCTGGTGCGCTTTGATCCCGAGCACCGGCGGCTGTCCAGCCTGGAGTGGACCGGCGGCATCGAGGCGCCCAACCAGTTTGCGGACGGGTTTCCGCTGCTGGTGGCGAGCGAGGCGTCGATGGACGAGCTCAATGCGCGCCTGCAGGCCGCGGGGCATGCCCCGGTGGGCATCGAGCGGTTCCGGCCCAACGTGGTGCTGGGCGGGGTGGATGCCCATGATGAAGACCGGGTGGACCTGCTGCGCCTGGACGATGCCGCTGGCGAAGTCCACCTGCAGCCGGTGAAGCCCTGTTCGCGCTGCCCCATTCCAGACATTGATCCCGCCACGGCCGAACGCTCGGCCAGCGTGGGCGCCACCTTGCGCACCTACCGGCAGGACAAGCGGCTGGACGGCGCCATCACCTTCGGCATGAACGCCATCGTGCGGCAGGGCGCGGGCCAGGTGCTGCGGGTGGGCCAGCGCGTGGCGGCGGACCTGCGTTTCGAGTAGCGGGCGGGCCACGCCAACGGGTGGGACATGCCGGCCCCGTAAAATCAGCGGTTTGTCCCCGAATTCCCAGAAAGCCACGCCATGAGCCTCCAATGCGGCATCGTGGGCCTGCCCAATGTTGGCAAGTCCACCCTTTTCAATGCGCTGACCAAGGCCGGCATCGCCGCCGAAAACTACCCCTTCTGCACCATTGAGCCCAACACCGGCGTGGTGGAGGTGCCGGATCCGCGCCTGCAGCAGCTGGCCGAAATCATCCACCCCGAGCGCATCGTCCCCGCCATCGTCGAGTTCGTGGACATCGCGGGCCTGGTCGCGGGCGCTTCCAAGGGTGAAGGCCTGGGCAACCAGTTCCTGGCGCACATCCGCGAGACCGACGCCATCGTGAACGTGGTGCGTTGCTTTGAAGACCCCAACGTGATCCACGTGGCGGGCCGCGTGGACCCCATTGCCGACATCGAGGTCATCCAGACCGAGCTGTGCCTGGCCGACCTGGGCACGGTCGAGAAGGCGCTGAACCGCTACAGCAAGGCGGCCAAGTCGGGCAACGACAAGGAAGCGGCCAAGCTTGTCTCGCTGCTCACGCCCATCCAGGCGGCGCTCAACGAAGGCAAGCCGGCCCGCAGCGTCCCGGTGAGCAAGGAGGACGCTCCGCTACTCAAGCAGTTCTGCCTGATCACCGCCAAGCCGGCGATGTTCGTGGGCAACGTGAGCGAGGACGGGTTCGACAACAACCCGCTGCTCGAGCGCCTCAAGGAATACGCCGCCGGCCAGGGCGCGCCGGTGGTGGCCATCTGCGCCAAGATCGAGGCCGAAATGGCCGAGATGAGCGACGAGGACCGCGACATGTTCCTGCAGGAAATGGGCCTGGAAGAGCCTGGCCTGAACCGCCTGATCCGCGCGGGCTTCAGCCTGCTGGGGCTGCAGACCTATTTCACGGCCGGCGTGAAGGAAGTGCGCGCCTGGACCATCCACGTGGGCGACACGGCACCGCAGGCCGCCGGGGTCATCCACGGCGACTTCGAGCGCGGCTTCATCCGGGCCCAGACCATTGCGTTCGATGACTTCATCACCTACAAGGGCGAGCAGGGCGCCAAGGACGCGGGGAAGATGCGCGCCGAAGGCAAGGAGTACGTGGTCAAGGACGGCGACGTCCTGAACTTCCTGTTCAACGTCTAGGAGTCTGCGCGGCAGAAGGCATCGAAGCGAAACGCGCGAAAACCGAGGATCGCGTGGTGCTAGCGACAAGCCCAGGGTGGCCCCCTGGGCGCAGGAGGTAGCACCGCGCGAGACCGGTTTATCGCGCGTTGCAGCCGATGCTCCTTCTGCCGAGCAGACTCCTAGCCCCCCGGCCGCCGCTGGGCGACTCGCGACCGGCCGCGGTGCCGGGACGCACTCGCAACACGGAGAAGCCCGCGCATTTTTTGCCCAAGATGCGCGGGCTTGTTTGTCAGGGGTCAACGCCGGCTGGGATGTCGCTGTGGTGAAATGCCCCTTCTACGAACTGGGGCTTGTGCCCGCCTCTCCGCATGTTTTTTCGTCGCAAGAATCCGTTTTCGGCGACGGACGCTTTCCCGCTGTCCGAAGCTGTCATGGAGTTCGATGACTCGTCTTCCGTGGCCGTGCGGCCTGCCCGCCGGGCCATGGACGGGATGGGGCCGCAGGGCGGGCAGAGTGCCGTGCGGCAATGGCTGCAGGCGGGGGGGCTGATCAGTTTGTACGTGCTGGCGCTGGCCGGCTTTGTCGCCCTGGGGGTGGTGGAGTTGCGGGTGCTGGCGGCGCTGTGCGCGCTGGTGGCCCTGGGGTGCGGCGTGTTCTGGGTCGTGTTCAGCACCGGCCTGTACAAGAAGGTGCGCCACCGGCACCTCAAGCTGGCCATGGTGGCGACGGCCATGGCGGCCATGCTGGGCGTGGCCTACCTTGCGCCGGTCACCCAGATTCTGCTGGCGCCCTTTGCCTTCGTGGCCGTGGCCTACGGCATCTTCACGGTGCCGCGCACGGCGCTGCTGGCACTCACGGGCGGCCTGCTGGCGCTGTACGGGGTGGTGGTGGGCCTGCACGCGGTGCAGCAGCCCGGCGGTGCGCTGCTGCGCCTGGGCATGCTGCACTGGCTGGCGCTGGCCCTGTCGTTGCCGGCTTTCATCGTGCTCATGGGACGGGTGCAGCGCCTGTACCGCAGCCTTTACCACGCCAGCCGCAAGATCAAGAACATCCAGGAAGACGCGCAGCGCGACCCGCTGCTCGGGTGCTTCAACCGCCGCTACATCCTGGCGGCGCTGGAAGAGCAGAAGCAGCTGGCGGACGAGAGCGGCATTCCGCTGTGCCTGGCGGTGCTAGACCTGGATCACTTCAAGCGCATCAACGACGAGCTCGGCCACCTGGAGGGGGATGAGGTGCTGCGCGGCTTTGCCCGCATTGCGCAGCAAGGGGTGCGCGGCGGCGACGTGTTCGGCCGCTATGGGGGCGAAGAGTTCTTGCTGATCTTCCCCGCCACCACGCTGCTGCCCGCGCTCAACACCTGCGAACGCATCCGCGCCCAGGTGGAGAACCATGCCTGGAGCGGGCTGCTCAAGGGGCGCGTCACCGTCTCGGTGGGCGTCACCCAGTACGTGATGGGCGAGTCGGTGCTGGAGTTCTTCTCGCGGGCCGATACCGCCATGTACCTGGCCAAGGAGGGCGGGCGCAACCAGGTGGTGGTCGAAGAGCCCGTGGCGCGCGACGATTCGCTGCTGCCCGAAGCGGCGGGCGCCGCCTGACGGCGCGCGCAGCGGGCGCTCACACGGCCAGGTGGCCGGGCAGGGCGTACAGCAGCGCGCTGGTCATCACCAGGTAGCGGAAGAACTTGCCCACGGCCATGTAGGCCAGGCAGGGCCAGAACGGCAGCTTGAGCCAGCCGGCCACCGCGCACAGCGGGTCCCCCACCACCGGCAGCCAGCTCAGCAGGCAGGCGCGTGCGCCAAAGCGCCGCAGCCATTGCAGGGCGCGCACCTCCGTGGCGCTGCCTCGGGCCTTGTCCACCACCTTGTGGGCACCCAGGCCCATCCACCAGCTCACGGCGCCCCCCAGGGTGTTGCCGACCGTGGCCACCAGGATGGCCGGCCAGAACAGGTCCGGATTGAGCTTGATCAGGCCGAACACGGCCGGCTCGGACCCCAGCGGCAGCAGCGTGGCCGAGATGAACGACACGACGAGGACCGTGCTCAGGCCGAATTGCGGCAGGGCAAGCCATTGCAGCAGCTGGTGCATCCAGATTTCCATACGCGCCGAGTGTAGGCGGGCGCTGCCCGCGCCTGGGCACCAGGCGGCGCCGTCCTACGCCGGCTGGCGGCGAACGCGCATGCGCCGGTACAGGGCGCGTCACTATCGTGGAAGCCTGTTCCCGTGTCCCTGCCAGGGGCACGCGACCACCCCAGACGGACCGTACCAGGAGGAGGCCCCATGCACCGTGAACCCTGCCAAGGCGCCAGCACCCACCGCAGCCCGGAGAGCATGCCACCGGGCGTGCGCTGGCCTGCGGCACTGCTCGCCCTGCTGCTGGCCGCGTGCGTCCACAGCCCGCAAGCGGCGGTGCCGGCGGCGACCGGTGGCGCGTGGACGGCGGCAGAGCTGGCGGCCTGCACGCAGCAGGTAGCGCCGGTTCCGGACGGGCTGGGCGCCGCGGCCCGGGAGCTGGCGCAGCAGGGTATGACCCTGGAGGCCATCTGCGCCGGGACGGGCTGGGCCGTGCGGGTGCGCGTGGTGGACGGCATGAAGGCGAGCAAGGTCGTGCGCGGCCCGCTGGCGGATGGGCAGGTGGTCGATATGGGCACGCCCGCCGGGGTGTTGCAACCGGGGGCGGAACGCGCCGCCCAGGGCTTCTCGCCCGACGTGCTTTACAACCGCGAGTGGCTGCGCGCCCTGATGGCGCGCCACCAGTGGGACGGCGCGGCCGAGGCCTGGTGGCGGTTTGCCCGGCGCGCCCCGGCAGCGGTGCCTGCTGCCGCGGCCGAAACGGACCTGGCCGCCCGCTGAGGCGCGCGCTCCGCACACCGCGGCGCAGCCCCGGCGGGGTGCGCACCGGCGGCCTCCACCGGGGGCTGAGAGCCTGTCTGCACTGGAAGCCGAGCGGATCGTTCCATCATTTCATTTGCTGAAATTTTGAGCAGGTACAATCCTGCCTCCTTTTTCAGCATTCGCTGCTGCCCCCACCCATCCCCGCCCCATGCAGATCGGCCACATTCCCCTGGCGAACCGGCTGTTCGTCGCCCCGATGGCGGGCGTCACCGACCGGCCCTTCCGCCAGCTGTGCAAGGCGCTGGGCGCGGGGTACGCGGTGAGCGAGATGGTGACCTCGCGCAGGGACTTGTGGAACAGCCTCAAGACCTCGCGCCGGGCCAACCATGAAGGGGAGCCGGGCCCCATTGCCGTGCAGATCGCCGGCACCGATGCGCCGATGATGGCCGAGGCCGCGGTCTACAACGTGGAACGCGGCGCGCAGATCATCGACATCAACATGGGCTGCCCGGCCAAGAAGGTCTGCAACAAGTGGGCGGGTTCCGCCCTGATGCAGAACGAGGCGCTGGCGGTGGAGATCGCTGCCGCAGTGGTCGAGGCCTGCGCGCCTTTCAACGTGCCCGTCACGCTGAAGATGCGCACGGGCTGGTGCCAGCAGCACAAGAACGCCGTCACGCTGGCGCGGCAGTTCGAGTCCGTGGGCATCCAGATGCTCACGGTGCACGGCCGCACGCGCGAGCAAGGCTACAAGGGCCAGGCCGAGTACGACACCATCGCGGCGGTGAAGGCCGCGGTGAAGGTGCCCGTGGTGGCCAACGGCGACATCACCTCGCCTGAGAAGGCGCGCGATGTACTCGCCATCACCGGGGCCGACGCGGTCATGATCGGCCGCGCCGCCCAGGGCCGGCCGTGGATCTTCCGCGAGATCGGCCACTTCCTGGCCACGGGCGAACACCTGGCGCCACCGCTGGTGGCCGAGGTGCGCCGCCTGCTGCTGGACCACCTGCAAGACCACTACCACCTGTACGGCGAGCAGACCGGCGTGCGCAGTGCGCGCAAGCACATTGCCTGGTACCTGCGCGCGCTGCCGGGTGGCGAGGCCTTGCGGCAACACATCAACACCATTGAAGACTGCGCCACGCAGTGGCAGGCCGTGGCCGACTATCTGGATGCCCTTGCGCAGCAGATGGACCGGCTGCCCGCCGCCACCGCCGCGGACGCCGACACAGAAGAACAAGAGGGATTGGCTGCATGAGCAAGAAACACATCGAGGAATGCGTGCGCGAGAGCCTGCAGGGCTACTTCCGCGACCTGGGCGGCGAGACGCCCGATGGCATGTACGACATGCTGGTGCGCGTGGTCGAGCGCCCGCTGCTGGAAGTCGTGATGCAGCAGGCCGACAACAACCAGTCGCGCGCGGCCGAATGGCTGGGCCTGAACCGCAACACGCTGCGCAAGAAGCTGGTCGAGCACAAGCTGCTGTGAGCCGGATGTCAGGCATTTTACTATTGATTTGATAGCTGTTTGCGCTTGATACATAAGCGCTGCAGCCCGTTTTTATTCAAAACTCTGCACCACCACCATGAACGCACTCCTCTCCGTCTCCGACAAGACCGGCATCGTCGAATTCGCGCAAGCGCTGCACGCGCTGGGCATCAGGCTGCTGTCCACCGGCGGCACCGCCAAGCTGCTGGCCGACAACGGCCTGCCCGTGACCGAAGTGGCCGAGGTCACGCAATTCCCCGAGATGCTCGACGGCCGCGTGAAGACGCTGCACCCCAAGGTGCACGGCGGCCTGCTGGCCCGCCGCGATGTGCCCGCCCACATGGCCGCGCTGAAGGAGCACGGCATCGACACCATCGACCTGCTGGTGGTCAACCTCTACCCGTTTGAAGCCACCGTGGCCAAGGCCGGCTGCACGCTGGCCGATGCCATCGAGAACATCGACATCGGCGGCCCCGCCATGGTGCGCAGCGCCGCCAAGAACTGGCAGGACGTGGGCGTGATCACTTCGGCCGACCAGTACGAGGCCGTGCTGGCCGAGCTGAAGGCCGGCGGCAAGCTCAGCGACAAGTTGCGCTTCGCGCTGTCGGTGGCGGCATTCAACCGCATCGCGCAGTACGACGGCGCGATCAGCGACTACCTCTCGTCCGTCACCTTCGATGAAGACAAGCTGTCGGAAACCTACGTGCCCACGCGCGCCCTGTTCCCCGGCCAGAGCAACGGCATCTTCACCAAGGTGCAGGACCTGCGCTACGGCGAAAACAGCCACCAGCAGGCCGCGCTGTACCGCGACCTGCACCCCGCGCCCGGCTCGCTGGTCACGGCCGAGCAGCTGCAGGGCAAGGAGCTGAGCTACAACAACATCGCCGACGCCGACGCGGCCTGGGAATGCGTGAAGGGCTTTGACGCCGCGGCTTGCGTGATCGTCAAGCACGCCAACCCCTGCGGCGTGGCCGTGGGCCTGGATGCGCTGGACGCCTACAGCAAGGCCTTCCAGACCGACCCGACCAGCGCGTTCGGCGGCATCATCGCCCTGAACCGCACGCTGGATGGCGCCGCCGCCGCGCAGATCAGCAAGCAGTTTGTGGAGGTGCTGATGGCGCCCGACTTCACGGCCGAAGCGCTGGAGATCTTCAAGAGCAAGGTCAACGTGCGCCTGCTCAAGATCGCGCTGCCGCCCGCCCACGGCGGCAAGACGGACTGGGAACGCGGCCGCAATGCCATGGACGCCAAGCGCATCGGCTCCGGCCTGCTGCTGCAGACGGCCGACAACCACGAGCTGTCGCTGGTGGACCTGAAGGTCGTCACGAAAAAGCAGCCCACGCTGGAAGAAATGGAAGACCTGCTGTTCGCCTGGAAGGTGGCCAAGTACGTCAAGAGCAACGCCATCGTCTTCTGCAAGGGCGGGATGACCATGGGCGTGGGCGCGGGCCAGATGAGCCGCCTGGATTCCGCCCGCATCGCCAGCATCAAAGCGGGCCACGCGGGCCTCACGTTGCAGGGCACGGCGGTGGCCAGCGATGCGTTCTTCCCGTTCCGTGACGGCCTGGACGTGGTGGTGGACGCGGGCGCGACCTGCGTGATCCAGCCCGGCGGCTCGATGCGCGACAACGAGGTGATTGATGCCGCCAACGAGCGCGGCGTGGCCATGGTCTTCAGCGGCGTGCGCCATTTCCGCCATTGAATTCGGTACATCCCCCTGAGGCGCTGCGCGCCTCGGCACCACCGCCAGAGGCGGTGGCTCTTCGGGCTCGTCCAAGCCTGCGCAGGCAGGCTTGGAGCCGCGGCCCTCAGCCCCTTCTATCGAATGGCTGCGCCATTCGGGAAGGGGGACACCGCCAGCGCGGCGGGGCGGCCTTTGCGCTGGTGCGCTGGCATGGGCCGTGCGCTTTCTGTCGGCAGAGGGGAAAACAAAAGGCGGCCTGAGCCGCCTTTTTCTTTGTGCGACGCGGCGCCAAGCCGGCGGCTTTCCAGCGCAGGTGGCGTTCCGCCTCAGGCGCCGAAGTTCATCGGCAGCCCCACATAGTTCTCCGCCAACGACACCGAGGCGGCGCGCGAGTTGACGAGGTAGTCCAGCTCCGCTTCCTGGATCTTCTGGCCGAACTCGCCGGTCTCGGGGAAGCGGTGCATCAGCGAGGTGAACCACCACGAGAAGCGCTCGGCGCGCCACACGCGGCGCAGGCAGCGGTCGGAGTAGGTGTCGATGCCCGCGGAGGATTTCTCCCGGTAGAACTCGGTCAGGGCGGTCCACAGGTAGCCCACGTCGCTGGCGGCCAGGTTCAGGCCCTTGGCGCCGGTGGGCGGAACGATGTGGGCGGCGTCGCCGGCGAGGAACAGGCGGCCAAAACGCATCGGCTCGGCCACAAAGCTGCGCAGCGGGGCGATGCTCATCTCCAGCGCCGGGCCGGTGACCAGGTTCGCGCGGGCCTCGGGGTCCAGGCGGTTGCCCAGCTCGGTCCAGAACTGGTCGATGGTCCAGTTCTCGATCTTGTCGGTGCTGGGCACCTGCACGTAGTAGCGGCTGCGGGTGGTGCTGCGCATGCTGCACAGCGCGAAGCCGCGCTCGGTGTTGGCGTAAATCAGTTCGTGCGACACGGGCGGCACATCGGCCAGCACGCCCAGCCAGCCAAAGGGGTACACGCGTTCGTAGGTCTTGAGCAGGTCGGCCGGGGCGCTGGCGCGGCACACGCCGTGGTAGCCGTCGCAGCCGGCGATGAAGTCGCAGGCCACCGTGTGCGTCTGGCCGTCCTTCTCGTAGGTCACGCGCGGCTGCTGGCCGTCGAAATCGTGCACTTGCACGTTCTGCGCTTCGTACACCGTGGTCAGGCCTTCTGTGGCGCGCGCGTCCATCAGGTCGCGGGTCACTTCGGTCTGGCCGTACACCGTCACGCGGCTGCCGCCGCTGAGCGCATGCAGGTCGATGCGGTGGCGCGCACCCTTGAACAGCAGCTCGATGCCGTCGTGCGGCAGCCCTTCGGCATGGGCGCGCGCGCCCACGCCAGCCTGGTCGAGCAGGTCCATGCTGACCTGCTCCAGCACGCCGGCGCGGATGCGGCCGAGCACGTAGTCGGGGCTGCGCTGCTCGATGATGACGGCGTCGATGCCGGACTTGAACAACAACTGGCCGAGCAGCAGGCCGGCAGGGCCTGCGCCAACGATGGCAACCTGGGTACGCATGGGAAACACCTCACAAAGCAATGGTGGGGGCACGGCGGCGGTACTGCCCCTGGGGCTGCCGCCGTGCTGATTGATGTGGATCAAGCGTAGGTTGATGCAGATCAAACGGCGAGGCCGCGCGGCGGATTGCGTGCGGTTGTTGCACTGCTTGTGCGATCATCGCGCAATCGTCGCGGTGCCCGGTACGGGCAGTCCTTTTCGCCTTTCGTCACTCACCCATGAGCAGCTTCCCCATTGCCAAGGCAGACTTCATCGAAGGCATGGCCAAGGGCCTGGCCGTGCTGGAGAGCTTTGACACCGAGCGCCAGCGCCTCAACGCCACGCTGGCCGCGCAGCGCACGGGCCTCACGCGGGCCGCGGCGCGGCGGCACCTGCTCACGTTGGCGCACCTGGGCTATCTGGAGACGGACGGCAGCTACTTCTGGCTGGCGCCCAAGGTGCTGCGCTTTTCGGGCAGCTACCTGGCCTCGGCCCGGCTGCCGCGGGTGCTGCAGCCCACGCTGAACCGGCTGGCCGCGCAAACGCAGCAGTCGTTCTCGGCCGTGGTGCTGGATGGCGACGAGGTGGTGATCGTGGCGCGCAGCGGCGTGTACGGCGCGCCTTCGCGTGTGCTGGCCTATGGCCTGCACCTGGGGGCGCGGCTGCCGGCGCACCCCACCTCCACCGGGCGGGTGCTGCTGGCCGCGCTGCCGCCCGCTGCGCTCACGGCCTGGCTCAAGGGGCGCACGCTGCAGCGGCTCACGCCCCGCACCATCACGCAGGTCGGCCCGCTGCGCCAGGTGATTGCCCAGGCGCGGCGCGACGACTACTGTGTGGCGGTGGAAGAGCACGAACTGGGCGTGCACGCCCTGGCCGTGCCGCTGCGCAACCTGCAGGGCCGCACGGTGGCGGCGCTGAACGTGGTGGCGTCGCCCAAGCAGATCGACGAAGGCAGCCTGCAGCGCGACCTGCTGCCACTGCTGCAGGATGCCGCGCGGGAGCTGCGCGGGCTGCTGTAGTGGCGCTGCTGTAGTGGCGCTGCGCGGAGGGCGGCTGCCCCCGCTGCGTCAGGCGGCGACGATGTGGCCCGCGCCTGCCGCGCCGGCCACCACCTTGAGCGACTTGTCCGTGCTGGCGGTGTAGCTGCGGCTGGTGATGGTGCTGACGTACACCCAGTCCGCACGGCATTCGCTGGCCGTGGCCGTGAGCACCATGTAGCCGCGGCGCGCGGTGTCGCAGTATTTCAGCGGGGCAATCATCTGCTGCAGCGCGCCGGCCAGCATGGCGGGGTTTTCGTTGGGCAGGTATTCCTCAAAGCCCGGCGACGTGACGGACGACGTGGCGAATTCCACGCCCACCGCATTGCCGTTGCGGTCCTGCAGTTCGTTGGCCCAGGCGTTGTGCGTGTCGCCCGACAGCACGACCAGGTTCTTGCCCAGGCTGCGCGAGGTGGCGAGCACCGTCTCGCGCGCCGCCTGGTAGCCGTCCCAGGCGTCCAGGTTGTAGGGAATGGCGGGCTGGGCCAGGATGGCCTGCTCGGTGGGTGTGAGGCTGCCGGGGTTGGTGCGCGCACGGGCCGCCAGCGCGGCATATTGGCCGAAGGAAAGCCCCGAGCCGGGCTGCACGGTTTCCATGAGGATGGGCGCGGGAATGTTCATGCGGCCCATCAGCACCTGCTGGCCCAGCACCTGCCAGGTGGCGGTGGAGGCCGCCATCTGCTGCTGCAGCCACTGGGTCTGGGCCGTGCCCATCAACTGGCGGCTGGCGTTGCCCACGGCCGCCGTGAAGCCGGCCGCGTCAAAGCCGCTGGCGGTGAAGAACTCGCCATAGCTCAGCTGCTCGTCGCGCGCGATGACCCGGGTGTCCAGCATGTGCAAGGCCACCAGGTTGCCGAAGGCGAAACTGCGGTAGATCAGCTCCGGCTGCGCGTTGCGGGTGGGCATCCACTCGTGGTAGGCCTGCATGGCGGCGGCCTTGCGCGCGCCGAAGCTGCCTTCGGTGGCGCTTTGGTGGTTTTCCGCACCGTCGCGCCAGGTGTCGTTGGCGATTTCGTGGTCGTCCCACACGGCGATCATGGGCGCTGCGGCGTGCAGGGCCTGCAGGTCGGGGTCCGTCTTGTACTGCGCGTGGCGCTGGCGGTAGTCGGCCAGGCTCACGATTTCGTTGGCGGGTGCCGAGAGGCGGCCCAGGGCGCCCGCGTGGCTCGAGGCATAGCCGCCCTGGCCGTATTCGTAGATGTAGTCGCCCAGGTGCACGGTGGCATCCAGGTCGTTGCGCCGGGCTGCGTCGGCATACACGTTGAAGTACCCGGCGGGGTAGTTGGCGCACGAGAAGACCGCCAGCTTCACCTGGGCCACGCTGCCCGTGGGCAGCGTGCGGGTGCGTCCCGTGGCGGAGGTGGCCGCGTACGCGCGGAAGCGGTAGTAGTACACCGTGGCGGGTTTGAGGCCCGTGGCATCCACCTTCACGGTGAAATCCTTGCCTGCGGCAGCCGTGCCCTGGCCGTGCGCAACCAGCGCGGCGAAGGCACTGTCGGCCGCCACCTCCCAATCCACGGGGATGTCGCCGGTATGGCCCGCGGGTGGCGTGACCCGGGTCCACAGCATCACGCGGTCCGCCAGCGGGTCGCCACTGGCAATGCCGTGCGCAAACTGGACGGCGGGCGCGTCATCGCCACCGCCGCACGCGGTCAGCGGCAGCGTGCCCAGGGCGGCGGCCGCCACGCCCAGTTGGCGCACAAAGCGGCGCCGGCCGGGGTCTGCCGCAGCGGCGTCGCGAATCGGATGGGAGGAAGAGGGAAGGAGAGGGTGGGTCATGGGGCCGTGTCGGTGGAACAAACACCCCAGCGTGCACGCACCCGATGACGGCCGTATGAAACAACGGCGCGCGCTGCGGAGCGAAGGCGCGCCGCAGCACTTTTGAGTCAAATAGCAGCCTAGCGCTTGATGGACAAGCGCAAGCAGCTATTATTTTTGTAGCGTTTTGAACACTTCTCGCGCGGCGGCGACGGTGGTGGCAATGTCCTCGGCCGTGTGGGCTGCGCTCACAAAGCCGGCCTCGTACAACGCGGGGGCGATGTAGACGCCGCGGTCCAGCAGGCCGTGGAACAGCGTGTTGAAGCGCGCGCCGTCCGTCTTGAGCACCTGGGCGTAGTTCTGCGGCAGCTCGGGCAGCAGGAAGAAGCCGAACATGCCGCCTTCGCAGTCGGCGCTGAAGGGCACGCCTTCGTCTTTGGCCGCTTGGGAGAGGCCATCGACCAGCGAGCGGGTGCGGGCCGCCAGCGCATCGAAGAAGCCGGGCTTCCGGATCTCGCGCAGCGTGGTCAGCCCGCAGGCCGTGGCCACCGGGTTGCCCGACAGCGTGCCCGCCTGGTACACCGCGCCCAGCGGGGCCAAGTGTTCCATGATGGCGCGCGGGCCGCCAAACGCCGCCAGCGGCATGCCGCCGCCAATCACCTTGCCCAGCACGGTGAGGTCGGGCTTGAAGCCGGGAATGCTCTGGGCGTACACACTTTGGGCGCTGCCCAGGGCCACGCGGAACCCCGTCATCACTTCATCGAGCACCAGCAGCGCGCCGTACTCAGTACACAGCTCGCGGCAGCGCTTCATGAAAGGGACGCTCGCGCGCACGAAGTTCATGTTGCCGGCGATGGGCTCAATCATCACGCAGGCCAGTTCCTTGCCGTGCAGGGCAAAGGCCTCTTCCAGCTGGGCAACGTTGTTGTATTCGAGCACGATGGTGTGCTGCACCACCTCGGGCGGCACGCCGGCGCTGGTGGCGTTGCCGAAGGTGGCGAGCCCTGACCCCGCCTTGACCAGCAGCGAGTCGGCATGGCCGTGGTAGCAGCCCTCGAACTTGATGAACTTGCTGCGGCCGGTGGCGCCACGCGCCAGCCGGATGGCGCTCATGCCGGCTTCGGTGCCCGAGCTGACGAGGCGGATCATTTCCATCGAAGGCACGAGGCTCAGAATTTCCTCGGCCAGTTCGACCTCGCGCTCGGTGGGTGCGCCAAAGCTGAAGCCCTCCAGCGCAGCCTTCTGCACGGCCTCCAGCACGGCCGGGTGGCCGTGGCCCAGGATCATGGGACCCCAGGAGCCGATGTAATCGATGAAACGCTGGTCGTTGGCGTCCCAGAAATAGGCGCCCTGCGCACGCTTGACGAAGCGCGGCGTGCCGCCCACGGCCTTGAAGGCCCGCACGGGCGAGTTCACGCCGCCGGGGATGAGCGCCTTGGCGCGTTCGAACAGGGGAATGTTGAGGTCAGTGCTTGGTGTCATGGGGGGGCATCACAAAGCCTTCGAGGGCCTGTGCTTCATCAATGGCGGTCTCTTCTTCTTCGGTGTCGCTGTCGTCGTCGGGCTGGGCCCAGAACATGCGGTCGGGCACGATGTGCCCCATGCCCGGGCGAAAGCCCGCGTCCAGGCAGCGGTCGAGGTAGCTCAAGGCTTCGCTGGTGGCCTCGCCCAGGTCGTTGCCGGCGGCCACCAGCGCCGTGAGCGCTGCGGACAGGGTATCGCCCGCCCCCGAAAAGGTGGCGTCGAACAGCTCGAACTTCCCCGTGCCCAGCACCATCTGCGGCGACGCCAGCACGTTCTCCACGAACTGCTCGGGCAACGGGATGCCGGTGACCAGGGTGTAGGGCACGCCCATGTCCGAGGCAGCACGGGCCAGGTCCCGCGCCGTGGGACTGCGGTCGCTGTTCCAGTCCGGAAGCAGCCAGCGCCACAGCGTGCTGTGGTTTCCAACCAACACCGACGTCTGCGGCAGTAACAATTCCCGGAACGCGTCGAGGTACTCGTCGATCAGCTCCTCGCGCCACCAGGACAGGTTGGGCATGTACGCGATGACCGGCACCTCGTCGTAGTCGGTGGTGATCTCCGCGACGGCGCTCACGTTTTCCGCGCTGCCCAGGAAGCCGACCTTGATGGCCTGCACGGGCAGGTCTTCCAGCACGGCGCGCGCCTGCTCGGTCACCGCCTCGTCATCGAAGCTGAAGTGGTCAAAAATCTGCGCGGTATCGCGGGCATAGGCGCCGCAGGCCACGGCCACCGGGTGCCCGCCCACCGATGCGATGGTGGTGATGTCCGCGGTCAGTCCGCCGGCGCCGCTGGGGTCGTTGGCGTTGAAAACCAGTACGCAGGCGGGGGTCGCTTCCTCCGAACCGTCATCTTCGCCGTCTATGATTTCCGAGGGGGGGAGGGAGGCTTTGTCGGTCATGGACCAGATCCTGCAAGCGGGGTGGCACCAATGCCGTGGCCCATGGAGATGACTAGATACAATCGTTGCATTCTATGTGAAGGCCCTTTAAGCTGTGACCGACTCTAAAACTTGGATGTGTCTGATTTGCGGTTGGATTTATGACGAAGCAGCGGGTTCACCAGAGCACGGCATTGCGCCCAATACGCCCTGGGACCAGGTTCCCATGAACTGGACCTGTCCCGAATGCGGGGCTCGCAAGGAAGACTTCGAGATGGTTCAGATCTGAGACGCAGCAGCATCCTCCATCATGGACTGCTGCGTTGTTTATTTTTCCCTCGGGAGCGGTAACAATTGACTACAACAGGCGCATCTTTCAAAGTGCTCGTGGTGGATGACAGCAATACCATCCGTCGAAGCGCCGAGATTTTTCTCAAGCAGGGGGGGCACGAAGTCTTGTTGGCAGACGACGGCTTTGATGCTTTGGCCAAGGTCAATGATTACCAGCCCCAGCTGATTTTCTGCGACATCCTCATGCCCAAGCTCGACGGGTACCAGACCTGCGCGATTATCAAGCGCAACGCCCGTTTTGCAGATACTCCGGTGGTGATGCTGTCCTCCAAGGACGGCGTGTTCGACAAGGCGCGCGGGCGTATGGTCGGCTGCCAGGAATATCTCACCAAACCGTTTACCAAAGACCAGCTGCTGCAGGCTGTGCAGCAGTTTGGCAATTCCCAACAAGGAGCGATGTAATGCCCATCCAGAAAGTATTGGTCGTCGACGACTCGAAGACCGAGTTGATGTTCCTGACTGACCTGCTCCAGAAAAAAGGCATGCAGGTGCGCACGGCAGAAAATGCCGACGAAGCGTTCCGCCGCCTGGCCGAAGAAAAGCCCGACCTGATCCTGATGGACGTGGTCATGCCCGGCCAGAATGGTTTTCAGCTCACCCGTGCCATCACGCGGGACCCCGCCTACGCCGACGTGCCGATCATCATGTGCACCAGCAAGAACCAGGAGACCGATCGCGTCTGGGGAATGCGGCAGGGAGCGCGGGGCTACATCACCAAGCCCGTGGACCCCGCTGAACTCCAGGCCAAGATTGACGCCCTGAACTGAGGCTGCTGCGCGTTCATGGCCAACCGCGAAGCCCTGCGAGAGCTCCAGACCCGGCTTGCCAGCCGCCTTCAGGCTGCAAGAACCGAAGGAACCTCTGTGTCGTCCTGGCTGGCGGTCGAGTCCGCCGGGAATTTCTATTTGCTGCCGCTGGGCCAGTCCGGGGAAATTTTCCCCTGGGTGCCGGTCCAGGCGGTCCCCTACACCCAACGCTGGTTCCTGGGCGTTGCCAACCTGCGCGGCGGCCTGGTGGGGGTGGTGGATCTGGCGGGCCTGCTGGGCTCCGAGGTGGCGCGTACGGAGCAGGGGCTGGCCGAGGCCAGCCTGCTGGCGTTCAACGCCGCCCTGGACGTGAATGCCGCCTTGCTGGTGGACCGGCTCGCGGGGTTGCGCGGGACCGAGGCCTTCGTCGGGTCCGAGCCCCCGGCTGAAGATGCGCCCGCCTTCTTCGGGTCCACCTACCTCGATTCCAGCGGCACGCGCTGGCAGGAGCTGAACCTGCAGATCCTGTCCCAACATCCTGCTTTCCTGAGCATCAGTGCTTGAGTTTTTCTGTAAGGCTGCACCATGTCCGTCGTCAATCAATTTGGAAAACTGTTCAACCGGAAACCTGCCACGCCGGACGCCGGCGCGGTGGCTGGCGCCGCTGACGACGGGCAGGACCCGCTTGCCGCGGGTGCAAGCGCATTGCGCGAGACCTACCAGGCAGAGGCCCTGAACAGCGTCCAGGGCGACCCGGACGGCTACCCTTCGGAGCTGTCCGCGCCCGAAACCGAGGAAGACCTCATTGCCCTGCCCCTCCTGGGGCGTGCCACCGCGGCGGCGCACCAGCGGCGCCTGCTGGGGCTGCTGGGCGTGGGCGTGGTGGTGCTGGCGCTGATCGCCGCCTGGGTGCTGCGCCAGGCCGACCGCTCGGCGCAGCAGCTCGCTGCTACCGGCCAGTCGCTCATGCAGTCGCAGCGCCTGGCCAAGTCGGTGTCGCAGGCGCTGGTGGGCAGCCCGCAGGCATTCCCTGACGTGGTGGAAAGCTCCGGCGTGCTGGCGCGCAACGTGCGCGCCCTGAACGGGGGCGACGAAGAGCTGGGCGTGCAATCCCTGGGCGAGCCCTACAAGCCCGACCTGGAAGCCGTGAACCCCCTGATGGAGCGCGCCGAGCGCAACGCCAGCGTGGTGATGGGCCAGCAAAAGATCCTGACCCAGGTGGGTGACGCGCTGCGGACCATCAACCGCCAGTCGTCCGACCTGCTGGAAATCGCAGAAACCGTCTCGTCGCTCAAGCTGCAGCAAAACGCACCGGCGGCCGAAATTTCCGCGGCAGGCCAGCTGGTGATGCTGACGCAGCGGATCGGCAAGTCGGCCAACGAATTCCAGACCATGGAAGGCGTGAGCCCTGAGGCCGTGTTCCTGCTGGGCAAGGACTTGAACTCGTTCAAGGAGATTGCCCAGGGCCTGCTGGACGGCAGCCCCGAACTGCGCCTGACGGCCACCAAGGACGCCCAGACCCGCGAACAACTCGAAGCGCTCGTGAAGCTGTACGAGCAGACCCGCACCCAGGCCAGCGCCATTCTGGGCAACCTGCAGGGCTTGGTGTCGGCCCGCGAAGCACAGTCCGCCATCATTGCCGACAGCGAACCGCTGCGCCGCCAGCTGGAAAACCTGCAGACCAAGCTGTCGGCCCAGACGGGCGTGGGCGGCGGGCAACTGGCAGCCCTGGCGCTCGCCGGCCTGTTCTTGATTCTTTGCGGCGTGGGCATTTCCCGCGTGCAGCTGCTGGACAGCCGTGGCCGCCAGGCGGCTGCTGAAATGCAGCAGCGCGATGCCAAGCGCCAGGAGCAGGAAGCCAAGCGCGTCAACGACGCCAACCAGGCGGCCATTTTGCGTTTGATGAACGAACTGCAGGCGGTTGCCGAGGGTGACCTGACCCAGGAAGCCACCGTGACGGAAGACATCACCGGCGCCATCGCCGACTCGGTGAACTACACGGTGGAAGAGCTGCGCCAGCTGGTGGGCAGCGTGCAGAACACGGCCACCCGCGTGGCGCAGACGACCGCGCAGGTGGACAACACCTCCACGGAACTGCTGGCCGCCTCGACCGAACAGCTGCGCGAGATCCGCGAAACCGGCCGCTCCGTTCTGGACATGGCGACCCGAATCAACGAGGTGTCCACCCAGGCGCAAGAGTCCGCTACCGTGGCCCGCCAATCGCTGCAAGCGGCCGACTCCGGCCTGCAGGCCGTGCAGAACGCCATTGGCGGCATGAACTCCATCCGCGACCAGATCCAGGACACCTCCAAGCGGATCAAGCGCCTGGGCGAATCGTCGCAGGAGATCGGTGAAATCACTGAACTGATTTCCGACATTACCGAGCAGACGAACGTGCTGGCCCTGAACGCCGCCATCCAGGCTGCGTCCGCCGGTGAAGCGGGCCGCGGCTTCTCGGTGGTGGCGGAAGAAGTGCAGCGCCTCGCTGAACGTTCCGCAGACGCCACGCGCCAGATCTCGGCGCTGGTGAAGGCCATTCAGACCGACACCCAGGATGCCGTGGCCGCTATGGAGCGCTCCACGCAAGGGGTGGTGGAAGGGGCGCGCCTGTCCGACAGCGCCGGTACCGCCCTGACCGAAATCGACCGCGTGTCGCGCCGTCTGGCAGAACTGATTGAACAGATCTCGTCGTCCACATCGCGCGAAGCCGTGCTGGCCAACGAGGTGGCGGACAACATCCAGCACATCTTTGCGGTGACCGAGCAGACGGGCGAGGGCACGCGCACCACGGCGCAGCAGGTGCGTGAGCTTTCTCACATGGCCGAGGAACTGCGCCAGTCGGTGGCCCGGTTCAAGATTGCCTGACGCTTAGTCTTCAACCATCTGGCTCGAAGCAGCCGGGGACGAATCCATGTCATCTATTGATGTCAATATTGCACCGGCTGTGGATGGCGCTCAGGGGGATCAGGACCTCGGCCCCCTGGCGTGGGTGCTTGACGAATTGCGCAAATCCCTTGACGGAGCCGTCAAGGCCATGCGCCGCTTTGTTCGCGACGCAGAAGCGGCCCGCGAATCTGACCTGGCCGCGCTGGACGCCGGCCCCCTGCGCATCGCGCGCCAGCAGTTGCATCAGGCCTGCGGCGCTCTGGAAATGGTGGGCATGGGCCCGCCCGCGCTGGTTCTGCGGGCCATGGAGTCGGCCGTGCAGAAGTTTGTGCAGCGGCCCGAAAGCTGCAGCGACGAAGCCGCTGCTGTCATTGAGCGGGCCAGCTTCGCGCTGATCGAATACCTCGAAACTGTGCTGGCCGGCAAGCCGGCCTCCCCGGTGGCGCTGTTTCCCCAGTACCGCGATGCCCAGGCGCTGGCCGGTGCGGACCGGGTGCACCCGGCCGACCTGTGGCCCGTGGAGCGGCGTTTCCGCGAGCCCGAGGGTGTGGTCGCGGCCGCGCCGCTGGCCTATGGCCCGCAGGCGCGCGGGCGCCTCGACTCGGCCGTGCTGCGCATCGTCAAATCGGGCGATCCCAAGGCCGCCCTGAGCCTGCGGGACACCTGCCTGGGGTTCGTGGCCGCCCAGCAAGACCGGCAGTCCCGGGCGTTCTGGAAGATCTGCGCCGGCTTCTTTGAAGCGTTTGGCACCGGCCTGCTGCCTGCGGACGTCTACGTCAAGCGGGTGGCGTCCCGGGTGCTGATGCAATACGCAACCCTGGCCAAGGGCGACGCGACGATTGCCGACCGGCTGGTCCAGGACCTGCTCTTTTTCTGCTCGCAAGCCAAGCCGGCCGATCCGGCGGCCCAGGACGTGCCCGCCCTGCGGGCGGTCCGGCAGGCCTTTGCGCTGGACCGGTTCAAGCCGGTGGACTACGAGTCGGCCCGTTTCGGCCGGTTTGACCCGGCCTTGCTGGCCCAGGCGCGCAAGCGGATTGCCGCGGCCACGGAAACCTGGTCGGCGCTGGCGGGCGGCGACCGCAACAAGCTCAAGCCGGCGGCGGACCAGTTCAGCCTGGTGTGTGATTCGCTGCGCAAGCTGCAGCCTGGCAGCGAGAGCCTGGCCCAGGCGCTGACGCGTGCGCTGGATGCAACCACCCGCTCCGGTGAACCGCCTTCGGCCGCGCTGGCCATGGAAGTGGCCACCTCGGTGCTGTACCTGCAGGCTGCTTTCGAAGAGCTGGATGCCGCGGACGACCAGATGGAAGCCCGTGCCGGCCGGCTGGCCGAACGCCTGGATGCTGTGCGGGCGGGCGCCGAGCCGGAACCGCTGGAGCCGTGGATGGAAGAGCTGTACCGCAGGGTCAGCGACAACCAGACCATGGGCAGCGTGGTGGACGAACTGCGGGCGACCCTGGCCGAGGCCGAAAAGGCGATGGACCAGTTCTTCCGCAATCCCCAGGACACGGCGGTGCTGGCCACCGTCCCGGGCCACCTTGCGCAGATGCGGGGTGTGCTGTCCGTGCTGGGGCTGGACCAGGCCTCGCTGGCTGTGGTCCGCATGCGGGACACGGTGGAGCGGCTGCTCATCAACGAAGTGCCTGAAGCCGACCGGCAGGGCGTGTTTGAAAAGCTGGGCAACAGCCTCGGAGCGCTGGGGTTCCTGATCGACATGCTCAGCTATCAGCGCACGATGGCGCGCAAGCTGTTCGTGTACGACGAAGAGCTGGGCGAGCTGCGCATCCTGATGGGCAAGACCCGGCGGCGCGCCTCGGACGCCGCGGAAGACACGCCGCCCCCGCTGGAAGAGCGCGCTGCCATCCCGGTGCCGGATGTGCTGCCCCGTTTCCCGGTGCAGGAGCCCGTGAGCGCGCCCACCGATTTCGGGTCGCTGCCGTTCCTGGCGGATATACCGCCCGCGCCCGCCAGCTCCCCTGTGGAGCCGGTGGCGGCCGACGCGCTCGCGCCGGACATCTCTTTTGATCTGGAGCTGCCTGCCCCGGCGGACGCAGCGCCCGCCGCGCCAGCGGCCGAGGTGCCAGTACCCGCGCCCGTGGCGCCGGTTGTCGCCGCGCAGGAGCCCGAGGTCGAGGACGAGCTGCTCGACGTCTTCCTGGAAGAAGCGCGGGAAGTGGTGGGCAACGGCCTGGCCGCCATCGAAACCCTGCGCAGCGAGCCGGCGGACCTCAGCGAGCAGACCACGCTGCGCCGCGCTTTCCACACGCTCAAGGGCAGCTCGCGGATGGTGGGGCTGAACGACTTTGGCGAGGCAGCCTGGTCCATGGAGCAGGTGCTCAATGCCTGGCTGGCAGAGCAGAAGCCCATGCAGCCCGGCTTGCTGCAGCTGTCGTCCGACGCGCTGCAAGCCTTTGGCCGCTGGGCCGACGATATCGCTGCGGGTACCGCGTCCGGATGGACGCCGGAGGCGTTCCGCAAGTCTGCAGATGCCATGCGCCTGCAGGGCACGCTGGTGCCGCTGTCGCTGGCGCCCGCCGGTGCAGAATCTGCCGAGCCGGCGGCGGCCGCAGCGCCGGCCGAGCCGCTGGTGGCAGAGGTTGCGCCCCAGGAACTGCCCGAGGTGGCGGTGGTTGCGGCGGAGGCACTAGCACCCGCCGAGTCCGAAGACCTGGGAGTCCAGGACTTCGCGGCCACCGAGATTCCCGAAGAAGGTGCCGCTGGCACGGAGCCCGCACCCGAGGTTACCGAGGACATCGATTTCTCCGAGTTCGAGGCCGCCCTGGACAACACGCCAGCCGAGCCGGAGCCCGCAGAGGCCTTGGGCGCCGATTTTGTGCTGGACCTCGAGCTGCCCGACCTGGAGCCCGCTGCGGTGGCCGCGCCGCCGCAGGACGAAGCGCCGGCACTGGCCGATCTGACGCCAGCGGAAGAGGGCGTGGCCGAGGCCGCTGCGGCCGAGGCGCTGGACCTGCCGTCGCTGGAATCCGCCGAGCTGTCCCCGCTGGAGGCGCTGCTGCCGGGCGAAATGCCTGCCGCGGCGGCACCCGCGCCGCAGCCGCTTCTCGCCGACGACGACATGCTGGCCGCCCTGGCCGAAGAAGCGCTGCCCGAAGTGACGCAGGAGCCCGAGCAGGCCGTGGAGGCCCCGGCGCTGGCGACGTTCGAAGAGCCCGCACCGGCGCCGGTGGAAGCGCCTGCGCCCGTGGCGGCCGAAGCCCTGCCGCCCGAGGAGCAGGATGGCGGCGATGAGGCGGTGAAGGTGATCGACACCTTGCGCATCGGCATCCCGCTGTACAACGTGTACCTCAACGAGGCCGACGAGTGGTCCCGTCGCCTGGCGACCTGCCTCCAGGAATGGTCGCTGGAACTGCACGAGCCCCTGCCCGACACGGCCGTGGCACTGGCCCATTCGCTGGCCGGCGCCTCCGCCACCGTGGGCTTCACGGCCCTGTCCGAGCTGGCGCGCGTGCTGGAGCACGCGCTGCAGCACGTGACCCTGCAGTCCGGTGGCACGCAGGAACAGGCTCAGGCATTCATGGCGGCTGCCGAAGACATCCGGCGCCTGCTGCACCAGTTTGCGGCCGGCTTCCTCAAGGAGCCGAGCCAGGACGTTCTGGAGCAACTGCGGCAGATCCTGGAAACCGAGGTGGACAACACCTTGTCTCCGCCCGAAGAGGATGCCGCCGCCGAGGCGCTCCTCGCACCCGAGGAGGCGGCCAGCAGCGTTGCACCCGCGGCCACCGAGATGCCGCTGGAACCCCTGGCAGAGGAGCCGGCCCCCGTGGCCGTCTCCCCGCGCGCGGTGGCGCCAGCGCTGTCGGCCCATGTGCCCGACCACGACGATCGCGTGGACCAGGCCATCGCCCAGGCCGTTGCGCGCGCCTCGGATGTGGACGATGACATCGATGCCATCGACGTCATCGACCCCGACCTGTTCCCCATCTTTGAGGAAGAGGCGGCCGAACTGTTGCCGCAGCTGGGCGGCGCCTTGCGGCAATGGGCTGCGCGCCCGGACAACCTCGGGGCCCGCAACGAAGTGCTGCGGGCACTGCACACGCTCAAGGGCAGCTCGCGGCTGGCCGGCGCCATGCGGCTGGGAGAAATGGCCCACCGGCTGGAGTCCGCCATCGAGCAGCTGGATGCCGAAACGGTGACGGCAGACGAGATCGAGCCTTTGCAGGCGAGTTTTGACGCGCTGCAGGCGGGCTTTGATGCGCTGCGCGCCATTGGGCAGAGCCCCGCCGAGGCCGCCATGGTGGCGCCGGTGGAAGACGCCCCCATCCACCCGGTGGCGGCCCCCGAGACTTCGCAGGCCGCTGCGGCGGCATCCGCGCCAGCAGCGCGTGCTCCCGCGGTGTCCGGCACGGGCGCACCCGCACCTGCGGCGCTGCGGGCACCCGTGACGTCGCAGCTGGCCCCGCTCCGCGCGGCAGCCAGCCAGTCGGTGCGCGTGCGTGCACAGCTGCTGGACCGTCTGGTGAACCAGGCGGGCGAAGTGATGATCAGCCGCTCGCGGCTGGATGCACGGATGGGCCAGTTCCGCAGTTCGCTGGCCGATCTGTCCGGCAACCTGGACCGCTTGCGCCAGCAGCTGCGCGACATCGAAGTGCAGGCCGAGACGCAGATGCAGTCGCGCCTGGCACTGTCCAAGGATTCCGCAGCCGGCTTCGATCCGCTGGAGTTCGACCGCTTCACGCGGGTGCAGGAACTCACGCGCATGATGGCCGAGTCGGTGAACGACGTGGCCACGGTGCAGCGCAACCTGCAGCGGGCGATGGAAGGTGCGGAAGACGACCTCATCGCCCAGGGCCGTCAGGCGCGTGAACTGCAGCGCGATCTGCTGCGCACCCGCATGGTGGAGTTCGAAGGCATTGCGGAGCGCCTGTATGCGGTGGTGCGCCAGTCGTCGAAGGAAATGGGCAAGCAGATCAAGCTCGACATCACGGGCGGCTCGATTGAGATGGACCGCGGCGTGCTGGACCGCATGACGCCTGCGTTCGAACACCTGCTGCGCAATTGCGTGGCCCACGGTATCGAAAGCCCCGAAGACCGCGTTGCGGCCGGCAAGCCCGCGTCGGGCACCATCACGGTGGATCTGCGCTACGAGGGCAACGACGTGTCGGTGGAGTTCCGCGACGACGGTGCCGGCCTGAACGTTCCGCGCATCCGCGAGAAGGCGGTGGCGCAGGGCCTCATCGCTCCCGATGCCGAACTGAGCGATGCGGAAGCGGGCAGCCTGATCTTCATGCCGGGCTTCTCCACCGCCACGGAAGTGACGGGCCTGGCGGGGCGCGGCATCGGGATGGACGTGGTCCGCTCGGAAATCAACGCACTGGGCGGTCGCATCGAGACCTCCACCCAGGCCGGCAAGGGCGCTGCCTTCCGCATGGTGCTGCCGCTGACCACGGCCGTCACGCAGGTGGTGATGCTGCGTTCGGGCGATCTGGCCATCGGCGTTCCGGCCAACGTGGTCGAGATCGTGCGCCGCACGTCGGGGCCGGAGCTGGAAGAGGCGTACCGCACCGGCCTGTTCGACGATGGCATGGAAAAGCTGCCGTTCTTCTGGTCGGGTGCGCTGCTGCAGGCGTCTGCGCGCAGCAACGAGCCGGCGGGCAAGACGCGTCCGGTCGTGATCCTGCGCAGCGCGTCACAGCGCATCGCCATGCACGTGGACGAAGTGCTGGGCAACCAGGAAGTGGTGGTGAAGAATCTGGGGCCGCAGCTGTCCCGGCTGCCTGGCCTGGCCGGCATGTCGGTGCTGGCATCGGGCGCCGTGGTGCTGATCTACAACCCGGTGGCCCTGGCCACGGTGTACGGCGACCAGGTGCGTGCCGCCACGGCGGGCCTGCCGCCGGTGCTGGAGGCCGGTGCCGAAGGGGCCGCGGTCGCGGGCGGCGGCAAGCCGGTGGTGTCGCCGCAGCTGGCGGGTCCGAGCCAGGTGCCGCTGGTCCTGGTGGTGGACGACTCCATCACCGTGCGCCGGGTCACGCAGCGCTTGCTGCAGCGCGAAGGCTACCGCGTCGCGCTGGCGGCCGACGGCCTGCAGGCGCTGGAACGCCTGCAGGAGGAGCGCCCCACCGTCGTGCTGTCCGATATCGAAATGCCCCGCATGGACGGTTTCGACCTGGCGCGCAACATCCGCGCCGACGGTGCCCTGCGCGACCTGCCCATCATCATGATCACCTCGCGGATCGCCGAAAAGCACCGCGAACATGCCATGGAGCTGGGCGTCAACCACTACCTGGGCAAGCCGTACTCCGACGAGGAGCTGCTGAGCCTGATCCAGCACTACGCCCGGGCAGCTGCCACTGCAGCGGCCGAGGCCTGACACCATGCAGGCCCGCTCCCGACCCTGCGAGTCCGCCTGGGTCGGGAGTGCTCTTGGGCTGCCTTGCCTTGAGCCCTGTGCACGGGCAAGGCGGGCCGAGTCACGGTGATGGACCCGCTGGCACCATCTCCGCCCCCCGATCCCCGGCTGCTGTCCTGCCTGGCCCTGGTGGCGCGCGAGCGGGCCTCGGACCTGTTCTTGCTGGCGGGTGCTGCGCCCACCATCAAGCGGCAGGGGGCCTTCATCCCCATAGCGCAGCAAGTTCTCGCGGCCGACGATGTGCGGCAAATGGCCTATTCCATTCTGCGGGAGGCCCAGCGCAAGGAGTTTGAGGCCACGATGGAGTACGACCTCTCGTTGCAGACCGCCGACGGCGAGCGTTTTCGCGTGAACGTGCACAGGCAGCGGGGGCAGGTCGGCATGGTGATCCGCCATGTGATTGCGCGCATCCCGACGCTGGAAGCGCTGGGGTTGCCGCCCGTGCTCCAGCGGCTGGCGTTTCTCAAAGGGGGGCTGGTCTTGACGGTGGGCTCGGCAGGCTCGGGCAAGACGACCACGCTGGCCGCACTGCTGGACCATCGCAACACGCACACCGGCGGGCACATCCTCACGGTGGAAGACCCTATCGAATACCTGCACAGCCACAAAAAGTCCCTGGTGACGCAGCGCGAGGTGGGGCTCGATACCCTGTCCTACGACGAGGCGCTGCGCCGTGCCATGCGCGAGGCGCCCAATGTGATCATGATCGGCGAGATCCGTGACCGGGCCACCATGCAGCACGCGCTGCACTACGCTGAATCCGGCCACTTGTGCGTGTCCACCCTGCACGCCAACAACGCCAACCAGGCGGTGCAGCGCATCCTGAATTTTTTCCCCGAGGAGGCGCACCGCCAGTTGCTCATGGACCTGTCGCTCAACCTGCGCGCCGTGATTGCGCAGCGACTGGTCCAGGGCCTTGCCGGCCAGTTGATGCCCGCGACCGAGATCATGCTGCTGACACCCTATGTGGCCGAGCTGATCCAGAAGGGGCAGATCGACGAACTCAAGACCGCCATCACCCGCAGTGGCGAGCAGGGCATGTGGAGCTTTGACCAGTCGCTGCTGGGCATGGTGGAGGCGGGTGCGATATCGCCCGAAGAAGCCATTGCCAACGCAGACAACCGCACCGATGTGCGCTTGCGGCTGCGGCTGGCCGCGGGGGCTTCGCTGGGCGGCGACGGCATGCAGATGACGCCGGAAGAACCCCCGCCAGCTGATCCGCCACCGCCGGGGCATCGCTGACCTCCCCAGGTCCGGGCTTTGGCCGCGGGGCTCTACCCCGGGCGCTGTGTGGTGTCAGCCTGCAGCGGTCTTGACCACCGCATACCGCTCCAGCGTGCGCTGCCGCGCCACGTCGTGCTCCACCACGGGCAGGGGGTAGGTGCCGCCCAGGCGGACGCCCGCTTCCTGCAGCTCCAGCGGGCGCGCCAGCCAGGGAGCGTGGAGTGCCTTGGTGGGAAGCGCTGCGAGCTGGGGCAGGTAGCGGCGGATGAACTTGCCCTCCGGGTCGAACTTCTCGCTCTGGCTCACCGGGTTGAAGATGCGGAAGTAGGGCTGCGCGTCGCACCCGCTGGAGCTGGCCCATTGCCAGCCGCCGTTGTTGGCAGCCAGGTCGAAATCGTTGAGCTGCCGGGCAAAGTAGGCTTCGCCCCAGCGCCAGTCCACCCCCAGGTCTTTCACCAGGAAGCTCGCGGTCACCATGCGCAGGCGGTTGTGCATGTAGCCCGTCTGGTTGAGCTGGGCCATGGCCGCATCCACCAGCGGGTAGCCGGTGCGCCCCTCGCACCAGGCGGCAAACAGGGCCTCGGCCTGCGGGCCGGATTCCCAGCGGATCGCGTCGTAGGCGGGCTTGAAGCTGTGGCCGACCACGTGGGGGTGGTGGTGCAGGATCTGAAAGTAGAAGTCCCGCCAGATCAGCTCGCTCAGCCACACGGCGGCGCCGGGGCTGCCCTCCTGCATGCGCTGGTGGGCCGTGCGGGCGAGAAGGCGCGGGGAGATGGTGCCGAAACGCAGGTGCACGCTCAGGTAGCTGGGGCCCTTGACGGCGGGGAAGTCGCGGGTCTGCCCGTAGCGGTCGATGCGCCCCAGGAAGTCGTCGAACAGCTGCCGCGCGCCCCCGGCGCCGCCGGGTAGCCGCACCGCGGGTGCGTCCGCGGCCTGGAAGCCCAGTGACGTCAGCGAGGGCACCGGGTGGCGGCAGTCCAGCGGCCGGGGCGCCAGGCGGTGGGCATGGCGCTGCACCGGGTAGGCGCTGAGCTGGAAGGCGTCGATGCGCTTCAGCCAAGCGTTCTTGTAGGGCGTGAACACGCTGTAGGGCTGGCCTGCCTGGGTGAGCACCTCGCTGCGCTCCAGCACCGTGTGGTCCTTGAAGGTTTGGAACGCCCGCCCTGCGGCCGCCAGGCGGGTGCGTACCAGACGGTCCCGCTCCAGCGCCTGGGGCTCGTCGTCGTGGTTGGCAAACACGGCGTGGGCGCCCACCGCCTGCGCCAGCGCGGGAATGGCGTCGCTGGCCGCCGCGTGCAGCACGATCAGCCCGCCGTGCGGCTGGCTGCACAGCTCGGCCAGCGCGCCGTGCAGTGCCTCCACGGCCTCCCGCAGGAACGCCACCCGCCGGTCGGCGCGGGGCAGCGGGTCGAGGATCTCGCGGTCGAACACGAAGGCACAGTGCACCTGTTGGCACTGGGTCAGGGCCCGGTACAGCGCGGCCTGGTCGTCGGCGCGCAGATCGCGGCGGAACCAGACGAGGCCGCAGGGGTAGGAAGGCTCGGAGGGGGGCGCCATGTTCACCGTTAAAATTGGCAGATGTCTTTTGATTCTGCGCCCATCAACCTGACGCATCACTTCCTGATCGCGATGCCCGGTCTGGAAGATGCGTCTTTTGCGCGCAGTGTGGTCTACCTGTGCGAGCACAGCGAACGCGGTGCGCTGGGCCTCATCATCAACAAGCCCTCCGACATCACCCTCAAGAGCCTGTTCGACAAGGTGGACCTGTCCCTACGGCGCGAGGACCTGAGCCGGGAGCCCGTGTTCCAGGGCGGGCCGGTGCAGACCGAGCGCGGGTTCGTGCTGCACGAGCCGATCCTGGTGGACCAGGCCGAGGCCGACGAGCCCGTGTACGCCTCCACCATGACCATTCCGGGCGGGCTGGAGATGACCACGTCCAAGGACGTGCTGGAAGCCCTTTCCACCGGGGCCGGGCCGCGCCGCGTGCTGATCACGCTGGGCTACTCGTCGTGGGGCGAGGGCCAGCTCGAATCGGAGCTGGCCGAGAACGCCTGGCTCACCGTGGCGGCCGACCTGTCCGTGATCTTCGACACCCCCGTGCCCGAGCGCTACGACCGGGCGCTGTCGCTGCTGGGCCTGCAGGCCTGGATGCTGTCGCCGGAGGCGGGGCACGCATGACCGGCTTGCCGCCCGTTCAGCCGACCCCGCAGCCTGCCGTTCCCGCGCATTTCCAGACTTTTCTTGCTTTTGACTTCGGCTTGAAGCGCACGGGCGTGGCCACGGGCAACCGCATGCTCCGGAGCGCCACGCCGCAGCGCACCATCCAGGCCGAGGGCGACGCCCGCTTTGCCCAGGTGGCCGAGCGCATCAAGGAGTGGCAGCCCGACGCCCTGGTGATCGGCGTGCCCTACCACCCCGACGGCGCGAGCCACGAGAACACCGCACGCGCCCTCAAGTTCGGGCGCCAGCTGCGCGGCCGCTTTGGCTTGCAGGTGTTTGAAGTGGACGAACGCTACAGCACCACCGAAGCCCTCGCGGGAGGCGCCAAGGATGCGGATGCTGCGTCGGCCTGCATCATCCTGGAACAGTTTTTGAGGAATCTTCCATGAGCCAACCTTCCCATCCGGCATCCAGCGTGGGGGCGCTGGCCCTCGACGCCGAAGCGCTGTACCGCGAACTGCTGCGCGGCGTGCGCAGCATGCTCACCCCCACCACGCGCCTGGCCGGCATTGCCTCCGGCGGCGCCTGGCTGGCCGAGCGGCTGCAGAAAGACCTGGGCCTGGAGGGCCCTGCGGGCGTGCTGTCTTCGGTAATGCACCGCGACGACTTTGCCCAGCGCGGCCTGTCGGCCAGCGCGCAAACCGCGCTGCCCTTTGACGTGAACGGCGCCGACGTGCTGGTGCTCGACGACGTGCTCTATACCGGCCGCACCATTCGCGCCGTGCTCAACGAGCTGTTCGACTACGGCCGCCCCGCCAGCGTGCGCCTGGCCGTGCTGGTGGACCGGGGCGGGCGCGAGCTGCCCGTGCAGGCCGATTTTGCGGCGGCGCGCGTGGCCCTGCCGGCGGTGCAGTCGCTGGCGCTGGCGCGCGATGACAGCGGCAACTTCCAATTCCAAGTCCAAGACAAAGACTAAAGAGGCCTGACCGTGCTGCACAAGCGCAACCCCCAACTCAACCAGAACGGCGAGCTGATTCACCTGCTGTCCATCGAAGGGCTGCCGCGCGACATCGTCACGCACATCCTGGACACGGCCGCCAACTTCGTGTCGGTGAACGACCGCGAGGTGAAGAAGGTGCCGCTCTTGCGCGGCAAGAGCGTGTTCAACCTGTTTTTCGAGAACAGCACGCGCACGCGCACCACATTCGAGATCGCGGCCAAGCGCCTGTCGGCCGACGTGATCAACCTGGACATTGCGCGCAGCTCGGCCAGCAAGGGTGAATCGCTGCTGGACACCATCGCCAACCTGAGCGCGATGGCGGCCGACCTCTTTGTGGTGCGGCACAGCGAATCCGGCGCGCCGTACCTGATCGCGCAGCACGTGGCGCCCCATGTGCACGTGATCAATGCGGGCGACGGCCGGCATGCCCACCCCACGCAGGGGCTGCTGGACATGTACACCATCCGCCACTACAAGAAGGACTTTTCCAACCTCACCGTGGCCATCGTGGGCGACGTGCTGCACTCGCGCGTGGCGCGCTCGGACATCCACGGCCTCACCACCCTGGGCTGCGCCGAGGTGCGCGTGGTGGGCCCGCGCACGCTGGTGCCGGGCGACATGGCGCAGATGGGTGTGCGCGTGTGCCACACGCTCGAAGAGGGCATCAAGGATGCCGACGTGGTCATCATGCTGCGCCTGCAGAACGAGCGCATGAGCGGCGCGCTGCTGCCGTCCAGCCAGGAATATTTCAAGAGCTTCGGCCTCACGCAGGAAAAGCTGCAGCTGGCCAAGCCCGACGCCATCGTCATGCACCCCGGCCCCATCAACCGCGGCGTGGAGATCGACTCCGCCGTGGTCGATGGCAAGCAGAGCGTGATCCTGCCGCAGGTGACCTTCGGCATCGCGGTGCGCATGGCGGTCATGTCCATCGTTGCCGGGAATGAAGCGTGACCCCCCTGAGCCGCTTCGCGTCACGGTGCCCCCGCCGGAAGCGGTGGCCCTTCGAGGCAGTCCAGGCCTGCGCAGGCAGGCCCGGAGCCGCTGCCTCTCAGCCCCCAAGGGGGACGCCACCCGTGGCCCGGCGAAGCCGGTTCCACGGTGGCTCTCGCATGGAGTCTGCTGCGGTGCGAACGGCGGGCAACAAGTTGAGTGAAGTGTTTGCTACGTTTTTCATAGCTGTTTGCGCTTGTCCAATAAGCGCTGGCGGCCCATTTGGCTTGAAATCATGAAAATCCTGATCCAGAACGGCCGTGTCATCGACCCCGCCTCGGGCTTTGATCAGACCTGCGACATCGCCATCGCTGCGGGCCGCATCGTCGGCGTGAACCGTGTGCCGCCCGACTTTGCGCCCACCCGCACCGTCGATGCCGCGGGCTGCATCGTGCTGCCCGGCCTGGTGGACCTGGCTGCGCGGCTGCGCGAGCCCGGGCACGAGCACGAGGGCATGCTCGAATCCGAGATGGCGGCGGCCGTGGCCGGCGGCGTGACCAGCCTGGTCTGCCCGCCCGACACCGACCCGGTGCTGGACGAACCGGGGCTGGTGGAGATGCTCAAGTTCCGCGCCGAGAAGCTGCACCAGTCGCGCCTGTTCCCGCTGGGCGCGCTCACCCGCGGGCTGGAGGGCGAGGTGCTGACCGAGATGGCCGAGCTGACCGAGTCCGGCTGCGTGGGCTTCAGCCAGGCCGACGTGCCGCTGGCCAGCACCCAGGTGCTGCAGCGCGCGCTGCAGTACGCCGCCACCTTCGGCTACACCGTGTGGCTGCGCCCGCAGGAGATGCACCTGGGCAAGGGCGTGGCCGCCAGCGGCCCGCTGGCCACGCGCCTGGGCCTGTCGGGCGTGCCCGTGGCGGCCGAGACCATCGCGCTGCACACCATCTTCGAGCTGCTCAAGACCACGGGCGCCCGCGTGCACCTGTGCCGCCTGTCCAGCGCTGCGGGCGTAGAGCTGGTGCGCCGCGCCAAGGCCGAGGGCCTGAAGGTGACGGCCGACGTGAGCATCAACTCGCTGCACCTCACCGACGTGGACATCGGCTTCTTTGACAGCCGCGCCCGCCTGTCGCCCCCGCTGCGCCAGCAGCGCGACCGTGACGCCCTGAACGCCGCGCTGGCCGACGGCACGCTGGACGCGCTGGTGTCCGACCACACCCCGGTGGACGAAGACGCCAAGACCCTGCCCTTTGCCGAGGCCGAGCCCGGCGCCACGGGGTTGGAGCTGCTGCTGTCGCTGGCGCTCAAATGGTCGCAGGACAGCGGCGTGCCGCTGGCGCGCGCGCTGGCCACGGTCACCAGCGAGCCGGCCCGCGTGCTGGGCGGCGCCCTGGGCACGCTGCAGGCCAGCGTGGGCCAGATCGTGGAAGGCGGCGTGGGCGACCTGTGCATCTTCGACCCCCAAGCGGCCTGGACGGTGCAGGCCGACGCGCTGCGCAGCCAGGGCAAGCACACGCCGTTCTCGGGCTACGAACTGCCGGGCCGCGTGCGCACCACGCTGGTGGGTGGCCAGGTCGCCTTTGACCGAGGCTGACGCGGCGCACGCGCCGCTGCCCGGTTCTTCATGATGCGATCCCTGCGTGCCTGCTGGCGCCTGCTGCGCATGCTGGGCCACATCGCCCGGGGCCTGGCGATCGTGGCGCTGCGCTTTCCCGCGCTCTCGCCCGACCGGCAGCACGCGCACGTGCAGGCGTGGTCGCTGCAGCTGCTGGCGCATGCGGGCATCCACCTGCGCATCCTGGGCACGCCGCCCGTGGCCGGCCCGGTGATGCTGGTGGCCAACCACCTGTCGTGGCTCGACATCCCGGTGATGCATGCGGCCCGGCACTGCCGCTTTGTCTCCAAATCCGACGTGCAGGGCTGGCCCCTGATCGGCACGCTGGCCACGGCGGCCGGCACGCTGTACATCGAGCGCGCCTCGCGCCGCGATGCGCTGCGCATGGTGCGCACCATGCAGGAGGCGCTGCAGCGCGGCGAGGTGCTGGCCGTGTTCCCGGAGGGCACCACGGGCGACGGCCGGGCCATGCTGCCCTTTCACGCCAACCTGCTGCAGGCGGCCGTGGTGGCCGAAGCCCCGGTGCAGCCCGTGGGCCTGCGCTTTGCCGACCGGGCCACGGGCGCCACCAGCTTTGCGCCCAGCTACATCGGCGACGAGACGCTGGTCGGCTCCATCTGGCGCACGCTGTGCGCGCCGCCCATCGAGGCCATCGTGCACTACGGCACGCCCGAGCAGGCCGACGGCCGCGACCGCCGCGCCTGGACCCAGCACCTGCACGACACGGTGGACCGGCTGCGCCAGACCTGAGAGCCGTCGCCGTGATGGCGTGGCCGAAAGCGTGCATATTCCACGCTTTCGGGCGCAGTGTGCGGCGCTCCGCGTGGCAAATCCGGCCACTGCGCGTATCGTCCCGGGCTTCGGCCTGGCGGGGTGTATGGATGCGTCGGCGGGCCACTTTTCAGGATCCGCATCCGCCACCCTCCGTCCGTTCACGCTGAGCCTGTCGAAGCGCTGCGCGAGGCCTCGACAAGCTCAGCCCGAACGGATGGCAAGGGCTTCCGCGCGGATCCCCACCCATTGCCGGAGGACCCATGAACCTGATCGAGCGCGTGCAGCGCATTCTTTTGCAACCCAAGGACGCCTGGCGCGACATCGCTGCGGAGCCCACGGACACCGCCACGCTGTTCACCCAGTACGCCATGATCCTGGCGGCCATCCCGGCCGTCTGCGGCTTCATCGGCATGTCGCTGATCGGCATCGGGGGCTTTGGCTTCACCGTCCGCGTGCCGTTCGTGGCGGGCCTGGTGAACATGGGGGTGTCGTATGCACTCAGCCTGGCGGGCATCTTTGTGCTGGGCCTCATCATCGACGCGCTGGCCCCCACGTTTGGCGGGCAGAAAGATTCACAGCAGGCGCTGAAAGTCGCGGTGTACGCCAGCACGGCGGCGCTGCTGGGCGGCGTGTTCGGCCTGCTGCCGGCGCTGGCCATGCTGGGCCTGCTGGCCGCGCTGTACTCCATCTACCTGCTCTACACCGGCTTGCCGGTGCTCATGAAGAGCGCGCCCGCCAAGTCGGTGGCCTACACCGTGGTGGTCATCATCGCCGCCATCGTGGTGGGCGTGGTCATCGGCGCCGTGAGCACGCTGGTGCTGCCCGGCACGGGCGCGCTGATGGGCAGCGGCGCGGCGGTCAGTGTGAACACCCCGGGCGGCAAGGTGTCGGTGGACACGGCCGGGCTGGAAGCCGCGGGCAAGCGCATGGAAGAGGCCGCGCGCAAGATGGAGTCGGCACAGAAGAGCCAGGACCCGGCCGCCATCGCTGCGGCGACCGGCGAGGCCGCGAAGGCGGCGGCAGGTGCGCTCGGCGCCAGCGGCGGGACGATTGCCGCGCAGTCGCTCAAGGCGGCCTTGCCCGAGAAGCTGGGCGGGCTGCCGCGCACGGCGCTGGAGGTGCAGGATGGCGCCGCGCTGGGCCTGCCCACCAGCCAGGCCAGCGCGCAATACGGCAGCGACGACAAGCAGGTGCGCCTGGAGATCGTGGACCTGGGCGGCCTGGGGCAGATGGCAGCGCTGGCCATGGGCATGGCCCAGGGCGAGAAGGAGGACACGACCAGCGCCGAGAAGACCTGGCAGGAGGGCGGCCGCACGCTGCACCAGCGCTATGAAAAGGACGGCAGCCACGCCGAGTTCAAGACGGTGCTGAAGAACGGGCTGGTGGTGAGCGTCGAGGCCGACCAGCTGGGCGTGAAGGACCTGCGGGGCTTTCTCTCGCAAGTGGACCTGAACGCCCTGGAAGGCCTGCAGCGCAAGGGCGGAAAGTCCTGACCGACGCAGCGGCGGTGTATCAAAAATCATAGCTGCCAGCGCTTTCTGGATAAGCGCTAGCGGCCGATTTGGCTATGAACAAGGGCTACTGCGCGCGGGGGAACGTCACCACGTGGTCCACCTGCGCGCGGATGCCGATCCATTCGCCCAGTGCGTGGTCGTGGTGGCTGGGCACATGGGCCAGCACCGTGTGGCCGCCGGCCAGGCGCAAGGTGTACAGAAACTCCGATCCGCGGAACGACTTGCGCACGATCTGCGCCTGCACGGCGGCATGGTCGTCGTGCACGATGTCGTCGGCGCGCAGCAGCACATCGCATTCGCCCCCGGGGTAGCTGCCGGGCAGGGGGCACTCGTCCAGGTCGGTCAGCTCGCCCAGCGGCGTCTGGGCCACCACATGGTTGCCCCGCTGCACCAGCGTGGCGGGGGCAAACACGCCATGGCCGATGAAGTCGGCCACGAAGCGCGTGGCGGGGCGGTGGTACAGGGTGTACGCGTCGTCCCACTGGTGCAGCTGGCCCTCGTGCATCACGCCGATCACGTCGCCGATGGCAAAGGCCTCGAACTGGTCGTGCGTCACGAACAGGGCCGTGGCGCCGGCGGCCTTGAGGATGCCGCGCACCTCATGCGCCAGCCGCTCTCGCAGGTCCACGTCCAGGTTGGAAAACGGCTCGTCCAGCAGCATGAGCTGCGGCCGCGGCGCGAGCGCCCGGGCCAGCGCCACGCGCTGCTGTTGCCCGCCCGACAGCTCGTGCGGGTAGCGCTGCTCGCTGCCCTCCAGGCCCACCAGGCGCAGCACCTCGGCCACGCGCGCAGCCTGCTCGGCCCGGGGCAGCTGGTGGATGCCAAAGGCCACGTTGCGGCCCACGGTCAGGTGGGGGAACAGCGCGTAGTCCTGGAACACCATGCCGATGCGCCGCAGCTCGGGCGGCACGTTCAGCGTGGCGCTGCCCACCACGCTTTTGGTGAGGCGGATCTCGCCGGCCGTCACCGGCTCCAGCCCCGCCACGGCGCGCAGCAGCGTGGTCTTGCCGCAGCCGGACGGGCCGATCAGCACGCCGATGTCGCCGGCCCGCAGGCCCAGGGTGACGCCCTGCACGGCGGCCTGGGCGCGGCCGGCGTAGCGCACTTCGAGTTGGGAGACCTCAAGAAACATGCACGGATTCTAGGCGGCGTACGTAAATGCTTAAAATTCGCATTTGCATCCTGCGCGTTGCCCGGCGCCTTCGCCGGGCCGGTGTGCGCCCCGTTACTTACCGCTCAGCCCCTCTGCCTTGCGCCGCACGCCCTTCGCCTTTCGCACCCTTCCCCTGGTCCTGTTCGCAGGCTTTCTGGCGCTGCCCGTGCTGGCGGTGCTGGCCGCGTGGCTGCCGGTGGGGCCGGACGGCGCGCAGGCCGGCGCCATCTTGCGCGAGATGGCGGCCACCGTGCTGCCCGGCTACGTGGGCACCACGCTGTGGCTGAGCGTGCTGGTGGCGCTGGGTGCGGCCGTGGTGGGCACGGGGGCCGCCGCCACCGTCACGCTGTTCGACTTTCCGGGCCGCCGCACGTTCGAGTGGCTGCTGCTGCTGCCGCTGGCCATGCCGGCCTACGTCACCGCGTATGCGTACACCGACTTCCTGCAGTTCAGCGGCCCGCTGCAGGTGGGCCTGCGCAACGCCTTCGGTCTGGAGGGCCGCCTGCTGCCCGAGGTGCGCAGCCTGGGCGGCGCGGTGTGGGTGTTCATCTTTTCGCTGTACCCCTATGTGTACCTGCTGGCGCGCACGGCGCTGGGCGAGCGCGCCGCGCACCTGATGGAGGCCGCCCGGCTGCTGGGCGCGCCGCTGCCGCGCCGCATCGCGGTGGTGGCGCTGCCGCTGGCGCGCCCCGCCGTGGCGGCGGGCGTGGCGCTGGTGCTCATGGAGACGCTGGCCGACTTCGGCGTGTCCGCCTATTTCGGCATTCAGACCTTCACCACGGGCATCTACAAGGCCTGGCTGTCCATGGACAACCGCCTGGCCGCCGCCCAGCTGGCCACCATGCTGCTGGCGCTGGTGCTGCTGCTGCTGCACCTGGAGCACCGGGCCCAGCGGCGCATGCGCTTTGCCGCCGGGGGCGGCCGCGCCGGATCGGCCGAAGCGCAGCCGCAGGTGCTGCGGGGCGCGCGCCGCTGGGCGGCCTGGGGCGTGTGCACCGTGCCGGTGGTCATGGGGTTTGCCGCGCCGGTGGCGTTCATGCTGCGCCCGCTGGCGGCCGACTGGTCCGTCCTGCCCTGGGAGCGCTTTCTGGAATGGGGCTGGCACAGCGTGCGGCTGGGCGGCATCACCGCGGCCCTGGCCGTGGCAGCCGCCCTGGCGCTGGCGTTCGGGGTGCGGCGCCATCCGGACGCGGTGACGCGCGGCGTGGTGCAGCTGGCCAGCGTGGGCTATGCCGTGCCGGGCGCGGTGATTGTGGTGGGCCTGCTGCTGCCGGTGGGCTGGCTGCAGGCCGTGGCGCCGCAGTGGGGCGTGGGCGGGCTGGTCACGGCCACCGCCTTCGGCATTGTGTGGGCCTACCTGGTGCGCTTTTGCGCCGTGGCGCTGCAGTCGGTGCAAAGCGGCTATGCGCGCATTCCGCCCAGCCTGGACGATTCGGCGCGCATGCTGGGCGTGGGCAGCGCCGGGCTGCTGGCGCGCGTGCACTGGCCGCTGCTCAAGCGCTCCACCGCCGCCGCCGCGCTGCTGGTGTTTGTGGACGTGATGAAGGAGCTGCCCGCCACCATGGTGCTGCGCCCCTTCAACAGCGACACGCTGGCCGTGGTGGCCTATCAGCTCGCGCGCGACGAGCGCCTGGGCGAAGCGGCGCTGCCCTCGCTGGCGCTGGTGGCCGTGGGGCTGGTGCCAGTGATCCTGCTCAGCCGCACGCTGCGCAGCAGGGGCTGAGGAGGGGCCTGCTGCGCCAGGCAAAACCTCGCAACAGCACCCGCTATGGCTGCGGTTCGCGCCTTGCAGCCCATCCCGAGCCGCGGTGCCCACCGACCGCTCGACTCCTGCGGAACATCCCCAGCCTGCGCCAGCCGATCACCACGCCGGTCAGGCTCAGCGCCGCGCCGCCCAGGCTCAGCCCGATGAGCACGATGTCCCACAGCGGCCGGCGCTCCAGCAGCGGCCGCCAGTCCCAGCTGTGCAGCATGGCAAACAGCCAGCGGCTGGCGCGGCGGTGCCGGTCCGTGCGGCCCAGCACGGCGCCGGTGTGGGGGTCGATGTGGACCCAGGTGGCGTGCGGGTCGTCGAACACCACGCGCAGCACGGGCAGGGGCTTGTCGGCGCCGCCCGACATGGTGTGCGGCGCGCGGTCGTAGTAGTGCAGGTCATACGCCTGCAGCGTCTCCGTGCGGGCCACCGGGTAGGGCAGCAGCCGCGCTGCCGCCTGCAGCAGCGCGCCCTCGCCCCAGGCGTAGGGCTGAGCGGTGGCCGCCTCCAGCACCTGAGGGGCGCCTGCCGGGCCGTGGGCCAGCACCAGGGTGCGGCCGGCGGTGCGCGCCCACTGCAGCTCGCGGGTGTTGGGCGAGGCCGCGGCCAGCAGGGCCTGCACCGTGGCCGGCTGCGGCGGCAGCGCCAGGGCGCCTTCGTGCATGGCCTGCAGGCGCAGCGGCGGGGCGCCGCCGTCCAGCACCTTCCAGGGGTTCATCGACATCAGGCCGCTGAAGATCCAGGTGGTGGTGGTCAGCGCAAACAGCAGGCCCAGCACATGGTGCCAGCGCATCATGCCCCCGCGGTACGGGCTGCGCGAGCCGCTTTGGTAGCGCCCCGCAAAGCGCCAGCGCAGCACGCCCACCACCGTGCCCGCCAGCGCCGCGGCGATGCCGGCGATGGACAGCCAGTTCACCACATCGGCCCAGTAGGCGTCGAACACGCCACCCCGCAGCGGGTACAGCCAATGCAGCCACGCCCCCGCGTAGTTCCACACGCGTTCGGTGCGGGTGGCATCGCGCACCACTTCGCCCGTGGTGCCCGAGACATACACCACCGTGCCGTCCCGGTCGCCCAGGCGCAGCCGGTGCAGCGGCCGGTGCGGGTCGAGCGCGCGCGAGTGGGTGAAGGCGTCTTCGCCGACCACGTCCAGGTACGCCACGCCCTCGCCGCCGCCCGGCGCAAAGGCTTGGGCCGACGCGACGGCATGGGCCCGGTCCACGCGGCGCAGCACCGCGCCGGTGTTCGCGTCGATCACGGTGGCGGCGCGGCTTTTGCGTTTGCGCGGCACACCGGCTTCGTCCGGCGCGGCGGGCGTGGCCAGGTAGACGGCCCGGCCGCCGCTGGCCTGGGCCAGGCGCAGGTCTTGCAGCGGGCCTTCGAGCCCCGCGCGGGCCAGGGCCTGCGCGGGCTCCAGCCCTACGGCCGCCGGGCGCAGGGGCGGCAGGTGGGCCAGGCGCTCGGCCGGCGTGAGCTTGGGGTAGCCCACGTACATCATCACCACCCCCGAGACGAACCACAGGGCAAAGAAGGCGCACAGCAGCACGCCCAGCCAGCGGTGGAAGAGAAAGAGCCAACGTTTGGCGTGTGGCATGGCGTGCTCCTTCGCGGCCTCAGAACGCCATCTGCAGCGTGATGTCCAGCGTGCGCGGCGCGCCCAGGTAGAGCTGGCCGCTGCGCGCATCGGCCGCGTAGAGGCGGTCCGTGGCGTTGCGCAGGCGCCCCGTGAGGGTGGCGCTGCGCGTGGCCTTCCAGGCCAGCCCCAGGTCGAGCAGCGTGTAGCCCGGCCGGTACTGCGTGTTGGCCGCGTCGGCATACACCTTGCCCACATGGCGCAGGCCGGCGCTGGCCGTGAGGCTGGGCGCCAGCGCGTACGACAGCCACACGTTGGCTACCGTCTGCGGCGTGGACGTGGGCACCTTGCCCGCCAGTGACACGCCGCCCTGCACGAAGTTCTCGTAGCGCGCGCGGGTGTGCATGAGGTTGCCTTGCACCTGCCAGCGTGCCGTGGGGCGCAGGCCCGCCGCCAGCTCCACGCCGCGCGAGGACTGCTCGCCCACCAGAATCGTCACGCCGGGGTTGTTCGGGTCTTGCGAGGCGATATTGCGCCGGCGGATCTCGAACGCCGCCAGCGTGGCCGTGCCCTTGCCGTCCCAGAAGTCGAGCTTGCTGCCCACCTCGACCTGGCGGCCCGTGGTCAGCTCGCTGTTGTTGCGCACATCGCCAAACGTGGCCGTGGAGAGCGAGCCCGACGGTGGGTCGGCCGCCGTGGAAAGCTGGGCGTACAGGTTGGCGCCGGGCACCACGTCCCACACCACGCCCAGCCGGCCGGTGGTGGGCCGGTAGCCGCGGCTGAAGCCGGCCGGGTTGGCGGCCGTGACTTCGCGGCGGTTCACCAGGTCCAGATCAATGCGCTCGTGCCGCAGCGCGGTGACCAGGTTCACGCCGGGGCGCAGCGCCGTGCGGTTTTCCAGGTAGAGCGCGGTGGTGGTTACCTTGTTGTCCCGGTCGGGCCGGAAGCCCGGCGCCATGCCGGGAATGTCGAAGAAGTTCTCGGGCGTGAACTGGTACGGATCAACCGTGCTCACCGTCAGGCCCAGGCTGTTCGGAAAGCGCGTCTGCCGGTTCACGCTCACATCCAGGCCAAAGGCCCAGTCGCTGCGCCGGCCCGCCAGCGTGCCCTGGTAGGTGCCCTCCACCCGGTCGCCCACCACCGTGTGGTCGTGGCGCTGCAGCAGCACGCCGCTGCGGGCCACCGCGGTGTTGCCGGCGTTGAAGCGGTAGGTCTCCACGTTGCGATAGTCGCGCAGCGCGTCGTACACGTAGAAGGTGTTGCGCCACTGCAGCGCGTCCGAGGCGCGCCACTGCGCCACCGACCGCAGCCACTGCACGCGCTGGGCGTACAGGCCGTCGGCGCTGTTGTAGTTCTGAAAGCGCGTGCGTTCGTCCACGCGCAGCAGGCCGGCCGCCGGGTTGAGCACGGGCGTGCCCCAGTAGGGGCGGTCCACGTGCTCGTGCTGGTACTCATAGGCCAGCATGTGCGTGAGGCCGCCGCCCAGGTCGGACAGCAGCGAGGCGACCAGCTGCGTGGCCTGCGTGCGCGTGCCCACGGTCCAGCTGCCGGCGTCGCGGTGGTTCAGGTCCAGCCGCACGAAGTGCGCGTTGCCGGGCGCATCCGCCGCGCCCGCGATGCGCCGGTTCAGGCCCACGGAGGCTTCCTTCAGGTCGTAGGAGCCCAGGCGCAGGCGCGCCTCGGTGAAGTCGCTGCGCTCGGCGGTCTTGGTGATGTAGTTCAGCGAGCCGCCCACGCCGCCCGAGCCGTACAGAAAGCTCGACGCGCCGCCGATGGCCTCCACCCGGTCGTAGATCCAGCTGTCCACCGCGCGGGAGGCGATGACGTAGTGGACGGTGATGCCGTTGTAGAGCTGCGTGACCGAGCCGCCGCCAAAGCCCCGGTAGCTGGTGCCGATGGAGCCCGGCGCGTTGTGCGCGGTGACGCCAGGCACGGACTGCAGGATCTCTTGCGTGTCCTGCGCGCCGCGTGCCTCGATGGTGGCGCGGTCCACCACGGTGACGGAGGCCGGCGTCTCGCGCGGCGTCAGGCCCAGGCGGCTGCCGGTCTCGGCCGGGGTGTCCAGGTTGAGCTTGCCGTTGGGGCTGGGCGCGGGCTCCACGACATCGACGGGGTGCAGCGTGGGGTCGCCGGCGCTGCCCGCGCTCGCTTGGGCATGGCCTGGCGGCGCCGCCACCAGGCTGGCGAAGGCAGCCAGCAGGCTGGCGTACAGGGGAGGCCGTGGAAACCGTGGCAGGGCAGAGGATCGTGCCGGGGCGGCGCAAGCTGGCGCGGCCGCGGCAGTGCGGCAAGAAAGGACAGGGAACATGATGACAACGCTCGTGAAAGCAACGGCGCCGCCGCCGTGCCCGGACGGGCCAGCGGCAGCGGCAGTGCCGCTGCAGAACCGACAAGGAAAAGAAAGCGCAGCACCCGCCCACCAGGTCCGGGTGCCGCGCAAGGCGTCAGTTCAAGAGCGTGCTGGCGGCCCGCGCGCGGGCAGCGGCGCGGCCGTGGCGGCCGCGATGCGGGCCGCCTCCACAGGCTGCAGCGCATGGGCCAGCGGCTGGGGTGGTGCCAGTGGCAGCGCAGGCACCGGCGGGGGCGCGCTGGCCGTGGAGCACAGCGGGCAGTCCATGCCCATGGCCCCCATTTCCACCGTGCCGTCGTCGGTTTGCACCAGCAGCTTGAAGGTGCCGGCCCCCGAGCAGATGACTTCGATGGACTGGGGGTGCACAAGCGGTGACGCGACGGCCACCCCCAACGACGCCACGAACCACGCCAGCACCCACAGGCGCAGGGCAGAGAAGGTTCGTCGGGCGGCGGTCATGGGGCGCGATGATACTGCGCACGTCCGGGCGCGTGCACAGGGTGCTGCTAATTTTGTAGCTGCTCGCGCTTGTTGGACGGGCGATAGGGGCGGATTTCTTTAAAAATTCCGCGAGGCCGACCGTGCCCGGCATCCGAAGGGGCGCCGGGGCCCGGCCTCTGCGTCATGCCGGCATCACGCCTGCATCACGCCTGCATCACGCCTGCGTGTACGCCGTCTTCACCGTGGTGTAGAACTCGGCCGCATACCGCCCCTGTTCGCGCGGCCCGTAGCTGCTGCCCTTGCGGCCGCCAAACGGCACGTGATAGTCCACACCCGCCGTGGGCAGGTTCACCATCACCATGCCGGCCTGCGCATGGCGCTTGAAGTGCGTGGCGTGCCGGAGGCTGGTGGTGGCGATGCCGCTGGCCAGGCCGAAGGGCGTGTCGTTGGCCAGGGCCAGGGCTTCTTCGTAGTTCTTGGCGCGCAGCACGCTGACCACGGGGCCAAAGATTTCTTCGCGGTTGATGCGCATGCCGGGCGTGGTCTCGGTGAAGAGGGCGGGGCGCAGGTAGTAGCCGGGCGCGCCATCCGCGTTTTTCTCCAGCGCTTCGCCGCCGTGGGCGAGCTGGGCGCCTTCCTGCTGGCCGATGGCGATGTACTCCAGGTCTTGCGCCAGCTGGCGGTCGTCCACCACGGGGCCGATGTCGGTGCCGGCCTTGCGGGCGTCATCCACCTTCAGGGTCTTCATCTTTTCGACCATGGCGGCCACGAAGCGGTCGTGGATGCCTTCGGTCACGATCACGCGGCTGCTGGCGGTGCAGCGCTGGCCGGTGGAGAAGAAGCCGCTATTGATGGCCGCGCCCACGGCCACGTTCAGGTCGGCGTCGTCCAGCACCACGAAGGGGTTCTTGCCACCCATCTCCAGCTGCACCTTGGCGCCGCGCGGCACGCAGGCGGCGGCCACGCGCTGGCCGGTGCCGACGGAGCCGGTGAAGCTCACGCCCGCGATGCGCTCATCCTCCAGCAGCACGGCGCCCACTTCGGAGCCCCGGCCCATCACCAGGTTGAACACGCCGGCGGGCAGGCCCGCGCGGTGCAGGATGTCGGCCAGCGCCCAGGCGGAGCCCGGCACCAGCTCGGCGGGCTTGAACACCACGCAGTTGCCGTAGGCCAGGGCCGGGGCGATCTTCCATGCGGGGATGGCGATGGGGAAGTTCCACGGGGTGATGAGCCCGATCACGCCCAGCGGCTCGCGTGTGATCTCGATGCCCACGCCGGGCCGCACGGACGGGACCAGCTCGCCGCCGGGGCGCAGCGCCTCGCCCGCAAAGAACTTGAAGATGGCGGCGGCACGGCCCACCTCGCCGATGGCTTCGGGCAGGGTCTTGCCCTCCTCGCGCGCCAGCAGGTCGCCCAGCTCGGCCTTGCGGGCAATGATTTCGTTGCCCACGGCATCGAGGATGTCAAAGCGCTGCTGGGGCGTGGAAACGCTCCAGGCCGGGAAGGCCGCGTGCGCGGCGGCCACGGCCTCCAGCGCCTGCTCGCGGCTGGCCACGGCGTAGTCGCCGATCACGTCGCGCGTGTCAGACGGGTTGGTGTTGCGGTAGGTGCGGACGCCTTCGGTCCAGGTGCCGCCGATCAGGTTGTGCTTCATCGTCAGGGTTCCGTTCAACAGACTAAAAAAGGGGAAGGGTGCATGCCGGGCCGGGCGCGGCGGTCTGCCAGCTCATGCAGCGCTGACCAACCCCGTGCCCGCCGCAAAGCCGGCCAGGTTGTCCAGCACGCGCTGGGCCATGGCCTGCCGGGTTTCGTGGGTGGCGCTGGCAATGTGCGGCAACAGCACCACGTTGTCCAGCCCCCGCAGGGCTTCGGGCACGTGGGGCTCGTTGGCAAACACGTCCAGGCCCGCGCCGGCGATGCGCTGGTGGATCAGGGCATCCACCAGGGCCTGCTCGTCCACCACCGATCCCCGCGCCACATTGATGAGAAAACCCTGCGGCCCCAGGGCCTGCAGCACGTCGGCGCCGATCAGGTGGTGGGTGGCGGGCCCGCCGGACGTGATCACCACCAAAAAGTCGCACCAGGCAGCCAGCGCCGCCAGCGAGGGTTCGTGCGTCCACGGAACGCCCGCCACGGGCCGCCGCGTGTGGTAGCGCACCGGCATGTCGAACCCCGAGGCCCGGCGCGCGATGGTTTGCCCGATGCGCCCCAGGCCCACCACGCCCAGGCGGGCTCCGCTGACCTTGCGCCCCAGCCCGAAGCTGTTGCCGCCAGCCCGCGCCCAGTGGCCGGCGCGCACGAAGCGGTCGGCTTCCGAGGTTCGGCGGGCCACGTCCAGCAGCAGTGCGAAGGCGGTGTCCGCCACGCAATCGTTGAGCACATCGGGCGTGTAGCCCACGGCAATGCCGCGCTGACGCGCGGCCTCCACCGGGAGCTTGTCCAACCCCACGCCGAAGCTTGAGATGACCTGCACGGCCGGCAGGGCGGCAAGCTGCGCCGCGCTCAGGCCGACGGCGGCGCTGGTGACCACTGCGTCGAAACGGGCGCCCTGCTCGGCCAGGAAGGCGGCGGCATCGGGAGCGTCGCTCAGCCGCTGCACGGCATAGCGCTCGCGCAGGGCCTGTTCCAGGCTGGGAAGCAACTTGCCGACTTGCAGAAGGTGGTGGATGGAAGGCATGCGAGGGAGGCAGGGGGGAAGAGGGCAGGGCCAGGGGCCTTGCGGCGCCCGGCCTGCAATGGTATCAACTGTTGTATGTCATCGTACAACAAAACGGCGACTGGGCCCAGCGTACCCCCGCCAGCGGGGGAGGCGCACCGGCCGATGCGCTGCTACGTGGCGCCCGTTTCGCTCTGCGCGCGGCGGCGGCGCTCGCGGCTGTTGGCCAGGTGGGTGCGCATGGCCGCCCGGGCGGCCTCCGGGTCCTGGCCCACGATGGCGTCGTAGATGCTCTCGTGCTCGCCGTTCACGCGGCGCAGGTACTGGCGGCGTTCGTCGTTCAGCGCGTCGCTGGCGTCCAGCCGCGCGCGGGGAATGATCATGCTGCCCAGCGTGCCCATGAGCTCCGAGAAGTGGCTGTTCTGTGTGGCGCGCGCGATCTCCAGGTGGAACTGGAAGTCCGCGGCCACCGCGTCCCGGCCGGCATCCACCGCGCTGGCCACCGCGTCCAGCGCGGACCGCATGGCGCGGACGTTGGCTTCGGTCCGGCGCTGGGCTGCCAGGGCCGCGGCCTCGGTCTCCAGGCCGATGCGCAACTCCAGCACCGCGATCACGTCGCGCAGCGTGCTGAACTGCTCGGGCGTGATCTTGAAGCCCGGCGCCTGGCCCAGCCCCAGCACGAAGGTGCCGATGCCATGGCGCGTCTCCACCAGGCCCGAAGCCTGCAGCTTGGAGATGGCCTCGCGCACCACCGTGCGGCTGACGTTGAACTCGGCCATGATCGCCGCCTCGGTGGGCAGCTTGTCGCCCAGCGCCAGGCGCCCGTCGCGGATGCGGTCTCCCAGGGATTCAACCACCTCCAGGGCGAGGGTGCGGGGCTTGCGGCGGAGCGGGGTGTCGGTGGTCATTTCTTGGTGTTATCCCTATGCGGCCGGGGGGCGGAAGCCGCTACATTGCCGATTGTTGTACGACAACTGATGACGTGCAACAGGCTGTGTCACCACTGTACCAAGAAGCTCCGCGATTGCCATGCCCTGCCATCCGACCCCTCTGCGGTTTTCCCGCCTGCTGCTGACCGGCGCCGCCGGCGGCCTGGGCGCCGAGCTGCGCACCCGCCTCAAGGCCTATTGCGATGTGCTGCGGTTGTCCGACATTGCGGACCTGGGCGCGCCGCGCGCCGGCGAAGAGCTGCGGCCCGCCCGGCTGGAAGACGCGGCCGCGGTGCACGCGTTGCTCGACGGCGTGGAGGCCGTGGTGCACCTGGGGGGCGTGTCCACCGAGCAGCCGTGGGAGCCCATCCTGCAGGCCAACATCATCGGCGTGTACCACCTGTACGAGGCCGCCCGCAAGCAGGCCGTGCGGCGCGTGGTGTTTGCCAGTTCCAACCACGTCACCGGCTTCTACCGCCAGGACGAGGTGGTGAGCCCGCGCGACCCTGCGCGGCCCGACGGGCTGTACGGCGTCTCCAAGGCCTTTGGCGAGGACCTCTCGCGCTTTTACTTCGACCGCTACGGCATCGAGACGGTGTGCCTGCGCATCGGCTCGTCCTTTCCCGCGCCCCGCAACCGCCGCATGCTGGCCACCTGGATGAGCTACGACGACCTGGAGCGCCTGGTGGTGGCCAGCCTCACGGCCCCCGTGGTGGGCCACAGCATCCTCTACGGCATGGGCGACAACACCACCACCTGGTGGGACAACACGCCCGCGCGCCACATCGGCTACCGCCCGCAGGACAGCTCCGAGCCCTTCCGGGCGCAGGTCGAGGCGGCCGACCCCCATCCGGACCTGACCGATCCCGCCACCCTCTACCAAGGGGGGCCGTTCGTGCGCACCGGTCCTTTTGAGTGAGCCGGGCGCGGCGCCCCCGGCTGCTGCGTTTGTGCCGACGAATCCTCACGACAACACCTACCGGAGACACCCCATGATCTTTCGCCGTTCCCTTCTGACCGCCTGCGCTGCCGTCCTGGCGGCAGGGACCTTGTTGGCGCAAGGCGCCCAGGCCCAGACCCTGGTCCTGAAGGCGGCCGATGTCCACCCTGCGGGCTACCCCAACGTGGTGGCCGTGGAGAGCATGGGCAAGAAGCTGGAAGCCGCCACCAACGGCCGCCTCAAGATCCAGACCTTCCCCGGCGGTGTGCTGGGCGGCGAGAAGGAAATGATCGAGCAGACGCAGGTCGGCGCCATCAACATCCTGCGCACGTCGCTGGGGCCGGTGGGCACCGTGGTGCCCGAGGTGAACGTGTTCAACATGCCCTTCGTGTTCCGCAGCCAGGACCACATGCGCGCCGTCATCGATGGCCCCATTGGCGATGAACTGCTGGCCAAGATCAGCGCCTCGCCCGCCAGGCTGGTCGCCATCGGGTGGATGGATGGGGGCTCGCGCAGCCTGTACACCAAGAAGCCCGTGCGGTCCCCCGCGGACCTCAAGGGCCAGAAGATCCGCATGATGGGCAACCCGCTGTTCGTGGACACCATGAACGCCATGGGCGGCAACGGCATCTCCATGGGCTATGGCGAAGTGTTCACCGCGCTGCAGACGGGCGTGGTGGATGGCGCCGAGAACAACGCGCCCAGCTTCTTCAGCAGCAACCACTACAACACCGGCGCCAAGTACTACACGCAGACCAACCACCTGATCATTCCCGAGCTGCTGGTGGTCTCCAAGGTCACGTGGGACAAGCTCTCCAAGGACGACCAGGCCCTGCTGAGGAAACTGGGCCGCGAGGCGCAGCTGGAGCAGCGCGCACTGTGGGACAAGAGCGTGGCGGACTACACCGCCAAGCTCAAGGCGGCGGGGGTGGAGTTCATCAACGTGGACACCAAGTCCTTCTACGACGCTACAGCCCCCGTGCGCGCCAAGTACGGGGCCAACTATGCGGAGCTGATGAAGCGCATCGAGGCGGTGAAGTAGGCCCCCCGGGATTTGCGGCTTGCGCGGGTGCGTTTTTGGCGGGCCTGCGCTTCTTCCTGGCTTTTCACACCCGTTTGTATGGACCACCCCTTTCTGCGATGGATGGACCGGATCTACCTGGCCACCATCTGGGCCGCCGGCGCGGCCATCTTCTTCATGTCGCTCATCATTCCCTGGGGCGTGTTCAGCCGCTACGTGCTGGGCACCGGCTCGCAGTGGCCCGAGCCCATTGCCATCCTGCTGATGATGGTGTTCACCTTTGTCGGCGCCGCGGCGGCCTACCGCGCGGGCGGGCACATCGCCGTCAACATGCTGACCGAGAAGCTGCCGCCGCCCCTGCAGCAGCTGCTGGCGGTGGCGGTGGACCTGCTCATGCTGGCCATCTGCGGGTTCGTGGCGTGGTATGGCACCAACCTGTGCATCGAAACCTGGGGGCAGGGCATTGCCGAGCTGCCCTGGCTGCCGGTGGGCGCCACCTATGCATCGCTGCCCCTGGGCGCAGCCATCACGCTGCTGTTCGTGCTGGAGAAGATGGTCTTCGGGCCTCAGCACCACCGGCGCATCGTGCGCTTTGAAGAACTCGCTGACGGAGCCTGATCGTGGACACCCTTGTCTTGCTGGGCACGTTCTTCGTGCTGATGATGATCGGCGTGCCGATCGCGTATGCGCTGGGCCTGTCGGCACTGGCGGGTGCGCTGTGGATCGACCTGCCGCTGGACGCCGTGATGATCCAGGTGGCTTCGGGCGTCAACAAGTTTTCGCTGCTCGCCATTCCCTTCTTCGTGCTGGCCGGCGCCATCATGGCCGAAGGCGGCATGGCGCGGCGGCTGGTGGCCTTTGCGGGCGTGCTGGTGGGCTTCATCCGCGGCGGGCTGTCGCTGGTCAACATCCTGGCGTCCACCTTCTTCGGCGCCATCTCGGGCTCCTCGGTGGCGGACACCGCCTCCATCGGCTCGGTGCTGATCCCTGAGATGGAAAAGAAGGGCTATCCGCGCCCCTTTGCCACGGCCGTCACCGTGAGCGGCTCGGTGCAGGCCATCCTGATCCCGCCCAGCCACAACGCGGTGCTGTACTCGCTGGCGGCCGGCGGCACGGTGTCGATTGCCGCGCTGTTCATGGCCGGCGTGCTGCCGGGGCTGATCATGGGCCTCACGCTGGCGGTGCTGTGCCTGCTCACGGCGCGGCGCGAGGGCTACCCCAAGGGCGAGGTCATCCCGCTCCGGCAGGCGCTCAAGATCTGTGGCGAGGCCCTGTGGGGCCTGATGACCATGGTCATCATCCTGGGAGGCATCTTGTCGGGCGTGTTCACGGCCAACGAGTCCGCCTCGATCGCCGTGGTCTGGGCGTTCTTCGTGACGATGTTCATCTACCGCGACTACCAGTGGCGCGACCTGCCCAAGCTCGTGCACCGCACGGTGAAGACGGTCACGGTGGTCATGATCCTCATCGGCTTTGCGGCGGCGTTTGGCTACCTGATGACGATGATGATGATCCCCATGAAGGTCACGGCCTTCCTCACCAGCCTGTCGAGCAACAAGTACGCCGTGCTGGCCATGATCAACATCATGCTGCTGCTCCTGGGCTGCCTGATGGACATGTCGCCGCTCATCCTCATCCTCACGCCCATCCTGCTGCCCGTGGTCAAGCTGCTGGGCGTGGACCCGGTGCACTTCGGCATGATCATGATGGTGAACCTGGGCATCGGCCTCATCACGCCGCCCGTGGGCACCGTGCTGTTCACCGGCGCCGCTGTCGCCAAGCTGCCGCTGGGCATCGTCACCAAGGCCATGATGCCGTTCTTCGTGGCGCTGTTCGTGGTGCTGATGATGGTCACTTATGTGCCCGCCATCTCGCTGTGGCTGCCGCGAGCGATGGGCCTCTGAACGGGTATGGAAGACGCTCTGGTTTTCGTCTCCTGCGCCGACAGTGGTGAATTGCACCTGCTGCGCCTGACCTCGGACACGGGGCAGCTGCATACCGAGCAAGTCCTGGCGCTGGGCGGGCAGCTCATGCCCATGGCGCTGAGCCCGGACCGCACCCGCCTGTATGTGGCGCGCCGCAGCGATCCGCTGGCCGTGGTCACCCTGGCGGTGGACGCCACTGCGCGCCGTGCCGATGTGCTGGGCGAAGCCTCTTTGCCTGCGAGCATGGCCTACCTGGCCACCGACGGCACGGGGCGCTGGCTGCTGAGCGCGTCCTACGGCGCCGACCTGGTGGCGGTGCAGCCCATCGGCGCCCAAGGTGCCGTGGCGCCGGGCGGCGCAGCCGCCGTCTACCCCACGGGCCGCCATGCACACAGCGCGCTGGCCAGTCCGGACAACCGCTTTGTGCTGGCCGCGTCCCTGGGCGGCGGCCAGCTGCACCGCTACCGGTTCGATGCGGACACGGGCGCGCTGCAACCGGCTGAGCCTGCCGTGTTCCCCCTGCCCACGGGCACCGGGCCGCGGCACCTGCGCTTCAACGCCGCGGGCAACCGCATCTACCTGCTGGACGAGCTGGACGCCGCCGTGCACGTGCTGGCCTGGGACGCTGCAACGGGCGCGCTGCAGCTGCTGCAAAGCCTGCCCACGCTGCCGCCCGGCTTCACCGGCACGCCCTGGGCTGCCGACCTGCACCTGAGCCCGGACGGCCGCTGGCTTTACACCAGCGAACGCAACAGCCACACGCTGGCCGGGTTCGCCGTGCACGCCGCCACGGGTGAACTCACGCCCATCGGCCACTGGCCCACCCAGGCCCAGCCTCGGGGCTTTGCCATCACGCCCGACGGGCGCCACCTGCTGGCCGCAGGCCAGCTCAGCCACCGCGTGGGCGTGCATGCCGTGGACAGCGTGAGCGGTGCGCTCACTCGGGTGGGCGAGCACGCCGTGGGCTTGAACCCGAACTGGATCACCGTGCTGCCCATGGCGGCGCAGCCTTGACGAAACCTTTTCACCGATGACCCGCCCCCCGCTCACCATCCGCATGCACGCGCAAGACAACGTCGCCATCGTCGCCAACGACGGCGGCCTGCCCGCCGGCACGGTGCTGCCCCAGGGCGTTCCCGGCGCGGACCTTGCGTTGCGCGACAAGGTGCCGCAGGGCCACAAGGTGGCGCTGGCGGACATCCCCCAAGGCGGCGTGGTGCGCCGCTACAACGTGCCCATCGGCTATGCGCTCAAAGACATCCCGGCCGGCAGCTGGGTGCACGAGCGCCTGCTGCAGATGCCCTCCGCCCGCGCGCTCGAAGGCCTGCCCCTGGCCACGGTGAAGCCGCCGGTGCTGGAACCGCTCACGGGCTATACCTTCGAGGGCTACCGCAACGCCGACGGCTCGGTGGGCACGCGCAACATCCTCGCCATCACCACCACGGTGCAGTGCGTGGCCGGGGTGGTGGCGCAGGCCGTGCGGCGCATCAAGACCGAGCTGCTGCCGCAGTACCCGCACGTGGACGACGTGATCGGCCTGGAGCACACCTACGGCTGCGGCGTGGCCATCGACGCGCCGGATGCGGTCATCCCCATCCGCACGCTCCAGCACATCAGCCTCAATCCCAACTTCGGCGGAGAGGTGATGGTGGTGAGCCTGGGCTGCGAGAAGCTGCAGCCCGACCGCCTGCTGCCGCCGGGCAGCTTCCCCATCGTGGACGAGCGCGACCCGGCCCTCGGCCCCGAGACGGTGTGCCTGCAGGCCGATCATCACGTGGGCTTCATGTCGATGCTGGACGACATCGTGCAAAGCGCGAAGCCGCACCTGGAACGCCTGAACGCCCGCCGCCGCGAGACCATCCCGGCCAGCGAACTGGTGGTGGGCGTGCAGTGCGGCGGCAGCGACGCGTTCTCAGGCGTCACCGCCAACCCGGCCGTGGGCTTTTGCGCCGACCTGCTGGTGCGCGCCGGCGCCACCGTGATGTTCAGCGAGAACACCGAGGTGCGCGACGCCGTGGAGCAGCTCACCAGCCGCGCCGCCACGCCCGCAGTGGCCCAAGCCATCGTGCGCGAGCTGGGCTGGTACGACCGCTACCTGGACCGCGGCCGCGTGGACCGTGCGGCCAACACCACGCCTGGCAACAAGGCGGGCGGGCTGTCGAACATCGCCGAGAAGGCCATGGGCTCCATCATCAAGAGCGGCACCGCGCCCATCGCGCACGTGCTGGCCCCGGGCCAAAAGCTGCGGCGCGACCAGCGCGGCCTGGTGTACGCCGCCACGCCCGCCAGCGACTTCATCTGCGGCACGCTGCAGCTGGCCGCGGGCATGAACCTGCACGTGTTCACCACCGGGCGGGGAACACCTTACGGCTTGGCCGAATGCCCGGTGGTCAAGGTGGCCACGCGCACCGATCTGGCGCGCCGCTGGCATGACCTCATGGACATCAACGCCGGAAAGATCGCTGACGGCGAGGCCACCATCGAAGAAACCGGCTGGGAGCTGTTCCGCCTGCTGCTCGACGTGGCCAGCGGGCGCAGGAAGACCTGGGCGGAGCAGTGGAAGCTGCACAACGCGCTGGTGCTGTTCAACCCGGCGCCGGTGACCTGAAATTTGCGGGGCGACAGCCCCTTGTGTTTCCCCTCCAACAGCCCTTGCCTGCAAGGGCTGTTGTCCTTGAAAGACCGCATCTCATGGGGCATTCCCGATTTTCTGACCGCAAGGTCGTCGTAGCGCTTGCGCTGCTGTGCTGTCTGCTCTGGGGCAGCTCCTACCCCGCCATCAAGACGGGCTACGCCTGGTTTGGCATTGCGCGCAGCGACATCCCCACGCAGCTGGTGTTTGCGGGCTGGCGCTTTCTGGGCGCGGGGCTGATCCTGCTGGCCTGGGCTGCGATCATGCGCAAGGCCATCTGGGGGCTGGGCTTTGCGGGTGGGCGGCAACTGGTGGTGCTGGGCCTGACGCAGACCACGCTGCAATACGTTTTCTTCTACGTGGGCCTGGCCCACACCACGGGCGTGAAGGGGTCGATCATGAACGCCACGGGCACCTTCTTCAGCGTGCTGCTGGCGCACTGGGTCTACCACAACGACCGGCTCAGCCACGCCAAGCTCTGGGGCTGCGGGGTGGGCTTTGCCGGTGTGATGGTGGTCAACCTGGGGCGCGGCGCGCTGGACCTGGACTTCACGCTGCTGGGCGAAGGCTTCGTGGTGATTGCGGCCTTCGTGCTGGCAGCGGCCAGCATCTACGGCAAGCAGGTGTCGCAGCGCATGGATTCGGTGGTGATGACGGGCTGGCAGCTGGCCATTGGCGGCGCGGCGCTGCTGGCGGTCGGCGGGGCGCTGGGCGGATCGCTCACGGGCTTCACGGGCGGCTCGGTGGCGCTGCTGGCGTACCTGGCGCTGCTGTCCTCGGCCGCGTTCTCGCTGTGGAGCCTCTTGCTCAAGCACAACCGGGTGAGCCAGGTCACGGTGTTCAACTTCACCGTGCCGATTTTTGGCGCTGCGCTGTCGGCGCTGTTCCTGGGCGAGGCGCTGCTTGCGTGGAAGAACCTGCTGGCCCTGGTGCTGGTGTGCGCAGGCATCTGGCTGGTGACGCGCGAGGCCCGCGCCGGGAGCCCGCGGTAGCCGGCGGCAGACCTGGCACCGTTGCGGGGTACAAGCATTTTTGGGCTCTGGCGCTTGCTGGTAAAGCGCAGGAAGCTATTGTTTTGATAGCTATGGGGGCTCTGCGACAGCTGCTTCGCTGCGCAGGTGCTCCTGCACCACGCCGGCCAGCCAGTCCATCACCACCCGCACGCGCTGAGGCAGGTGCCTGCGGTGGGCGTACAGCAGCGTCACCGGCATGGGCGGCGCGGGGTGGTCTGGCAGCACCTCCACCAGCAGGCCCCGGTCGATCAGCTCGCGCACGCCCAGCAGGGGCGCCTGGATCAGCCCCAGCCCGGCGGCGCAGGCGCCCAGGTAGGCTTCGGCGCTGTTGACGGTCACGCGCCCGGCCATGGCATGGAAGCAGGCGTTGCCGCTGCCGTCCTGGGTTTCAAACCCGGCCGAGCGGGTGCCCAGCGTGCTCACGTAGTGCACCAGCGCGTGCTGCGCCAGGTCGTCCAGGCTGCGCGGCGTGCCCATGCGCGCCAGGTAGCCGGGGCTGGCGCACGTGGCCACGCGCACCCAGCCCAGCGGGCGCGCCACCAGCCCGGGCTCGGCCACCGGGCCCACGCGGATCACGCAGTCAAACCCCTCGCGCACCAGGTCCACGCGGCGGTCGGTGCTGCTCAGCTCCACCTCCAGCAGGGCGTGCCGCTGCAGCAGTTCGGGCAGGCGCGGCAGCACCAGCTGGCGTGCAATGCCGGTGGACATGTCGATGCGCACGCGCCCGCGCAGGGCGGCGCCCTCGGGCTGGGCGAAGAGGGTCTGCAGCTCCTCCACATCGTCCAGCAAGTCCTTGCAGCGCTCGTAGTACACCTGCCCGTCCTGCGTGAGCTGCACGCGCCGCGTCGTGCGGTGCAGCAGGCGCGTGCCCAGTTGCGCCTCCAGCTGCTGCACCGCCAGCGAGGCGTTGGCCTTGGGAATGCCCAGCACCTGGGCCGCCTGCGTGAAGCTGGCCAGCTCGGCCACGCGGGCAAAGATCTGCATGCGGTCCAGAGGGTTCATTGGTTGTTTTGGCTGAACAATCAATCCAATTTTGCCTGGTTTATGGATTGTCTACCGCTCAATAAAGTCCTGCCCATGCCTGCCGCAGGGTGCAGCGGGCGCCCAACCCCAACCCAGGAGCTTTGCCATGACCGCATCCCTTCCCACGCCCGTTCCCGCTTCCTCGGCCCCCATCGTGCTCATCACCGGCGGCAGCCGGGGCCTGGGCCGCAGTGCCGCGCTGGCTGCCGCGCGCGCTGGCATCGACGTGGTGCTCACCTACCGCCAGCAGGCCGCCGAGGCCCAGGCCGTGGCCGCCGAGATTGAATCCCTGGGCCGCCGCGCCGTGGCGCTGCCGCTGGACGTGGGCGATGTCCGCAGCTTTGGCGCCTTTGCGGCCCAGCTGACGCAGGTGCTGCAGGCCACCTGGCAGCGCGAGCGCTTCGACTTCCTGGTCAACAACGCCGGCATGGGCGTGCACGCGCCCTTTGCCGAGACCACCGAGGCGCAGTTCGATGCACTGGTCAACGTGCACCTGAAGGGCGTGTTCTTCCTCACGCAGCGCCTGCTGCCGCTGATGAACGACGGCGGCCGCATCCTCAACCTGTCGTCCGGGCTGGCCCGCTTTGCCCTGCCGGGCTATGCGGCCTATGCGGCGATGAAGGGCGCGATCGAGGTGCTCAGCCGCTACCTGGCCAAGGAGCTGGGCCCGCGCGGCATTGCCGTGAACGTGGTGGCCCCGGGCGCCATCGAGACCGACTTTGGCGGCGGCGCCGTGCGCGACAACGCGCAGCTCAATGCCTTCATCGCCAGCCAGACGGCCCTGGGCCGCGTGGGCGTGTCCGAGGACATCGGCCCGCTGGTGGCCGCCCTGCTGCAGCCCTCTGCACGGTGGGTGAACGCGCAGCGCATCGAGGCCTCGGGCGGGATGTTCTTGTGAGGGCCGGCGCCTGGAGTGGCGCCTAAGCCTCGTCTAAGTCTGCCCTCCCACACTGCCTTCCATCGCAATCAGCCAAGGAAAGGCACACCACCATGAACACCGTTGCAATCACCCCCCGCCGCCTTCTCCTGGCCCTGGTGGCCGCGGGCGTCATCGGCGGCACGGGCGCGGGGATCGTCGTGGGGCACCACGCGCAGGCCAACCCGGCGCCGGTCGCCCTCGCCACGCCCGCCATCCAGGCGGCTGCGCCCGGCGCTGCTGCCCTGCCCAGCTTTGCGCAGATCACCGCTCAGAACGGCCCCGCCGTGGTCAACATCAGCGTGACCGGCAGCACCAAGACGGCCATGGCGGACGACGGGGAGGACGACGACGACCCGCAGCCCGCAGCCCGCCAGCACGGCGGGCCGCGCATGGACCCGAACGACCCGTTCTACGAATTCTTCCGCCAGTTCGGCATTCCCGCGCCCGGCATGCAGCAGGCGCCGCGCAATGTGCCCACGCACGGCCTGGGCTCGGGCTTCATCGTGAGCCCCGACGGGCTGGTGCTGACCAATGCGCACGTGGTCAAGGGCGCCAGCGAAGTGGTGGTCAAGCTCACCGACCGGCGCGAGTTCCGCGCCAAGGTGCTGGGGGCCGACGCCAAGACCGATGTGGCCGTGCTCAAGATCAACGCCAAGAACCTGCCCACCGTGCGCCTGGGCAATACGCGCGACCTGCAGGTGGGCGAATGGGTCCTGGCCATCGGCTCGCCCTTCGGCTTTGAAAACAGCGTGACCGCCGGCGTGGTCAGCGCCAAGGGCCGCTCGCTGCCCGACGACAGCCTGGTGCCCTTCATCCAGACCGACGTGGCGGTGAACCCCGGCAATTCGGGCGGGCCGCTGTTCAATGCGCGCGGCGAGGTGGTGGGCATCAACTCGCAAATCTACAGCCGCTCGGGCGGCTACCAGGGCGTGTCGTTCTCCATCCCCATCGAGCTGGCCAGCAAGATCAAGGACCAGATCGTGGCCACCGGCAAGGTGCGCCATGCGCAGCTGGGCGTGGCCGTGCAGGAGGTGAACCAGGCGTTTGCCGAATCCTTCGCCCTGGACAAGCCCGAAGGCGCGCTCGTGGCCAGCGTGAGCCCCGGCAGTCCCGCAGAAAAGGCCGGCCTGCAGCCGGGCGACGTGATCCGCCAGATGGACGGCCAGCCCATCGTGGCCTCGGGCGACCTGCCGGCCTGGGTGGGCCAGGCACAGCCCGGCCAGCAGGCCAAACTGTCGGTGTGGCGCCAAGGCAAGCCCGTGGAGCTGACGGCCACGCTGGGCGATGCCAGCGACAAGTCGTCCGCCAAGCAGGCGCGCAACGACGATGCGGTGGGCAAGGGCCGGCTGGGCCTGTCGCTGCGCCCGCTGGAGCCGCAGGAACGCCGTGAAATGAGCGCGAATGGGGGTGTTGCCGACGGCCTGGTGATCGAGCAGGCGCGCGGCCCCGCCGCAGCCGCCGGCGTGCAGCCCGGTGACGTGCTGCTGGCCATCAACGGCGCGCCCGCCAAGAACATCGAACAGGTGCGCGCGGCCATGGCCAAGGCGGGCAAGTCGGTGGCGCTGCTGATCGAGCGCGACGGCAACAAGATCTTTGTGCCGGTGCGCCTGGGTTGACCGGGCGGGGCGGGCGCGTCGCGGCGGTTCGGTGCTGCGCCACGCCGCACACCACCCGTTCGGGCTGAGCCCGTCGAAGCCAGGGCGCAGCCCTTCGCCCCGCCATTGGCTATGCTTGCCCCATGCGCCTGCTGCTTGTAGAAGACGACCCCATGATCGGTGAAGCCGTGCAGGACCTGCTGCGCGCCGAGCAGTACGCCGTGGACTGGGCCCGCGACGGCGACGCCGCCGACACGGCCCTGCGCACCCAGGCCTACGACCTGGTGCTGCTGGACCTGGGCCTGCCGCACCGCGACGGCCTGACTGTGCTGCGCGACCTGCGCACCCGCAAGGACCGCACCCCCGTGCTGGTGGCCACCGCCCGCGACGCCGTGGCCCAGCGCATCGAGGGGCTGGATGCGGGGGCTGACGACTACGTGCTCAAGCCCTACGACCTGCACGAGCTGCTGGCCCGCATCCGCGCCCTGCTGCGCCGCGCGGCCGGCCGCGCCGAGCCGGTGTACGAACACCAGGGCGTCAGCATCAACCCCGCCACGCGCGAGGTGACGGTGCGCGGCACGCCCGTGGTCCTGTCGGGCCGCGAATGGGCGGTGCTGGAGCCGCTGATCGCCCGGCCCGGCATGGTGCTGTCGCGCCAGCAGCTTGAAGACAAGCTCTACGGCTGGGGCGACGAGGTGAGCAGCAACGCGGTGGAGGTCTACATCCACGGCCTGCGCAAGAAGCTGGGGCCGGAGCTGGTGCTCAATGTGCGTGGCGTCGGCTATTTGGTACCGAAGATGTGATGGCGAAAATCTCGCGCACCGTGCAGGGCCTGCTTCCGCGCTCCTTGCGCATGCGGCTGCTGATGTTCCTGCTGGCCGCCGTCGTGCTGGCCGGCGCCGTGCAAGCCGCGCTGGCCTACCGCAGCGCGCTGGACGAGGCCGACGCGCTGTTCGACTACCACATGCAGCAGACCGCGTTGGCCCTGCGCTCGGGCCTGCCGGTGGACGCCCAGGGCCTGGGCCCGGGGCTGGACCCGCAGGACGAGAACCACGAATTCATCGTGCAGGTGTGGACCAACGAGGGCCTGCGCATCTTTGAATCCGCCGTGGGCGCGGCCCTGCCGCAGATTGCGGTGCTCGGCTTCACCAACGTGCAGGCGCGCGGCGGCACCTACCGCGTGTTCTCGATGCAGACGCGCTCGCAGGTCATCCAGGTGGCGCAGAACATGGCCGCGCGCCAGGGCATGGCGCGCAGCCTGGCGCTGCGCACCCTGGCGCCGCTGGCCTTCATGGCGCCGCTTCTGGTGCTGGCGGTGTGGTGGGGCGTGAGCCGTTCGCTGGCGCCGGTGGAGCGCGTGCGCCGCCAGCTCGCCCAGCGCCAGGCCGACGACCTTTCGCCCGTGAGCGACGCGCAGCTGCCCGACGAAGTGCAGCCCCTGGTGAGCGAACTCAACCTGCTGTTCGAGCGCGTGCAACGCGCCTTCGAGGCCCAGCAGCACTTTGTGGCCGATGCCGCGCACGAGCTGCGCTCGCCCCTGGCGGCGCTGCACCTGCAGCTGCAGGTCCTGCAGCGTGCGGGCCAGGACGACGCCGCACGCGCTGCGGCGGCCGAGCGGCTGTCCGCCGGCATCGACCGCGCGACCCGCCTGGTGGAACAGCTGCTGGCCCTGGCCCGGCAAGAGGCCGCGGCCCCCCCCGCCGAACCCGTGGACCTGCGCGCGGTGGCGCAACTGGCGCTGGCCGACGTGGCCCCCGCCGCCCAGGCCCGGGGCACGGACGCGGGCCTGCTCGACTCCGACGCCACCACCGGACCTGTGACCGTGCGGGGTAGCGCCGAGGCGCTGCGGATGCTGGTGCGCAACCTGCTCGACAACGCCATCAAGTACACACCGCCCGGCGGCCAGGTGGATGTGCAGGTGCGTGCGCTTGTTGAGGAGCAGGCCGTGCTGCTCACCGTGGAAGACAGCGGCCCCGGCATTGACCCCGCACACCGCGACCGCGCCCTGCAGCGCTTTGTGCGCGTGGGCCGCGACAGCAGCGCCGCCACCACCGGCAGCGGCCTGGGCCTGGCCATCGTGCAGGCCATCGCGCAGCGGCACGGTGCCGTCGTGGAGCTGGGCGCTTCCGACCGCCTGGGGGGACTGCGTGTGGGGGTGCGGTTTGCTATTCAATAGATAGCTGCTTGCGCTTGCTGGATAAGCGCCAGAGGCCAAAAAGGCTTGAAATCCTGTAGAACGGAGCCGAGCGTCGCCTGGGCGCCAGCCCGCGGATGGCCGCATCTGCACAATGCGCGGCAGACTCTTTGCAACGGCCCTTTGGGGCGAAGGACAGCTCCACCATGCATTTCATCGTTCTCGGCGCTGGCGCCATCGGCTGCTATGTGGGCGGCCGCCTTGCGGCCCACGGCCAGGCCGTCACGCTGGTGGGCCGCGCCCACGCCCTGCAGCCCATCGCTGCGCAAGGCCTGCGCGTGACCGACCTGGACGGCTTTGACCGCACCGTGCCCCCGGCCGGACTGCGGCTGGCCGCCAGCTTGGCCGAGGCCGCACCGGGCGCGGACAGCGTCGTCCTGCTGTGCGTGAAAAGCGGCGCCACCGAATCCGCCGCGCGCGAGCTGGCCAGCGCCTGTGTGCCCGGCACACCGGTCGTCTCGCTGCAAAACGGCGTGGACAACGTGGCCCGCATCGCGGCCCACGCGCCGGCCCTGCAGGTGCTGGCGGGCATGGTGCCGTACAACGTGGTGCTGCGGGGCGCGCATGTGCACCGCGCCACGGCCGGGCCCCTGCAGCTGCAGCGCGATGCGTTCACCGAGCGCATCGCGCCCCTCTTCGAGGCCGCGGGCCTTGCCACCCTGCTGCCGCCGGACATCCGCGCCGTGCAGTGGGGCAAGCTGCTGCTCAACCTCAACAACCCGGTGAACGCGCTGTCCGACCTGCCCTTGCGCCAGGAGCTGCTGGACCGCGACTACCGCCGGGTTTTCGCAGCGCTCCAGTCCGAGGCCCTGGCCGTCATGGCCCGTGCGGGGATCCGGCCGGCCAAGGTCACGGCGGTGGCGCCTGCGCTCCTCCCCCACGTGCTGCGCCTTCCGAACGGGCTGTTCACCCGGCTGGCCAAGCGCATGCTGCAGATCGACGCCAGCGCCCGCTCGTCCATGTGGGACGACCTGGAGGCCGGGCGCGTGACGGAGATCGACGCGCTGTGCGGCGCGGTGGTGCGGCTGGCGGCACAGCAGGGCATGGCGGCGCCGCTCAATGCGCGCATGTGCGAGCTGCTCGGCGGGCCGCGGCTGCGCCTGAGTGGGGCGCAGCTGCGGCGCATGCTGGGGGTGTAGGTGCGAAGCTTGTCGGGTTACGCCCTTCGGGCTAACCCGACCTACGATGGGGACCGGCCGCTATCCGTAGGTCGGGTTAGCGCAGCGTAACCCGACACTCTTCAGAAGCCCACGCGACCATGCACTACCGCCGCGCCTTCACCCCTGGCGCCAGCCTGTTCTTCACCGTGGTTACTCATGACCGCCGCCCGCTGTTGCAGAGCGACGGCGCTGTGGAAACGCTGCGCGCCGCTTTCCGCACGGTGCTCGCCTCCCGTCCGTTCGTGATCAACGCCATGGTGGTGCTGCCCGACCATGTGCATTGCATCTGGACGCTGCCACCAGACGACGCGGACTTCGCGACCCGCTGGCGGCTGATCAAGACTTGGTTCACCAAGCACGGCCCTGCACACCAAAGGGCCAACCAAGACTCCGCCCGGGCTGCCAAGCAAGAGCAGGCTGTCTGGCAACACCGCTACTGGGAGCACAGAATCCGGAACGAGGAGGACTACGCCCGCCATGTGGATTACATCCACTACAACCCTGTAAAGCACGGGTGGGCGAAGGCAGCCGCGGAATGGCCGTATTCGAGTTTCCGGCGGTATGTGGCGGCGGGGATTTATCCGGCCGATTGGGGGCACGCCGCGCCGGATCTTGAGGGAGTTGGGCGAGAGTGAATGTCGGGTTACGCTTCGCTAACCCGACCTACGGGTGGCACGGGCTCCGCCCCCAGCGGCACCTTGAGCCCCGCCTTCAAACACCCCAGCGCCACCGACGTCCGAAACCGCCGCACGTTGTCGTCGCCCTCGAACAGCCGCTGCGTCAGCGCCTCGTAGTCGGCCATGGAGGCCACCGTCACCACCAGCAGGTAGTCCGCCTCGCCCGTCACGCTCCAGCACTGCTGCACGGCCTCTTCGGCGGCGATGCGTGCGCGCAGCGGGGCGGTGCGGTCGGGCCATTCGTTCTCCAGATGCACTTCCACGAGGATGGTCAGGGACTTGCCGACTTTCTCCGGGTCCAGCACGGCCACGTTGGCGCGGATCACGCCGGTGCTCTGCAGGCGCTGGATGCGCCGCTGCACGGCCGGGGCCGACAGGTTGACGGCCTGGGCGATCACCCGCTGGGGCGTGGTGTTGTCGGTCTGCAGGATGTCCAGGATGGCGAGGTCGAAGCGGTCGAGTGCGGCAGCGGAAGGCATGAAGACCTCGCGAGGGCGGTGAGTGAAAGTTGCGTTTGGCCACTGAAATCAGAGCCAAAAGCACGGCAGATGCGCACTATATTTTTGCGCATGAGTGTTTTTGCTGCCGCTTCCGCATCCCCCGCCGTTCACCGCTGTCTCCCCTTTCTGGCCGTGCTGGGCTCGGTCACCGCGCTGGGCATTGGCACCTCGTGGGCCAAGCACTGGCTGTTTCCCGCCGTGGGTGCCCAGGGCACCACGGCGCTGCGGGTGGGCTTCTCGGCGTTGCTGGTGCTGCTGCTGTGGCGGCCCTGGCGCTGGCGCCTGTCGCGGGCCGATGCGAAGGCGGTGGTGCTGTACGGCGCGGCCCTCGGCGGCATGAACCTGATGTTCTACCTGTCGCTGCGCACGCTGCCGTTCGGCCTGGCCGTGGCGATCGAATTTGCGGGTCCGCTGGCCGTGGCCCTCTGGGCCTCGCGCCGGGCGGTGGACTTTGTCTGGGTGCTGCTGGCCATCGCGGGGCTGGGCCTGCTGCTGCCCCTGGGCCTGAATGGCAGCGCGCTGGACCCGGCCGGCGTCGCCTACGCGCTGGGCGCGGCGGTGTTCTGGGCGCTGTACATCGTGTTCGGCAAGCGCGCCGGGCACTTGCACGCGGGGCACTCGGTGTCGTTGGGCCTGCTGGTGGCGGCGCTGGTGGTGGTGCCGGTGGGCGTGGCGCATGCGGGGGCGGCGCTGCTGTCGCCCGGCTTGCTGCTGATCGGCGTGGCGGTGGCGGCTGTGTCCAGCGCGGTGCCGATTTCTCTGGAGATGATGGCGTTGAAGCGCCTGCCCAAGGAGGCCTTCGGCATCATGATCAGCATGGAGCCCGCCGTGGCCGCGCTGGTGGCGATGGTGCTGCTGGGCGAGCACCTGAGCGCGGTGCAGTGGCTGGCCATCGGCTGCATCATGGCGGCATCCATGGGCAGCGCGGCCACGGCCGCCCGGCCGGCACCGCCCGCAGAACGGCACGCCCAGGCCGTGTAAAAGGCCCCGCGCGTCCATCCCGCCTCGGCTGTGGTTGCCGCTACGGCAAGGCGTCGTCCCCCGCTGACGCGGCGCATGAGCCGCCGCCTACGCGCCGCCCTGGCGGGGCGGCATAGGCTGACCGCATGCCCTGGCGAACGGTGCCGAACGGTGCGTGCGACGGGGATCGCCCCATCGTCATCCAGCACGCCGCGTGACCCCCGGAGATTGGCCGTCTGTGCCGTCGTCGCTGGCAGAACACCCCAGGAGCCACCCATGCGCACCCCCGATGTCCCCGATTCGAAAGTCCAAGAGGCTGAACGCAAGGTCAGCGCCGTGCTGCAAGACCTGGAGCGCGCCACCGATGTGGAGGTGCAGCGCATTGCCCTGGAAGAAGTGGTGGAAACCGACCCCGCCAGCGGCCGCCCGGCCGTGCACCAGGCGGTGGACATTACCGTGCAGCCCCGCGCACGGCGCAGGTGGCTGTCTTCCGGCAAGTAACGCCGCGTGGTGGCGGAGGGCCGGCGGGCTTGCCGGCTGCGGGCTGCGGAGTGCCGCGGAGTGCCGCGACCGGTGCCGCCCTCCAGCCTGCTGGACTGCTGCTGCGGCGTTGTCAAGACGCTGGCGGCAGCATCCCTGCTGCAAAAAAGGGCAGTACACATACCGATACAAACCGTGTAGGCTGGCGCCGCCTCGCGCAGGCCGCGTCCCCCTGACGGTGTGGAACGCTGGCGGCGCCTCCCCCGCTTCACGAACCGTGCTAAAGGAGTCCCCTTGAATCCACCCATGACCCCTGCAATCCTTGTCCGGCAATGGGCGCGCCCAGCGGTTGTGGGCCTGGCGGCCTTGTGGTGCCAGCTTCCCGCGTCCGCCGCGGTGGGCTGGAACGTGGATGCGTCGCTGGCGACCGAGCGGGGCCAGCATGCTGGCGCGCTGCTGGACGATGGCTCGGTGGCGGTGTTCGCCGGGGTCTACCGCTTTGGGTTCCTGACGAACGGCGAGCGCTATACGGCGGGCGCGTGGTCGTCCATTGGCAGCCCCGGGATCGCGGGCAACGCGACGGAAGCCGTCACGCTGGGAACCGGCCAGGTGCTGGTGCGTTCGGACGGTTCCGCGGAGGCCCGGCTGTACGACCCGGTGGCCAATGCCTGGTTGGCCGGGGGCACCCAGTCGGCAACGCGCTTCCTCCCGTCGATGACGCTGCTGGCCAGCGGCAAGGTGCTGGTGGCCGGGGGGAGCAACTTGAATTCGGCTGAGCTGTACGACCCGGAAACCCGCACCTGGACGGCCACCGGCAGCATGTCCGAGGTGCATCGGGCGCACAGCGCCGTACTGCTGCGCGATGGCCGTGTTCTGGTGGCCTCGGGGTTTGGCCCAGGCGGCGAAGTGTTCACGGCCGAGCTGTACGACCCCGTGTTGGGCACCTGGTCGCTGGCCGCGCCCCCGTTGGTGCCGCGCCACTACGCCAGCCTCACGCTGCTGCCCGATGGCCGGGCCTTGCTGGCCGGGGGCTTCACGGCCGGTGGCGTCACCACGCATGCAGAAATCTACGACCCCGTGGCCAACACCTGGACTGCCACGGGCGCCCTGAACTTTCCCCGCAACGGGGTGATGGGCTCGCCGATGGGCCAGGCCCCCTTGCTGGCGTCCGGCCAGGTGCTGATCGCCGGAGGGGCCGATGGCGCGAGAAACCCCCAGCCGGTGGCCGAGCTGTACAACCCGCTGACGGGCACTTGGTCGCCGGCGGGTTCCATGGGCGTGGGGCGCGAGAATGGCACCGCCCAGCTGCTGCCCAGCGGCGACGTGCTGTTCACGGGGGGATTCACCTCCACGCCTTCGACCACGTTCTACCCGCTGGTAGACCGCTACACCCCCGCAGTGCCGCCTGGCCCGGCGCCGGTGTTGGACCCGCTCAGCCTGCTGCAGCGCGCAGGCACTGCGTTGACCCTGGCCGGCACCGGGTTTGCCGGAGGCTCGGGCTCCAGCACCCCCCAGCTGCAGCTGCAGCGGGTGGAAAACGGCGCGCTGAGCTCGTGGGCTCCCGCCAGCTACACGGCCACCAGTTTCACGTCGCCCCCGCTGGGCGCGCTGCCTGCGGGCCTGTACATCGCGCGGCTGGTGGTCGATGGCGTTCCATCGGCCGGGCAGCTGATTCGCTTCACCGACCCCGCCGGGACGCCCGGCGGAACGCCGGGCAACGGGCAGGTCACCGTGACCTGGACACCCCCCGTGGACACCGGCGGCAACCCGCCAGACAGCTACACCGTCACCTCCAATGCGGGGCCGGGCTGCACCGTGGCGGCCCCTGCAACCAGCTGCACGGTCACCGGGCTGGCCAACGGCACGCCCTACACCTTCACCGTGCAGGCGCAGCATCCCAACGGCCCCGGTCCCGTGTCCGCGGCCTCGGCCGCAATCACGCCCACCGCCGCGCCAGGGCCCGGCCCCCGGCCGGTGCCCGGCCTGTCCCCCCTGGGGGTGGCGCTGACCGCCTTCCTGGCTGCGGCCTTGGCGGGCTGGCGGCGCAGGGGCATGCCGCGCTTGCGCCGCTGAGCATCCGGGGCAGCGCGCGGGCAGAGCTGTGTGAAAGCTTCTTCGGCCCTCGACAGCAGCGCGCAGCCCTATCTGTTCCCAGCACGAAAAAGAAAAGGCCGTAAGCGTCGCGGACGCTGTCGGCCTTGTGGTGTGGTCCTCGGAAATTTTCTAACCCCGCACCGTTCAACACCAGCCCGCCCTGGCGGAAAAAGAGCTGCCCGAGTTCATGTGCAAGCTCGCCGCCTATGACGGCGCCCCTAGCATCGTGCGGGGCCTGCGCATGCGCATGCTGACGGCCTGCAGACCTGGGGAAGTACGCGGCGCGCGCTGATTGGAATTCGACCGCATGAGATTCGGGCCGCGCATCACCGAAGCGCGTACATGGCTGACCGGACGAAATCGATGCAGTGGTGGGCAGACTACATGGAAGGCGGCGTTCGCTGAGTCTGGTGTTAGTGCCGTTTGGGCCACAAGCGGTCGGTCACACCCTCGCTTGGTTTACTGTGCCCGGTTGATCTGTGAGCCATTGGTGTCGCCTACCTGGATGGCGGCTCTCGCCCGCACCGGTCGCGTGAAGGCAATGCCGCGGCCGGCAAATCCATAGCCTTTGTTAGCATCCGTGACAAAGAATTTGCAAACAACGGCAACGTATGAAAGCAACCAACGGTGCGATTCCAATGAGCCGACTGCTGGCTATCTGTCTTTTGCTGTGGGGCACAGTTGCAGCGCAAGCAACTGACACCTCGACCTTTGCCTCCCGAGACGACTTGAATGCCTTTAAGGAATTGCAGCAAAGCAAGCTGGAGTCACAAAAGGAGCTTCAAGTCAAAGATATGGAGGCCGTCCGCCAACAGATCACTGCCGTTGACAAGCGTGTAGATGACCAGTTGGCGCAGATAGGGCAAAGCATTGACCGGTTTGGCATCGTGGCAACACTGCTGAGCATCGGCATCACGATATTGCTGGTTTTGGGTGGATTTCTCGGGTACCGCAATGCCAGGTCGGAAGCCAAGGACGCAGCCTCTGATGCTGCTGGAGCTAGCGCAAAAGAGTGGTTTGACAAACAGGCAAACCAGTTGAGAGAAACAATTGAAGCAATGGAGCAGAAAGCTGCCCGTTTGCATGCGGAAATGGATGAGCATGCGCAAGGGGTTCAAGCTCACGCTGCTGATGTCGCAAAAGCCCTCAACACTGCACAAGAGTCAATCGGCAAAACCGGGACCCAAATCCCATCTGCTCTGGATGAGTCAACAAAAGTGCTTGCTCAGCGCGACCGCGAGCTAAAAGCCTCCAACGAAGACAGCTACTCTTTCGATGACTGGAACACTCGCGCCCACGCCGCGTACGCCTCCGGAGCCTTGGAAGACGCTGCCTATTTTTGGCTCAAAGCTTCAAGAGTTGCCAATGTCGGTGCAGCCAGTGTGGCGAAGGTGCTAGTCAATCGCGGTATCACGCAGGGACAACTGAGCCAGAACGAAGCCGCTATGGCCACCTACGATGAGGTGCTGCGCCGCTTTGGTGAGGCTGCCGAGCCTGCGCTGCGCGAGTCGGTCGCCCGGGCCTTGATCAACAAGGGCATCAGCCAAGGCCGACTGAACCAGGACGAAGCCGCTATGGACACCTACGAAGAGGTGCTGCGCCGCTTTGGTGATTCTGTCGAGCCCGTGCTCCGCGAGTCGGTCGCCAGGGCCTTGATCAACAAAGCCAACACCCAATGCCGACTGAACCAGAACGAAGCCGCTTTGGCCACCTACGATGAGGTGCAGCGCCTCTTTGGTGATTCTGCCGAGCCCGCGCTACAAAAGCAGGTCGCCATTGCCTTGGTCAACAAGGGCAACACCCAAGGCCAACTGAACTAGAACGAAGCCGAAATAGCCACCTACGATGCCAGACAACGAATGACATCTGACGGGTATGCCAGTCGGCGACCGGCCACTCAGGTTCGCTGTGCGAGCTCTATTGCGGATCAAACGGACATGGATCGCGCCGGATACCGGAGATCGTCGCGTTCGCCAGCGCCCCCCTGCGGTACCCTCGCAAACGCTGGCGAGATTCCGCCTCACCTGCCCGCTAAATGGCCCTGAATTGACGACCCTGCCGACAATGGTCTGCGCGAGGCATAGTGCAGCTTCGGAGGCGATTTTCGAATAGTTTTGGGTGACGAGATTTGACGGCTTCTGGACTTGCCATATGCGCAGGAGGGCTATAGCAGGTTACGTTACGGGCTTACGATGACGAAGTTTCGGAATTCGGTCATAGCGCTTTGGGTAAGGTTGGCAAATAGTCGCGCCGCGCTCCAAGTAGTGAGTACCCGATGGCGCGAAAAATGGCATGTGTGACGCATTGGAGCCATGACCTCCTGTGCCTGGCAGCGTGCCACTTGCTATCGCGTTGAGCAAAGAGAAAGGCGTTCTTGACGCTAGCTCTCCGAGGGTAAGGCTTGCTTCTTGCCGCAGTCTGGGCAGGTCACAACAGTGGGCAAGCTGGCATGAGCGAAGACAGTACTTGCAAGAGTGTTGACTCTGAAGACTTCTCGGCACTGCTTGCACGCGACGAGCTTCGACCCAAATAGAGAACCAACGACATCTCCAGCAGAAGGCATGTCCGGAATGACGGTCTTTACGCTCTCTTTGTAAGTAGGCTTGCGGACGAACGCTTGAAGTACATCTTTGAGCTCGGCAAGAATTTGATCCCGGTGATTGATGAAACTGAGCTGTTCTTCCAGGGTCATCTCCAAAGACAGGAATTCCAGGCGAATGCCGTAAGCTGCGGGCGTGTCCAGGCATCCGGCAACGCGCTCAAGGTGATACAAGTCGAGTTCTATCCCGGGTGCACGCTTGATAAGCGTGTCGCGCTTGGCAAGCGTCAATTCTTGGTTTGTGAAGAAGACCAATCTTGTGGCATCGAGTGTTCTAGCCTTGGCCAAATCTTCGTCAAACTTGGAGTAGATAGCACCATCGGTTTGCTGGCCTCGCGGAAAATAGGCTGCGACTAAGTACTCGTCCCCGTCTTTGGTGCATCGTAGATCTCTGCCTCCATCTGGACCGCCCAGAGGGTGCGATGGGTCGAGATTCTGAAAGCCCTGCGTTGCGAGCAACCTGCAAGCCAATCGCTCTGAGTCCGCCTGCCCGCGGTCCCAATCCAACAGGCGGTGCCATGTTTCTCGTCCCCCGGGTCGTCGCATGTTTACTCCTTATGATGCTGTGAGAAATGTATCTCGCTGCACATGCGAACAATTTGGACGTTCCGGGATGTTCCAGGAACTGGCTTTTCTTTCGCAGACCAATCGCAAAATTGCGAGCGCTTTTAGATCATGGTTCCTGAAATCGCAAAATTTTCTCTTGAGTTTTTAAAGCTGGCGCCCCGCCAAGCACACACCTGACCCGCTTCATCGCAACGCTCATGCCGCAGCCGCAGCCTCCGCGCGTTGCAACCGCATCTCCTGCACTGGCGTGAGGTATGCACGCCCCGCAAACGGCCCCAACTGGCGCGCAACGGCAGAGCAGTGGGCTCCGAATCGGCAAGGCTTTGCGCAGTGCTTCGGCAATGGCCAGCGCGTCGTTCTTCTTGAACAGCGCGTCCCTCACCACCTTCGTTTTCTTGTAGTCCGAGGCCGCAAGCAACTGCTTGAACCCAGCCGTAGCAGCCTGCTGGGGTCATCTGGCCCTAGAGCTGGGCCGTGTCGCCTCTAAAGAGGGCGCGTCGGGGCGGCGTGGGCCTGACTAGAGCCCTGTGGCCGAAGACCATCGCACGCTCAAATTGCTCGTATACAAAATGTGCCCCCAGATTGCGCGGATGGGGGCGGACGGGTCTGGACTGCGGCGGACGGCTAACGTGCTGATTCCAAAGGGGAAATAAAAAAGTCCGGAAGAGTTTGGACTCTTACGGACTGGTCGCTGGTCCCCTCAGCAGGAATCGAACCTGCATTTAGCGCTTAGGAGGCACTCGTTCTATCCATTGAACTATGAGGAGAAGGGCAACCGCGCATTGTAGAGGCTGTGCAGCAGCGCAGAGGGCGCGCCCTGCGTGGCCGCTTCAGTCGTACTTCACGGTGTAGATGAGGTCGACAGCGCTCTTTTCGCCCGTCTGGCCGCGCAGGGTGAGCCGGCGCGAGAGGTCGTAAAAGATGTACAGCGTGCCCAGCGTTCCGGAAAGGCTGCGTTCGTAGGTCACGTACAGGTCTTGCGACAGCCGCTTGCCGAAGGTGAGGGCGGCGGCGCTGGCGTCGTCGCCGGCACCGGGGCCGCGAAAACCGATTTCGTCCAGGCCGATGCGGCTGGCCATGTTGCCCGCGCCGGCGTTGCCGCCGCTCCGGCGGCCCAGCAGGGTGAGCGCTGCCTGCTGCAGCACGGCGGCCTCGGCGCCGCCCGCGGAGGCGTTGCGGCCAAGCACCACCCACGATAGCTTTTCGGCGTCGGGTAGTTCGGGGTCGGAGTACAGCGTGACCCGGGGCGCCTGGGCGCTGCCGGTCACCTGCACCCCGGCGCGCACGCTGATGTTGGGCCGCAGCGCCAGGATGTCGAGCGACGGGTTGTTGTATGGCCCGTTGAATCGGATCAGGCCGGTTTCCACATTCAGCATCTGGCCCCAGGCGCGGTAGCGGCCCTCGTCGGTGCGCACTTCGCCGGTCACGCGCGGCGGCGCGCCGGCCACGGCGTTGCTGCGGATGTCGACCTCGCCCGTCAGGCGCGTGGTGATGCCGTGGCCGGAGAGTGCGAAGTCGCGCCCCAGGTTGAGGGTGATGGCGATGTCGGGCGGCTTGGCGGTTTCGGCCTGGGCGGCCTTCTGGTTGGCTTGGGCGGCGGCCTGCGCCTTGGCCTGGTCTTCGCGGTCCTTGGCGGCAGAGCGCACCACCACGTCCGAGCCCAGGGTGGGCGCTGTCTCGTCGGGCAGGATGATGGTAGCGCGGTCGGTGGTGAGCTGGCCGCGCAGGCGCAGCTGGCCCTGCTGCAACTGGGCCTGCAGCTGGCCCGAGACGCTGACCTGCCGGTCCGCACGCACCAGCACCTGCAAGGCCTGGGCCTGCGCCTGCATGGACATGGTGATGCCCGATGCGCCCTGCGTGGCCGGGTCCCAGGTGATGCGCCCCGTGCCGCTGAGGGTGCCGCCGTCCTGCGGCGCTGCGGTGCGGTTGCCGCTGAAGCCGGCAATGCGGGCGCCACTGCCGCGCCCGCCTTGCAGGCGGAATTCGGTGATGTCCAGTTGGTTGCCGCGCAAGGTGGCGCGCAGGCGGCCGCCCTGCAGGTCCACACCGTCGACCACGGAGCGCACGGCCAGGCCGTCGGCCCCCAGCGTGCCGGCCCAGCGGGGCGCGTCGCGCGTGCCGGACAGGGTGGCGTTGGCGTCGAAGGTGCCGCGCACGCGCCAGCCGGGCGGCGCCAGGGCGGACCAGACGCCCGCATCGGGCAGGCGGGCGCGCAGCGTGCCGGCCAGGGGGGCATCGGCCGCCCAGGTGATGGCGGCCAGGTCGGTGCTGGCACCTCCAGGGCCGCCCACGCCGGTGAGCCGGGTGCTGGCCGTGGCGTCGATGTCGCCCGCGCGTTCGCTGGCCCAGGCGAGCCGGGCGCGCAACGCTTCGCTTTCGACTTCCATGGAGACTTCGGCCTGGCGCACGCCCGCGGGCGTGCCGCCGGCCCCTGCGGCGGAGGCCTCGGTGGCGATCACGGTGGTGGCGCCTGCGCCGGCCCCCTGGCCGCGGCTTTGCACGGCGGTGACGGCGGTGGGGTCGCCCGCCAGGATGCGCAGGTCGCCGCTGGCCCGCCGCAGGCTTGCGCTGGCGCGCAGGGTGCTGGTGGTGTCCACGTTCCACTGCCCGTCCAGCACCAGCGTGCTGGCCAGGCCCATGCGGGCCAGCAGCGGTTGCGCCGGCACCCCGGCCGCGGCCGGGGTGCCGCCCATGCCCAGCGCATCGGCCCAGGCCATGGGCAGGCCTTGAAGCGTTCCCTGTGATTGCACTTGCAGGGTGGCGCCGGTGGTCAGTCGCACGGGCTGCCAGCGCAGCGCCACGGTGCCCGGCAGCGGGCCGGTCAGGCGGGCCTGGCCGGCTGAGGTCTGGAGCGTCACGGGGGCGCTGGGCGCGGGCTTGCCACCCGCCGCACGCCGGGGGGCGCTGGCAGTGCCCAAGGCCGTGTTCACGGTGATGGACAGCGGCTCGGCCAGCTGCAAGGTCCAGGGGCCGGGGCGCTGTGCATCCTGCGCCTGCAGGCGCAGTTCGCTGATCTGTGCGCGCCACTGGGCGGGCGCTGCCAAACCGGCTGACCAGCGCGTCTGCAGGCTGGCGCGCTGCACCTGCGGGGCCTGGCCGGCGTTGAGGCGCGCTTCGCCTTCCAGCACCCCGGTGGCCTGCAGCAGGTTGCCCGACAGCTCGGCTTTCACGCCGCGCAACTGCACCGCCGTGGGCCGGCTGCCATGGTCCTTGGCAGGAGGCAGCACGAGGTCGAGTTGCGGCGTGGCGAGCGTGGCCTGCAGCGCAAAGGTGTCCTTGCCGGCGGGCAGGGCGCCGCCCCCGCTGGCCGCCTGCAGCTGGCGCGCCAGCGTCTGCCAGCCGCCCTTCCAGCGCGCGGTGACCGAGGCTGCGCCCTGGGCCGTGGCGCCTTGCAGGGCCGCCTGTGCCGAGCTGCCCACCCAGGGCAGGCTGGCGAGCCAGCGCTGGGTGGCCTCCACACTCGTCCACTGCAACTGCACTTCGCCGTTGCCGGTGGCGGGCGCGAGGCTGCCCTGGGCCCGGGCGGAGCCGCCGGGCACGGTGACGGCCAACTGGCCCTGCACGGCGGGCCCGGCCAGGCCAATGCGCAGGGCGGTGGCTTCGGCGCGCGCCTGCAGGGCGTCCAGCAGCAGGCGGTCCAGCAGCACGGTGCCGCCTGCCGCGGCGTTGCCCGGTGGGGCGGGCTGCCAGCGGCCTTGCGCGGTCAGGGTCTGGATGCCGAGCCGGGCGGGGCGGCCTGGGGCGGCGCGCACGGGCGCGGCCGCAGCCCCGGTGGCGCGGATGTCGGCGCTGAAGCGCACCTGCTCGCCCTGCATTTGCGCGCTGATGCGGCCGGCCAGCGGCGTGCCGGCCATCGCGGTGTGCAGCAGTTCGGGGCGCAGGTTGCGCAGCTCGGCCTGGCCTTCCAGTGCCTGGGTGGCGGGCGTGTAGCGGCCCTGCAGCGTGGCGGTGCCCGGCCCCGCGGTGGCCACGGCGTGGGGCACGGACCAGTGCGTGCCGTCGTAGCGGGCCTCGGCCTGCAGTGCGGACAAGGGCAGGCGGCCCTGATCCCAGGGGCCGGGCAGATCGTTGCGCAGCTCGGCCCGCAGGGACCAGCCGGTGCCAGAGGGCGCGGGCGCGGTGGCCGGGGGAGGGGGGGGAGGGCTCGGGTGGTTGCCCGCCACCTCCACCGGCCCGGCCTGCACGGAGCCTTGCAGCTGCGTGCGGGGCGCTTGGGGCCACAGCGCGGCCAGGTCCAGGGCGCGCAGCGTTGCCGTGGCGGCCTGCAAAGGCTGGGTGGCCCAGGGCGCGAGCGTAGCGGCCAGGTCGGCCTGCATGGCGGGCTGCGCAGCAGGCGGCGGCGTCGCCGCGGCGGTGGCGGGGCGGATGCGCGCCTTCAACTCCAGCGACGCATCGGGCGCCGCCAGGGAGCCTTGCAGCGTGGCCAGGGCATCCAGGGGCAGCGGGGCACCGCCCCCGGGCACGGCGGTCTGCACGGTGCCGTCCACGGTGGCAGACAAGGCCATGGGTGCGTCGGCCTGCAAGGTGGCGCTGGCGGTGTAGCGGCCCTGCGCCAGTTCCACATGGTCGATCTTCAGCCGGTGTTCCCGGCCATCAAAGCGGTAGTCGCCCTGCAGGCCCAGCACCTGCACGTTCTGCGCGCCCGCCCACTCGAGGGTGTCCACGCGGAAGGGGATGCCGATCTGCAACGGCAGCTGGAGCTGCGTGAGCGGCGCACGCGGCTCGGTGCTGGGCGGTGCATCGGCGGCGGGAGTGATCTGCACGCGGGCGGCATGCACTTCGCCCAGCTCCAGGCGGCGCTGCAGCAGGGGCATGAGCTGCCAGCCCAGTGCGATGTCGTTCACCTCCACCGACAGCGACGGGCTGCTCCAGCGCAGCCAGCCGATGCGCCCGCCGCTGCGCAGCGACCCGGTCACGTCGCGGCTTTCCAGCTGTTGGCCGGCGGGCAGGTACTGCGCGGCGCGGGCCAGGGCTGCGGCCAGCGAGGTGCCGCTACCGGCCCACCCCCACAGCGCGGCGGCCGCAGCGATGAGCAGTGCCACCAGAGCGGCCAGCAGCCACCCCAGGCCCCGCAGCACGCGGCGCGTGCGGGACCGTGGCCGCCGGGGCGGCTGCGGCGCGGACGAAGCCCCGGCGCTGAAGTCCGAAGAGGGCCCGCGCGCGCGGGGGGCGGGCGCCGTGGTGGTCGAGGAAGGGCGGGTTTCGGCCATCAGAAGCTGAACCCCAGCCGCAGGTGCAGCCGCACTTCCTTGGTCTTCACGCCATAGGCCAGGTCGGCCTGCAGCGGGCCCACCGGGCTGCGCCAGCGCACGCCGGCGCCCACGCCCACGCGGGGGTCCAGGTCGCCGGCGTGGTCGGCCACGGCGCCGGCATCCACGAACAGGGTGCTTTCCCAGTCGGTCATCGCGCCCTGGTAGATGATGGGACGCTGCCATTCCACGCTGCCCACGGCCAGGTAGCGGCCCCCGTACAGCTGGCCGTTGTCGGTGCGCGCGCCGATGCTGCGGTAGCCGTAGCCGCGCACGGTGGTGTCCCCACCGGTCAGGAAGAGTTGGGTCACCGGCACCTGCGCGCCGTCACGCGCCAGCACGGCGCCGGCCTCGGTGCGCACGGCGATGCGCGCGTTGCGGCCCTGGCCCGCGTCGTCCTGCACGCGGCCCGCGGGGATGAAAGTCTGCCAGCGCACCAGCGTGCGCACGAACGGGTCGCGCTCGGGCCGCAGCGTGGTGCCCAGGCCCAGCTCCACGGCGATGCCATGGCCGCGCGTGGGAGCCGTGAGGCTGTTGAAGTAGCGGCCTGTCCAGCCATAGTTCACGCTCACCGCCGTGCCGGAAGGCGGGGCGTTGGGGCCCTGGCTGTTGGCGTAGTCGTACTGCAGGAAATAGCTGCGGTCGATGGTCTTGGTGCTCTTGCTGCGGCCCGAACGCAGGCGGCCGCTGTTGGTTTCGTAGTCGCCCGTGTCTTCGCGCTGCACCTGGCCGCCGGCAAACCAGCGCCAGCCGTTGTTGTCCGGCAGGGCCGTCCACTCGGAGCTGGCGAGCTTGGCCTTGCGGTCCAGCGACAGTTTGCTCACCGCGCGCCAGCCGATGCCGGGCAGGCGGTTGTGGATGTGCTCCAGCGACAGCCGGGCGCCGCTGTCGGTGGAAAAGCCGGGGCCGAACACGAGCTTCTGCAGCGGGGCCTCGCGCACATGGGCGACCACGGGGGCTGCCTGGGGGTCGGTGCCTTCGGTGTCGAGCGTGAGGAACACGGCGTCGTAGTAGCCGCTGCTGGCCAGCCGCAGCTGGGCATCCAGCATCTCGGCCTCGTCGTACACCGATCCCGTGGGCAGACGGGCCAGGCGGCGCGCGCCGTCCGGGTCATAGCGTTCGTTGCCTTGCACGCGCAGTGCGCCGAAGCGGTAGGCGGGGCCGGGGTCGTAGGTCACGCTGAGCTTGGCTTCGTGCGTGTCGGCATCGATCTCGGCGCGGCTGTTGGCAATGCGCGCCGTGGGGTGGCGGCGGGCCTGCAACTGGCGCAGGCCGTCGTTTTTTGCGCTGTCCCACGCGCTCTGCGTGAAAGGCTGGCCCGGCTGCAGCGACCAGTCGCGCTGCACGCGCTGTTGCTGGCGCAGGCTGGCTTGCTGCTGCCGGTCTGGCGCACTCTGCGGGGCTTGCGCATCGGACGCTGGGGCAGGTGCCTCCGCGGGGCCGGTGAAGTCGATGGCTGCGCTGGCAATGCGCGTCTGGGGGCCTGGCTCCACCGTGACCACGACGGTGCGCGGCGCGGCTTTGCTCTCTGGGGTCTCGGTCAGCTCCACGGTGATGGTGGGCGCGAAATAGCCCAGCGTGCCCAGCAGCTCGCGCGCATTGGCATCCGTGGCGCCCAGCAGGCGCTGCAGTTCGCTGGGGTGCAGGTCGGGCAGGTGCCGAAAGCGCTGCAGCTCCAGGTGGCGCTCCAGCGTGTCGCGCACGGTGCCGGGCGCTCGCACTTCCACCGCGAACGCGGGCGCGCCCGCGGCCTCGGCCACCGGGGCGTCGGGGTCTGCAGGCGCGGTGCGGTGGGGCAGCAGGCTGCAACCGGGCAGGCCCAGCAGCGCAGCCGAAAGCAGCAACGCCGGCCACGGGGCCGGCGTTGAAGATCGGGCGGAAACCAGGCGCAACACGCGGGACAGCACAGCGGGAAGAAATGGAGGAAGGACGAAATGGTACATGCGCGGACGCCGGGCACTGCCGCCGCGCCTGTCCGGCAGTGCCTGCGGCACCGCCACTATGCACCCAAAGCCGGGCCGGGCGTGTCAGACAGGAGCGCGCGATGCGCCGCCCCGCGGGGCATCCGCCGCGGCTGCCCGGCCGCGCCGCGTCACTTGGACAGCAGCCGCATCGTCTCTTCCAGCCCCTTGAGCGACAGCGGGTACATGCGGTTGCCGATGAGCTGCTGGATGATGCTGATGCTCTGGCGGTACTGCCATACGCCCTGCGGCTCGGGGTTGATCCAGGCGTGCTTGGGGAAGGCGTGCGTCAGCCGCTGGATCCACTCGGCGCCGGGTTCCTCGTTGTTGTATTCCACGCTGCCGCCGGGCTGCAGGATCTCGTAGGGGCTCATGGTGGCGTCCCCCACGAAGATCAGCTTGTAGTCCTTGTTGTACTTGCGGATGATGTCCCAGGTGGGGAACTTCTCGGCAAAGCGGCGGCGGTTGTTCTTCCACATGAAGTCGTACACGCAGTTGTGGAAGTAGTAGAACTCCAGGTGCTTGAACTCGTTCTTCACGGCACTGAACAGTTCTTCCACGCGCTGGATGTGCTCGTCCATGGTGCCGCCTACATCCATCAGCAGCAGCACCTTCACGTTGTTGTGCCGCTCGGGCACCATCTTGATGTCCAGGAACCCGGCGTTGGCGGCCGTGCTGCGGATGGTGTCCGGCAGGTCCAGCTCCAGTTCGTGCCCTTCGCGCGCAAACTTGCGCAGGCGGCGCAGCGCCACCTTGATGTTGCGCGTGCCCAGCTCCTGCTGGTCGTCGTAGTCCTTGTAGGCGCGCTGCTCCCACACCTTCACGGCGCTCTTGTTCTTGCCCGCGCCGCCAATGCGCACGCCCTGCGGGTTGTAGCCGCCGTGGCCGAACGGGCTGGTGCCGCCCGTGCCGATCCACTTGCTGCCGCCCTCGTGGCGCTCCTTTTGTTCTTCGAGGCGCTTCTTGAGCGTCTCCATCAGCTCGTCCCAGCCCATCTTCTCGATGGCGGCTTTTTCCTCGGGCGTGAGTTCCTTTTCGAGGATCTTGCGCAGCCAGTCGGCGGGGATGTCCTTGGTGAAATCGGCCACCATCTCCACGCCCTTGAAGTAGGCGCCGAAGGCCCGGTCGAATTTGTCGTAGTGCTTCTCGTCCTTGACCAGCGTGAGGCGCGCAAGGTTGTAGAAGTCGTCCAGGCTCCACGCGTCATCCGACTTGGGGCCCACCACGCCCGCCTGCAGCGCTTCAAGCAGGGTGAGGTATTCCTTGACCGACACCGGCAGCTTGGCCGAACGCAGGGTGTAGAAGAAGTCGATGAGCATAGTTTTGGCCTCTGGCGCTTACTGGGCGTGCGCGCGGCGCTCCAAAAGGTATAGCAGCTGCGCCTTGGCCTCCGGCCATTCGCCCGCGCGCATGCTGTACATCACGGTGTCGCGGATGGTGCCGTCGCGTCGCGGCGCGTGGCCGCGGATCACGCCGTCCTTCTTGGCGCCCAGCCGCTCGATGGCGCGCTGCGACGCAAAGTTGAAGTTGTCCGTGCGCCAGCCCACCACATGGCAGCCCAGCGTGTCGAACGCGTGGCCCATCATCAGGAGCTTGGCGGTGGTGTTGACGTGCGTGCGCTGCACGCTCTGGCGGTACCAGGTGTAGCCGATCTCCACGCGCTTCACGGCAGGCAGGATGTCGTGGTAGCTGGTGGTGCCCAGCACGGTGCCGGTGGCGTCCTCCACCACGGCAAAGGCAAAGCGGTTGCCCTCGTCGCGCATGCGCAGCGCGTCCTCGATGTACTTGCGCGTGTTCTCGGGCTCGGGCACCGAGGTGACGCGCAGGTTCCACAGCGCACCATCGGCGGCTGCGGTGCGCAGGCCGTCTTCATGGACCAATGCCAGGGGCTCCAGGCGCACGCCGCGGTCGCGCAGCGTCACGGGTTCTACAAAAGCCATGCGTCTTTCCTCATCAATCCTTGGGCGGCTGGGGGCGGCTGCGCTGCCACCACCGCGCTCCGTGCAGCCCCAGGCCGCCGCCCAGGCCCACCAGCGCGATGCCGATCAGGCTGGCCGTGCCGTAGCCCGGTGCAAAAATGTCCATGCCCAGCAGTTGGCCCAGCCAGAACCCCAGCAGCGCGCCACCCACAAAGCCGACCGCGTCGGCCACGCCCTGGGCCAGCAGGTGGTGGGGGTCCTGCGGCGCCATTTAGCGGTTGCGCTGGTTCATGAACACGAGCTTCTCGAACAGGCTCACGTCCTGTTCGTTCTTCAGCAGCGCGCCCACCAGCGGCGGCACGGCCACCTTGTTGTCGGCGCTTTGCAGGGCCGACAGCGGAATGTCCTCGGCCACCAGCAGCTTGAGCCAATCGATCAGCTCGCTGGTGGAGGGCTTCTTCTTGAGGCCGGGCAGGTTGCGCACGTCGTAGAACGTCTTCATCGCCACGGTGAGCAGCTCGCTCTTGAGCGTGGGGAAGTGCACGTTCACGATCTGGCGCATCGTGTCGGCCTCCGGGAACTTGATGAAGTGGAAGAAGCACCGGCGCAGGAAGGCGTCGGGCAGCTCCTTCTCGTTGTTGGAGGTGATGAACACCAGCGGGCGGTGCTTGGCCTTGATGAGTTCCCGCGTCTCGTAGCAGTAGAACTCCATGCGGTCGATCTCGCGCAGCAGGTCGTTCGGAAACTCGATGTCGGCCTTGTCGATCTCATCGATCAAGAGCGCCACGGGGCGGTCGGACGTGAAGGCCTGCCACAGCACGCCCTGCACGATGTAGTTGCGGATGTCCTTGACCTTGTCGCTGCCGCCTTCGAGCTGGCTGTCGCGCAGGCGGCTCACCGCGTCGTATTCATACAGGCCCTGTTGCGCCTTGGTGGTGGACTTGATGTGCCATTGCAGCAGCGGCATGTCCAGCGCCTGCGCCACTTCCTCGGCCAGCATCGTCTTGCCGGTGCCGGGCTCGCCCTTGATGAGCAGCGGGCGCTGCAATGTGATGGCCGCGTTCACTGCGAGCATCAAGTCCTGGGTGGCGACGTAGTTCTGAGAACCTTGAAATTTCATGAGGGAAATCACCGAAACATTGATGAATGGGCTTGACAGGCGCTGGCTATAATCATCAGTCGAGCAGAGCCCCGAACTTCCACGAGATTGTGCGCGCAAAATGAACAAAACGTTGACCACGCTATTCGCCCTGGCTGTCGCTTCCGTGACCGCCATCTCCCATGCCCAGGAAGCCAAGGGCGACGTGGAAGCCGGCAAGCAAAAGATCGCCATGTGCATCGGCTGCCACGGCATTCCGGGCTACCAGGCCAGCTTCCCGGAAGTGCACAAGGTGCCCATGATTTCGGGCCAGGGCGCCAAGTACATCGCTTCCGCACTGGTCGCCTACCAGAAGGGGGACCGCAAGCACCCCACCATGCGCGGCATCGCCGAATCGCTGAGCGAGAAGGACATTGCCGACGTCGCCGCCTACTACGAGCAGCACGGCAAGACCGGCACGGAACTGCCGGCCAAGGCGGGCCGCGAGCCCAGCGTGCAAGTGGCCGCGCTGCTGCAAAAGGGCGCCTGCGTGTCCTGCCACGGCGACAACTTCGCCAAGCCCATCGACCCGTCGTACCCCAAGATTGCCGGCCAGCATGCGGACTACCTGTTTGTGGCGCTCAAGTCGTACAAGGTGGAGAAGAACGCCAACGTGGGCCGCAGCAACGCCATCATGGGCGGCGTGGCCAAGCAGTTCACCAACGCCGAGCTGAAGGCCCTGGCAGGCTACGTTGCCAGCCTGGACGGCGACCTGCACACCGTGCCCCAGTCGCGCTTTCGCTGAACGGCCCGCACTGCGCGCCTCGGCCCGACAAAAACCCGGCTCCGCCGGGTTTTTTTATGCCCCTCTGGGGCGGCTTGATAAACGTCAGCGTTTTAGAATGCGCACCGGGTGTCGCAGCCGCGGGGGCTCGGCAGGTTCATGCGCTGGTCGGGCCGCCGCGCGGCTTTGCCACGACCCATGAACGCATCTCCCACCCTGATCCAGGCCATTGGCGCCCTCCTGTTCGGCCTGGCCATCCTCCACACCTTCTCCACCCGGTATTTCGAACACCTGGCCCACACGCAGCCGCGGCACGCGGGCATCTGGCATCTGCTGGGCGAGGTGGAGGTGGTGTTCGGATTCTGGGCGCTGGTGCTCATGGTGTTCATGTTTTCCCTGGAAGGGAAGAGTGAAGCCACGGCGTACCTGGATTCGCGCAACTTCACCGAGCCGCTGTTCGTCTTCGCCATCATGGTGATCGCGGCCACGCGGCCCATCCTGCAGCTGGCGGGTGCCATGGTGCGGCTGCTGGCGCGGTGCCTGCCGTTCCAGCGCGGCGTGGCCATGTATTTCGTGGTGCTGTCGGCGGTGCCGCTGCTGGGCTCGTTCATCACGGAGCCCGCCGCCATGACGTTGGCGGCGCTGATGCTGCGGGACCTCCTGTTCTCGCAGCCGCTGTCGAGCAAGCTCAAGTACTCCACCATTGGCGTGCTGTTCGTGAACATTTCCATCGGCGGCACGCTCACGCCGTTTGCAGCCCCGCCGGTGCTGATGGTGGCCGGCCAATGGGGCTGGGACCTGTGGTTCATGGTGTCCCACTTCGGCTGGAAGGCCGCTGTGGCCGTGGGGGTCAACGCCGGGGTGGCCACGCTGCTGTTCCGCCACCAGGTCGGGCACATGGGGCGCAAGATCGTAGCCGACGAGTTGCCCGTGCCGTTGTCAGTGATCGCCGTGCACCTGGTGTTCCTGACGCTGGTGGTGCTCTTTGCGCACCACCCGCCGGTGTTCCTGGGGCTGTTCCTGTTCTTCATGGGCTTTACCCATGCCTACCAGCGCTACCAGAACCCGCTGATCCTGCGGGAGGCCCTGCTGGTGGCTTTCTTTCTGGCCGGGCTGGTGGTGCTGGGCGGTTTGCAGCAGTGGTGGTTGCAGCCGGTGCTGATGAAGATGGATGCCAACGCCGTGTTCTTCGGCGCGGCGGCGCTGACGGCCTTTACCGACAACGCGGCGCTGACCTACCTGGGTTCCTTGGTGGAGGGGCTGAGCCACGAATTCAAGGTGGCGCTGGTGGCTGGCGCGGTGACGGGCGGCGGCCTGACGGTGATCGCCAATGCGCCCAACCCCGCGGGCGCAGCCATTCTGAAGGAGAAGTTCGCCGACCAGGCCATCCATCCTCTGGGGTTGCTGCTGGGTGCGCTGCCGCCCACGCTGGTGGCGGTGCTGGCGTTCCAGCTGCTGTGAGGGGGCGCGCGGCGCCTGCGGGTCAGTCCCGCGTGGCGCGCCGCTGCACGCAGGCGATGTAGGCGTCGCCGTCGGGGGGGCGGCCTGCGCGCTGGCTCTCCCAGAGCATCTCTCCCAGGCATTCCATGGCGGCATGGTGGGCGTCGTGCAGCGAATCCAGGCGCGCCGTCAGCAGCTCCACCGCCTGGCGAATGCCGCGGGGCTGGTCGATGCTGCATTGCTCGCTGATGGACAGGTGCATCGACAGGTGCAGGAACGGGTTGGTCTGGCCGGGCGTTTCGTCGTAGTTGCGCGCCACGGCGGCATCGGCGTCCGAGAGGTCGGCGTGGTACTCGGGGTGCTCGGCAATCCACAGACTGGCCAGCGTCTCGATGGCTTCCATGGGAGCGCCGGCCTGGGTCTTGCTGTGCACGCCGCACAGAAAACGGCGCACGTCGGCTTGGGAGGGGCTGAACATGGGCCGAGCGTAGCACGGGCACTCTTCGCTCCGGGTGGGCGGGGACACCGGCGCACCGGCCCGGGGTGCTGCACGCCGCGGCGGCGTCCTACGCGCCGCGGCCTTGCGGCCACCTACATTGGCGGAGCGCAGAGATGAGGGCGGGGGCCGCTGTGCACTATTCACCAGTCCAGTCCCCGGTGCAGGGAGATATTTGCCATGAATGCAATGCGTATCGTCGGTGTCCTGTTGCTGCTGCTGGGCCTGGCTGCGTTCTGGGCCGGTGGCAGCCCGTATGCGCGCGAGCCGGCCCCGGCAGCGCTGTCGCCGGTGCAATGGATGGTGCAGGAGCAGCAGGACGCCTTCGTGATCCCGCAGTGGGCGAGCCTGGGCGCGATGGTGCTCGGCGGTGCCGCGTTGGTGCTGGGGTTTCGCCGGCGCTGACCGTAGGGGCGTCCAGCTTTTCACCGGCCTCAGCTAGCGCAGCGGCGCCCCCATCCGGTGTGAAATGGCCGCGGCGGCGCGCAGGAGCTCCGGCAGCATGTGCTCGCGCATGTGGGCCTCGCTGGTGCGGTTGGCCTGGCCGCTGATGTTCAGGGCCGCCACCGTGCGGCCGCTGCGGTCCGTGAGCGGTGCGGCGATCGAGATCAGACCTTCCTCCAGCTCCTGGTTCACCAGGCACCAGCCCTGGGTGCGCACGGCGCGGATGCGCTCCAGCAGCCCGTCCCGATCGCTGGTGGTGTGCTCGGTGTGGCGCGCCAGCGGCACGGAGGCCAGCCGCGCCTGCAGCGTGTCGTCGGGCAAGGCCGCGAGCAGCACCCGCCCCATGGACGTCCACAGCGCGGGCAGGCGCGAACCCACGCCCAGGGTGGTGCGCATGATCTTGTGCGTGGGCACGCGCAGCACGTAGACGATGTCCAGGCCGTCCAGCACGGCGGCAGAGGACGACTCGCGCACCGCCTCCACCAAGTCTTCCATCACCGGCTCGGCCAGGTTCCAGATCGGCAGCGAGGACAGGTACGCAAAGCCCAGATCCAGGATGCGCGGGCTCAGCCGGAACAGTTTGCCGTCCGTCTCCACATAGCCCAGCGTCTGCAGCGTGAGCAGGATGCGGCGCGCGCCGGCGCGGGTCAGGCCGGTGCGGGCCGCCACCTCGCTCAGCGTCTGCTCGGGCGTGGCCGCGCTGAACGAACGGATGACCTCCAGCCCGCGCGCGAACGACTGCACATAGCTGTCGCTGGGTTTCGGGTCCGTCGTTCGCGCGGCAGGGTCTTTGCCTTCGGGCATTTGGGAATTCATACGTGTGCCAACTATAATTCTTTTAGCGAACATTTGTTCTATATGCGAACAAATACGAAAGAGACAACAGAGTAACCAAGAAAGCGTTGCAATGATCAACAAACTGGCGGACTCGGTGGCCCAGGCCCTTCAGGGGGTGCAGGATGGTGCCACGGTGTTGATTGGCGGGTTCGGCACGGCGGGCATTCCCGGCGAGCTGATCGACGGCCTGATCGCGCAGGGTGCCCGCGACCTCACGGTGGTGAACAACAACGCCGGCAACGGCGACCAGGGCCTGGCCGCGCTGCTGCAGACCGGCCGCGTGCGCAAGATCATCTGCAGCTTTCCGCGCCAGGTGGATAGCCATGTGTTCGACGGGCTGTACCGCAGCGGCAAGCTGGAGCTGGAATTGGTGCCCCAGGGCAACCTGGCCGAGCGCCTGCGCGCAGCGGGGGCCGGCATCGGCGCGTTCTTCTGCCCCACGGCCTATGGCACCGAACTCGCAGCCGGGAAGGAAACGCGCGAGATCAATGGCAAACACTACGTGCTCGAATACCCCATCCATGGCGACGTGGCGCTGATCAAGGCCGAGCAGGGCGACCGCTGGGGCAACCTCACCTACAGCATGTCGGCGCGCAACTTCGGCCCCGTCATGGCCACCGCCGCCAAGACCACCATCGCCACCGTGCATGAGGTGGTGGAGCTGGGCGCCCTGGACCCCGAGGCCATCGTCACCCCCGGCATCTACGTGACCCACGTCGTGAAGATCGAGCGCACGGCCACGCAGGCGGGCGGCTTCAAGCAATCTGCGTGAGGTTTTGAATGAAATCGACCTCTAGCGCAGAAGGGACAAGCGTGAACAGCTATCAAAAACGCAGCAAAGACGAGTTGGCAAAGCGCGTGGCGCAAGACATCCACGACGGCGCCTACGTCAACCTGGGCATCGGCCAGCCCACGCTGGTGGCCAACCACATTCCCGCGGGGCGCGAGGTCATCCTGCAAAGCGAGAACGGCATCCTGGGCATGGGGCCCGCGCCGGCGGCGGGGCGGGAGGACTACGACCTCATCAACGCCGGCAAGCAGCCCGTGACGCTGCTGCCCGGCGGCGCGTACTTCCACCACGCCGACAGCTTCGCCATGATGCGCGGCGGCCACCTGGACATCTGCGTGCTGGGCGCCTTCCAGGTGTCGGCCACGGGCGACCTGGCCAACTGGAGCACGGGCGAGCGCGGCGCCATCCCGGCCGTGGGTGGCGCCATGGACCTGGCCATCGGCGCTAAGCAGACCTGGGTGATGATGGACCTGCTCACCAAGCAGGGCGCGAGCAAGGTTGTCGAGCGCTGCACGTATCCCCTGACCGGTGTCGCGTGCGTGAAGCGCATCTACACCGATCTGTGCACACTGGCCTGCACGACCGCCGGGCTGCAGCTCATCGACACCGTGCCCGGCCTGTCGCTGGCCGCGCTGGAGCGGCTGGTGGGCCTGCCCATCCGCCCCGCCGCCTGACGAATCCCCCAAGAACCGAGGAGACAACACCATGAGCCCCCAACGCCAAGCCTTTATCTGCGACGCCATCCGCACCCCCTTCGGCCGCTACGGCGGCGCATTGAGCAGCGTGCGCACCGACGACCTGGGCGCCATCCCCATCCAGGCCCTGATGGACCGCAACCCCGGCGTGGACTGGGCGGCGGTGACCGACGTGCTCTACGGCTGCGCCAACCAGGCTGGCGAGGACAACCGCAACGTGGCCCACATGGCCAGCCTGCTGGCGGGCCTGCCCGTGGAGGTGCCCGGCGCCACCATCAACCGCCTGTGCGGCTCGGGGCTCGACGCCGTGGGCACCGCAGCGCGGGCCATCAAGGCGGGCGAGGCCGGCCTGATGATCGCGGGCGGCGTGGAAAGCATGAGCCGCGCCCCCTTCGTCATGCCCAAGGCCGAGTCGGCCTTCAGCCGCAACAACGCGGTGTATGACACGACGATTGGCTGGCGCTTCGTCAACAAGCTGATGAAGGAAAAGTACGGCGTCGATTCCATGCCCGAAACCGCCGAGAACGTCGCGACCGACTTTGGCATCGAGCGCGAAGCGCAAGACCGCATGGCCCTGCGCAGCCAGCTCAACGCCGTGGCAGCCATCCAGGCCGGCCACCTGGCGCGCGAGATCGTGCCCGTGCGCATCCCGCAGAAGAAGGGCGACGCCCTCATCGTCAGCCAGGACGAGCACCCGCGCGAGACCAGCCTGGAAGCGCTGGCCAAGCTCAAGGGCGTGGTGCGGCCCGATGGCACCGTGACGGCGGGCAACGCCAGCGGCGTGAACGACGGCGCCTGCGCCCTGCTGCTGGCCGATGAAGCCAACGCCGCCAAGTACGGCCTCAAGCCCCGCGCCCGCGTGGTGGGCATGGCCGTGGCCGGGGTGGCGCCGCGCATCATGGGCTTTGGCCCCACGCCCGCCACGCAGAAGGTGCTGGCGCAGACGGGCCTGACCATCGACCACCTGGACGTGATCGAGCTGAACGAAGCCTTTGCCGCGCAGGGCCTGGCCGTGCTGCGCGCGCTGGGTATCCAGGACGACGACGCGCGCGTCAACGCGTGGGGCGGCGCCATTGCGCTGGGCCACCCGCTGGGCGCCAGTGGCGCGCGGCTGGTCACCACCGCCGTCAACCGCCTCCACGAACACGCGGGCCAATACGCGCTGTGCACCATGTGCATCGGCGTGGGCCAGGGCATTGCCGTGATCCTGGAGCGCGTGTGAGCATGGCGGACCCACGCACACCCGTCACCGTCGTCACCGGCGCCAGCAACGGTATTGGCAAGGCCATTGCCGAGGCGCTGCTGGCCCAGGGCCGCGCCGTGGTCAACCTGGACTACGTGCTGCCCACGTGGAGCCACCCGCTGCTCACCTCCTACCAAGGCGACCTCACCGACGAAGCATCGACCCGCGAGCGCGCCGCCGAGATTGCGGCCCGGCACCACGTCACGGCGCTGGTGAACAACGCGGGCGCCACGCGCCCCGGCACCATCGACACCGCCACCACTGCGCAGCTGGATGACGTGGTGGGCCTGCACCTGCGCGCGCCCATGCTGTTGGTGCAGGCCTTTTTGCCCACCCTGCGCGCCAGCGGCCAGGGCCGCATCGTCAACATGTCGTCGCGCGCCGCCTTGGGCAAGGGCGAGCGCATCGTCTACTCGGCCACCAAGGCGGGCCTGATCGGCATGACGCGCACGCTGGCCATGGAGCTGGGGCGTGACGGCATCACCGTCAACGCCATTGGCCCCGGGCCGATTGCCACGGAACTGTTCCGCCAGAGCAACCCCGACGGCGCGCCGCAGACGCAGCGCATCCTGAACAGCATCGCCGTGGGCCGCATGGGCACACCGGAGGACGTGGCGCGCGCGGCGCTGTTCTTTCTTGCGCCCGACAACGGCTTTGTGACGGGCCAGGTGTTGTACGTGTGCGGCGGCACCACGCTGGGGGTGGCGCCTGTTTGACAGCCTGACCTGATTCCCACGTCACCCCCAAAGGGGTGAACCAACGACTCTCGCCCGGGGGGCATCCGCACCCGGTTGAGGCCATGGCGCGGCCGGCTCGGCACCTGCGGCGCTGAAGTATTTCATCCACCTTATTGAAGGAGACAAACCATGACCCATTCCCTCCACGCCACCCGCCGCTTCGCGCTGTCGGCCGCCGCATGCGCTGGCATCGCCGCCATCGCGGGTGCTGGCCTGCTGGGCAGCAGCGCCGCATTGGCACAGGCCTATCCCACCAAGCCCGTCACCATCATCGTGCCCTTTGCCGCCGGTGGCACCACCGACATCCTGGCCCGCATCATCGGCCAGGCGCTGACCACCGAGCTGGGCCAGTCCGTCATCGTGGACAACCGCGCGGGCGCAGGCGGCAACATCGGCGGCGCCCTGGCAGCCAAGTCCCCGGCAGACGGCTACACGCTGTTCATGGGCACGGTGGGCACGCACGCCATCAACGCCAGCCTGTACAAGAAGATGCCGTTCGACCCCGTGAAGGACTTTGCGCCGCTCACGCGCGTGGCCAACGTGCCCAACCTGCTGGTGGCCAACCCGGCCCAGCCGTTCAAGACGGTGAAGGAACTGATCGCCTACGCCAAGGCCAACCCGGGCAAGGTGAACTTCGGCTCGTCGGGCAACGGCAGCTCCATCCACCTGTCGGGCGAGCTGTTCAAGAGCCTGGCCAAGGTGGACATGGTGCATGTGCCATACAAAGGCAGCGCCCCCGCCGTGACGGACCTGCTGGGCAACCAGATCGCCATCATGTTCGACAACATGCCCTCGGCCATTCAACACGTGCGCAGCGGCAAGCTGGTGCCGATTGCGGTGACCACGGCCAAGCGCTCGCCCGAGCTGCCCAACGTGCCCACCATCGCCGAAGCGGGCGTGCCCGGGTACGAGGCCACGTCGTGGTTCGGCATGTTTGCCCCGGCCGGCACGCCAGCGCCCGTGGTGGCCCAGCTGAACAAGGCCATCGTGAAGGTGCTGAACCAGCCGGACGTGAAGAAAAAGATCAACGAGCAGGGCGCCGAGACCTATGGCGAAACGCCCGAGCAGTTTGCTGCTTTTATCCAGGCGGAATCCGTCAAGTGGGGCAAGGTGGTCAAGGAGTCGGGCGCGAGTCTGGACTGATCTGCGCCGGCATTGACGACAGCCCCCCACGGACGGCTGCGACCGTTTGCGCGACAAGCGGTCGCAGCTGTTTTCATTGCAACGGAGGGTTCCGTGCTCACTGCACGCGGTACACGCGCCCGGTCTGCGCGCCTTCCACGCTGCGCTGGTAGGCCCGCGCCACGCGCTCGGCGGGCACGGACTCGAAGCCGGGGAAGAACGGGCCATAGGCCGCCGCCGACTCCGTGACGATGGTGGGGCTGACGGCGTTGATGCGCAGGCCGCGCGGCAGCTCGATGGCGGCGGCCATCACAAAGCCCTCAATCGCCGCGTTCACCGTGGAGGCGCTGGCGCCGTTGGGGATGGGCTCCACCGCAAGAATGCCCGAGGTGAGGGTGATGGAGCCCCCGTCGTTGAGGTACTGCTGGCCCAGCAGTGCCAGCTGCACTTGCCCGAGCAGCTTGTCCTGCAGGCCCAGGTTGAACTGCTCGGGGGTCATGCCCGCGAGGGGGCCGAAGTGCACGTTGCCGGCAGTGCTCACGATCGCGTCTACCTTGCCCACTGCGGCAAACAGGGCGGCCAGGGCGCCCGGCTGGGCGAAGTCTGCACGGTGCGTGCCGCTGCGGCGGCCTGCGGTGATCACGTCGTGGCGCGCGCCCAGGTTGGCCTGCACGGCTTGGCCCAGGGTGCCGCTGGCGCCGATGAGAAGAATCTTGGACATGGATGTTTCCTTTGCGTGGTGGAGGAAGAGGTCAGACAGGCCGCCATTGTTTTGCGAATCACGCGGCGCATAAAGTACAGTGCGGTTCTTCCACTGCTAACCAATGATTAGGAATAGGGGCCCCCGCCATGGACAAGCTGCGCAACATGGAAGTGATGGTGGCCGTGGTGGAGGCCGGCAGCTTTGCGGCCGCCGCGCGCCAGCTGGGTATCTCGGCGGTCATGGTGGGCAAGCACATTCAGCAGCTGGAGGCGCACCTGGGCGCCCGCCTGCTGCAGCGCAGCACGCGCCGCAGCAGCCTGACCGAGGTGGGCGCCGCGTTCTACGAAGACAGCAAGCGCGTGCTGGAGCAGGTGCGGTGGGCTGAGTCCGCCGTGGAGCGCAGCCGCGCCGTGCCGCAGGGCCTGCTGCGCGTGAGCGCGCCCTTCACCCTGGGCAGCCACGTCATCGCGCCGCTGGTGGCGGATTTCCTCCAGCGCCATCCGCAGGTGCGCGTGGACCTGCACCTCTCGGACAGCGTGGTGGACGTGGTGGGCGAGGGGTTCGACGCGGCCGTGCGCATCGGTCGGGTGGCCGATGAAGGCCTGGTGGCGCGGCCCCTGCGGCCGTATGGCATGGTGATCGCGGCGTCCCCGGACTACCTGCGCCGCCACGGAACGCCCCGCAGCGCGGCCGACCTGGCGCACCATCAGTGCCTGAGCCATTCGGTGTGGCAGCGCCGGGTGGAATGGACGCTGCACGACGGGGGCGCGGAGTTCTTCTGGCCCGAAAACGCACGCTTCATCTGCAACCAGGGCGAAGGCCTGCGCCAGGCGGCGCTGCAGAGGCTGGGCCTGGTCATGCAGCCCGAGGTGCTGCTGGCCGACGCCCTGGCCACGGGGGCGCTGGTGCCGGTGATGCAGCACTGCCTGCCCGTGCCGCGCCCCGTGCACCTGGTCTATGCGCCCGACCGGCGGCAGCTGCCCAAGCTGGCGCGGTTCGTGGAGCATGTGGTGGCGGCGCTGGCCTTGCCGCCCGAGCAGCCCGCGCCTGCAGCGGTCAGTCCCCGGCGCCGGGCGGCGTCGCCGGCCCGATCTTGAACACCCCGCTCACCCGCGCGCAGGCCTCGCCGTCGGCGGTGACCAGGCCTTGGGCAAACACCAGCGATCGCGTGATGCGCAAGGGCGCGGCCTCGCCCTGCACCCACATGCCCACGTGCGCGGGGGCCAGGTAGTCGACTTGCAGGCTGACGGTGGGAAGGAAGCGGCCCGCCAGCTCCGTGGTCTTGTAGTGCACCGACAGCGGCAGCAGCATGTCGCAGAACGTGGCCATCATGCCGCCGTGCAGGTTGCCCAGGGTGTTCACATGGCGTTGCTCCACGCGAAAGCCGAACTGCACGGCGCTGCCCTCGCGCCGTACGTACAGCGGGCCGTTGTTCTGGATGAACGGCCCGCCCAGAGTCAGCCGTTCAAAACCCGCGGGGACTGCGGGCGCCCCGCCCGGCGCGGCGGCGTGGGTCTCCGCGCCGGTCACTGCACGGCCTCGCGTGCCACGTCTGCGTCGAAGCTGGCACTGTGCAGCGCGCTGGTGGTGGTGCCCGTGTCCAGCCAGCCGCCGTACACCGCCTGGAAGTCCGCCACGATCTGCGCCAGCGGCAGGTCGTCGAAGGCGCCGCGCTGGCGCACGTATTCCATGTGGCGCTGGCCGCTCTTGTCGAACGGGTGGTAGATGGAGTCGTGCTCGCCGTCGAACGTGAGCGGCAGCAGGCCAAAGCGCTCGCACAGTTCGATGTTGAAGGCGGGCGTGGCCTTGCGCCAGGCGCCGTCGAGCCAGAGGTCGGCATAGCCGTGCCAGATGAAGAGGTCGGTCTTCATGGTCTCGCGCATGCGCTCGGTGCTGAGGTGGTTGCGCACGTCGGCAAAGCCCATGCGGGCAGGAATGCCCGCCGCGCGGCACGCGGCGGTGAGCAGGGCGGCCTTGGGCACGCACCAGCCGTAGCCGTTGGCCAGCACGCTGCTGGCCGCCATGCCGCGGGGTGAGAGATCAATGCGGTAGGGGTCGTAGCGAAAGCCGTCGCGCACGGCCAGGTACAGGGCTACGGCGCGTTCGCGGTCGGTGGCGCCGCGCGCGTGTTCGGCGGCAAAGGCCTGCACGGCGGGTGCGTCGCTGTCGATCAGCGCGGTGGGGGCCAGGGTGGCGGGCGGGGGCGGAACCGTGGTCATCGGGCGGGTCTCCTGTGATCGGATGGGCCCAGTGTGCGGGCCTCTGGCACCCGATGCTGTCACAGGCGCGGCAGCGGCGCGTGGCGGCAGGGGCAAACCCCTGCGGGTCACACCCGCCAGGCCGGCAGTTCCCAGTTGCGCCACAGCGCCAGCCCGCGCAGACCGGCGGTGAGCAGCACGCAGGCCGCCAGCGGCGCCCAGTCGGGCGCGTGCAGTTGGCGCAGCGCCACATCGGCCCAGCCGCCGGCAAACGCACACAGGGCATACGGCCGGTGGTCGCTGAAGGCCTGGGGCACCTCGTTGCACAGCACATCGCGCAGCACGCCGCCAAACACGCCGGTGGTCACGCCCATCATCACGCTGATGATGGGCGCCATGCCGATGGCGTGGGCGATGTCCACGCCCACGGCGGCAAACAGGCCCAGGCCGATGGCGTCGGGCAGCAGCATGGCGCGCTCGGTGGGCAGAAAGTGCCGCTGGCGCATGAACAGCATGGCGCCCACGCACAGCGCCAGGATGCCCCAGACGAATTCGGTGTGGCGGATCCAGAAGAAAGGCCGCTGGTCCAGCAGCAGGTCGCGCAGCGTGCCGCCGCCAAACGCAGCCACGAAGGCCACCACGCACACGCCCACGGCATCCAGCCGCTTGCGCGCTGCGGCCATCACGCCCGACAGCGCGAAGGCCACCGTGGCGGCCACTTCCAGAATGAAGCGAAGGGTGTTGACCCAGGGGGCGTTGAGCAGCGACGGATCCATGCCCGGGATTGTGCCGCGCCAAATGATTGCTACTAAAATAATAGCTGTTAGCGCTTGCTGGTAAAGCGCTGGAGGCCAATTTCTTTCAAATCCTGGGTGGGTCAGCCCATAAGGCGCCACCCGAAAGAGCCCAGCGCCACCGCGCACCCCGCACATCCCAGCACCCCCAGCCGCACCGCCCAGCGCCGCGCCGCCGCCGGCCACTGGTTCATGCCCAGCACCAGCAGCCAGCCCAGCGCCATCCACGCTGCCAGCACCAGCGCCACTCCCGCGGCCGGCCCCGCTGCGGTCGCGGCCGTGGCCGTTTGCAGCACCAGCGTGGCCAGTGCCACGGCGCCCGCACGCACGCGCGCCGCCCCGCGCACGCCGTCGCCCCAGGCGCGCGTGGACATGGCCTGGGCGCCCTGGGCCAGGGCCAGCAGCGACGCCAGCGCGGCGCTGGCACCGATGAGCTCTTCGGTCATGCGGCCCCCGCGGACTGGGGCTGGCGGGCGGCGGGGCGTTGGCTGCGCAGCGCCCGGCGTGCGCGCAGCTTCCACCACAGCCGGGGGCCCGCAGCCGCCAGCGCGCACAGCGCGGACGCTGCGGCCCACTGCCACAGCCCGGCCTTGGCCGCCAGGCCGCCATAGGCCAGCGCGGCCAGCAGCCACAGCGCGGCAGCGGCGCGGGGCGCCCAGGGGCGCACGGTGGCTGCGGGCAGGGCCACAAAAAAGGCCAGCAGCAGGCCCAGCATGCCCGAGGGGCGCGCTGGCGCTGTGGCCACGATGTGGGCCAGGCGGAACGACTCCACCGCCAGCGCGCCGCACAGCCAGAACGGCAGGTGCGCTGCCTGGCGCGCCCAGCGGCGCCCCGGCCGCGCCAGCAGGGGGGAGCGCTGCGGCGCCGGCACTGGCCTGCGCCGGGGCGCGTGCACCCGCTGCGGCCCGATGTACACCGCCAGCCCCGCACAGGCCAGCCCCACGGCGCCCAGGCCTGCCGCCATGGCGGGCGCCAGCGCACTGCCCAGCGCCAGCCCGGCCAGTGCGGCAATGCCCAGCAAGGCCCCGGCGCCCGCCAGCGCCACGCGCCACAGCGCCAGCGCGCGCAGCGCCCGCGCCGCCGCTGCGGACAGCAGCAGCCACACGCCGATCAGCACCCACACCGCCCACACCGGCCGCTGCGCCAGCGAGGGCAGGCCCGGCGGCGCCCAAAAGTGCACGAGCACGGCCACGGCCAGCGCGGCAGGAATAGTGGCGTGCAGGGCAAGGAAGAAGCGGTGCATGGGGGCCTGTTGGAGCAGCGGCAAAAAAAGGAGAAACAAGGAAGGGATGCGCGGATCAGCCCGCGGCGGCCACGCCCTCGGTGCCCGGCGGTGCAGCGCCCGCTTCGCGCAGGCGCTGCTGCCGCGCATCCAGCCAGATCAGCGTGCCCGAGATCGACAGGAACGCCGGGGTCATGCCCAGGAAGAAATACAGCCACTTCAGCGCCAGCCCGCCGAAGTCGCCAAAGTGCAGCGGCTCCATGAGCCCGTTGACCAGCGACCAGAAGCCCGCCGTGCGCGGGTCGTGCACCTTCTTCGGCACGCCGGTGGCGGCGTTGATGTCCACCCGCGCCGTGCTGGCCAGGTGGCCCTGCAGGTTGCCGGTGAAGCCCGCCTCGGCCGCGCTGGTGCCCCAGCGGCGCAGGGACACGTACCGCGCCTCCAGCCCCGGCACGGCCCGCTGCGCGGTGGCGTACAGCGCGTCCAGCGACTGCATGGGCGCGGCGCGCTCGCCGCCCTCGGCCTGGCGCGCGGGCTTGGGGACTGCCATGGCGGCGGGGGAGGCGAGGTAGTGGTAGCCCTGCTCGAACAGTGGCGCCAGCCCCATCCACGCGCCCGTGGCCGCGATCAGCAGGTGAAAGCCCAGCCCCCAGATGCCCGCGGACTTGTGCAGGTCCGACATCACCAGGCGAAAGCTGCGGCCCCAGCGCAGCGTGAACAGCTCCGCCAGAATCTTGCGGTGGATGACGATGCCCGTGGCAATCAGCACCAGCATGGCCGCGCCCAGGAACCCCACGATCCAGCGCGGCCCGAAAAACAGGAACACGTGCAGCATGCGCAGGTACTGGCCCAGCTGGCTGTCCACCGGCCCCACCACCGCGCCGGTGTCCGAGCGCAGGGCCACCTTGGTGCGCGTGCCGGCCGGCGCGCCGCGCTCGCGCACAAAGGCGAAATAGCTGGGGTTGATGGCGTCGGGCAGCGCAATCGTCTCGACCGTCGCGCCCGGGTAGCGCGCGTGCAACTGGGTCAGCACTGCGTCGAGCGGGGCAGGTTTGTCGGAGCGCGGCAGCCGGGCCAGCGACGGGTTGGCCCACAGGTCGATCTCGTTCTTGAACACCACCACTGCGCCCGAGAAGCACACAATGAACAGCAACAACCCCGTGACGATGCCCGCCCAGGAGTGCAGGGTGAACAGGCGTTGGAGCGTGCGCTGGCTGGTCATGGTGGCGGCTATGGGTGTGGGTTCATTCCCCAACCGTTCGGGCTGAGCCTGTCGAAGCCAGGGCGCGCTGCGTGAAGCCCTTCGACAAGCGCAGGGTGAACGGCGGTGGGGAAACGCGAGCGGTCAACACGGCGGTCAGAAGAAGTACGTCAGCCCCAGGCTGAAGTTGCGCGGCAGCGCGGGCGAGACCACATTCGCATTGATCGCGCCGTCGTAGTACGCCTTGTTGAACACGTTCTTCACGCCGGCCGTCAGGCGGTAGTTCTCGCCCAGGTAGGTGATGGACGCGTCGGCCACCACATACGACGGCAGCGTGAACGGGTACGAGCCGATCTGCTCGCTCACATACCGCCCGCCCACCCCCAGCGTCACGCGCTGGTATTGCGGCAGCTTGTACGTGGCCCAGGCCGTGAGCGTATGGCGCGGCGTGAGGTTCAGCGGCAGGCCCACGAGGGCGGCATTGGTGTCGCGCGTCACCTGGGTCTGCGTGTAGGTGTAGGCGCTGGTCAGCTTCCAGCCGTTCTTCAGGTCGGCGCCCAGCTCCACCTCCAGCCCGCGGGCGCGCTGCTCGCCGGTCTGCACGCTGAAGCCCGTGTTCACCGGGTCGGCCGTGGTCACGTTCCGGCGCACCAGGTCGAAGACGGCGAGCGCGCCGGTGATCTGGCCGCCCGGCGACTCGTACTTCACGCCGGCTTCCCACTGCTTGCCGGTTTCGGGCACAAAGGGCGATCCCGCAAACGTCAGGCCCGACTGGGGCAGGAAGGACTCGCCATAGCTGCCATACGCGGCCCAGCCGGGCTTGAACTCGTACACCAGCCCGGCCGACAGCGTGGTGGCGTTGTCCTTCTGGCGGGTCTGCGTATTGGCCACGCGGTTGTGGGTGTCGTTGGTGGACCAGTCGCGGCGCAGGCCCACCAGGGCCGTCCAGCCCTGGCCGAACTTGATCTGGTCCTGCGCATACAGGCCCAGCACGGTGAGCTTGGACGGTGCGTCGCTGGTCAGCGCCTCCGGGCAGGTGGCCTGCATGCCGTACACGGGCGCAAACAGGTCCAGCGCGCCGATGCGGCAGGTGCGGCTGGCCAGCAGGCTGGTGCCGGTGCGGGCGTCCAGCCCCGTCACCAGCTGGTGGCGCACGCCCAATGCCTCGAAGCGCGACAGCAGCGAGGTGTCGGTGGCCAGCAGGTCGTAGTCCATATATTGGCGCGAGGCCTGGCGGTTCTGCAGCCGCTGGTTGGCCTGCAGCGCCTGGTTGGAAACAAAGTTGCCCGTGCCCTTCTCGGTCTCGTAGCGCACGTTCTGGCGGAAGGTCATCGCATCCGACAGCCGGTGCTCCAGCGCATAGCCCACCGTGGTGCTCTCCACGTCGTACACGCCAAAGCTCGGGTCGCCCGTGAACAGGGTGCGCGGCAGCGTGCCGTTGCGGTTGGGCAGCAGCGTGCCATACGGCGTGATGCCCTGCTGGCGCATCCACTCGCTCTGGCTGTAGGTGGCAAACAGCACCAGGTCGGTCTGCGCGCCCAGGTCGATGGACAGCGACGGAGCAAACCACCGGTCCTTGCGGTAGACGAATTGCGTAGGGTCGTCGGCGTTGGACACCTGCGCGTTGATGCGCAGCGCCGTCTTGCCCGATTCGGACAGCGGCCGGTTGATGTCGGCTTGCAGCGTGCGCTGGCCAAAGCTGCCCACCTCCACGCCCACTTCGCTCAGCGCTTCCTTCTTGGGCCGCTTGCTCACCGCGTTGACGATGCCGCCCGGCTGCACTTGCCCATAGAGCACGGAGGCCGAACCCTTGAGCACCTCAAACCGCTCGTACCCATACGGCTGCAGCTTGGCCCACATGCCCGGGCTTTGCACCAGGCCATCGACCAGGATCGACTCGGTGGAGCGAAAGCCCCGGATGTTCAGGTCGTCAAACCCCCGCCGGCCGAAGTTGACGGGGCTCACCCCCGCCACGGTCTGCAGCGCCTGCTGCACGTTGGTGATCTGCCGCGACTCCATCTGCTCGCGCGTGACCACGCTGACGGATTGCGGGGTCTCCAGCCGGCGCATGGGCGCCTTGCCGGCGGTCTGGGCCTCCACCGGGGCAAAGCCCATGTCCTTTTCGGTGCTGGCGTTGATGCGGACTTCTTGGAGCTGCGGGGCGGTCGCTGCGGCGTCGGCGCTGGGTGTGCCGGCTTGCTGCGCCAGGGTGGCCTGGGCGAGGCACAGGGCCAGTGGTGTCAGGGCGAAGAGGGCCGTTTGGCGGGCAGACGGGCGCGAGGGCGAACGAAGACAGGCGGACGAAGAACGCGGCGACACCGCACGCGAGGGCTGAGAAGACATGGAGGTCCCGATGAAGAGAAAGGCGGACGAACGCTGGGGCGCTGGCTCGCGTGACCCTCGGGACGCTGGCTGGCAGAGGTTGGGATTGTAATGAGAATTATTATTGATTGTGAAGGAGGCAAGCACCCGCAATGCTCGAACGCATCGGTATCGCCATGTGCCGGCTCGCGCCCGTTGGTCCACAGGCCCGGCGCTCCGATGGCCGCGCCACTGCAAACAATGTTGTGCGCTCAGCCGCTTGGGTCATCGCACAGGTAAGCTTTCCTCGCTGCCGACTGCCAGCTCCACGCCTGGCTTTGGGCGGGAAGTCCCCACGCTGACAAAACAAACCATGAAAAATCGATTCCTGCTGCTTTGAATTCTCACGTTCGCTTTTGCACTCACCGGATGTGCGACCCGGACAAACATGGCGTTTCAGGACGATGCCGCGCGACTGACGGAAAAGAGCAAGCCCGTCTTTCTCCTCACCGCGACCATCAAGAACACCTACCGGGCCAGCTACCAGCCGCAACTCCGCGTGGTTCACGTCGAAAAGCCCGGGGCGAAAGAAGCGGCAGATCGCCTCAATTTCACAATGGACGAGAAGGCCAAGGAGGAGACCGGTTCCGTCGAGTCCGGAAACAGCTACCTGCTGCGCCTTGAACTGGAGCCCGGCCAATATGAACTTCGAGGCCTCACCAGTTTTGCGAGTTCTTTTCCCATCCATGCCGCGTTCTTTACGCCGATCCATTCCAACTTGGAGGTCAGCGCAAACGGAGTGTTCTATCTTGGGCACATCGCCGCAACGGTGCGTGAGCGCCAGGGCAATGAATTCAAGGCAGGGCCGTCGATTCCGTTGCTAGACCAAGCGCTTGCCGGCGCTTCCGGGGGAACCTTTGATGTTGTCATCACCGACCAGTTCGAGGTCGATGAGCGCGCCTTCCGCGCCAAGTTTCCCGCGCTGGCGGGCGTCCCCATCAAAAAAGCGATTCTTCCCGCATTTGACAGGGCGAAGGCTCAGCAATGGTGGGAGGCGCATTGAGGCTTGGTGCCGCACGGCGGCGGCTTCAATGACGAAGCGCAATCGCGCCATCCATCCTTGGCGAACGCTGGTTTGATATCAAAATTGATAGCTACCAGCGATTGATACATAAGCGCTACGGCCTGTTTTTGTTCAAATCTTTGCTCTGGGTGGGCTCGCCGCTTTCCCCCGCATCCCCCACCCCTCCGTACCCCGGGTACTCCTGCCCGGCAGCCTTCAGCGCCGCGCTCTCCTGCCGCTCCCGGGCCATCTGCTCCGCAAACTGGTTGCGGCCTTCGCGCGCCACGGCGATGAACTTGGCGCGGTCCTTGTGGTGGGGGTACATGCGGTCGGCCAGCGCGATGTTGTGGGTGCGAAAGCGCTGGGTGATGGCGGTGGCCTGGGCGGCGGGCAGGCCCATCAGCTCCAGCACGGTGTGGGCGCTTTGCAGGCTGGACTCGAACAGCTCGCGCTGCACCAGGGTCACGCCCAGGTCGCGCAGCTTGTTCCAGTGCGTGACGTCGCGCGCGCGGGCCACGATCTGCAGGTGGGGGAAATGTTCGCGGGCCAGCTTGGCCAGCTTGAGCGACTGCTCCGCGTCGTCCACGGCGATGACCAGGATGCGCGCGTGCTCGGCCCCGGCGATGCGCAGCAGGTCCAGCCGGGTCGCATCGCCGTAGAACACGCGGTAGCCGAAGGTGCGCGCCACCTCCAGCATTTCCACGCTGTGGTCTAGCACGGTGGTGGGAAAGCCTTGGGCCAGCAGCACGCGCGAGACGATCTGCCCGTAGCGGCCGAAGCCCGCGATGATGATGGGCGCCTCTTGCGGCTCGGAGATTTCTTCGGCCTGGGGCGCGGACTTGAGCTGCGCGTAGCGGCGCAGCAGCACCCGGTCCAGCAGCACCAGCAGCAGGGGGCTGAGCAGCATGGACAGCGCCACCGCGCCGATCAGCAGCGAGGCCGTTTCGGCCGAGAACACTTGCGCGCCCGCGGCTGCCTGGAACACCACGAAGGCGAACTCGCCGCCCTGCGCCAGCAGCAGGGTGAACACCGGGCGCTCCTGGTAGGGGATGTCCACCTGGCGGGCCAGCAGGTAGATCACCAGTGCCTTGGCCGCCAGGAACGCGGCCAGCACCGCGGCCATGACGCCGGGCGAGCGCAGGATCACGCCAAAGTCGATGCTCATGCCCACGGCAATGAAGAACAGCCCGAGCAGCAGGCCCTTGAAGGGCTCGATGTCGGCCTCCAGCTCGCGGCGGTATTCGCTCTCGGCCAGCAGCACGCCGCCCAGAAAGGCGCCCAGCGCCATGGACAGGCCGGCCAGCACCATCAGGTAGGCCAGGCCCACCACCAGCAAGAGCGCTGCGGCGGTGAAGATCTCTGGTGTGCGGCTCTTGGCGATCCAGCGCAGCACGGGCCGCAGCAGCAGCCGCCCGCCCAGGATGATGGCGCCGACCACGCCCACGATCTTGAGGGCTTCCAGCGCCAGGTCGCCCGGCGCGTGCAGCGGGCTGTCTGCGCCCCCCGCGGCGGCGCCCAGCAGCGGCAGCAGGGCCAGGATGGGAATGGCGGCCACGTCCTGGAACAGCAGGATCGAGAACCCGGCCTGCCCGCTTTGCGTGCGCAGCAGATTGCGCTCGCTCAGCGACTGCAAGGCAATCGCCGTGGACGACAGGGCCAGGCCCAGCGCACCCACCAGGCTGGTGCGCCACGGCAGGCCCGCCACCGCCCCCAACCCGAACAGCACCGCGGCGCAGCCCAGCACTTGCGCGCTGCCCATCCCGAAAATGGGCCGCCGCAGTGCCCACAGGCGGCTGGGCTGCAACTCCAGGCCCACCAGGAAGAGCATCAGCACCACGCCGAATTCCGCGAAGTGCAGGATGTCCTGCACATTGCTGACCAGGCCCAGCCCCCAAGGCCCGATCGCGATGCCCGCCGCCAGGTAGCCGATGATGGCCCCCAGGCCCAGCGCCTTGGCGATGGGCACGGCCAGCACGGCAGCCGCGAGGTAGAGAAAACCGTAGGTGAGCCAGGTGGGTGCGTGTTCCATGGACGAAAGGCGAGGGCGGGAGCGAGCGTGACGGGGCCGCTGGTGCGGATGCGGGGGATGCGCCGATTTTGCCCGTCGGCGGCGATTTGTGCGGGGTGGGCGATAGCTATCTTATTGATAGCGCTTTGCGCTGTTGTGACGGCACTCGCTGGCCGTTTTATGCCGTGGTGGTGGCCTTGCGCCGGCCCTGGCGGCCAGGCGGCAGGGGCGGGGCTTGCGTTCGGCGGCGTGTCCGTCGCATCCACTCATCCCGAGTGCATTCCAACGCGGCCCCGAAAAGATCGTAAACACGTTCTAAGATGCGATCCCCCTTTGCTTTGTGCGTGATCTCATGGATTTGCAGACCTGGCTTGCGTTTTTTGCGGCCTCGTGCCTTATTGCCATCTCCCCCGGGTCCGGGGCTGTGCTCTCCATGAGCCATGGGCTCTCGTACGGGGTGCGCAAGACCACCGCCACCATCGCCGGGCTGCAACTGGGGCTGTTGCTGGTCCTGGTGATTGCCGGGGCGGGCGTGGGCTCGCTGCTGCTTGCGTCCGAGGTGGCGTTCAGCGTGGTCAAGGTGCTGGGGGCCTGCTACCTGATCTATGTCGGCTTCAGCCAGTGGCGCGCGGGCGAGGCCTCGCCCCTGCAGGGCGACGATGCCGCCCCGGCCGGTCCGTGGCAAAAGCGCTGCCTGACGGGCTTTCTTACCAACGCCACCAATCCCAAAGGCATCATCTTCATGGTCGCCGTGCTGCCCCAGTTCATGACCGACACGCGCCCCCTGTGGAGCCAGCTGCTGGTGATGGCAGCCACCACGGTGACGGTGGACGTGGTGGTCATGCACGGCTACGCTTTCGGCGCCAGCGCGTTGCGCAGCCTGATGCGCAGCGCACGGGCCATGCGCACGCAGAACCGCGTGTTCGGCGGCCTGCTGATGGCGGTGGGCGCCGGGCTGTTCTTCGTGAAGCGGGGCGGGCAGCACGCGTGATGCGCCACCCAGGGAGAGGGTTGCTCTTGTTTTGATAGCTGCTGGCGCTTGTCCATAAAGCGCTAGAGCGCGATTTGGCTGTTTTTCATCAGAACGGTGAGGAGGAAGTCGCCATGCCAGTGATCGTTGTCGCCAACCCGAAAGGCGGCGTGGGCAAGTCCACGCTGTCGACCAACGTGGCGGGGTACTACGCCAGCCAGGGGCATGCCGTGCTCCTGGGCGACACCGACCCGCAGCAGTCGGCCCGCCTGTGGCTGGGATTGCGCCCGGCGGCGGCGCGCCCGATCGGGAGCTGGGACGCGAGCTCGGACCTCATCGCCCGCCCGCCGCGCGGCACCACCCATGCCGTGCTCGACACGCCGGCCGGCCTGCATGGCTGGCGTCTGAAAGATGTGCTCAAGCTGGCCGACAAGATCATCGTCCCCTTGCAGCCCAGCGTGTTCGACATCTTTGCCACGCGCAGCTTCCTGGACACGGTGGCGGAACACCGCCACGGGGCCGGGGTGCCGGTGGGCATCGTCGGCATGCGGGTGGATGCGCGCACCAAGGCGGCCGAGCAGTTGCACCACTTCGTAGACACCCTGGGCTTCCCCGTGCTGGGGTATTTGCGCGACACGCAGAACTACATCCACCTGGCCGCCCACGGCCTCACGCTGTTCGATGTGGCGCCGGCGCGTGTTGCGCGCGATCTGGAACAGTGGCAAGGGATCTGCCCATGGCTGGATTGAAGTGCTCGCCTGAATCACGCCACCGGTCGACTGGTGCAGCCAGACCCAGGGCGCCACTGGCCGGGGTCGCGCCAGCTGCTGGCGTGGGAAGCGGGATGGGCGTGCGGTGTCCCGTGCCAGACAAGGCGCGCCCTGCTGCGGCGCTACATTGGCGCGATGAAAATCTTCCACTCCTATTCCGAAGTCAGCGCCTGCGTGGGCCAGGAAGTCTCCGTGACCGACTGGATCACCATCACGCAGGAGCAGGTCAACCTGTTCGCCGATGCCACGGGCGACCACCAGTGGATCCATGTGGACCCGGAACGCGCCAAGGCCGGGCCGTTCGGCGCGCCCATTGCGCATGGGTTCCTCACGCTGTCGCTGATTCCGCAGTTCTTCGAGAAAGGACTGACCATCGAAGGTGCGCGCATGGGGGTGAATTACGGGCTCAACAAGGTGCGCTTCACGGCGCCGGTGCCGGTGGGCAGCCGCTTGCGTGCGCGCCTCACGCTGCAGGCGGCCGAGCCCATCGCGCCCGACGGCATGCAGATGACCTGGCTGGTGACGGTGGAGCGCGAGGGCAGCGACAAGCCCGTGTGCGTGGCCGAATCGCTGGCGCGCAACTTCGGCGCAGAACCTTAATACCCCCTGAGTCGCTTCGCTCCTTCCCCCTTCCAGGGGGACGCCGCCAGCGCGGCGGGGCGACCCTTGCGCGGCGGCTGCTGGCCTGCGCCGCGCCAGTTTCGTGCGTCCTGTCTGGCTGCGCGTTGGGTTCCGGTTCGGTTTGCACAGCGTGGGAGGTCTGAACCATGGACCGTCTGCAAGCCATGAAAGTCTTCGAGCGCGTGGTGGAGGAGGGCGGCTTTGCCGCCGCCGCCCGCGCCATGGACATGTCGCCGCCCGTGGTCACGCGCATGGTGGCCGAGCTGGAGCAGCACCTGGGCACCCGCCTGCTGCAGCGCACCACCCGCAAGCTCGCCCTGACCGACGCGGGGGAGGCCTACCTGCAGCGCGTGCGGGCCATCCTGCACGAGATTGACGATGCCGAAGCCGCTGCGGCCGCCAGCACCCGCGACCTGAAGGGCACCATCCGCATCGTCACGTCGCCAGTGCTGGCCACCAATTTCCTGGCGCCCATGGTGGCGCTGTGGCATGCGAGCTTTCCCAAGCTGATGCTGGACATCAGCATCGATGCGTTTGCTGCGGCCCGTGTGGATGAGTTCGACGTGACGCTCATGGTGGCCGGCGAGGACTTTGACGCCAACATCGTGGCCCGCCCGTTGCTGCACGGCGAAGCGATCGTGGTGGCCTCGCCCCAGTACCTGGAGCGCCGCGGCATTCCGCGCGAGCCCCAGGACCTCGTCCACCACGACCACTTGCGCGATTCCGGCATGGCCGCCCGGTCGCAGAGCGGGCCGGGGCGCAAGCTGCGCCTGCAGCCGTTGCGCGGCGACGGGGAGGCCCAAGAGATCGACATGCCCGCCGTGCTGCAGTCGGTGAGCACGGAACTGCTGCTGCGTGCCGCCGTGGATGGCGCGGGCGTGGGCGTCACCTCGCGTTTTCTGGCGGAGGAGCACCTGGCCCGCGGCGAGCTGGTGCACATCCTGCCGGAGTGGATCTTCTCGCGCTACACCGTGTACGCCGCATTGCCCTCGGGCCGCATGCTGCCGGCACGCACCCGGGCGTTCCTGGACTTTCTCACCCAGCGGGTGGCTGATGAGGCCATGGCTGTGCAGCGCGGGCAGCAGCGGGCCTGACCGGCGGGGCGCACGGCACGGGCGGCCAGATGCCGGCGCCTATCCGGCAGGGCTGCTTCGCAGGCCCCTTCCACCTCAGCCCAGTTGGGCAAATCCGCTAATGATGGTGCCCTCGGGCTCCACGGGCACCTCGCCCCCTGGCATCGCAAAGCTGTTCTGGCGCCAGGCCTCGAACACCGTCACGGCCACGGCGTTGGACAGGTTCAGGCTGCGCTGGCCTGCCACCATGGGCAATCGCAGGCGTTGTGCGGGCGGGAAGGTCTCCCGCAGCTCCGGCGGCAGGCCGCGCGTTTCCGCGCCGAACACCAGCCAGTCGCCCGGCAGAAAGCAGGTGGAGTGCACGGGCTGCGCGCCGTGCGTGGTCATGGCAAACATGCGTGCCGCATCGGGCTGCGCGTCGCGCAGGAAGGCCGTCCACCCGGCATGCACCTGCACCTGGGCGTACTCGTGGTAGTCCAGCCCGGCGCGGCGCAATTGGCGGTCTTCCAGCGAGAACCCCAGGGGCTCAATCAGGTGCAGGGCGCATCCGGTATTGGCCGCCAGGCGGATCACGTTCCCGGTGTTGGGCGGGATCTCCGGCTCGACGAGGACGATATGGAACATGGGCGCCATTGTGAACGTTCGTGCCCTGCGGTACGCAACCGCTCGTAATCAAAAGTATCCCGTCAGTCCAGGCTGGTGCGGGCCAGCACCACCGCCGTCACGTGCGCCACGCCGGCTTCGCGCAGCGCGAGCGTGGCGGCCTGCAGCGTGGCGCCCGTGGTCATCACATCGTCGATCAGCACCACCCGCTGCCCGCGCAGCGCGGCCGCCCGGTGCGGTTCCACGGCAAAGGCGCCGCGCAGGTTGCGCAGGCGCTGGGCGCGCGGCAGGCTGCTCTGGGCCTCGGTGGCGTGCAGGCGCAACAGGGTGTGCACGTCTGTCTTGGCCCGCGCCAGGTGCCGGGCCAGCAGCGCCGCCTGGTTGAAGCCGCGTTCGCGCAGGCGGTCGGTGGACAGCGGTACGGGCAGCACGCGGTCGGCTGCCTCCAGGGCGGGCTCCATCCACGGCGTGCTGCGCATCAGCAAGGCCAGGGTGGCCGCCCACCCCGCGTCTCCTCGGAACTTGAAGTCCGTCACCGCGTCGGCCCAGGGGTATGCGTAGTCCACCGCGGCAATGCAGCGGTCAAAACTCGGAGGCTCCTTCAGGCAGGCTCCGCAGACCGCCACCCCGGCGGGAACCCGCAACGCGCAGCGTTGGCAGCGCGGCGCCGGCTGGGCAAACCGCGCGGCGCAGGCGTTGCACACGCGCCGCGACGGCCAGGCGTGGCAACAGGCGCACTGGCTGGGGATGGCATCCACCCAGGCGCGGATCTGGCGCGAAAACCCTGGCAGCCCGGAAAAAAGCATGAGTCAATATACTCGCGCGTCCTTGCCGCCTGCCCATGCCACTGTCCCCTACGTCCCCTGCCGAGCGCCCTCCCACCATCGACCCCGTGGCGGCCGCCCGCTGGCACGCAGCGGCGCCGGCCGTGTCCCCCTGGCTGCACGAGGAGGTGGCCCGCCGCATGGAAGAGCGCCTGCAGTGGATTCGGCAGGCCCCCACGTCGTGGTGCCACTGGGATGCGGTGCGTGGCGGCCTGCAGGCGCACGCGCTGGTGAGCGCCCGCTATCCCCAGGCGCGGTGCCATGTCTATGAAACAGCGGCGCACTGCGCGCAAGTGGCCCGGCAGGCCCTGGCCAAGCCGTGGTGGTCGCCGGGGCGCTGGAGCCCGGCGCGCCCGCAGTGGGGGTTGCCGGAAGATGGCGGCGTTCAGATGCTGTGGGCCAACATGGCGCTGCACACGGCCGCCGATCCGCAGGCCTTGATGGCCCAATGGCACCGCACCCTGGCGGTGGATGGGTACCTGATGTTCTCCTGCCTGGGCCCGGACACGCTGCGCGAGCTGCACGCGGTTTATGCAGCACTGGGCTGGCCACCGGCAGGCCACGCCTTTACCGACATGCACGATTGGGGCGACATGCTGGTGCACACCGGCTTTGCCGAGCCCGTGATGGACATGGAGCGGATCACCCTCACTTTTGCCAGCGCCGAGCGTCTGGTGCAGGAGTTGCGCGAGCTCGGTTGCAACCTGCACCCTGATCGCTTTCCCTCATTGCGCGGAAGCCGCTGGCGCGACAAGCTGTATGCAGCGCTGACAGAGCGGCTCGCGACCGAGCCGGGAGGTCAGTTGGCACTGACTTTCGAAATCATCTATGGCCACGCTGTCAAACCCGTTCCCCGTGTGCGGATGGGCACCAGCAGCTCCGTCTCTTTGCAGGATATGCGCACGCTGTTGCGCGGCAGCGGCAGCAAGAGTTAGGCCTGTTTGCCTTGTCAATGACATAGAACAAGGCAGGCTACAATTCCTTAAAAAAATAGAGATTCGGGCATCTTCCCGCGCAACTTTGCCGGCAGTGCCCGCCCCGCCTGCGGCGGGCGGAGCGCCAGCTGGGCAGTCTTGTGAGCACTTCCGGTGATGGGCTTGGTTTTTCGTTTTGCCACGGTGTCGGGCCAGCGCATTGACTGGCGCCTTGTCCGCAACTGCTCGGTGAGTCCGGCGCAGTTGGGCTGGATGTACCTGGGCCTGTGCCTCCTGTCCCTGGGCATTGCCGTGGGCTTCTGGATGCTGGGCGCACGGCTGGTCCTGCCTTTTGCGTGGCTGGAAATCGTGGCGCTCGGTGTTGCGTTCGTCATTTACGGTCGCCATGCGGCGGATGGCGAGAGGATTTCGCTGCAGGGCTCGCGCCTTGTGGTGGAGCGGGAGACAGCCGGCAAGCTGGAGCGCGCAGAGTTTGATCGCCACTGGGTTCGCGTCGAGCCCAAGACAGGCGATCAATCGCTGATCCTGCTGTCGGCCCAAGGCCGTTCGGTCGAGGTGGGGCGTTACATGCGCCCTGAACTGCGTCCGGCCTTGGCATCGGAGATCCGCATGGCCCTGCGCGCAGCCTGACCCCTGCAGGCCGCGCAAGGGATTGGTAATTGAGGCTTAGAAGTAAGTGAGAACTATGAAGAGCATTTCCAATAAGCTGGCTTCTCTGCTGCTGATGGCCGGTGCATGGGTGGGCAGTGCAGCCCATGCCGTTCAGGATCTTCCTGGGGGCCCGGCCGTCAACCAGCTGAACCTGGCGCCTCCCGTCACCCGAATTGCGGAAGAGCAGCACTTTCTGCATTGGATGATGCTGATCATCTGCACGGTGATCTTCGTGGCAGTGTTCTCCGTGATGTTCTATTCGATCTGGAAGCACCGCCGCTCGCAGGGGGCGAAGTCGGCCAATTTCCATGAGTCGGTCACCGTCGAAGTCGTGTGGACGGTGATTCCCTTCATCATCGTGATCCTGATGGCGCTGCCTGCCACCAAGGTGCTGGTGGCGCAGAAGGACACCACCAACGCCGACCTCACCATCAAGACCACCGGGTACCAGTGGAAGTGGGGCTACGACTACATCGCTGGCGAGGGCGAGGGCATCGGCTTCATCTCCACGCTGGACAGCAGCCACCGCATGATGTCCGACAGCGGCAACGTCAAGGACGCACCGCCGGACTACCTGCTCAAGGTGGACAACCCCATGGTCGTTCCTGTGGGCAAGAAGGTCCGCATCATCACCACCGCGAACGACGTGATCCACTCCTTCATGGTGCCGGCCTTCGGCATCAAGCAGGACGCCATCCCCGGCTTCGTGCGCGACACCTGGTTCCGTGCCGAGAAGGTGGGCGACTACTACGGCCAGTGCGCCGAGCTGTGCGGAAAAGAACATGCGTACATGCCCATCCATGTGAAGGTGCTCGCCGCCGAGGACTACAGCGCCTGGGTGGCCGACCAGAAGAAGAAGGCCGCCGCCAAGCTCGACGATCCCGCCAAGGTCTGGGCGCTGGACGACATCCTCAAGCGGGGCGAGAAGGTGTATGCGGCCAACTGCGCGGCCTGCCACCAGCCCAACGGCAAGGGGGCCGGGCCCATCAAGCCGCTGGACGGCTCGGCCATCGTGCTCGACGCCGACCACGCCAAGCAGATCCAGGTGGTGCTCAAGGGCGCTGCCAATGGGGCAATGCCCTCGTGGGCCCAGCTGAGCGACACCGATATCGCTGCCGTCGTGAGCTACACGAAGAACTCCTGGTCCAACAAGACGGGGCAGCTGGTGCAGCCGGCTGAAATCGTCGCCCAGCGTGGCAAGTAATCACCGCCCATTGCATTGAGGAATCCAACATGAGCGCAGTTCTCGACAACCACGGGCACGCGGGCGATCACGCACACGACGGCCACGACCATCACCACGGCCCTACCGGCTGGCGCCGCTGGGTGTTTGCCACCAACCACAAGGACATCGGCACGCTGTACCTGCTGTTCTCGTTCACCATGCTGATGGTGGGTGGCGTGCTGGCGCTGCTGATCCGTGCCGAACTGTTCCAGCCCGGCCTGCAATTGGTGAACCCCGAGCTGTTCAACCAACTCACTACCATGCACGGCCTGATCATGGTGTTCGGCGCCATCATGCCGGCCTTCGTGGGCTTTGCGAACTGGATGATCCCGCTGCAGATCGGGGCCTCCGACATGGCCTTCGCGCGCATGAACAACTTCAGCTTCTGGCTGATGATCCCTGCTGCGCTGATGCTGGTCAGCTCGTTCTTCATGCCCGGCGGCGCGCCCGCCGCAGGCTGGACGCTCTATGCGCCGCTGACCTTGCAGATGGGGCCGTCCATGGACGCCGGCATCTTTGCCATGCACATCCTGGGTGCCAGCTCCATCATGGGCTCGATCAACATCATCGTGACCATCCTGAACATGCGCGCACCCGGCATGACGCTGATGAAGATGCCCATGTTCTGCTGGACCTGGCTCATCACCGCCTACCTGCTGATCGCCGTGATGCCTGTGCTGGCCGGCGCCATCACCATGACGCTGACGGACCGCCACTTCGGCACCAGTTTCTTCAACCCCGCGGGTGGCGGTGACCCGGTCATGTACCAGCACATCTTCTGGTTCTTCGGCCACCCCGAGGTGTACATCATGATCTTGCCGGCCTTCGGCATCATCAGCCAGATCGTGCCTGCGTTTGCCCGCAAGAAGCTGTTCGGCTATGCGTCCATGGTGTATGCGACCTCGTCGATCGCCATCCTGTCCTTCATCGTGTGGGCCCACCACATGTTCACGACGGGCATGCCGGTCACGGGCCAGCTGTTCTTCATGTATGCCACCATGCTGATCTCCGTCCCCACGGCCGTGAAGATCTTCAACTGGGTGGCCACCATGTGGCGCGGCTCCATGACGTTCGAGACCCCCATGCTGTTTGCCGTGGGCTTCATCTTCGTGTTCACCATGGGCGGTTTCACGGGCCTGATCCTGGCCATGGCGCCCATCGACATCCAGCTGCAGGACACCTACTACGTGGTGGCGCACTTCCACTACGTGCTCGTGGCCGGCTCGCTGTTCTCCATGTTTGCGGGCGTCTACTACTGGCTGCCCAAGTGGACGGGACGCATGTATTCCGAGACGCGCGGGCAGATCCACTTCTGGGGTTCGCTGATCACGTTCAACATCACGTTCTTCCCGATGCACTTCCTGGGTCTGGCCGGCATGCCCCGCCGCTATGCCGACTACCCCATGCAGTTTGCGGACTTCAACGCCATCGCTTCGGTGGGAGCGTTCGGCTTCGGCCTGATGCAAGTGTTTTTCTTCCTCGCCGTGGTGCTGCCCGCCATGCGCGGCCGCGGTGCGCAAGCGCCCGCCAAGCCGTGGGATGGCGCCGAAGGCCTCGAATGGGAAGTGCCGTCGCCCGCACCCTTCCACACGTTTGAGAACCCGCCCAAGCTGGACGCCACGGCCACGCGCGTGATTGGCTGAGGAGACCCGCGATGCCGATGACCCCCGAGCAAAAGAAGAGCAACCTGCGCATGGCGCTGATCCTGGCGTCCATTGCAGCGGTGTTCTTTGTGGGGTTCATGGTCAAGGTCGTGTGGCTGTCCCGTTGAACTGCACCCCGCCATGAACCTGCACAGCGAAAACGCCAAGATGGTCGGCAAGCTGCTCGTGGTTGCGGCCGGAATGTTTGCCTTTGGCTATGTGCTGATCCCTATCTACAAGCACATTTGCGAGATGACGGGCATCAACATCCTGTCGCTTGCCGAGCGCCAGGTGCCGGGGGCCGGCGTGGCGGGCAAAGATGTGAAGGTGCCGGCCAACACCCAGGTGGACACCAGCCGGACCATCACGGTGGAGTTCGATGCCAATGCCCGCGGCCCGTGGGACTTCAAGCCGGCGCAGCGTTCCGTGCGGGTGCATCCCGGCGAACTCACGACCGTGATGTACGAGTTCCAGAATGTGCAGAACCGCCGCATGGCGGCCCAGGCCATTCCGAGCTATGCACCGCGCCAGGCAGCCGCGCACTTCAACAAGCTGGAGTGCTTTTGCTTCAACCAGTACACGCTGGAACCCGGTGAGAAGAAAGTCTGGCCTGTGGCGTTTGTGATCGATCCGCGCATTTCCAAGGACGTGACGACGATCACCTTGTCGTATACCTTTTTTGAAGTGGGCGGCAAGACCCCGCCCGCGCCGGAAGGCCGCAGTGCGGCTTTGCAGCTGCCTGCGCACCCGGCGGCCGATGCCGCAGGAGTGGGCTCATGAACCAGCGGCCCGACCCATCCGCCCCGAACGCCGCGAAGCGCCAGGGTTCGCTGCCCCGGACGGTGCGGGCCGTGGCCTGGTCGCTCATCGGCTTGCGCAAGGGAAGCGAATACCAGCAGGATGTCGAGAAGCTGAACCCGATCCACATCATCGCGGTGGGGCTGGTGGCGGTGTTTCTGCTGGTGCTGGGTCTGATCGCGTTAGTGAACTGGGTCGTATAGCGGTGGCTGGAGCCCTTGCCGACCCCCGCCCGTCAACAGAGATTTTGAGAGTCAGGAGCTGAAATGAGTGCATCAACCCACGGCGCAACCCCTTACTACTATGTGCCCGCGGAGTCCCGCCATCCGGTGATGGCCGCCGCCGGCCTGTTCTTCGTCATCCTGGGCGCGGGCCAATGGATCAACGGCCACGATTGGGGCAAGTACTCGCTGGCGCTGGGGCTGGTGTGGTGGCTGTTCACGCTGTACCAATGGTTTGGCGATGCCGTGCGCGAGAGCGAGGGCGGCCTGTACGGCCACAAGATCGACCTGTCCTACCGCTGGAGCATGAGCTGGTTCATCTTCTCCGAGGTGATGTTCTTCGGGGCTTTCTTCACCGCGCTGTGGTGGGCGCGCTCGCATTCCGTGCCTGCGCTGGGCAGCCTGGACAACGCGCTGCTCTGGCCCAACTTCAAGGCCGTATGGCCCAGCCTGGCGGCCGGCGCAACGGCCTCGCCCGCGGGCATTGTCGAGCCGTTCCAGACCGTGGGCCCCTTCTGGCTGCCCACCATCAACACGGCGCTGCTGCTCACCTCGGGCGTGACGCTGACCATCGCCCACCACGCCTTGCGCGTCAACCAGCGCGGCAAGACCATTGCTTTCATGTGGGCGACCGTTCTGCTGGGCTTTGTCTTCCTGCTGGTGCAGGGGTATGAGTATTTCCACCTCTACACCGAACTGAACCTCAAGCTCAGCTCGGGCGTGTTTGGGTCCACCTTCTTCATGCTCACCGGTTTCCACGGCTTCCACGTGTTCCTGGGCATGCTGATGCTGCTGGTCATCACCTTGCGCCTGCAAAAGGGCCACTTCACGGCAGACAAGCACTTCGGCTTCGAGGGAGCCGCCTGGTACTGGCACTTCGTGGACGTGGTGTGGCTGGGCCTGTACGTCCTGGTGTACTGGATGTAACCCGGACAAGGCCACGCTGCCTGAGACAAAAAAAGCGCCGCAAGGCGCTTTTTTGTTGGGCCTGCGGCGGCTACGGCTCAGCGGGCAGCGGCTGGCAGCCCGGTGGGCTGGATATAGCCCAGTTTCCAGGCGATCAAAATGCACAGAAACAACGCGATGGACAGGCCTACGCGCACCGCCAGGGCCTTGGCCATGCGATTGCCTGTGGACTTGTCGTCGCGCCCGTTGCGCATCATGAAGAACAGGGCCGACGCCAGGCTGGCCACAATGGCGGCAAACGCCAGCACTACTAGGTATTTCATGGAGTTCATTATCCCGTGACCCTCGATCGCCGTCCTGCGGGCCTGCGCTTCTGGCTGATCACCCTCGCTGCGGTTGTGGGTATGGGGGTGACTGCGTCGCTGGGGCGCTGGCAGTTGTCGCGCGCTGCGGAAAAGGAGGCGCTGCAGCACCTGCTGGACGAGCGTGCGCGCCTGCCGGCCATCGATGCGGCGAGCCTGCTGGCCCCGCGCGCCAGCGCCGATGCTGGCGCCGACCCGGCCGCCGTATTGCACCGCGCTGTGGTGCTGGAGGGGCACTGGGTGCCCGAGCACACCGTGTACCTGGACAACCGGCAGATGCAAGGCCGCCCGGGCTTTTTCGTGCTGACGCCCATGCGCCTAGCGCGAGGTGAAGGTGGCGCGGAGGCCGGCGTGGTGCTGGTGCAGCGGGGCTGGGTGGCACGCAACTTCCAGGACCGACAGCAACTGCCGGCCGTGCCGACCCCCACGGAGCGGGTGCGGATCGAAGGCCGGGTGGCTGCGGCGCCGTCGCGCCTGTACGAATTTCAGGACCGGAAGGGCGGCCAGGGTTTTTCACGCATCCGGCAGAATCTCGACCTGGCGGCGTTTCGCACCGAAACCGGTCTGGCCCTGGCCCCCTTCACCGTGCTGCAAACCGGGACGGCCAGCGACGGCTTGCTGCGCGATTGGCCTGTGGTCGGCACGGGCGTCGAAAAACACTACGGTTACGCATTTCAATGGTTCGGGCTCTGCGGCCTGATGGCTCTTCTTTATGTCTGGTTCCAAATCGTCCGACGGTTCATTCGCCCGCGCCGCCAGCCTGCCGCCTGAGGTGGCCGGGGACCATCCCCTGGGCCTCACGGTGCACACGCTGCCCGAGGCCGCTGGGGCCGTGGACCGGGTGCAGCGCACGCGCTACGGCCGCTGGAAGATGCTGGCCGTGCTGCTCATCTGTGCGGCGCCGGTGATTGCTTCGTATCTCACGTACTACGTGATCCGGCCCCAGGCGCGGCACAACTACGGCGAGCTCATCGAGCCGCAGCGCACCGTGCCCGATCTGGTGGCCGCGGCCCCGGATGGCTCCGCGGTCCCGCTCGCCCAGCTGAAGGGGCAGTGGCTGCTTGTCAGCGCCGCGGGCGGCGCCTGTGACGCGGCCTGCCAGAAGCATTTGTACCTGCAACGCCAGCTGCGGGAAAGCCTGGGCAAGGACAAGGACCGGGTGGACTGGGTGTGGCTGGTGACCGACGATGCGCCCCTGCCCGCAGGACTGGCGCCGGCGCTGCAAAAGGCGACCGTGCTGCGGGTGGATGGCACCGCACTGGCCCGGTGGCTGGCGCCGGCTCTGGGCCACCAGCTCGCGGACCACCTGTACGTGGTGGACCCGATGGGCAACTGGATGATGCGCTTTCCCGCGGCGATGGACACGGCCGGTGCGGCCAAGGCCAAGCGCGATCTGGAACGCTTGTTGCGCGCCTCCGCGTCCTGGGATGAGCCCGGACGCCCGCAGAAGCCCTGAACCATGGACGCACCGCTGCTTTACGACCTGGCTCCCGCCGCGCGCCTCATGCTGCTGGGCGTGCTGATTGCTTTGGGCCCCCTCGCCTGGGTGGGCTGGCGCAACCGGGGCGGCTCGCCCATGCGCCGGCTGCAGGCGCTGACGGTGCTGACGCTGTTCCTCACCTTTGACCTGGTCCTGTTCGGCGCCTTCACGCGGCTGACGGATTCGGGCCTGGGCTGCCCGGACTGGCCGGGTTGCTATGGCAATGCCAGCCCGGTCGGCGCGCGCACCGAAATCGCCGCCGCCCAGCACGCGATGCCCACGGGCCCGGTCACCCACGGCAAGGCGTGGGTCGAGATGATCCACCGGTACCTGGCCACCAGCGTCGGGGTGCTGATCATCGTGCTCACGGTGGCGACGTGGATGCAGCAGCGCCGGGCCCGGCGGCGCCCCGGGAGCGAGGCGCCGCCGCTCAGCCCCTGGTGGCCCACCTTGACGCTGGTCTGGGTGTGCCTCCAGGGCGCGTTTGGCGCGCTGACGGTGACGATGAAGCTGTTCCCTGCCATCGTCACGCTGCACCTGCTGGGCGGCCTGGTGTTGCTGGTGCTGTTGTGCGTGCAAGCCGTGCGCCACACCCATGCCGCCCAGGGCCGTGCACCCGAGCGCCTGGCGCCCGGGCTGCGGTGGGGCCTGGCGGCGACCATCGGGCTCGTGGGGCTGCAGGTGGCGCTGGGCGGCTGGGTCAGCACCAACTATGCGGTGCTGGCCTGCACCACCTTCCCGGCCTGCCAGGGCAGCTGGTGGCCTGCCATGGATTTCAGCCAGGGCTTTGAGCTGTGGCGTCCCCTGGGGTTGCTGCAGGACGGTAGCCACATCAGTTTTGCCGGGCTCACGGCGATCCACTATGCCCACCGGCTGATGGCCTATGCGGCGCTCGCTGCGTTGGGGGCTCTGTGGTGGCGCTTGCGCCAGGCGGGCGCACTGCCGGGCCCGGCCCGCTGGCTGGCCGGGCTGGGTCTGCTGCAGTTGCTCACCGGGTTGTCCAACGTCGTGCTCGACTGGCCCCTGGTGGCCGCCGTGCTGCACACGGGCGGCGCTGCCGCGCTGGTGATGGTGTTGACCTGGGCCTGGGTGTCCAGCCGCGCGGCGAGCGCGCGCCAAGAGTTTTCTGCGCCTTCGGGCGCGCCGAGAGTGTCCGCATGAGTGCTGCAACCCCTGGCGTCGTGCCCGCGCCGTCACGCCTGTCCCAGTTCTACGCGCTGACCAAGCCGCGCGTGGTCCAGCTCATCGTGTTCTGTGCCCTCATCGGCATGGTGCTGGCCGTGCCGGGCATGCCCTCGGCCGCGCAGTGGGGGCTGATGGCGCTGGCGTGCGCCGGCGTGTGGCTGGTCGCGGGCGCCGCGGCGGCGTTCAACTGCATCGTGGAGCAGGGCATTGACGCCAAGATGAAGCGCACCGCGTGGCGCCCGACGGCCAAGGGCCAGCTGTCCAATGCGCAGACGCTGCTGTTCTCTGCGGTGCTGTGCGCGCTGGGGTCGGCGCTGCTGTATTTCTGGGTGAACCCGCTGACCATGTGGCTCACCTTCGCCACGTTCGTGGGCTATGCCGTCGTCTACACCGTGATCCTCAAGCCGCTCACGCCGCAGAACATCGTGATCGGCGGCGCCTCGGGGGCCATGCCGCCGGTGCTGGGCTGGGCTGCGATGACCAATGACGTGGGGCCCGAGGCCCTGATCCTGTTTTTGATCATCTTCCTGTGGACGCCCCCGCACTTCTGGGCGCTGGCCCTGTACCGCGTGGAGGACTACCGCAAGTCCGGCCTGCCCATGCTGCCGGTGACCCATGGCAACGAATTCACCCGGCTGCAGGTGTTCCTCTACACCCTGATCCTGTTTGCCGGGTGCCTGATGCCCTTTGTCTACGGCATGAGCTCCTGGCTCTACCTGGTGGCTGCGGTCGTGCTCAGCGTGGGTTTTTGCGCCTACGGCTTTGCGCTGTGGCGCAACTACTCCGACGCCCTGGCGCGCAAGACTTTCCGCTTTTCCCTCATCCACCTGAGCGCGCTGTTTGCGGCCCTGCTGGTGGACCACTATGTGATGTAACCGCCATGCAAAGACGAAATGCTCTTAAATTGATAGCTGCTAGCGCTTATTCTATAAGCGCTGCAGGCATTTTGGCGGCTTGCTCGGAGAAAAAGGCCGAGTTCCGCGGCGTGGACATCACCGGCGCGGACTACGCCCGCGACCTGCCGCTGACCGACCACAACGGGCAGCCGCGCCATATCAAGGATTTTGCGGGCAAGGTGGTGGTGGTGTTCTTTGGATACACGCAGTGCCCGGACGTGTGCCCCACCTCACTGCAGGAGCTTGTCGAGGTGAAGCAGCTGCTGGGCAAGGATGGTGACCGGCTGCAGGGCATCTTCGTGACCGTGGATCCGGAGCGTGACACGCCGGAGATGCTCAAGGCCTACATGGCCAATTTCGACCCGACCTTCCTGGCCCTGCATGGCACGCCTGAGCAACTGGCTGCCGTGGCCAAGGACTTCAAGATCTACTACAAGAAGGTCGACGGCAAGACGCCCACCAGCTACACCATGGACCACTCTGCCGGCAGCTACGTGTATGACACGGCCGGGCGCCTGCGGGTGTACAACCGCTACGGCAGCGGCGCCCAGGCGCTGGCTTCGGACGTCAAGACGCTGCTGGCCGAAGCGGGCTGACCCCCGCCCGGGCCGCCCGCATGCCGGTGGGCCGAGGGGTTGCAAGTGTCGTGGATTTGCTGCACCGCGGCCGCGGCAAAGTGACGCACGTCACATTCGCATCAAGTTGCGGAGTTAACCCGGGGCCGCCGGGGTGCCAACGCAAGCCCGATTCTCTAGAGTGGCAGAAGCTGCCCCCGCCAAGCCGGGCACCGGCTCCGGGCCGGCTCGCCGGTTTCATCTGCGTTCACTCTCTCCTGTAGGAATCTGGCACCGATGCGTTTGTTGATCGATGCGCCCCGTCCCCAAGGATGGCGGGCGAGAAAGTCGAACCCCGTTGTTTGCGAACCTCGCAGCCTGTCTGCAAGCCGCTACGGCGCCCCCCATGGGGTCCCCTTGCGAGAGGCCGCTGCATGAACGCGGACGAGGCCAACACGGCCGTTCCCGCAGAGCTTGAACCCGGCGCGAGACGCGCTGGCGCCGCGCAAGCCTGGCCGTTCTCCTCCGAGGGCGATGCGGCCCTGGTGCTGGCGGCGATGAGCGCAGCGCCCGACGGGATCCTGCTGGTGGACCGCCAGGGCTGCATTGTCACGGCCAACACCGCCATGGAGGAGATCTCGGGCTATTCGGCGGACGAGCTGTGCGGCAGTCCTCTGGGCCTGCTGTTGCCCTCGCCCTTGCGCGAGGCCCATGTGCAGCATTTCCAAAGCTACTTCAACGCCCCCTCGCGCCGCCCCATGGGGATGGGGCGCAACCTGTGGATCGCGCGCAAGGACGGCCGGCTGACGCCGGTGGACATTGCGCTGGGCTACACGGAAGCGCAGGGCGGGACCGCGGTGGCCTTCGTGCGCGACATCTCGGCGGTGCGCCGGCTGGAGGCGCAAATGCACTTCCAGGCCACCCACGACACCCTGACCGGGCTGGTCAACCGGTGGCAGTTTGGTCAGCAGCTGGAGCATGCCATTGCCGAATCCACAGGCAGCGGCCAGCCATTTGCGCTGCTCCTGCTGGACCTGGACGACTTCAAGGCCGTCAACGACGGCTACGGGCACGCTGCGGGCGACCGCGTGCTGCTGGAGGTGGCCCGCAGGCTCAAGGGCGCCCTGCGGCCGGGCGACACGCTGGCCCGGCTCGGGGGCGACGAGTTCACGGTGCTGCTGCCCCAGGTTGCGCACGCGCAGGAGGTGGAGGCGGCTGCTGGCCGGCTGCTCCAGGCCTTGTGCCAGCCCTACCAGATGCACGGCTTTGAACTCGATTCGGGGGCCAGCCTGGGTATTGCCATGTGCCCCCGTGACGCGCAGGACGCGGCAACGCTTTTGCGCTATGCCGACATGGCGATGTACCACGCCAAGGAAACCGGACGCGCGCAATACGCTTTTTACGAGCCGCGCCTGGGCCTGCGGATGGCCGAAAAGCTGCAATTGCATGAGCGCCTGAAGCTGGCCTTGGGCTATGACGGGCTGAAGCTGCACTACCAGCCCCAGGTGGACGTGGCCACGGGGGAAATCCAGGCCGTGGAGGCCCTGCTGCGGTGGCACGACCCCCAGCTGGGCGAAGTACCGCCCGATCGGTTCATCCCGGTGGCGGAGGCCACGGGGCTCATCCTGGCGCTGGGAGCCTGGGTGCTGGACGCGGCGTGCCAGCAGATCGCCGCGTGGGTCGACGCCGGAACGCCCTTGCGGGTCGCGATCAACCTGTCGGTGCAGCAGCTGCGCCAGGCGGACCTGGTGGAACAGATCGAGCGCAGCCTGGCGCGGCATGGCGCGCCCCCGGGGCTGCTGGAGGTCGAGGTGACAGAAACCCAGGCCATGGCCGACCCGGTGCAGGCGCGCGACGTGCTGTGCCGGCTGCAGGCGCTCGGGGTGTGCATCGCTCTGGATGACTTCGGCACCGGCCACTCGTCGCTGGCCTACCTGAAGCAGCTGCCCGTGTCCCGCATCAAGATCGACCGGGAATTTGTCCATCCGCTGCTGCAGAGCCCGGAAGATGCAGCGTTCGTGCAGGCCATCATCGTGCTGGCCCAGACGCTCAAATTGCACGTGGTGGCCGAGGGCGTCGAGACCGCCGAGCAGCTGGGCATACTGGCCCAGTACGGCTGCGATGCTTACCAGGGCTGGCTGTTTTCCCGCGCCGTGCCGGCAGCCCACATCGCCCAGCTCCTGCGGGCGCAGCGGGAAGCCCCTTCGGACGAGGTGTCGCTTCGGCCGGAGTAGCTTCGGACAGGCTGTTAAGGCAGCGGCGCGGAGGCCGCCACCCAGCCCATCAGGGCATCGCGCTGGACTTCGCAGTGCCAGCGGTCGCGGCGCACCACGCCCCCGCGGGCATGGAGCAGGCCCAGCGTGCGCGCAATCGTCTCGCGCGAGGTGGAGAGCAGGTCGGCCAGCAACTGGTGGCTGGGCAGGCGCACCAGGGTGCTGCGCTGCAACTGGGCCAGTTCCAGCAGCGTGGCTGCGAGCTGGCCCTGCACGCCCTTGATCCGGACGATGCGGGCCCAGTCCGCGATTCGAGCGTTGGTCTGGGCGTAGCACTGCGCCAGCCCGCGCAGGAAGCCCGGGTCTGCCAGCAGGCCGTGGCGCGTTGCGCAGGCAATCGGCACCTCGCAGATGCGGCCGGCCGTCAGGGCACGGCATGACAAGGGGGCCGGGTGGTCCAGCAATGCCGTGGTGCCCAGGGGCTGGCCGGGGCCGGACAGCCCCACCGGGCGCTCCACGCCGTCTTCGCCGCTGCGCAGCAGCACCACCGTGCCGGTCTTGACGATCTTGAACACACGCGAGGCGGTGTGCCCTTGCTGCAGCAGCAGTTCGCCCTTGCGCACGGAGCGCTCGGTCACCAACCCTGCCCACCGGCGCCGCTGCGCCTCGTCCAGCCGCCCCAGCATGCACAGCTGCTGCCCCGCACAGTGGGCGCAACCGCCGTCAAAAGCCGTGGAAATGGGGGGCATGGGGCGGTGGCGTGCAGACAACAACAAGGCAAAAAGGCGGGCGACGGTGCCGGCCGGTGTCTGCGCAGGCAGCGCAGCCGGGCGGCTGAGCGGACCTTACCGTGGTTGTCGGCAAATTGCAACAAAATGTATGCAACGCCGAGTGCCCCCGAGGGCCGTTACTCGGCCTTGATGCCCCGCATGGCAATCACGCCGCCCAGCAGGGCCGTGTCGGTCTTGATGCGGTTGGCCAGGCCCTCGGGCGAAGTGCCCGCCACCTGCCACCCTTGCTGGAAGAGCTTGGTGCGCATTTCCGGGGTGCGGGCGATCTCGCCGATCACGGCCGCCAGCCTGGCCTGGATGGGCTTGGGCATGGTGGCCGGCGCGGCAAAGGCATTCCAGATTTCCAGGCTGAAGCCGCGAATCCCCGCCTCGGCAAGGCTGGGGATTTCAGGGGCGAGCGGGCTGCGCCCGGCCGACGTCACCCCCAGCGCACGGAGCTTGCCGGAGCGCACCTGCGCCTGGGCCAGCGCGGGCGGCAGCAGGGCCATCTGTAGCTGCCCGCCCAGCATGGCGGTGGCCACCTGCGGGTAGCCAGGGTAGGGCACATGCACCGGGTTGATGTTGCTGCGCGCCTTGAGCAGTTCGGTGCCAATGTGGCCCACCGTGCCGACCCCCGGCGTGCCATAGCTCCACTTGTCACCGGCATTGCGGGCGGCCACAAAGAACGCGCGTGTATCCGCCGTTGCCGGCACGCCCGGCTGGCTGACGGGGGCTGTCAGTACCAGCGGGGAGGTGCCGATCAGGCTCAGCGGAGCGAGGTCCTTGAGCGGGTCGTACGGCACGGCCGGATTGATCATCTTGGCGATGGTCATGTTGCCGTTGATCATCAGCCCGATGGTGTGGTCGTCGCGGGCCTTGGCCACGGCGTCCGCCCCGATGTTGCCGCCCGCACCGACCTTGTTCTCCACGATGACCGGCTGTCCGAGGGCCTTCGCCAGCGGCTCGGAAAACGCGCGGGCGGTCAGGTCCGGGGAGGAGCCTGCCGGAAACCCCACGATGATCTTGAGCGGCTTGCTCGGCCAGCCGGGTACGGCGGGGCTGGTCTGGGCCAGGGCCCAAGGCGTTGCAGAGGCGGTCACCAGGGCCATCAGCAGCGAGGCGCGGCGGGAAACAGGGCGTGACATGGAAGCGGTCTCCAAAAAGCGGTCGAAACAAACAATCCGGGACAAACGAAACGGGGCCCCGGAAGCGGGGCCCCGTAGGGCTGTGTCTGCGACATGCAGGATATTAAGCCAACCGCGGCTTCAGGCGTATTCGGCCAGCGCCTTCTTCATCTTCTTCATGGCCGCCACCTCGATCTGGCGGATGCGCTCGGCACTCACCCCATAGACGGCCGCCAGCTCGTGCAGCGTCATGCCGCCCGAGCCATCGTCGTTCACCTTCAGCCACCGCTCTTCCACGATGCGGCGGCTGCGGTCGTCCAGGCTTTCCAGCGCCGTAGCGATGCCGTCCGAGGCCAGCGCATCCCGTTGGCGCGACTCGATCATGGCCGTGGGCTCGTGCGACGCGTCCGCCAGGTAGGCGATGGGCCCAAAGGCCTGTTCGCCATCGTCAGACGGTGCCGGGTCCAGCAGCACGTCGCCGCCGGCCATGCGGGCTTCCATCTCGATGACTTCTTCGCGCTTCACGTTGAGCTGCGCTGCCACCGAGTCGATTTCGCGCTCGGAGAGCGTGTCCCGGTGCGTCGCGGCATCGGCGGCGGAAGCGTCGGCCTTGAAACCCTGCTTCATGGAGCGCAGATTGAAGAACAGCTTGCGCTGGGCCTTGGTGGTCGCCACTTTGACCATGCGCCAGTTCTTCAGGATGTACTCGTGAATCTCTGCCTTGATCCAGTGCATGGCGTAGCTCACCAGGCGCACGCCCTGGTCCGGATCGAAGCGCTTGACGGCTTTCATCAGGCCGACATTGCCCTCCTGGATCAGGTCGCCCTGGGGCAGTCCATAGCCCAGGTACTGGCGCGAGATGGAGACCACCAGGCGCAGGTGCGACATCACCAGCCGGCCGGCGGCGTCCAGATCGTTGTGCTCTTTGAGGCGGCGTGCGTAGGTCTGCTCTTCCTCGTGCGTGAGCAGGGGCAGGCGGTTGACGGCGGAAATGTACGCGTCCAGATTGCCCAGGGGGGGCACCAGCGCCCAGGGGTTGGCCGGCGCCAGGGTGGTCGTCACGGTTCCAGACTGAATGTTCATTCCAGAAATCCTTTCCTCTAATCCGTCATGTTAGCACTCTCTGTGATGGAGTGCTAAGGCGATAGTTCCGTTCCATTTCCCACCTTCCAGCTTGCTGGGCACAGGGGGAATGTCGCTTTCACTTGAGTTTTGTATTTTTCTCGTTGAGTTTTGTATTTTTAAGTGTAAAAAAATCGCCTAACTGATTGTTTTGCAAAGGAAAAATAGCTTTCTGACGGCAGTCAGCCTCGTCATCGGGCCTGCTTTTTAGCGGATTTCAGGAGTCGGGCCATAGCTGTGGAGGGGCAAGAGGTTCTTTCGGGATCGCTTGAGAGACCGGGGGCTGGCAAGCGATGCCGTGGTGCGGGCTCGGCCTTGCCGTGGTCCGAGGCCGATAGACCGTTATGAAAAATTTGCTGGATGCCCAGCCTCTGTTGCGGCCCGTCCGTTTACCCTTAGACAAGCCTGTTCTCCAGACACCGCGCCACCTCAGCACACCGGCCATCGTTCATCGCCATCAGGTCGGCATAGACGAGCAGCGGCGGCGCGGTGTTCTCGACCGTCGGGCCGGGGCGAGGCCAGAATGCATCAAGGATCTCAATGTCCCCCCGCGGGTCAGGACGCAGTCGATGCGCCTGCATGAGCGTACTGCGCGGCGCCCAGGTGTAGAGGCGGCCCGTCTCTGGAATAAGGTAGTTCGTGAGTATTTGGGCAGCCACCTCACCGCCCCACACTTCGCGTACCCCATCCGGATGCACCGTCTTGCGCCAATCCCGGCCAACGCATGAATAGCGCTGGGGATGAAGCTTGTCGCGCAGCGCGACAGGGTAGTGCTGTGCCCAGGTGAGTGCCATTTCTTCTGCCGCCAGGAGCCTGCGCCGACGCGACCCGCCTGCCAGAAAGCCGAGCGCTTGCAGGCTGCCAATCGCACCACATGTCGTTCCCACCGCCACGCCGCTTGCTTGCGCTATTTCTCGCATGGAGGCGGTAGCCAACCCAGGCTGAGTCAGGAAGGCGAACATGACCCGCAACGTGCTGGCAGATCGCAGCGCTGAGTGTGCTTTCACCGCAAACGGCTCGCTGGGCTTCGGCCGACCCGAGACAAACACGTAGCACCCCGGGAACTGGAGGTTGGCGTTCCCGGCGGTATCAATGAACGCAATCCCCTTTTGGCGGCATTCCTCCGCAAGGGCTGGCGTCATGTGGTGTGTAACCAGTAGTGAGGCTCCGCGGGGGGCGTTTGCTGCAAACCAGGACAGTTCACTGCGGCGGTCGACCTTGCGCACATCAGCTACCAAAACCAGCGGCTCCCGGGTGCGTAGCGGATCAACGGCCACTCGATGGATACCACGCTTCCCAGTGTCCGGCTCCAGCAGCGTCATGCTCAGCGCAGGCGAGATCGCTAGCAGCGCTCGGTCTATGACTTCACGTTTGTTCATAATTCCTGGTTGTTCACGGAACGTGAACAGTAGTATTTTCATGAACAAATGACTATCCACGCAACGGCCGCGTGCAAACACCGCCTGCGCGAATTGCCCGCTCCGGACCGGAGATGGGTGTTTTGATACAGAGGGAAGACGTCTAGAGGACTCAAGGACGGTGGGCACCAAGACCATTGCTCCGGCCACGGATTCCCCCGGACGGACAGCTGCGCTCGCAGGGCCCAGCGCCTGATGACACTCAGGGTTGCCACGTCCATCTCTCCTGGTCTCCTGCTGCTCAACAAAGCAGCAGGTTAGGTAGTATGTGGATTGCGCATTCCGGTGATGATGACCAGTCAGTCCGGCGCCATGAACACTGCAGCAGGTATCTTCCGTCAACGGCCGCAAGCGGCCGGAAGCCGCCAATGCAGGTGCGCCACGCACGGCTCTGGGTGACTTCGCCTATTTGCTCGGCGCAGCTGCAATGATGCGAACGGAGAGCAAGGCAAACAGAGCCTCCCTCACCCCTAAGCACCGGTCCTCATGAGATTGTGCTGCACATGCTCATCAGCGTGAACGCGACTCGAATCCCCAATGCTTCAATAGGAGTAGGACGCGCTTCGCTAAGCCGCACATTTATCGGTGTGACTTTGGGATGTGCTCTTTGAGCCCAATGGCCTGGAGGTGATGATTAGCTTGCTCCTCCGCGCCCAGTCTGGTGCGTTTTCGTAGGTTTCGGCAGTGAAATGCAAATTCTTGAGTCAGCTCGGCTATGTCGTCTACCCGCAGACCAACTAGCGCCAAGCAGAATCCCAACGGCAATGCCCTCAGGTCAAAAGTCCCCATATCATCCAGCAGCCAGCAGCCAGCAAGTCATTATCCAGCCATGCACTCCTCGATGACACGCTGGCGAAGCCAGCGGTGCGCAGGGTCTGCGCCCGCGCGGGGATGCCACACCAGGGACACGCGAAACGGTGGCACGTCCAGCGGCAACGCAAAATGGCTCATCTGGTGCCGCAGGCTTCGCGTGTAGGCATCTGGCACCGTGGCAACCAGGTCCGATCCTCGCGCCAATGCCAGCGCTTCAGAGAACGTGCCCACGGTCACGGCAACGCTTCTGTCCATACCGTGGGCTTGCAACGCATCATCGATTCGTCCCCTGCCCCCGCCATGGTGCGAGACATGGACATGCTCTGCGTTCGCAAATTGCGCAAGGGAGACCTCCCCGCGGCCCAGCGGATGCCCCTCGCGGACGACGCCCACCCACCGGTCCTCGAACAATGAATGGGTGACCAGCTCCGGACCCAGGTCCGTTCCCACCACGGCGGTTTCCAGGTCCACCCGGCCATCCCGCAGCGCCGAGCTGTCCCGATCCACCTTGGCCAGAAAGTGCAAGCGCACGCCGGGCGCCTCGCGCCTGATCCGTTCGACCAGGGCGACACCGAATCTTTCGACGAATCCGTCCCGGTTGCGGAACGTGAAGTCGCGGTTCAGCCGGGACAGGTCCAGCTGTTCGGTCGGCTGCAACAGCGCCTTGGCTGCGCCCACGACGCCGCCCACCTGCTCGCGCAACTCCTGCGCACGCTGCGTCGGGACCAGCCGCGTGCCGGCACGCACGAGCAAGGGGTCGCCGGTCGCGTCCCGCAGACGCGCCAGCGCGCGACTCACCGCTGAGGGACTGAGGCGCAGCCGCCTGGCGGCACCGGCAACACTTCCCTCGGTGAGCAGCAAGTCGAGTATCAGCAACAGATTGAGGTCCGGGCTGGTCATGCATGCAACATAGCACGCGAGGCGCGGCGCGCCATGCACGAAGTCCTTGCGCGCATGGCAACGGGCTTGCTCCTACGCTACGGCAACCATTGCAAACAGGAGAACAACACTATGACTGATACCGCACTGGACCGATTCGTTTCCGACATCCGCACCGCCTGGGGACCTCTGACTTCCGTGATGGCCTCCCAATGCGCGGAAGCGCTGGCACGTCTGGCGAACACGCCAGCGACCGAGCCCTGGCTTGCAGCCGTGCTCTCGCGGGCCGCGGACACCGCGGAACTGCACCGTGATGCCGAGCAGGGCTTCCTGTTGCTGGCCCACACCGAGCCTGAGGGCATGTACAGACCGCCCCACGACCACGGGCACAGCTGGGGCATCTACGGCGTGGTGAGCGGGGAAATCGACATGGCAACCTTCGCCCGCGTCGAAGATGCCGACGGCAAGGTCCGTCTAGTGCAGCGCGACGAAGAACGGCTGGGGCCAGGCGACATCAAACTGTTTCTGCCCGGTGACATTCACGATACGCGCTGCGTCAAGGGCCCTGCGCTGGAGCTTCGCTTTACCGAGCGCGATCTCAAGAATGAGGATCTGGTCCACCGGCGCATGACCCGGTACGTGTCAAAGGATGGCAACTGGACTGTCTAGGTGTGAAGGGGAAGGAGGACTGTCCGCATGGTGGTCAACAAGGATTCGCGGGCGCGATCTACGACCCTGCAGCGCGAAGCGATCGATTTCAGGGCCGCGGACCAAGTGCGTTTCTCGCGACTGGCCGTCACGCAGCGGATTCAGACTTTGACTTGACTCGGGTCTACCCGGTGCATGGCAGTCCCCTCCCTGCCTGCAGCGCAATGGCCCAATGCAGAGTGGTGATACGGGCCAGTCGAGTGCGCTCAATCTCATAGTCAATTGAACGGATTGGCGGCGAGTCTGCCGGACTCAATGAACAGCCAAGCCCCCTACCACCTGTCGGTGGCAGTCCGAACATGCGATCTAGCGCGCTTCGGTTCTGCAAGGAAGCTCTTTTGGGATTCGATGTTTGCCAGCGGAGGAGTCATTCCTACGCGGAGTAGCTCCGATTGGCACGGGGCCCTGGTCCGGTCGGTGAAGTAGATGTGGTGCGTGTGGTCACGTTGCAGTGGACTCGGTGGTCAAGTGCATCTGCTTTTTGCAGCCGCTTGCGGCCGCTGGCTGAGGATACCTACTGTGGGTTCATGGTGCCGGACTGACCGGTCACCATCGCCGGCATGCGCAACACGCTTCCGGGACTATTCAGCGAAACAGGGATGATGTAAGTCTGCGCGGAGGCCCGTCCAAGGTACTGCGCCAAAAAAGAGTCCCCGAAGCACTGGCAAATTCTCAGACAACGCCTGTATTAAGCTGTCGAGCAGCCGGTTTGGGGGGGTGCTTCTCATGGCCCAAGATTGAACCCATTCAACCACAAGCAAAGCGCATTGCTCCTCACCAAAACCACCTTCGTTCGTCTTGGTCGCAATCACGAGCGCAGCCAAAGCATCAAATTCCGGGTGCTTCAGAAATTGGATGGCATCTCGCGGACAGAGACCTATTGGCAACCAAAGACGCAAGCCTGCCCCCGTCGCTCGCAAACCACCAAGCCTATGGAACAAAGCCTCGCGCACGAAGGACTTCGAGTGGTATAGCTCGGATGACAAATGGTAGAGAGCCTCCTCGTCATTGCTCGAACGCATCGACGCAAACAGAAAGGAGTTGTAGGTGTCAGAAATCCCCGGATATCGAGCCAACGCCCAATGGAGGGGACTGCGCTCAATCTGATGGCTTCGGGGACAGCGGCGCCCGTTTGCGTATTTCAAAAAGTCCTCCGGCTTTCGGGTCATCTTCTCCAGCTTCCCTGGGAAGCACTCGGTCAAATACTGCCGCTCCATCTTCGCGTGGGACATGCCGCTTTCCGCCTTCAAAGAGAAAAACGTGAGGCTGGTACGCAGGCGGTCAAGCGCTTGCTTCCTGGGTCTGCCGCGCTTGCGTGGCGCCGAAGGTCTAACGACGCCCATAAAAACCGGACTCGAAATTCATTGGGACCTGATTTTCGCGACGGCTTCCCACGGACGCAACAAAACAGAACAATGCCGTGATGCCCGAAGTTGCCTTGGAACCCAAAAAATGGTCTCGCCTGTAACGGGTGGGGAAGACGCCGGAACTGCTGTGCTCAGCGACAACCAAGTTCGGGATCGGGCCTCTTGTCCAGCCATGAATACCAAACCGGTTCTGACCGCAGTGGAAGCCAGGGCGGCAATGACAGCGAGGGGAATCACGGTTGCCGAATGGGCGCGAGAACACGGGTTTGGCGCCGAACTGACCAGAATGGTGTTGTCGGGCAAGAGAAAGTGTCTGCGCGGGCAGTCCCATCAAATAGCGGTCGCACTTGGTATCAAGTCCGAAGCTACTGCGCCAATGAGCACCGAAGACTAAGTTCGTTCGAATCGGATTAAAAAGGAAAACATACACCCAGAAAGCAAAAAACCGACCACCTCTCGATGATCGGCATCGCCGGCAGCAGAAGTAACAGCCACCTCAGGTTTGGACTCCTTGGGGCGAATTTACTCCTGAGGCAGTGGTGCGGTCAAGCCACGTACGCGACTTTTTTGTTGCGTACCTGGCCCGTCAAATCTCCACAGAAGTACACATGTCAAAGAAGCAACAAGCGGCCGCGCTCGATCAAAGTGGCGCGGCTCCAGTTACGCGCACGGTCGTTACCCGCTCTCCAGGGCACACGGTTCGCTCCATACATCTGCCCCACCTCCAGCCGAAACCCATTGAGGCGGACAGCTCACTCGAACGCGATTTCGTGTACCTCACGATTGCATTCCCCTTCCTGAGAACTATCACCCACCAGCCGTTTCAGCTGAGCCTGGCCGCGGGTGGTTACACGCCTGACTTCTTGGTCTATTTTAAGGACGGGTCGCGAGTCGCCGTCGAGGTGAAGCCCGAGTCCCAGATGGAAGGCTTCGCGGAAAAACTCGCACAGGCCAAGGCGCAGCTTGCAGAGCGTGAAATTGAGTTTCTGGTCGCTCACGACACTCTACTTAGGAGGGACGGCATTGAGGAGCGGGCCAAGCGCATCCGCAGATATGCGAAAGGAAAGTACCCAGCTTCGGAGCAGGAACTGGTCATCCAATCGCTTCAGTCATCCCCCCGAGGTTTGAGCTTTAAGTTTCTCGCCAGCTTGGGCGTGCAGAAGACAACCATTCTGCACATGGTCAGTCATCAGAAGCTGCAGGTGTCTTCCAGGCTCGACATAGAGGACGACGCCTTGGTGCAGTTGCCCATCACCCTAAACGAGGAGGGCAGCCATGCGATTCGCTTTGCAAACTGGCTTAACGCTTAGGGCGGGTCAGCGAATCTTGGAGTTGGTGAGAGAGTTGCCTGATGGGTGCTACGCCCTGGAAGATGCATTGACCCGCCGTACCGTCGAGTACACGCGCCAGCGACTGGTAGACGATATACACAGCAAACGTCTACTCGTAATTGTTGGGGAGAAGCCACGTGACGAGGGCGCCGGATCCGCCGTCGCGGAAGCGGTATTGGACATTTCATCCCTCACAGTACGTGAGCGCGCCCAGCTGGAATTCCGGCTGATGTTCGTGAAAGCACTTGAGAGGCAACGAGTACGTCGCGGTCAACGAAAGCAGGTGCAGCGGGTCATTGATGTTGTGTCCAGCAAAGCCGACCATTCGAAGCGTCCATCTGCAACTACCGTCATGTTGTGGGCACGCAAGTACCAAAAAAGTGGGATGAACCCGCTCGCGTTGGTCGACAGACACCGTCTGCGACACTCCCCAAGACGCATTCAAGAGGCAGTAGAAAAGTTGATCTGGAAGGTCCTCAAGCGCTCTTACTTCACCACAGAGTGTAGGTCTCTCCAATACGCCTATGACGACCTCAAACGTGAACTCAAGTTCGCCCAGGAGAACCGCCTCATCCAGTCCGAGGAAGCGGTTGTTGCCTATGCGACCCTTCAACGTCGCGTCAAAAGCGTCGACATGTATTGGAGGGTTGCTTCGCGCGAGGGCATTGCCAGAGCCAGGATAGTCTGCCGGACCGCATTTCCTGACGGGCTACCCACGGTAGCAATGGCGCAAGCCCAGATCGACCATACACCTCTTAACTGGGTCGTGATCTGCGACCGGACGGGCCTACCCCTTGGTCGACCTTTGCTCACGGTCGCCATCTGCGCCTATAGCGGATACATCCTCGGCTTCTATCTGAGTTTTTACGGGCCGGGCGTCTCTTCAGTGTCGGGCGTTTTGCGCAACGTGATACGCGTCAAAGACGACATGGTTGCCCACGCAGGCCTAAAACACCAGTGGCTCTCGTTTGGCCTGCCGGATGAACTGGTCGTTGACAACGGGCTGGAATTCCACTCCTTCGCCTTCAAAACAATGGCAATGGCGCTAGGAACCGACATTACATACTGTCGCGTGCGGACCCCTTGGCTCAAGCCACATGTCGAACGCTTTTTCTCCACGCTCAACACATTGACGCTGTTGAAAGGCCGAGTCACAAAGACGGTGGCCAACGTGATGAGGATCGACCCCTACAAAGACGCGGCCATCACGTTCTCTGATTTGGTCAAGGGCTTGCTGATGTTCTGCGTGGACGTTCACGCACACGAGCCTAACTGGAACAAGATGGCAACCCCATTTGAGCTGTTCGCAGAGAGCATTGCGCGAACTCCACCCGTCGCGTTTCCTAACGATCTTGAGCAACTTACGCTCGCGACCGGCATGAGTAAGGAACTGACGCTCAGTCAGGGTGGGATCCAGATGCTGGGGCTGCCCTATGGGTGCGTGGATTTCAAAACCATCGTCAACAAGCACGGCCACGGCTTGAAGGTGATGTGCAAATGGGATCCCGACGACATTTCCACGCTGTACGTCCGGGACCCGGACAGCCTTGCTTGGTACACCGCAGAGTGCCGCTGGAAAAGCTATGCGCAAGGGCTCAGCTACAACCAACATCGCCTGATTCGCGAGTTTCGTCGGCGGGACCTGAAGTCACCGGAGCGCGAGGAAAGCCTCCTCGAATCTCGGCTTGCCCTACACAACCACTGGCTGGACTCGACGAGCAGCCGGGGGCGGGCAGATGCTTTGAAGGCGGGGCGCTATCAGGACCTGACAAGTCACAAGGTTCTGTCCGGTACAGCTTCCGAACCGGCCGCGCCGTCGATTGCGCAGTTGGTGGCCCCTGCGGAGATCACGCTGGAGGACGCCGAGGTCCCGAGCTTTGATTCGTTCTCGTTCGCTTCAGCCTAGGCGGCACTTTCAGAACCGCACCAAAGGCTGCAGGGGCTCACCTCCTCAGCCTTTGCCCCGATCGGGTGGACATGTGATCTGCCCTCCCGATTGGAGCATCGCGACCATCATTACTTCAATTTTTTTGTCATGAAGAAACCGACATCCTCGACCTTTTCCGAATCTCTTGCCCTCGATGGACCCGACCTGTATGGAGCGGAGATCAACGCTCGCCGCCTGCAGACTTACTCTGTTGCCGCGCTTCGCGTCGCGGCACAAATCGAACGCGTGTACGTTAACCACACAGGGTTTGCGTATGGCTTGAATACGCTGGATCGCCTGTTCCAGTTGGGGAACGAGTTGGAAACGCCTCAGGGTTACATGCTTATCGGCCCATCCGGTAGCGGAAAAACCGCGTTGTTCAGGTATTTCCGAGACTCCCTGCCATCGTCGTCGCTGTTTTCAGACAGCGCGGGGGCGATAGGCTTGCGTGTGCCCAAGAGGCCCCTTCCAGGCCTTTTGATTCGTGAATTCCTGCGGATACTGAAGTACCCCTTTGCAGGCGGTTCATACAAGCAGCTATACGAGCGCAGGCAACTCGTCTTTGAAGCCCTGCGGTCGAACGGCACTCGGCTTGTATGGCTGGATGAAGCACACCACCTGTTGCCCAAGCACACCTCAAGGCAGCTCGAACATGACGAAACTGAGGCGATAGAGTTGCTTCGCGAACTCATGGACGAGTGCAAGGTGAGCCTGGTCCTCGCGGGGTCGGATGAGCTGGACAACCTAAAGACCATCGCCCCTCACTTCGCGACACGCGTGGCTGGACGGGCGGCTTTGAGCGTCTTTGCATTGGATGCCAACTGGCTGGGCTTTCTCAAAGCTTTCTCGGCGCAGTCTGCGGCCTTTGACATCAGCGTCATCGAAGATCGTTCGTTGGCGAAACTCATGCATTTGGCAACAGAGGGGAATCTGCGCGCGTTCAAGCAGTTGATGGTGGAGGCCGTGCTTCTTGCTCACGATACGAACGCATTGCACCTCACGCAGGATCATCTGCGTAAAGCCTTCGATCTGGTCTTTGGGCAAGCGTGCACGCGGAGCAACTCTTTTGCGTAGGCACAGCACCCCCCTACCCATCGTCCAAACGCCCGCTACTGGAGAGTCGGGCGTTGGATTTCTGCTGCGGCTCGCTGCAATCAACGGAATCAATATGCACAAGCTTCGCCAACTAGTTGGGATGACGGAAACGGAGACGTTCACCGCCAAGTACGCGGACGGCTTGTTTGCGCTTGTCGGGTTGGCGGGGGCAGATCAGTCCGTACTGCTGCCGCAGGAGATACGGGGCGGAGGTGTCACGTGCTACGGACACCGTTTCAGGGTGCGAACGATGCTGCGATTTCGTCGACCGCAGTTATGTCCAGCTTGCATTCGGGAAACACGGCTCTGCGCGGCGCACTGGGACCTGTCAGCTTCGGTAGTCTGCTTAAAGCATCGCTGCTTTCTCCAGGATTTCTGCTCTACATGCCATGCTCAGATTCGCTGGAATCGACAGTCGGTCGAATGGGGCCATTGCAAGCATCTTTTGGCGGGCGCTGCTCGTCAAGACGACATTCCGGAAGCGGTCTTCTCTGCCCAAAAAGTCACGGAAGACCTGCTAAAGAGCCAGTCAGCAGATTTCGCGGCATTGGGTCTTTCTTGCGCTTCGCTCTCGCTAGATGCCTGGGTCAGTTTTCTGTGGGCGCTCGGATTGATAGAAACGCCCCATTCCGTACCTCGAAGGACAGTGGCCTCAAAAGCGCCATCCTCGTTGGAGGCGCGCACTATCGTTCTGCGGGCCATCAATCGTCTTCGTTCGTGTATTGAGAACGGGCGGGCTTTCTCTGAACTTGCACCCGAGGTGGCAGAAGCTCCGCTGGTAGGGACAATTCTTGATCCTGCCGATGAGGCTGATCGCGCAGTTTTCTTGGACTGGTACGGTTCATTTTTTGGCGAACGCCAAGCGGCGGCACTTGTGCGCCGACACCGTGTGCTGTCCCAGATGAGTCTCTTCTGAGGGCCGCATGAAGCTCGTTGAAGTACCACACCATGAGTTCATGGAAAGCCCGTCCTCTTGGCTTACGCGCGTAGCCTTCCGGCAAGTAGTATCGCCCCGGGAACTCGCTCGCTACCTGGATTTGAATATCCGGGTCGATTGTGAAATGACGCTTGCGAGAGCTTCCTTTGAAGACCTCGCGACCAGAGTTGCGAAGAATGCCGGCTCATCAAAGATGGTGGATTCGGTGATGGATCGATTGCGAAAGATCGATCCGACCGGGGAACGGTACTTGCTGAGGCATCGGTCTATCGCGTATCACAGGTTTTGTGCCGCGTGCCTGGCGACAGACAAGACCAAGTACTTTCGTCTCGAATGGAGATTCAAATGTTGGCGCTGCTGCCCGATCCATTCATGCTTGCTTCGAGAGCGCTGCCCGCACTGCAACAAAGTGGTGACGCTGCCGGGCGATATGTATTCAGCAGGACCCGATGGGCTAGGTATCGCGACGTTGGACCGGTGTTTGCATTGCACGGAACTCCTCACAACTGGCTGGATGGAGTTCGTGGACAGCCTGGCTGACGACGTTACAACGCCGTGGGAGCAGGTACTGATCAGAAATGGGCGTTCTGCCCTTGCGGCGCTGGCGACCGGTCGCCTGTGTATTGAGGGGGAGCAGAAAGCACATGGCTTGTCTCAACTCAAGAAGATTGAGCGGCTTGGGTACTTGCCACATGTCAATTTTCGGCTTACCCACGAGGAACTGGTTCGTCGTCAAAACGGTGAATCGCATCTTCGCAAGAGCAATGGCGAACCGTCCTGCGGAGGCCCATTTAGTAACATCGCCAGCCATGGTCAAGATCAACGGCATCATTGATCCACCACGCAAAATGGCATGCGTCGCCGGCCGGTCAGGACCGTATATGTTGACGACAGATCAATGCACGGACTGCCGCACTTAGAATATGGAAATTGACGGTGCTCAGAACGTGAGGCAAGCCAGCGTTGTTGAGGAACGGATCAATCAGATCTGCGTCGGCCCTATGGCCTAAGGTCTGCGGGTATGCTCGCGCCGACACCTGCTCCGGATCAGTGTCGCTGTGAATTTCCTGGCAAAAACTCCACCCCCGTGCGTTTGACCAGCTCCTGATAGCTGATCGGCCGCCCCACCGTCTCGCCCTCCCGGTTCTCCTGCCAATGCACCCAAGTTCTCTGGGTAGTGGCGTCGTACACCAGCTTGTACAGATAGGTCGGCACTTTCACCCCATTGGCCCCAATGCGTGGCCCCGCATCCGTGAACACCGGTCCGGTGATCACAAACACATCTCCCTTGGCCCGCTTCACATAGTGCCGGGTGTCCTGCTCGATCTTGTTCCAGGCGCCCCCGTTGTGCTGGGCGTTTTGGGGAACCATGTTCGCCAAACTGAAGCTCTGGGCCATGGAAGTGGGTGTGGCCATATCTCCCGCAGGCGCCATGTGGCCTCGGGAGTAACCTGAGTTCTTGTAGTCCTCCAGTTCAGCCCGCTCACCACTTGGGAGTCGCGCGTCCGCGAAGAACCGTTTGGCCCTTTTCTCATTGGCCCCATCCAGCATCTGCCGATTCAGCCGTTGTGCCACGAACACCGGCGTCTTGGTGGTACCGGAGTGCAGTACCGCAAACGCTTCATAGCAAAGCTCGCGCAGCTGCGGCCGGGGCGTGATGGCCGGAGGAGTGCCATTCGCAAAGAACTGCGGGCACTGCGCAAAGGAGGTGGGCTCGGGCGTGAGCAGGGCTGCACTGTCGAACTGCGGAAACCGCGCCCAGGAAAGATTCGGGAGAGCAACGCCCGCAAGACACAGTGCCAGCGCAACTGCCAGGCGCACGCCGCCTGGCCAAGAGAACAAACGATTCACAGAAGAGGCATTCGGGTCGAACAAAACGGAGCCCGATTGGAGCACCGTTCAACTCTCACTTTGGACCTGAATGCTTGGAACCCGCAGGGTTTTACAGCTGCTTGCAGAGATGGGGTTCACCAACAGAAAAGGCTCCCCGAAGGAGCCCATTCTGCCTGCCCGCCCCTGCGGTTCAGTTAACACTCCCCATGGCCGCAGCACCCGCAAATGCAAAGTGCCGCCACCATGGGAAGTCCCGCAACGGCTTCAAACCAATCTCAGCAGTTGGTCTGCCAAATTACATGGCGCTGAATTCACCCGAAGGGATCTGGCCGGCGCGCACAGCTTCAGCAGCTTGGGCACGCACGGCAGCGCGATCAGCCGTGGACTTGTAGGTCACCACACGCGAGCCTGCGGGTTCGATGCTGCGCGTCTGAGCCACGGTAGCGGCTTCAGCAGCCACTTCAGCGCGGGTGCGGCTGGTCTGGGTCTGCGTAGCGAATTGCGAAGCATCGGCCTCATCGGCTTGGGCACCAAATGCGGCGAAAGCGGCAACAGTGGCGACGGAGAGGAAACGTGCGGTCTTGTTCATGATGAATCCCTAAAAGCAAATAAGCGTCTCAAAAAAGCCGGGTCAAAAACCATTCCTGAACCGGGTTCGGTAAGTCGCCTTGCGGGTTCGGCTCATCGATGGGTTGAACTGTACGCGCCCATCATTCAGAGAAAAACCGTCCAGTCGCAAACTAACTGTTCCAGTATTGCGAACAATGGTTCTGTTCCTTCCTTCGCTTCGCCGCAACCCTTCAAGCTGCCCTCAGGGCTTCCAAAAACTCCCGCGCATTGAGCTGGCTCTTGTTCTCCATGCAGTTGTTGAACACAGCATGCGGGTACCGCACCGACCTTGCAATCGGGCTGTACCGATGGGCGAGACTCTGCAGTTCGGCGGAGGTGTACGCATAGTCAAACCGCTCTGCCGCCGACTTGGCAGGCATCCCATACGCCACCTCATTGCGCCCATGCAGCCTGAGCAATGCATGGTCGGGGTGGGTGGTCTCCCAGATGGCTGGAACACTGTGTGCTGAGCCTTGCGGCCCGTCCACGATGGTGTGGACCAAGCCCAGGCTCCTAAGCATGGCCAGGGTGTCTGCTGTCATCGCATCGTTTTCCCACCAACTCGGATGCCGGAACTCGATGCTCAAGGTGTGCCCCGGCAGATGCTCCACACAGTGCTCGATGTGGGCCACGGCGGCTGGGTGGCGCACCACCTTCGGCGAGAACTGGAAGTGCACCAGGCCCAGCTTGCCGTTGACTCGCAAGGGCACCAGGCAGGCCGCAAAGCGCTTCCACAGTTCCTCCCGAAACTCCACTCCCATGTCCTTGTAGACCAGGCGCCGACCAGGTCCCAATGCCTCCTTGACGTCCTTGGGTAAGACATCCGTGCTGGTCCACTGCCCGGTGAACAGACTGAAGGCCTTCACGTTGAACACAAACCCAGGCGGTGTACGTTCTGCCCAGTGCTGGGCGGTGGTGACCGCTGGGATGGCGTAGTAGCTGGTATCCACCTCCACCAGATTGAACTGCGAGGCATAAAAGCGCAGCCGCGCTTCGGGTGTCTTGGCGGTGGGTGGATAGAACTTGCCGCAGTCGAGCAATGTCTTGTCCGACCAGGAGGCGGTCCCGACCAAGGGATTGAAGCCATGACTGGAGGTGGCGAAAGACTGCTCCATGGGGAGGCCTCCTTGGGTTCATCCTACATGCGCAATTGCAGTAAAAGCTGTATATTTATACAGTATTCAGCCACAGGAGAAGCAGCGCCTTGCAAGTCATCCAATCCACCTATGTTGTCACCCTGCGCGACTACCCCGAAGAGATCCCCGCCAAGGAGCGGATTGCTGCAGAAACCCGGTATGCCCAAGCTCTGGAAAAGCAGCTCGGTGGCGCTGAACAGGTCGCCGCCGCCCTGGACACCATGCACAGCCTGGAAGAGTCGCCACCCGAGGTGGTTTCGCCTGGCGATCTCACCTTGCTCAAAGCCTGGGGCAAGGCCAGTGCGGCGGCCAAGCAGGCGGGGTTCCGGGACCTTGGGAAGGCGATGGGGCGTATTTTGAAGTGCAGCTGGTGTGAGGGGGGGGTCTACTGAGAACACGCCATGCCGATCAACGCGCGCTGGTCCTACCCTGCCTTGACGTGCACACCACAGGGCAGAGCCGGTAGTGTGTTCCCGGCTGAGACCGTGCTGCCGCTGGAGGCTGAAGCGTATGCGATCACCCGCGAGTGTGATGTCTGGGGGGTGACGGTGCAGCACTCGGGTGAAGTGCTGTATTCCGGGCCGGGGCCCGAGGTGCTGGTGGAGTCACCTGCGCCGTTTTGAAGCGATTTGATTGCACCGCACCGGCTTGCGGTCGTATGGTGCATCAGCAAGCAAGGAGTTGATATGTCGATGGACCGTGCCAACTATCCGGGGATTCCGGAAGACTTTCCGGTGACTGCCGTACCGTCTGCGGTTGCGGGTGCCCAGCCGAAGATGAACTTGGTTGAGGAAGGTGGGAAGTTCTATGCCCCGGGCACCTCGCCAGGCGAGGTCATGGCGGCTTTCCAGATGTGTGACGATCTGGTTTCGCAGATGGTGCCGTACTGCCAGAGAAAACTCGCCACCTACGAAGGCAACCAGGAGGCGACAGTGAAAGCTGCGTTGAAGGGCCTGCTGGCCAAGCGGTGGTGCACCGATGAGCAGTGCGTGTGGATCATGCGCAGGGTGGTGGATGAGCTGCAGTGGGCTGTGGGTGATGGCACTTTGGCAATCTAGTGCCCAATGCTGTAGCCAGGTCCCATGGCACGTGAGGGAGATCACACCAGCTACTGCGTCAGCTCCCTTTACTGATTGGATCGTTATGACAAATCCATCCTCCGATAGCCGTACCAATGCTCCTGAGCCTGCTTTGCTGCAAGATCTGCGAGGCCGGTTAGATGCCGCCGCTCAAAAGGCCTACGAACCCGACGATGGGCCTCTCTCTCCCGCACAGATCGCGGCCCTTCGGGCTGCCGCCGATGAGGATCTGCCGAAGGGGGCTGTTCTGCACAGGATTTGTCTTTTCCCTTGAGGATGAGATGGTGAAAAGACACTCGCCTACACTTTTATTGTCTGCCCGCATCGACCGGAGCAATGGCTCCCAGACGGTAGTGCTACCGCCCGGATTCAGGTTTCCCGATTCCGTCCGTGAGGTATTCATCCGCCGCAATGGCGAGAGGCTGGTGTTGACCCCGCTTCCGACCGATTGGTCTGGCTTCTTTGCTTCAGGGGTAAAGACCTCGGCCGACTTCATGGCGTTGCACGAGCGCTTGCCGATTCAGGAACGTGTGGTTGGACCTCCGGCCTGTTGAGCCCGAGGTAGTAAGAGGATTTCTGACTTCCTTGTCATTCATTCGCCGCCAGAACCGCTTCCGGTAAAGGGCGCGGAGCTGTCTGGTTTGCAGCGGTTGCTGCCGGCGGTATGTTCGATCCGAACACCCGGTATTGGCCAGTGAGCAGTCATTGCACACATTCGCGCAGGTATCCGACAGGGTGTTGGTTATCCTTTCAGCCCATGTATATCGAACTGCACCGCATCTTCCAAGAACTGCTTCCACCAGGGCGTCGAGGCGATGACGCGGCGCTGGAGCCCGGTCAGGGGCAAGAGACGGTATTTTTGTATGCGCTGCTGGAGCAGCCCAGGGTTGTTATGTTGGCAGAAGGTGGATCCGGCAAGACATGGTTGCTGCAGGAAGCGACTCGCCGCTTGCGGCGGGAGGGCAAGGCGGCCTTCTTTCTTCGTCTGGAGCATGTAGCCCAAGATTTCGATGGGGCGTTTGACATCGGCAGTAGCGAAGACTTCGAGGCATGGCTGGCCTCGCAGGAGCCCGGCTGGGTGCTACTCGACTCCATCGATGAGTCGCGGCTGCGTTCATCGCTGGATTTCGAGCGAGCGGTGCGCAGGGTCGCTGTGAAGCTGTCTACGGCAACGAAACGGACGCATATCCTGATGACCGGTCGGCCGTCGGCGTGGCGGCCTCGGACGGACCTGGACCTGTGTGGTCGACTGTTCCCGCTGCCCGAGGAGGAGGTGAAACGGTCCTGCCAGGGGCACGATGCGGGACCGGTCTTCCAAGTGGTGCGGCTGGAGCCACTTTCGTCGTCGCAGGTCGAGGTATTTGCCGCCGCCAGGGGCATCGGGGCCGTCAGACCTTTCATGGAAGCCATCGAACGGGCCGATGCCGGGTCTTTTACTCAGCGCCCTCAGGACCTGGACGAGCTCGTGGGGTTTTGGAGCGAGCGCGGGCTGATCGGCTCACGGGGGGAACTGATGACCGCCAGCGTGCAGCGCCGCTTACAGGACAACCAGGATCGCGCACATGCGTATCCCATGACTCCCGCACGTGCGCGAGAGGGGGTGGAAAAGCTTGCGGCCGCCCTGGTACTCACGCGCATGCAAAACATCCAGGTGCCCGATGGGCCGCAAGCCGGTCCGGGCCTGCGGCCACGCGACGTGCTGGGTTGGGACGATGCAGAGATCGCCGCGCTGCTGCAGCGATCGCTGTTCGATCCGGACATCTACGGTAGCGTCCGGTTCCATCACCGATCAGTGCTGGAATATCTTGCCGCTCAGTGGTTTCTCAGGCTGCTCAAGCAAGAGGTATCGCGTCGGCGGGTAGAAGCCCTGTTCATTCGCGAGCAGTACGGGCTCCAGGTGGTTACGCCCTCGCTGCGGAGCTTGTTGCCCTGGCTGGTCATGACCGACACGCGCATTCTCGCGCGAGTGCAGCAAGTGGCGCCGGAGATCGTGTTCGAAGGTGGGGATCCACTGCTGCTTCCTTCACACGTGCGCAGTGCCATCCTGACGAATGTCTGCAAGCAACTGGCGGCCGGCACGTCGGATCGCACCCCGGCCCAGTACAGCGCCATCCAGCGCTTCGCGGCGCCGGATGTGTCCGAGACCGTGCGCCGGCTGGTCCAGGAGTACAAGGACGAGGAAACCGTCACCGGCTTTCTCATGTGGATGGTGTGCCACGGGCGCATCGCGGACGCCCGTCCGGAAGCCCTGCAGATCGCCCTCTCCGCCACAACGCCTTCCGAGGGGCGCCTGGCAGCATTCCATGCCATGGATGCTGTGGGAACCCCATCGGACATGGCAGTCGTTCGCAGCCAGTTCGCCTCGGAGGGCGACAGCCTGGACCGGCGGTGCATGGCTGAGCTGTTGAGCCTGATCGATCAACCCGACGCCGCGACGCTGCAGTGGCTGATGGACTGCATTCCCCGGCTGGAAGAGTTCAACGAGTACGACATCACGGGCCTGACTACGGCGACGGTACGGTTCCTGGAAAAGGCTGACTTTTCTCTGATTCCGAACGTCATCGAGCGGGTGTATGCGCTGTTGATCAAACCTCCGGTCATGGAGCGTCACGACCATTGTCTGTCAGTGCGAAACAAATGGCTGCGCCGACCCATAGGTGCAGTGCTGAGCCGCCTCATCACCGCACGACATGAGTTTGCGCTGCAGCCCTGCGCGGTGGCAACACTGCATCTCTTGATGCGAGACAGTCCCTACGACGAGGACTTCCATGGCGTGAAAGAAACAGGCTTGCCTGATCAGGTGCAGGCTTGGTCTGCCCTCAAATGGGCCTGGCTTTGGTACCTCGTTGATCGACAGCGCTCGGAGCAGCGCGTCGTCGACCACAGGATGGCTCAGGCCTCCATGCATCCCGTGGACTGGGACGAGAACGACTTCGCTGCCGCCATTACCGCCACTACCGAGCGGGAACTGCCAGAAGACAAACGGGTGGCGCTGGAGATTGCGTTCCGGCTGTATGTGCGGGCCGAGCGACCGCAGGGTCTGCACGATCAGTTAGCGAGCGCGGTGGTCGGCAACGAGGCGCTGGTACTAAGGTTGCAGCAGCTTGAGGTGCCGCCCGAGAAGGACGTTGCGCTCCAGAAGCTGGAATGTGAGGGTGCCGAACGCCCGCAGCGCAGCAGGGAAACTGCGGAACGAGCCAGTGAGCAACGCCGGAAGGTTGCAGTGTGGCTCGCCGGCGGGCTTGACATCCTGCGTGACCCGGGCTTCGATGATCCTTCCAGTATGTGCAAAGAGCAGAGTTACCTGCTCGACGCCATGCTAAAGCTTGAGCAGGGCAACCACTCACGACGGATCCGCGGCGACTGGCGTGGCCTCGAAGCGGAGTTCGGCGCGCCAACGGCGCACGCGTTCCGGGACGGCATGGTGGCGTTCTGGCGCCGGCATCTGCCGAAGCTGCTCTCCGAAGGCGCGCAAATCAACGGCGGGCCGTGTGCCAACCTGTTTGGCCTGGCCGGCCTCACCGTCGACGCCGCGGAGACTCCCGGGTTGATGGAGTCGCTCTCGCCTGCGGAGGCCCGTGTGGCGTTCCGCTACGCGATGGTGGAGATAAACGGATTTCCGGACTGGTTTCCTGCCTTGTTCGCAGCCCACCCGCAGGTCGTCGTAGAGATGCTGCTGGCCGAGATCGCTTTCGAACTGCAGATGAGCGACTCGAACCCGACCACTCAGTACGTGGTCGCTCGCATCCATCGCGCGAGGGCATGGCTCGCCAACGCTCTGGCGCAGGGCATCCTCTCGTTGCTGACCATCCACTCGCCGCAGAGTCCCCGGGTGCTGGAACACCTTGTGGACATCCTCCAAGTGTCAGAGTTGTCCGATGGGCTCATTGCCGCCTTGGCGCGTGAACAAATGGTGACGGGAGATTCAATGCACCGTGCGCTGTGGGCCGCTACGTGGATTAGCGTCGATCCCGACCCCGCCCTCGGAACCGTAGAGCATCACCTGAACGCATTGGGTGACGTCGCTCAGCGCACTAAATTTACCATGGAGTTTATCGTGCATCTGCTGGGCAACCGGCGGACAATGTCCTGCATGCGCGGCGCGTACCGGACGCCAACGGTGCTAAAGCGCCTCTATCTTCTGGCGCATCAGCATGTGCGGGCCGATGAGGACATCGACCGCTCCGGCAAGGGCGTGTTTTCGCCCGGCCTGCGGGACGACGCCCAGGACGCGCGCGAGAGCCTAGTGCAGATGCTGCACGACATTCCAGGACGCGAGGCCTTTCTGGTGCTGCAGAGCCTGTCGCTGTACCATCCCCACGCTGACTATCGGCCTTGGCTGGCGCGGCAGACCCTGGCAAGGGCCCAGGCCGACAGCGAGCGGCCTGCGTGGAGCGAAAAGCAGGTGAGCGAATTCGCCGAAACCTACGAGCGCTCGCCAGCTAACCACCGCGAGTTGTTCGACCTAGCGGTCATGCGCTTGCTCGACCTAAAGCATGAGATGGAGGACAGCGATCTCAGCACCGCGTCAGTGGTCATCCGCACGGAGTTCGAAACCGAACTACGCAACTGGATCGCCGCATGGTGTCACCGCCATGCCCACGGCCGATTCGTGATTCCTCAAGAGGACGAACTCCCAGACGCGAAACGTCCCGATCTGCGATGGACTTGCTCGACTTTCCCTGGTGCCGTTCCGACCGAGTTAAAGATCGCCGATAACTGGACTGGACCGAAGCTATTCGAGCGGCTTGAACGGCAGCTCGCGGGCGACTATTTGCGAGACAGCGCCTCAAACTGCGGCATCTACCTACTGGTGTGGCGGGGCGCCAAGAAGCAGCGCTGGAAGCTGCCTGATGGCCGCTCGGTCGATTTCGTGACGCTGGTCGCTGCCTTGCAGTCGCATTGGACATGTGTGGCCACCCATCACTCCGGCGTCGAAGAAATTCAGGTCATCGGTATTGATCTGACCAAGCGGGCAGGCAAGACCGTATTAGTACCACCCACAGAGTGCTAACACCCGATAGTCCCGGGGCTTGAAGCGCGGCATCTTATCGCTCCACTGAACGCCTTGGGCCGAGGGGCCAGCGACTCCAGGAATATCATTTCATCTGGTTCCGCCGGGCCTCGAAGGCTCCGGGGATATGGTCGAAGAACGCGCTGGGCTTGGACTTCATTGGCTTGGCGTAGCTCTTTGTTTCTTACGCTTCAATTGTTTGAGGCGTTCACGTCCACTCCTGGCCACTACGCTAACCGACATCGACCCCTTCACGCTTGACCCACTCTAGCAGCGTTTGTGTCACGCAATCAATTTTGGGGCTAGCCGAGTCAATGTCGCGTAGCGAATGCAGCGGACACTCAGGCGGTCTTCCACGGATGGCTCAGATCAGCCTGTAGCCGTCACGCCGGAGATCTGTTCTGCGGCGGTTGCTGCCGGTCAGTTTGCGGAGGCGGGTAGACCGGTCCAAGGCAAAAGCAATGCTCTGCTCACCGGCTCCTAACCTGCGATCTCACCCTTAGCAGCGCATCGGCCAGCGCGCCAACACTGGGCAGTTCGCTGCCTGCCGGGGTCATGCAAACGAGCAGCTTTCTCCGAGACCAAGCATCTGAGAGTCCTACGACCTGGGTACCTGACTTGGCAAAGCGCACAGCGGCGCTCTCGGACATGACCGCCACTCCGACGCCTTCAGCTACCAGTTCCGCGACAGCGTCAAATCCACCCAGACGCACCCGATGGCGCGGGACACGGCCACTGCGACTGGCCTGGGCTGCCAGAAAGCGGCTTAGTCCGCTCTCCCGAGCTAGCCCCACAAAGGGATGCCCTAGCAATTCGCCATACGCCACGGAACGACGGCGGCCCAAAGACCAACGCTTTGGCAACAGTGCCACCAGACGGTCATCGACCCATGGCTGCACAAGCAGCCCAGAGGTATCGACGTAATCAGCGACGACGCCCAGGTCGGCGGTGCCACGGCGCAATGCCTCAACAATCGCCTCGCTCGAAAGCTCTTTCACGTCCACATCAAGATCAGGGGTCTTCACCAAGAATTGGCCGATCACGCGCGGAAGGCTCTCGGACATGGCTGCTGTGTTGCACAGCAGCCGAACGGTCCCGCGCAACCCATGACCAAAGCTCGCCATCTCTACATGCAGCGATTCGAGCTCAGCCAACACGCGGTGGGCGTGGCGCAGCAGGGCGCGTCCCGCATCGGTGGGTATTGCGCCCGACTTGGACCGCTCCAACAACCGTGAACCGGTCGCTTCTTCAAGACCCTTGAGGCGAGCACTAGCCGCAGCCAACGACAGGTTCACGGACGAAGCAGCGGCAGTGATGGTTCCATGCTCCATCACCGCCGCAAAGAGGTGTAGGTCAAACGGGTCAATGCGGTAATCCGTGGTGCGGCGCTTAAGGGTACTCATGACCGCCATCCTACGGAATACACGAAGGATCTGTTCACCGCTATCCGATGGACAGCACGTGACCCATGCGGACACCATAGGGCATGGACATATTGCAGCTCATGATGGTGGTCGTTGTCTTCGTTCTGGCCGGCTGTGTGAAGGGCATAAGCGGCATGGGATTACCTACAGTGGCCGTGAGCCTGCTCGGACTATGGATGCCCCCGGTGCAAGCGGCCGCGCTGTTGGTCGTACCCTCGCTGGCAACCAACATCGCGCAATGCCGGGGCCCTCACCTGCGCTCTCTGGTATCCCGGTTGTGGCCCGGTTGGCTCGCAATCGCGATCGTGACTGTCAGCGCACCAGGCCTGGGGGGCGCCGTTTCCGAACAAACGACCAAGGGCTGGCTGGGCGGGATTCTCATGGCGTACGGTGTTTGGGGCTTGTGGCGACCTCATCTGCCCGATCTTTCACTCACCAGCAAATGGCTCAGCCTGCCGACAGGCGCGGCCACTGGGCTCGTGACGGCACTCACGGCTGTCTTCGTATTGCCCTGGGTGCCTTACTTGCAGACGCTGCGGCTGGGCAAAGACGAGATGGTGCAAGCGCTGGGCCTTTCATTCACCGTTGCCACTCTGTCGCTCGCGGTGAGAGTGCAGATGTCCGTCCCGTTCGATTCGCTCTCCTCGTCTGTTGCCGTGGCAGTCGGTGGCGCATTGATGGGCGCATTTGGCGGACTCAAGCTTGGTGAGCGGCTACGCAGCCGCCTTGTCGGCCCAGCCTTTCAGAAAGTGCTTTTTACGGTGTTCATCGGATTAGGCACCGCCAATCTGATCCAGGCGCACTGACAGCAACATGAGTGGATACGTGGACTTGCTTAAAGCCGCGGCCTTGTTGGAAAGGGCTTACCGGCTGGCACACCTGCTGCAAGGCGAAGGTTTGCTTGAGGCCGAGAGCAGTCAGTTTGTTTCAGACGAGCTTGTCGCGGTGCTTGACGAGGCCCGTGTTGCTCTTTTTGCGGCCTGTGAATTGCCCAAGTCGATCTGATTTGCTATGCACTGGAATGCGCCATTTACGCCCCAGCTAACATTCGAGCGACGAAACCGGGCGACTGCTCCTGGCCCCAAACCCAAGTAGCGCTGAAGTACTTGTCTCAGAGCCACGCCCAGATGCGCCGCAGTAAGGCGGGTGCTGGCCGGGCAGGACGGAATACATAACGGGTTGGTTTGCGCATGGCCTTCTCGGTGTCGGTTTTTGCAATACTGTATAAAAAATCAGCATCATGCGCAAAAGTGCTTCGTAGCTCTCAACCTGTTCGCCCGGGGCATCAGAATTAGCGCGCCACCGTCCTTCGCCCACCTGATGTCCTCAGCCCTCGCACCCACCGAACTCCGGGGCTTCATCCTCACCCGCAACTGGCGCGACCTCCCGGACGGCACCGAGATCGAATACTGGCTGGCCACTGACGAGGGGCCGAAGAAGGTGCTTCTGACCCAGCAGGCCTCGGTGGCCTTTCTGCCTGTTCGCCACAGGGCTGCAGCACAGACCACACTGGCAAACCTGCAGGGCTTGGAGGTGAGGGAGCTCGATCTGAAGACATTCGACCAGCAGCCCGTCCTCGGTGTCTACGCCCGCAGGTTCCGCGATCTGGGCAAGCTGGCGCGCGCACTCCAGCCATTGGGGATCCCGCTGTACGAAGCGGATGTGCGGCCACATGACCGCTACCTGATGGAGCGATTCATCACAGCCGGTGTTTTGGTGGAGGGAGGGCACCGGGAAGGTTCGACCATCCTCGACGGCAGGTTGAAGCCCGCGTCTGGTTGGCGCCCGGTGTTGAAGGTGGTGTCGCTGGACATCGAGACGAGCGCGACCGAGGATCTGTACTCCATCGCACTGGATGCTGCATGCGACCGGGTGGTGTTCATGCTGGGGGAAGCACCAGAGTCTGTGTCGGCGCCAGCTGTGTCGCCGATGGACTTCCGGCTTGTGTACTGCTCAACTCGCAGGGCGATGATCGAGCACCTCAATGCCTGGTTTGCAGACCATGACCCGGATGTCATCATCGGCTGGAGCGTGATCCAGTTCGATCTGCGGGTGCTGCAAAAGACCGCCGATGCGAACTCCGTGCAACTGCTGCTCGGACGCGAGCGCCGCCCCATCGCTTGGCGTACGCACCCGGGGCGCCAGGGCTACCTGTTCGCGCCCATGTCCGGACGTGTGGTTGTTGATGGCATTGAGGCATTGCGGGCGGGCATGTGGAGCTTCCCGTCGTTCAGTCTCGAAGCGGTTTCGCAGGCACTGCTCGGCGAAGGCAAGGAGATCGGCGACGCCTACGACAAGATGGCCGAGATCGAGCGGCGCTACCAGGAGGACAAGCCGGCCCTGGCCAGCTACAACATCCGCGACTGCACCTTGGTCCTGCGCATCTTCGACAAGCTGGAGCTGCTGCCGTTCGTGCTGGAGCGCGCGCAGACGACAGGCTTGCAGGTGGATCACTTCGGTGGCTCCATCGCTGCGTTCAGCCACCACTACCTGCCGCGCATGCACCGCCTGGGCTATGTGGCACCCAACGTGGGTGACATCGCGGCCAAGGCCTTTCCTGGTGGCTATGTGATGGACTCGACGCCAGGCTTCTACGACTCCGTTGTAGTCCTGGACTACAAGAGCCTGTACCCCTCCATCATCCGGACCTTCCTGGTGGACCCGGTAGGCCTGGCCGAGGGAGAGAGCGCCGAGCTCCAGACCGGATTGGTGCAGGGGCCGCAAGGCACGCTGTTCTCGCGCGAGAAGCACTGCCTGCCGGACATCGTGACTACTCTCTCGAATGCCCGGGACGAGGCCAAGCGCGTGCGGAACCAGTCGCTGTCGCAGGCCCTGAAGCTGCTCATGAACTCCTTCGCTGGCGTGCTGGGTGCCTCCGAATGCCGTTTCTTCAACCCGAAGCTGGTGTCCGCCGTGACCCTGCGCGGCCATGAGGTGATGAAGCTGACCCGCGCGCTCGTAGACCAGCGCGGATACCAGGTCATCTACGGAGACACCGACTCCATCTTCATCTGGCTCAAGCGCACCTATCCCAATGCGGATGCGCACGCCATTGCGGCCAGCCTGGTGCAGGAGATCAATGCCTGGTGGACCCGCAAGCTGCGCGAAGAGCAGCAGTTAGAAAACTTCCTCGAGATTGAGTTCGACACCCACTACGCCAAGTTCTTCATGCCCACCATCCGGGGATCGGACGTGGGCAGCAAGAAGCGCTACGCCGGCCTGAGCGTCGACGCAGAGGGCCGGGAAGAGATGGTCTATCGCGGCCTGGAGATGGCCCGCAGCGACTGGACCCCATTGGCACGCCAGTTCCAGGAGGGCTTGCTGTCACGCATCTTCCACAAAGAGCCCTACCGGGCGTTCGTGGCCGACTATGCGCGGTCCATGCTGAATGGCCAGATGGATGCGCTGCTCGTCTACCGCAAACGCCTGCGCCACCGGCTCGATGCCTACGAGGTCAATGTGCCTCCCCAGGTGCGCGCGGCGCGCATCGCCGACGCACACAACGCGAAGCTGAACCGTCCCCTGCAGTACCAGCGCGGAGGCTGGATCCAGTATGTGATGACGCAGAGCGGTCCCGAACCCCTAGAGGCCCGACATTCCCGCATTGACTATGACCACTACCTCGTCAAGCAAATGCAGCCCATTGCCGATGCGATTCTTCAGCCGTTGGGCGACAGCTTTGTGGCCTTGACGAGTGCGCAGACGGTGCTGTTCTAGGCGCGGGGGACGACCTGGGGCGATACCTACGATAAAGCTGGTGGACCGGTCGTAGTCGCGTGGCAGCTTGCCGAGGCGACTGCTCTTTGGGCTTCAACCTCAAGAGCGCCAGACGGCAGTTTTGCAGCGATAGCCGTCGTATGACATTCGGTGCTGGATGTCTGCTTCCTTGCACGAAGCTGTTATCTATTCTCCGCTATGCCGCTGGCCCCCCAACGATCGTGGAGGCTGTTCTGTCATCCATCCTGCGTGTTCATAGTTGGCGACGAATCAAAACGCTCGGAGTGGTCGCAGCCAATGTTTCAGCACGCCCTGAAACTTGTTACAGTTTGCGAACATAAATTGACCGCTTCGCATGTGATCGGTTTGGGGCCGACGCCCGCGGCGAACAAGTGGAGATTGAGGGGGGCAACGTGAGTTCTGCGACAACGGTCACAGTAGACGATCACTCCGCTATCGATGCGGCGTTGGGGTTCTACTATCAATCGCTATACGGGCTGCTGCTTATTGTCAAAGCCGATGAAGACGATGCAGCGGTATGTCTGGAGCGTTTAGACGATGTGGAGATTGCCCTAAACGGCCGATCGCTGCTCGTTCAACTAAAGCACTCGCTGAGCAAGAAGCCAGCGGGGGTTAGCTTGGCTTCCGTGGCCCTTTGGAAGACACTCAAGGCATGGATCGACGTACTGCCAAAGGTAAGCCTTGACGACACGCGCTTCCAACTCGTCACTGTGGCTCCGCTGCCGCCCAGCAGCGTCTTGGCGCCGCTCCTTGATGAAAAGGCGTCGCGCACAGATCTCTTGAAACTCTTGGAGGCGGAGGCCCAACGCGTAGTGAATGAGCACTCTGCAGCCAAGCAGAATGGCAGGGGACCTTTGCCGCACATTGAGCGGCTACCCGGCTGTTCTGCCTATCTTGCCCTCGCGGAGGTTACCCGAGAGAAGCTCCTGTCCAGGGCGACGATCCAGCCTGCTGCGAACGACATCAAAAAGATTCAACGCGACATCGCGAACGCGCTCACGAACTTCCCTCCCGACCAGCGTGAAGCGATTTCGCGGCGCCTCATGGAGTGGTGGGATCTGCAGATCGTGTACTCGTTCTGTGCCAAGAGAGAACGGTTCATCACCACACTCGAGGTTCAACAGCGATTGCTCGAGATGGCTGGCGAGCTGGCACGCGACGAGTTGCTCGCCGATTTCCAGTTCGAGGCTCCACCCGATGATCACAACCCGCCGTCCATGATTGCCACGCAACTACAGCTCGTGAACTGCACCAAATCCGAGATTCGGTCGGCGCAACGCGAAGAATGGAAAGCACGGTCCCAGCGTCACAAGTGGATGGCTGATCGAGCGGACATGGCTGGCCGTATTCATCGATACGACGAATATCTCGTCCAAGAATGGAGAGACCGGCATGAGCCGATGACGGAGCAGCATCAGTCAGCCTCGGAGAACGAAAAGCAGGCCGCCGGCTTGGCGATCTTTCGGTGGTCGTTCAGTCAGGCCCACCAGGAAGTCGACCCCTTCGCGAAAAACTGGAGCGCTTCCTATTACGTGCGTGGCAGCTATCAGGTTCTAGCGGTTGAGCAGAGTGTTGGCTGGCACCCAGATTACGCGACCCTGTTGAAGGGCTGCCCATGATTGCCGCGCGTGACGTGTTCGCCGAGACCAATCCGGCGTTCTGCGGTGCAGTGTTCGCACAGTTTTGTTCTGCCTACCAGGCGGCTCAGCCGGGAGTCTGCCCGGCAGCGGCGTTGTTATACCTAGTCGTACCCCTCGCGATCTCGGAAGACTTGGCGCCGACCTTTGAAGGCTGCAATCGGGATACCGGGTTCACCCTTTGGATGAGCCGAAACCCGAAGGTGTCAGTCGACCTGGCAAAGAAGGTCAACTCGACGCTGGAAATCACGACGGCCGCCATCCGCTTTGGCTGCATCGCCGGCATCTTCAAGCTCACAGCCGACGGAGGCGTTGAGAGCACCCGTAAGACGTTTCCGGCAGCGGTCACGACCGGCGTGGCGGGCGCTGCCTTAAAACGGGCCCGCCTGCTGGGGATTTGGATGGCTGGGATGGGCTCGCCCAGGTCGGTCCTGGAAGCATTGGGAGTATCTGTATGAAACGATGGAACATCGCAAGCGTCTTCTTCATCGGCGAGGAAGGTGCTTTCCGCATCATCGAACTGGACGCTGACCGCGTGAACATCATCACCGGCGCATCGGGCACAGGCAAGTCGGCGGTCATCAAGGCATTGGACTATTGCCTGGGGTCGTCAAAATGCCAGCTTCCTGTATATGTACGGCGCCGCTGTGTTGCTGTTGGAGTCAAGTGGGTAAGGGGTACCGAAGAGATGATCTCGTGCCGCCAAGTCCCGCTTGTCGGCAAGGCGCCAAACTCCTACATGTATGTGACTACGGGGAGAAACCTGAAGGTTCCTCGCTCCGTAGAAGAGTTTGAAGGCAGAGGGCCTGTGGCAGTCAGCAAGGCTAGGTTGGGCGAGTCGTTCGGCATCGAGGCGATGCCTATAGGAGACTCCGAACAACCCGAAAGAGATTCGCTGGACAGACCGTCGATCCGCCAGTTCACGCCATACGTGTTCGTCACCAAGGAGGTTATCGACAGCGAGACGGTCCTGCTTCATGGGCTTGACGACAATCGCAAAGCTCTCCCCATCATCGCGACAATGCCCTACTTCCTGGGCGTGGTGAATGGGTCAACGGCGGCCGCCGAGCGACGCCTTCGACAGGCGCGCAGAGCCTTGGAGATCGACGCTGCTCGTGAAGAGGCCCGCGTCGCAAAAGACAGCTTGCTAAAGCAGAGGTCTCGGGTGCTGCTTGGTGAAGCGCAGCAACTTGGACTTGTAGAACGCCCGCCCGAAGGAGCTGACGAAGCCTTACTCATCGGCATGTTGCGCAGGGCAGCATCCCCAGCAGCTCGTCCGCTGCAATACCCAGGCGCTGACCAGCTTGACAGCTTGCAGGAGCGTCGCCAAGCCACACTGAAGGAGTTGAATCAGACTAAGCGCAAGCTTCGAGCGCTGGCCGTGGCGGAACAGGAGTCACTGGACTACGAGGCTGCGGTTAGTACCCAGCAGCAGAAACTCCGGATTGCCGAGCATCTTCACCTGCTGGATGTCCCCACCAAATGCCCGGTCTGCGAGTCTGAAACTGCCGCTGGCGCCGAAGTCGCCGTCGCCATGAGGCGATCACTCGAGACTTTTCGTGCAGAGACCAGTGCAGTTGGGCGCCTTCGACCGCTGATCGGCGAAGCGGCAGAGCAGCTGAACAAGCGAGTTGAAGAGCTCAGCGGACTTCTGAGGGAACTCGATGCTGCAGTCGCGTCAGCGCTGAACCAGATTGCCGAGGCCAAGCAATTTGCCGACCTTGCTCAGCTGCAGTACTTCTTCCGCGGCAAGGCCACATATTTCCTTGAAACCATCGACGACCAGCTTCTGAAGCCTGCCAAAGACCTAACTAAACAGCGGGATGAAATTGCGGAACTGGAAGCGAAGATTGACGCCGACAACCGACGCATCCGCATGCGTCGTGCGGAAGCCGCCGTCTCACAGTACGCCTCTGAAGCCTTCTCGAAGCTGCCAAAGGTTGAGCCCTGTGTTGACGCAGAGCTCATATTCTCGGCCCGGGAGCCCTCCATCTCTGTCATTGAGGCCGGGCCTGAAGATGCGGTGCTTTCGATGGCGGATTTAGGTTCAGATCAGAACTGGCTGGCAGTCCACGTAGCACTGGCGTTTGGACTGCAAAAGCATTTCGAGAAAGAGCGCAGGCCCGTACCCGGCGTCATCGTCCTCGACCAGCTCAGCCGTCCCTACTTCCCCAATCAGAGTAAGGACGCCGATGAAGTTGAGGACGAAGGGGATGAGGATGCCGGCGAGGTCGATTCGGACATAGAAGAATCCCGACCGGACGAGATATCGATTTCTAACGACGAGGACTATGTGGCCATGCGACAGCACATCGACTTCCTCTTCAAGGAGGTTGAGGCGCGCAGCGGCTTGCAAGTACTTCTGCTTGAGCATGCCTACTTTCCGTCGGACCCTCGTTACGTAGCCGCGACGAAGGAGCGCTGGACCAAGGCGTCGGGTAAGGGCCTTATACCTCGTGATTGGAAGCGTCGGTCTACAAACTAGCCATCGAGTGCGCGTCGACCACACGCAGGCCGTCGCTCGGTATGGCGTCAGATCCACCGTCTTACTTTTTACCCGTGACCGATTCAACCACCCCAGGGTGGCAGTCCTTCCTGCGAAGGTTCGTGACCCGCCGCCCGATAGCCATCCTTCGACTCGAAGACTATCAATACGGTGCCATCCTGAACTCCAGGAAGGGCATGCGGGAGTTCACGCTCAACATTCCGCATGATTACCTGCGCGAAGTCGTCGCTCCCTGCCTGTGCCTGATCACCGGCACGCGTTTGCGAGGCGTCCAGGATCACGATGATGGCGAGGAGATGCTCTACGTGGGTGTCATCAAGTCCAAGCAGGTTACTGCGACGCTCGACACCCGGATCAAAGTCGAGAGAACCGCGCGCGTCACGCCGTCAGCGTCGCAACTGGTTGGACTGATCCAGGAGGCACGCGCCGCAGAGCGATTCTCCACACGCCTGGCAGACCCGTCGCCGGTGACAAAACTGTCGCCCAAGCTCAGCGCGATCCTCGTGGACACGATGGCCAGCTCCCGGGGCAACCATGGCGCGTTGCGCATGGTATCCGCCGGGCTCGATCAACCTCCTCTCGGCCCTTCCGGACGACTGCAGGGGGAGGCGATCGACATGGCACTGAAGGTCTTCGGGCTTTCGGGCGATGCGCCCGCCGTGCATCTCGAACTCGTCAAGGGCAGGGAGAGCCGGCTGGTCGGCGCACGCCTTATGGAGGACTCGGTGATTGAGCACGATGCGCGCCAGGTCCCGGAGTTCCAGCTCGTCGGCAGCGATGCCACCGGGCGCGCGATGTTCCGCAAGGGCCAGCAGACCCTAGAGGTCATCACCGCCAATCGCAAGAAGCTAGAGGAGGTGTTCGGCGTCGATCTCATCTACATCAACCACTTCCACGACAACCTCGTGATGGTCCAGTACAAGATGCTTGAACACGACGGCGCGGGCGGGCGCGACGACTGGACCTACACTCAGGACCGTCACCTGTCCAAGCAACTGAGCGCGATGCAGCGGTTTTCCCGCCGCGTAGTGAGTTCAGAGAAGAGCTATCGGCTTTCCGACGACTTCTTCTACCTCAAGTTCGTCCGCCGCTACGGTGATTCGGAATCGAGCTTCCTCCTTCCGCTGGAACACTTCAAAGCACTGGCGCGTGGTCCATCGAGAGCACCGCGATCCAAAAAGGTACACCTAAGCTACACGGCCTTAGAGGGACGCTACATGCGCCAGACAGCCTTCCACAGTCTTCTGCAATCGGGCTACATTGGCGCGGACAGCAGCACGACCGCGGTACTTCAAACGCTGATTGAAGACTTGCTCTCAGGAGGCGACGCGCTGGTCGTCGCCATCCAGCGCAAAACCACCCAGGCCGAGGATGACGCCGATCACGCTCGGCGCATGCAAGACTGGGACGACACGGAGGCCGGATACCACTAGGCAGACTTCGACAACAGTTCGAGGATGCTCAGGCTGAACGTTCCCGGCGAAGCCCGGAGATTGGGCGGCTACGAGCGTAGAGACTATCGAGAACGTGTGGTTTTCTACGTCCCTTGTGGACGGGCGCGCGAAAGCGAGCGTGGAGAGGTCGCCCAGTGGCGACTCTTCCTCGAAGCAGTCGTCTATCGGCGACGTGATGACCGACCGCTCGCAGCCTGAAGCTGCCATGTCAGGGGTGTGCTCTGCAGGGTCTGGAGTCGGTCGCCGGCTTTGGTTGTGCCCTCGATGAATGCAGCGAAGCGACTGTTGGGCGCTTCGACTTTCTCTGGCCCGGGTAGCGCTGGAGAAGGTACTGCTGCCATATCGTTGCGCGACCCAACTGGTACCGCGCAATCGACCGCTTCTCCGTAACTTAGACTGGCGGGTTCGACTCGTAACGGTCGGTGGCGACTCAAGAAAAGCAGTCGCTCAACGTTGATTGCAGTCATTCGCGTTCGACGGGCTGAGCAACTGCTTCGATCATGACCTGCCAATCGACTAACGACTCGTCAGTGGTTTGCGGCACGAGCCTGCCCAAAACCCCTGCCATACTTGATCTGGTGTGGTTGATTTTGCTATCCGTTGGCTTCACCTGACTCCCTTTTTGCGACAGCCCTGCATGCCTACCACTCTCACGCCGTCCGCAAAGCTACTGCAACTGCTACCCGAGGCGGTGGTGCAGACCGATGCGCTGTGGGAGATCACTTACCTGAATCCGGCGTGGACAACGCTCACCGGTCATTCGGTGGAGGCGGCGCTCGGCAGGTCCTTGCTGGAGTTCGTGCATTCCGACGACATTGGCACCATGCGCTCGGGCATGCATTGCTTAGCCTGAGCAATGCATCACCTTGCCCGTTCATCAATCTCACGAATCAATGCCCGTGCCTCATCTCCTTCAGGAATTGGACGCCCACTATCTCTCCATTCGATCGCCGACTTGAATCCGTGCTCTTGCGCATGGCGGCGGAACCACAGGCCCTCTGGGTTGTGACGGGTGATTCCATCAAACATCGTAGCCATCATCTGGGTCTGCTCGACGCCCATGTTCAGCATGACCTGGTTCACCACCATCTTGTGCATCGCCAAATGCGAGCGCGGCACGCCTGCAATCCGGTTGGCCAATTTCACAACGGTTTCCTCAAGCTCTGAAGCGGGTACGGCCATGGTGGCAAGCCCCCATTCCGCAGCCTTCTTGCCGTCGATGAGATCTCCGGTGAACATCATCTGCTTGGCCCGCATGGGCCCCAGACGAAAGGTCCACATCGCCGTGGTGGGACATCCCCAAACGCGTGTCGGCATGTAGCCGATACGGGCGTCTTCAGCCATCACCAGCAAGTCGCAGCACAAGGCAATGTCGCTTCCTCCCGCGGCCGCTGCGCCATGGACCTTGGCAATGGTGGGCTTGGCGCTCTTCCAGAGCGTCATGAAATCCTCGGTGTTTCGCTTCATGTAGGCGTAGTCCACCATGGGATCCCAGGGGGACTTCTCCTGCTGACAAGGGTGTTCGATGTGCTGCTCTGCGTATCCCGCAAGGTCGTAGCCTCCACAAAAGCCTTTACCGGCCCCCTCGACCACGATCACATGGACCTCGTCGTCGGCATTGGCCCATTCCACGGCCGCCCGGATCTCCCGAGGCATCTCGTCGCTGATGGCATTGAGCCGTTCAGGCCGGTTAAGAAGCAAGCGAGCGATGCGTGCGTTCTGTGGGTCTTTCTCGATTCGCAGAGTGCTGAAGGTGGGCATGGATCTGTCCTTGATTATGGGAAAACGTTGATTGATTGAAAACAGTCAGCGTTGACTGTAAGGCGCGATCCGCATACAGTCAACACTGACTGTTTCATTGATCGCACTTATGCAATCCATCATCAAATCCAAAACCTCAAGAAGCGATGCCACACCAGAGCGGTCCACACGTGACCGCATCCTGGATGCCGCTGTCCAGTCACTGATCGAGCAGGGAGCCGCTCGCACCACGACTCTTGAGGTGCAAAAGAAAGCCGGGGTGAGCCGTGGAGCCCTGCTCCATCACTTCCCAACCCATGCCGAGTTGTTGTCAGCCACGGTGGATGATCTGGTTCGTCGCAACGAGCAAAGCGTGTTCGAGCTGCAGGAAAAGCTCCACAACGCCCCCGATGCTGTGGAACGCGCCATCCGGTCTCTGGCACTGATGATGGGCCAGCCACCGTTCATGGCGGAACTGGAGCTGTGGGCGTTGGCCCGCACCGACGAAGGTCTGCGGGAGGCACTGGTGAAGGTCGAGCGAGATGCCCGCAAAGAAAGCGAGCGCGTTTTGCGCGCGCTGTTTGCACCAGTGGCCGACCGGCCTGGTCACGACGCCGTGATTGCGATGACCACTGACTTTCTACGTGGGTTCGTTCTGTCTGGCGTCTTGCGCAGGAACCCTGTACGGCGTCAGCAAATGATATCCAACTGGGTGCGAGCCACCCAGATCCTCCTTGAACACTGGAAGTAAAAACAATGCCGAGACTGCCTGACCCCTCTGTTTCCTACTGGCCGGCCGACACGTCCCGGCCAGTCCTCAACCTGACAGCTGGTGATGCAGTGCGCCAGGCGGCGTTACGCCACCCTGATCGTTGCGCACTGGTCGAGGTGGTGCCAGAGGGCCTCCCTTCGCTGACCGGTGCGGATCGCAAAGACAGGCGATGGACCTATGCTGAACTGCTCGCAGATTCCGAGCGATGCGCTCACTGGCTCCTGGGTCGCTTTGCACCTGGAGACCACGTTTGCGTATGGGCCCCCAACGTACCTGAGTGGGTCATCCTGCAATACGGAGCTGCATTGGCAGGCATGGTTTTGGTCACCGCAAATCCTGCCCTGCGGGCCGAGGAGTTGCGCTATGTGCTCAAGCAGTCACGATCGGTGGCGCTGATCCATGTGGACGCTTTCCGCGGTACGGACATGGCAGCCGTTGCGGGGCAGGTGGCCGGAGAAGTCAAGGAAGTGTTCAGCCTGAGCCGCTGGGGTGAGGTTCGCGGCAGGAATCAAACCGGTGAGCTTCCAAAGGTGGATCTGCGGGCTCCCGCGCAACTGCAGTACACGTCCGGTACGACTGGGCAGCCCAAAGGCGCACTGTTGCACCACATGGGGCTGCTGACGAATGCCAGCTATGTCACCGCACGGCTAGAACTGGGCCATGGCGTGCTGATCAGTCCCATGCCCTTGTTCCACACAGCGGGTTCGGTGATGAGCGTGCTGGGCAGCATGGTCAGTGGCGCCACACTGGTCTTGCCGCAGTTCTTTGATACCGAGGCGGTATTGGCGGCCATCGAGCGCGAAAAGGCCACCGTCCTATACGGCGTGCCCACCATGCTCATTGCTCTGCTGGAGCATCCCAAACGGGATCTATACGATCTGGCGAGCTTGCGCTTTGCGAATTCCGGTGGTGCTCCAGTACCTCCAGAATTGCTGCGGCGCGTGCAGGCGGGTCTTGGCTGCGATCTGTTGTCTGTCTATGGACAGACCGAAGCCAGCCCCATCATTTGCCAGACGGCGCCGCACGATGCACCGGACGACAAGGCTGAAACAGCTGGACGCCCCCTTTGGAATGTTGAGGTGAGGATCGCAGACCCGGTGAACGGTTCTGCGGTGCCAGTCGGCGCAGGTGGCGAAGTGCAAGCCAAGGGCTACCAGACGATGCTCGGTTACTACGATATGCCTGATGCCACCAACCAGGCCTTCACCAAGGATGGTTGGTTGCGCACTGGGGATCTCGGGGTGATGGATGACCGAGGATATGTGCGCATCACCGGGCGGCTCAAGGACATGATCATCCGTGGTGGCGAAAACATCTATCCTGTAGAGGTGGAGGCCCGGCTTCTGGAGCACCCCGAAGTGGTGGACGCAGCGGTGTTTGGGCTACCCGATTCGCACTGGGGCGAGGTAGTTTGCGCCGCGTTGCGGTTCCGCAACTCAGAGAACGCACCTACCGCGACGGAGCTGCGCGATTTTTGCAGGCAAACGCTTGCGCCACAGAAAGCACCGTCGCGGTACTTTGCAAGCACGGCGTTTCCGCTCACGGGGTCTGGGAAAGTGCAGAAGTTCCGGCTGATACAGCAGGCGCGTGAGGGGTCGATAGTGCCTCTGCAGTAGAGGTTCAGGTCGGAAGGGCGACCTGGAGAAAAATGGCAAAGGGGGGCTGTGGTCTGCTTTGCAGCGATTGCCGTCAGTCAGAGGTACAACCTGAGTGTCCGGTATGAACGACGATCCTGCCATCGGCGGCCATTCGAGTCCGTGACAACGAGTCCATGTCGAAAGCGCTCACATGCCGTCATAGCATCGGCTCGGAGAGTACCCAAGGTTTGCAGCTCGAACACTATCGGGCCTACCCTTAGCGGTGGCGTCAGCTCTTCATAACAGCGAGTCGAGCAACGATCGCCGCGCCGGTGATACCTTGCTCGCGCAGCTTGGCGGCAACGGTCCCCGGGTCAGTGAACAAGGGCCCGTCGTAGGTGAGGCTCATCAGCACCTTGCGAAGCCGATCGACAAGGTCCATGAGCACAGATTCAGGCATCAGTCTGGGGCCAAACGCGATGTCCTCGGGGCGATCTGCGGACGTTACGTTGGTCGCAAAGACAAGGACCGGCTTCGGCGTGCCGGCCACTATTTGCTCATCGCACCATGTGCCGCTCAGGAGCAATTGGGCGGCATCGGTCTTGTGAATCGGTGCCGTTTTCTCGCTCTTCGCCTCGATACAGGTCCCGCAGTCATCAAACAACCAAAGCACGTCCGGACCTCGCCCGGTCTCCTTCTCGGGCCGGCTGCTGGCGGCGCCCAGCAATTCGCCTAGTTCATGCAGGCCGCGCTCCACCATCTCCGCCTCGTTCGCGAAGGCCAGCTTTGCCTTAACCTCGTCGACGCGTGCCAGGGCAGCATTCGGAGATCCGAAGACGCCAAACACCCCACACAAGGCCACAGCCTGATCAGTCATTCTTGCGAATCGCTTGTCGGGCGTCTGCTGCGGCCTAGGGAACTTGGTGTTCAAGCCGAAGACAGCTTTGTAAACCTCCGCCGCCTGACCGGGATCGAACTGGTGTTGATACGTCGCAACCCAGTACAGTAGTTCGGCCTTCTGGATCGGATGCAAAAGATTGGCGCCGGCAGCGTCCCTAAGGCGCGCCACCGCACCTTGCGAGTTCTTGGCCTTCGCCATGTTCCAGGCCTCTCGCATGGCGAGCGCGCCGGCCTCATAGGGTGTCAGTGCCGTATCGCGCACTTGTTTGTCGGTCACAGCGACGCGCGTCTTGTGCGCGTGCCGCCAGCCCTCGTTGCGATCCAGCAATGCTTGCGCAAGGTCCTGGATGACTACGCCTATCGACTTGCCCGCATGATCCGGAAGACGAGCCAGCTCCTGCCCAAGCTCCACTTGTCGCCGGGTGCGCTCTTCAAGCAGGCCCGCGACGTTCTTGCGGCCGATGAACGCCGCGATGTCCGCACCTACCAGCAACACAGTGGCAAAGTCGGCGCTTGAGCGGACCGCTCTACCCAGCGCCTGCTCGAACTTGTTAACCGTGCGCACCTCGTATTCAGGGCTGTCCTTCTGTCGGTACGCATCGATTCGGTCGATGATGCGGTCCCCACCCGGCACGCCGTCGATTACGAGGACGCGACAAGCATCGTCGGGCAGGTCGACTCCGTCGAACCGCTGAGCGAATACGACATAGTTGCCAGTCGTGGTCCGCAACGTTTCGAGCATGCCGTCGAAATCAGAGCCTTGCGACAAAACCGCGCCCGTCGCCGTCCACACCGCCGCCTGGGATGCCGATGTCGTCAGTACGACGACGTTGGTCTTCGTGGCCAATACCGCACACGCGGCCGCGATCTCATGCTTTTCGCTTTCCGAATTTATGAGGGACGTGGGTAGGATCATGCGCTCACCCGCGCCCTCGTCCTCCTTGGGCTCGATCAGGTGTTGGTAGGCTTCAGGCGAGCACCCTAGCGCGGCGATCATGCCGGAGCTGTCTTTGATGCTGGCCGACATGAACAACCGGTGCTTGGCCCCGGCATATGCCGCCACCTCCTCCACCGGAGGTATATGCAGCGCAATCTCCGCCGCCACACCAGAAATGCAGCATCGCGTTAGCTCCAGATAGCGGGCGATGTTGCCCCAAGTGAACAGCAGCGGCGGCTGGTCGATCGAGTCCGCCATCAATCGTGCGACCGCGCCGCAGACCTGTGACCACACCCAGTACGGTACTTCATACGTCGAACCGGCATCGCCTCTGACGATGCCCGCCCACGTGGCGGCATCAGTGGCATTGCACAAAGGCTCCAGCAATGCCCGTAGCGCAGGAAAGACAGCCGCCGGAACTTGGACGGTGTAAGCTTTTCGAATCCGTTCGGCGCCAGCGTGAACATCGTCCATGACTACGGCTGAAGGCCGGATCGATTTGCTCTCGAAAACCGAGTTCGCGTTGAAAAGTCGGTCGTAGGTGCAGGCGAGGACTGCATCGCCACTCAACGCTTCATAGGGCAGTCCCTTGCTTGGGAACGTACTGACCTTTACACCGATGAGCCTGCCGGTCTCGACGACTTGGTCGGCTAATTGATTGGTCGGGCACAGATAAACCACCGGCTCGCCCTTGTACTTGCGCCGCATCATCTCTGCATAGAGCAGCCCCAGCACCGTTTTGCCGGACCCAGTGCTCAGCTTCATGATGACATCTTTATGCTCGATCTGCTGGTCCAGTGCGGCCAGCGCAGCGAGCTGGGCTGGCCGCAGCCCCGTATGTGTTGCCTTTCGGTCCAACTGCTTGAACAGCTCTTCGAGCGTTGCTGGGACATCGCCCCCTGCAGCCTTCGCCAGCGAACCAAAGTTGATCATGTATTTTGCTCACACGCCAATCGAGAAAATCTTATTGCTTAGCAGCAATGCTTTATAGGAACTGCTGCTAATCGTATACCTAAAAAAGCGGCAACTGATATCCAGGTATCGCCGGACTATCTATCTCCCGCGAGCTAGCTTTCTCCGGGCGCTTGACCCGACTCGGCAATTGGGCAGCAATCGGTGAACTGTTTATACAGGTGCGTCACCTTGTCCATTCGGCGTTGTGATCCCATGAGCATGGCAAGCATTCGGTAAGCCATGTGCATGAGCCCATTGGAGATTCGAATCAGATTCAGCGCCATCTCCACCGGGAATCCCTCGCGCACACGGCGAAGAGGGTGAATCCCGCTGTGGACATAGGAGTTCAAGGCGTGTCGTGAATACTCGTTGAACTCCGCCAGGTGCGCAGTCAACCCCGCCGGAGCTGCCGCCAACACCTTTGAGAGCATCTCATTCGCACTCGGGAGATTTTTGGCCGCAAGCTCGGCTTCCGGTGTCAGTTCTCTGCCAAGCTTTTCAATCTGCGCTGGAGTCGCCACGAAAAATAGCCACGAAGCCCGCAGCAAGGCTTCGTATTGAAGGCGCAGGACTCCGCATGCAGAGCTCGGAGCGTCAATAGCAAATGCGGTTCTTACTACCCTGGAATGCTCAATGCACAAGTGGCATGCGCTCAAGGCCAATTGGTTTTGTTCGGACTCAATGGCCAGGACCACACCTGTCGAAGGAAAGCAGTCCAGTATGGCGTCCTCGAACTCGTCGGATCGATCTGCGAGCGCCAGTACGGGATCGTCGCTACGAGAGTCTTGTGGAGCTGACGAAGATCCAGTCAAGGTGCAGTCTCTCAGGGGGCTAGTCGATCTGGAAACGTTCTTTGAGCCGCGCCACGGTATGTACCCATTTAGGTGACGTTGGTCTAGCGACGGTGTTCTGGTTCCCGAAGAAGCCCTTTTCTTTGATCGCGTTGGCGACAGGCACAGTCTCGATCCACTTCACAGGCACCAGGTACTCCGCGTTCTCCGGACTTTCCGCGTACTTGGTCCGGGTGGCGATGACGGCATCGGTGTCCGTGATCTTTTTGGTGTGCCCGTTCTCGATAAACGTGAAGTCATCTACAGGCACCCGGAGACCTGTCACTTCTCCGACTCCAACATATCCTGTGCCCGGGATGTTTACCCAGACACGATTTCCGGGAGACAGCATCTGTAGGGTGTTGCTGTACCAGGTCCCGCCTCCGCCCGCAATGAAGCCGTACTTCTGGGCCTCATTCCACTCGCGATTCTCGCCGGCATAGGAAACGTAGTACTCACCGTTCCAATGACTGTTGGCTGGTGCATCGGGCGAATCGGACGCATCTTCCGTCGGGTCACGAAGCCAGGCACGCGTGAGGTACTCGCGATCCCCATCCTTGAACATCCGAAAGAAAATCGCATTGATGTTGATGCCGTGGTAGCCAGCAAGGTACTCCACGATCCGTTCGGTGCTGTCATCCAAGGCACTGGCGACAATGATCAGCTCATGCTCGGTGTTCAGCTCATCAAGCATTTCCTTCAAGCCGAACCGTTTGCAAAACGCCTGGTCCAGGCTCATGCCTTTGTCGCTGGGGCGATACTTCTCGACGTAGTTACCCCAGATGGACGCGATCTGATCGCTCTGCAGGCCAATGACCCAAGAGCCATAATCCAGCACCTGGGCTACTACATCGCGCGGTGTCATGTCGCGCTTGAGCTCAATGATTGCCAGGTTTCCGGCTCGGTCAATCGCTAGAAGATCGACATACTTCCCGTAGCTGGTCTGGACTTGCCGGCCGATGACCATGAGATGTGGCGCAACCACCGCGATGTTCGCCTCAATCAAGTCCTCTAGCTTCTTTTCGTTAGCCATGGGTTGATGCAGCACAGCTTGCAACCCCTGATCAATTCGCCAAACACCAAGTTCAACCGGCATTTCATTCCCTCCCTTTGGCGGCAATTATGAAGTCTGGCAAAGGTCGAGTGGGTGGCCCTGGAGGCAGTGAGCATGCAGATGAGCGCTACTGCTCATATGCGTATCAGTGCATCCGTTTCGCCGACGGGATTTCCAGTGAGCCATCCGCTGGCCCGCCGAGGCGGGCCACCAGCAGGTCAGCCAGTGTGTCGGAGGGTTGGCAGAAATTGCAGCGCCATAGCCCTGCTGTGCAATCCAGACGTGCGGTCACTATGGTTTTATCGTCTGGGCTAAAGGCAGCGTAACGGAACAAGTTCGTGTTCCCATTAAGTGTGACAAACGGCTCCTCGGTGGCCTCGCTCCGTTATCCGCTTGATCGCTTCGATCTTGAGTTCTTCGGGATATGGCTGTTTTATCGTGGCACCTCCTATTGGCCTCAGGTTTGAGGCTCGATGGTGTCTAGTTCAGCCGGAGCGATTCACTCCGAGATTCAGCCCCATGCTTGCGGATGGCAGGGCAAGAGCCCAGAATGCGGAATGGCCCTGCCCAACGACGTACGCCCCCCAAAGATTCTGACGGACCTGGTTCAGCAGATCGTGACGGAATCAGGCAATCCTGAAGGCTTCAACGCCGAGGTCTGGCTGCAAAAGTGGCTAGCCTCACCAATCCCCGCCTTCGGAAACCGCCGCCCGTGGGATATCTTGCAAGAGCCCGAAGGGCTAGCGTTGGTCCAAGCAATGCTTCTGCAAAGCCAGTCAGGCAGCTACGCCTAGATCCGCCAAGCCACAGCGTCCCGCACGCAGCGCTGCATAGACCTCAGCCCTTCGCACCTTGGCGCATCTTCTTCTCGGCCTTGGCTGGCCCCATGTTCACCAGTTCTTCAATTTTCGCCAGCTGTGGCCCGCAGCGACTGGACACCACTGGCACGCCAGTTTCAGGAGGGCTTGCTGTCACGCATCTTCCACGGAGAGCCCTACCGGGACTTCGTGGCCGACTATGCGCGGTCCATGTTGGATGGCCAGATGGATGCGTTGCTCGTCTACCGCAAGCGCCTGCGCCACCGGCTCGATGCCTACGAGGTCAATGTGCCGCCCCAGGTGCGCGCGGCACGCATCGCTGACGCCAATAACGCGAAGTTGAACCGTCCGCGGCAGTACCAGCGTGGTGGCTGGATCAAGTACGTGATGACACAAAGCACCCCTGAACCTCTGGAAGCCCGGCATTCGCGCATTGACTATAAGCACTACCTCGTCAAACAAATCCAGCCTATTGCCGATGCGATTCTTCAGCCGTTGGGCGACAGCTTTGTGGCGTTGACGAGCGCGCAGAAGGTGCTGTTCTAGGGGCGGTGACGACCTGGGACGATATCTACGGTAAAACTGGCCGACCGGAGAGGGGGCGTGGCAGCTTGCCGAGGCGACTGCTCTTTGGGCTCAACCTAAAGAGCTTCAAAAGGCGGCTTCGCAGCGGTTGCGGTCTTCCAGTTTCGAATGGTGAGCGTCAGGTAATGGGCAGATATCGGATGCTCGCTAACAAGGTAAAGCAGTTCCTCATCGCTCGGCAAACTCCACTCTTCGTGAGAAGAGATCCTCACCGGTCCGGAACATCGGAGAGAAGTAGGTCTCTATGGTGTTTCGCCTGAGGACAATGTCAAGCCGCCACGAGATCTATAGCCTTCGACGACTACGCGATCAGTCTGACCTGCCCCCTGCAGACGTATCCCAGGCTACTGTGTGACCTGACTTCGTTGTAGTCCGTGCGCCAGATGGCCAGGGATGCTCGGGCCTGGTGCAAGGTCTCAAACCAGCTCTCGTTGAGCTGCTCGTCGCGGAGCTTGCCATTGAAGCTTTCGATGTAGCCGTTCTGCATTGGACGCCCTGGCTGAAACAGAATGTGACGAATTCCGTGAGCCTGGGCCCAGACCATGAATGCTCTGCTGGTGAACTCCGGGCCGTTGTCCGTGCGCACCGCCTTTGGATACCCGCGAAACAGCGCAGCGCGCTCCAGCACCCGCGTCACGTACTGCCCTGAGATGCCGAAATCCACAACGATGTCCACGCTTTCGTGAGTGAAGTCGTCGGCCACCGTGAGGTACTTCAAGCGCCGTCCACCTGCAAGACTGTCGCTGACGAAATCCATGCTCCACACCTCGTTGACCGTGCGAGCCAACTGCAGCGGCACCCGCTCGTTGATGGGTCGCTTGCCTTTCTTACGCTTGCGCACAGCCAACTTGGCCTGCCGGTAAAGACGGTACACCCGCTTGTGATTGACACCCGGAAACTCTGGGCGCAACAGGTCGTGAATACGCCGGTAGCCAAAGCGGCGACGCACATGGGCGATCTCCATGATCTTCTCGTGTAGTTCCTGCGTGGCCTGATCGGCCTGTGGTGGGTGGCGATAGCTGTCTCGGGAGAGCCCCACAAGCCGGCACGCGCGACGCTCGGACAAATGGTGACAGCTCACCATGCGCCCAACCGCCTCGCGCTTGGCCTGCGGGGCTAGCGCTTTACCCCCAGAACGCTCTTGAGCGCGTGCATGTCCAGGTGCGCCTCAGCCAGCAGCCGCTTGAGCTTGGCATTCTCTGACTCCAGTTCACGCAGGCGTTGGGCCTCCGAGACCTGCATGCCGCCGAACTTGGCACGCCACTTGTAGAAAGTCGCGTCACTGAAACCGCCGTTGCGGCAAAGCTCCTTGATGGGCATGCCCGCCTACGCCTGCCGAAGGAACCCAATGATCTGTCGTCGCCGTGCAAGTCACAGATTTGTAATTTTTTTGCCATTACTTCCTTCTGGTTTTTTTCCATGATCCAGCCAAACATGATATGTTTTTCAGGGTCTTTGAAGACAAGGCCCACGACTTGTACTTGCGGTTAACATTGGTGGACATCCTGCACCCCTCGGATACCATGTAGTAGATGTCTCAAAGACCGATTGAAAGCGTTTTTGAAAGCTGAGCTTCCTTCGATTAATCCTGCACATCTAAAATCTTGCTGCCACTAGGATACAAAATGCCTAAGTTCAAGCTGAAGCGCGGCTGGTATTCGATGTGTCTGTGGCTCATGTTCTCGCCGGACGAGCAGAGACGCAAAGAAATCGTGCGAGAGCCGACAAAGCGTATTTCCGTACTTGGGCCAGCTGGCGATTCGTGCACTTTAAAGGTCGGTAGCGGGGCCAATGTGGGTTTTCCCAGGCCTCGGAACAAAGTTCGATACGCCTGTTTGGCCGCGTTAATGACAGCGTGTGGTGCTGCGTATGCTGACTGCGAAGCGGATGTAACGGAGTTCTCTACTGAGTGCAATACTGAGTGCCCGATGGGAGAGGGTGCTGCCGCATGTCATTTAGTCTGTCATACAACTACTGTGCAGAAGCGAGCCGCTTGCACGCCGCCGCCCCCTCCACCGCCTCCGGCGTCCTCTGATCGATCAAAAACTGACGGGTTAAATGACCCGTTTAAATCAAGTGGCCCTCGTGAAAATCAGCGAATAGATCCCTGTCTTGTTGACGGTTGTCCCCGGTTCCCGGCGCAGCTGGACAGCCCGACGCCTGCACCCAAGCCGTTTGATCCCTGTCTTGTTGACGGTTGTCCCCGGTTCCCGGCGCAGCTAGAGAGCCCGATGCCCGCTCCCAGGCCAACTGGACCATGTTTAATTCCTGGTTGTCAGAGTGAAAAATTCAAACAATCGCCGCGGCGGAATTTACCTTGACGGTTCGGGTAAGCGTGACGGTGACTTAGGCATGTACATCAACGTCGAAGTCTGGGAAGGTTCGGCCTGGCAGATCGTGTCTCCGTGAGCAAGAAAACCATGAATTTGCCATCTAATTGATGACGCTGACAGTGATGACCGTTCCCACGAACGCAGTAACGGTCCTTCTTTTATACGAAGTACGTTTATGTTCACTGGTTTGCTCCGGAAAGCGCTCCGACAAAGAGTGAAGCCTTCGATGAGACCTGCCACTGGGCTGGGCGACGACCCGGGCACCATCGGCCGCTTCGCGATGTGATGCTTGTGCTGGCTCAAGACATTGCAACTCGAGACGGCGTCCATTGGGACGGCATGACGCCGCCGGACTTAGGCATTGCCATTGCGGGTACTTAGCAAACAGCCAGTTCACCCAACCGCCACACACAGAAATCCCTACGTCTTGACCGCAACGTCTCCTCCGGATCAAAGGGGTCATTTGAGACTGCAGCGCTGACTGACTGTAGACCGCCTTGACCTGCCATCTGCGTATCGACGGCGAGTTCGCAGCGAAAGCAGACATCACGTACAGGCCGATCCCCGCATAACCAACGCCGTATCGGCCTCGAGACCTCGTCCAGTGACTGCCCGCCGCCTTCATGCGCCTATTTAACGGTTGAGCAACGTGTCAGAATGTTGCGAAACGGGGGGAACGCGGTGGTCAGTGTTGTCGAAATCGATTTGGCTGTTCTGGGCGTTCGCTTTCCCCGGAGTGGCGTGGGCATGGTGCTTTCGCAGCCGCACATCAAGTTCACGCTCGACGAGCCCATCGTTTTGCGGCCAGAGAGCAAGCACAAGTGCCTGCAAGACCTGCAGTCAGCGCTGAACGTATCGCTTGGTCGGCATCATCGGGCCGACAGAACCCACTTCACGGTGCTTCCGGAAGACGCCATACCCGGCCTTGAGGGTGTTACGGTCATCGACCAAGCGCTTGCCGGCAACGACTGGCCAAGTGCCACAGTAGTCATCGGCGGCGTGGACGGCCTGACGAACACAAGCTACGCGCAGCTTCTTCAACTCGCGAACACAACCGCCAGCGCGGGCAACACACCTGCAGCAGTCACGGCGCAGCAGTGGGTCAATTGCGTTGTCACGTGGGTGAAAGACGCGCAGGGGCAGGTGCACCGGTGGGTGCAGCCCAAGCTTTCTCCTGCCTGGGTAGAGCTCAATCGCTCTCATCAGACGATGTTCCAAGGCGAGACGATTTACGTATTCAAGGCATCGTGCGCGGACACGGGCGTGCCGCTTCGGTTCGCCTCACTGCTTTGCTACGACTGGGTCGGAGAGCGGGACGGCCGGCGCGTTTGGGAACTGCTCCTCGACGGAATCAACACTGCCGCCCAAGACGCGTACCTGACTCTGGACTGGATGTTCGTGCCGCAGTGCAATCCTGTGCCGTCGCACGCCTCGTTCATGTCGCAGGTCACCAATTTCTATCAGCAGGGACAGTTCGCAAAGGTCCTGCGTGACGACACGTGCCTGGTGATGGCGAACGTTGCGGGACGCGATGAGCCCGGAAAATGCGACAGTTTCGGGCAGTCAGCCGTCATTTTCGCAAGCCAGAAGTTCGTCAAGCCCAACTGCATGCCGACCTATTGCAACGGTGGCGCGCCGTTCCGAGCGGGCAATCCGCTTGAGAGCTGCCGGGACGCGCTGTTTCGCGAGAGCGGCGCGTGTGTTCACTCATTGCTCGTCAGGAACCCCAAAGCTCTTCCGCTCGGCGCGGCAGGGCGACGCGTTGCGGTAGAAAACGCGACGGTTCACCCCCTGAGCGACAAGGTTGACCCCAGGACGCCCGGCGCTGGCGTGGCTGCGGAGGTCAAGTGGGTGAATGACGAACTCGACGAGCCCACAAGGGCGCTTAGCAAGCTGTTTCCAGAAGCGCCGTTAGCTGCTGCGGCCAAGACCGCCCACGAGGGTATCGACCTCGGTATTCGGGAGCTGCAGCCACACGCGGTCAGGCACGCTGTTCTGATGGCGAGTGTGAATACCAAGAGCGAAGAGAGCGTCGACAAGTGGGCAGACGCTGAGTGCAAGGCTGTCGACCACATTCTGAACTCGCTCTCAATCCTGGGGGCGGCGGGGATGGCGATGTATGTCCATGCCGCCAGCGCTCACGCAACTGTCAGGCGAGACCATGCCGAGATGGAAATGGTTGCTGTCCTGGCCAACCGGCACGAAGATGCGGACAAGCACGTGCGTGACATGGCGCCGTGTCACAGGGGACGGCTGCTGGTTATCAGCAGAGACGCGGAAAACACCCTCTGGGGCAAAGAGTTCGGTAGCATCTTCGACAAGTTCAGTGGCGCGACCGAGGAGGTCAACATCACTGACCCGGGAAGTGCCATCGTGCGCATCGGCTACCAGAACCTGCTGCGAGCCTACCGCACCGCACAGGCGCCTGCGGACGTTCTAGGAGTGATTGATGCGGCTCTCAACTGACGCAATCGGACTGCCGTCAGGCCTCACCGAGGCCCTGTCTGCATTGCTGCCGAGTGCGCAACTGGTGCAAGTGAGTTTCCGTGAGGACTTGGCTCCCATGGTCATCATGCTGCGGGGCCACGCAGTAGATGCGTTTGCGATGGGCGGCGCGGACGACTACGAGGCGCTGTACTCTGGCTTCAAGGACCACTATCGCTCCAAGGGCTCTGAGTGGATCTCGAAGGAAATCTCGTTTGTCCTATGCATACCGCCAGGCCAGGAGGCTGACGAAGCGTTCTGCTCGAAGGTCGAGATCGACGTCTACTTCTGTCGCAAGTACGTGCTGCGGCTCACCTCAAACGTGCGAGAGAGTCTGTCTCGCCTTCCGTTCATTCCGCTCGAGCAGATTGCAGGCGCCTCCATTCGTCCTCCATCTGCAAAGACGCTGCTGCGGCATCGGGCGCTCAAGCCCGAACTCGCAAATGCCCTAGTCGACCCTGGTACAGGGCCAGCAACCATTCTTGACAACAGCTTGGCTGGCCGGTACGGGCAACCTGTGCTGGGCAGCGAGGGGGCAAGCCCCAGCGCAGCGGTTCGGGAGCCTGAGAGGCCGAATTTAGCGACGCTCAAGTCCGTCTCGATTGAGAACTTCCGCGCCTACCGGGCGACCAAGACCTTCGAGCTTGGCTCTAAGCTCACGGTCCTGTATGGGCCAAATGGCTTTGGCAAGACGTCTTTCTTCGATGCGCTGGACTTTGCCGTAACAGGTGGGGTGGGTAGGCTCTCCAACGCGAGGGGCGGTCTTGCGAAAGCGGCCAAGCACCTGGACAGCACTGGCGAGCCTACATCCGTGACGGTGACGTTCGAACAGGGCGGGCAAGAGCGGGTACTGGTGCGAACGCTCAGCTCTGCTTCAGATGCAACTCTGGATGGTCAGGTCACCTCGCGCAAGTCGGTGCTTGCGGCGCTGACAGGCGGTACTCCGTCAGCGGACCGCGTTGAAAACCTGGTGTCGCTTTTTCGCGCCACGCACCTTTTTGATCAAGACAATCAAGAGCTGACGCGGGAGGTTTACCAGAGCTCCACACTTCCCGGCCATCTGGTTTCGCGCATGCTCGCGTTCGACGACTACGTCAACGGAGTAAAGAAGTCAGCCGAGGTCTGCAGGCTCGCCAAGCAGAGGCTGGAAGAGGCCGAAGCGCAGATGAAGAGAGCCTCCGATGAGCGTGATACCGACGAGAAGGAACTGCAACGGCTAAAGGGACTCGTCTCGAGCGATGGTGTTGCCGACGGAGCGGACGCACGTATCGCAGCTCTCGTTCAGCCCGCTAGAGAGCTTGGGGTCCAAGTTGACACGGCGGACGGTCCATCAAGTGTCCGGTTGCTGCGCGCCGCGCTTGAAGCGCGTCTAGTAAGTCTGCGCGAGCGCAAGGTCTCTCTTGATGGGTGTCGCAGCAACCTCGAAACCCTCGCGACGCTGCGCTCTCAACTCGAGGGGGCGCGGAAAACGCTCGTTGTCTCTGAGTCCACTCTTAACCAGGCATCCACGACCGAAACTTCGAAGGCAGAAGCGCAAGCTGCGGCCGAGAGAGAGCTCGCGCTCCTGACGCAAGAGCAGGAGGCTGTTCAAAACACGCGAGACTGGCTGGCCTGGAGCGTGTCTGTTGCGCCGACTTACGCGAGCCTCAAGCAACAAGTAGCGCAGCTTGACCTTCGGCATGCGGCTATATCGGAGAGCGCGGCGGAAGCTCGTGCCAAGACCGAAGCGGCAGCTGCTGCGAAGGGGCAGGCGGCGGCAGCCTTGGAGCAGGCGCAGAGACTGCTCCGATTGGCCTCGCAGGGGCGTGCGGCACTCGACGCGCTGCGACCGATTCTCGAAGCGTGCACACAGATTGAAAGGCAGCTAGCCGCCGCGCGCGACGATGAAGCTGCCTGCGTTCTGGCACTTGCAAACCAGCGCGCCGCCGTGAGTCAGGCGTCGGAGACCGTCGAGGTACAGGGGCAAGTGACTGCCAGTCTGGAGCAGCAACTGAACTCCGCACGTGCTGACGCAGAGAAAGTGGACGCACTCGTGGCAGCGTTGCGCAGCCACACCTCCGACGGAACGTGCTTGCTGTGCGGGCACGACCATGGCAGCCACGAGGCACTGCTTGCGGCCATCGACCGCCGTGCTCACGCTAGCGCGGCTCTCGACAAGCTCTCCGACGCATTGGCTGACGCGCGCACGAAGCAGCACGAATTGCAACTGGCAGCTGCAAACGCCGAGTCTGCATCGCGCCTGGCAGAAGAAAAACTAAGAAATGCCCGCTCCATGCTCCAGCAGCGCCAGCAAAGGCTTTCCGAGTTGCAAGAAGCGGTCAGCGCAGTCGGCCTAGCGATGGACGGAACGTTGCTGGCCGAATACGCCAGGAGAGCCTCTGAGGCGACCTCCGACGAGGCTCGGTGCTCGAACGATTTGGTTGCTGCTCAGGACGCTCTTGCGTCAGCTGAGACCAAACTGGTTCGAACTCAGGAGATCGAGGGCTCACTCCAGTCCGAACTCGCGGCGGTCGCCGACTCCAGGGCTAGCGCAAGCAGGCAGCTCGCCGATCTGACGAGTGAAGCCGCGCGAGGGCTACAAAGCCTTGACGCGGGTGTCCAAGCAATTCAGAAGGCTTTGGCGACCGAAGACCAGCGCCTTGCAGCTTACGCGAGCGAGTTGGCCGCGGCTGCGCAAGTGCGTGAACAAGCCCGAGCACAAGCAAGTGAGGCCGCTTCGCAAGTAGGCGCAGCGCGACGCGCGCATACCGCCATGCAGGAGGCCGTTCGCGCCTGTGAAGCCGAAATCGCGAAGCACACAGCCGTCTTAATGACAGCCGGGTTGGCCGCTGATGCCACAGATGAGGACGTGCTCGAAATGGTCAAGGAGGTGGAGGTGAACGCTTCGGCCATCGCCGACCTCCACGCTGGTGCTACTCAGCTTGAAGTGCAGATTGAAGCTCAAGCGACTTCGGCTGCCTTCGAGAGCATCCGCGCTCGCGTAGAGACGAATTCTCGCTTGCTGTCCGAAGCCAAGGCCAGGGCTGGCGCCGTGAAGCCTTGGATGACCTTCTTCGAAGCTGTTTCCAAGCTCCTGTCCAATCAGCAGGCACAAGCTACCACACACTTCACCACGGAGTACGGTCCTCGCACGGCGACCATACAGAGGCGGCTTCGTCCTGTCTATGGCTTTGACGACATCTCTGTGAGCAGCAAAGACGGAACGATAGAGGTTCACGTCAATCGTGGGGAGGAGCGATTGCGGCCGCCCGACTATTTCAGCCAGTCTCAAGTGCAGACACTTGTGTTGGGCCTGTTCCTGACGGCATGCAGCTCGCAGACTTGGTCGGGCTTCTCGTCGGTGATGATGGACGACCCGGTAACCCACTTCGATGACCTGAATACCTACGCGCTGCTGGACCTGATCGCTGGTCTGCAGACCTCACCGGATGGTCCGCGGCAGTTTGTAATCTCTACCTGCGATGAGAAGCTGCTGCAACTCGCGCGCCAGAAGTTTCGACACTTGGGCGACGAGGCGAGGTTCTATCGGTTCCAAGCGATAGGAAGCGATGGCCCCATGGTGTCGCAGTTGCCGACCTGAGTTGCGCCCCTTTGCGCCAGAGGGTTGCGCGAGTCGACCCCGCCGAAGAGCATCTCCCCCACTGCTTTACAGCCCGGTGGACGGAAGTCCGAGGAGGGCCAACGTTCTACCCGTTCTCCACCTCCTTCGCCGCGGAGGACGGGCAATGTGTGGTATTGGCGACGGTCGTCATTGGGCTGCCCCCAACTGAATGGCTGCAACCAGCCTAGTCCTGCCTTAGCCGTTGCGACTGTCCTTGGGAGCCACTTTCCGCTCGCATTAGCGCGATCACTTTGGAAGGGCGAGGCTTACCCTGGCATCGTGGAAGAGCGTCCCTCCAACGACTGGTGGATGGTCCTCACTGATCTTGATCATCGATGGACTACCCGCGACGGGGCGGCGAAGGCATACGGAGTAGGCTTGGTCAGGGCGCAGGATTTCATCCGCGCCCAGTTGGTAGGCAAGGCGCTACCGTATTGAGATAGAGCAGCCTAACTATGCTGATAGGTCTTGGCTGTCGAAGGCGTCTGGCAGCTTGAGGGTGAAGTGCGTAACCTGATCGCCAGGACACCTGGAAGACCGCACGCCCTTGCAGGGCCGCTTGCCTGCGAGCTTCCTTTAGACTGCTGCGGAAAGTAAGGAGAGGGAGATGAACGCGTGAATCCAATCGTATTTCTCCGTGTGGGTTACATGACCGACTACAACGGCTCGGGCGACATTTCGAGCGGTGGCCAGTATGTCCGCGAGCATGGAGTCGGTGGTGAAGTCCTCAACTTCGCGCCCAGCCGTGGCCTTTGCTATGGCTACGCCATGAGCAAGTCGTTTGGCGGTATCAGGCTTCGCGCTTTGACTGGGACAGGGAAATGGAACAAGGGCGATGAGCTTCACGGCGTAGACGTGGTGTTCATCGCGCAGCGCCCTGGTGTCGGGCAGGTCATCGTGGGCTGGTATCGCAATGCCACGGTCTTCCACAAGCACTACGGGCAGCGTCCGGGAAGCATCCCCGGCATGGAGCGAGAAGGCCGCCGCTATCTGTGTAGTGCTGACGCGCGCGATGCCTATCTGCTTCCCGAGGAGAAGCGATTGTTCAAGGTTCCAACCGCCATGAGCGGCAACAAGGGCTTTCCCGGCCAGTCAAACGTCTGGTATCCGACGATCAATCTGAGCAAGCCTGGCGTCAAGGAATTCGTCCAGAAGGCTCGCGCCTACATCCACCGCTCCCTTCAGCCGTCAGTAGTTCCGGCCGGCGACGCGACCAAAGCCGGCGCCAAGGGCCGTGGCTGGCCACGGCAGCCTGACCATGCGCATAACGCCTTGGTGGAGGCGATCGCCGTCGACTATGCGTGGCAGCACTTTGCGCGGCAGAAGTGGCATGTCGAGTCCGTTGAATCCGAGAATCACGGATGGGATCTCGTCGTCTCCCGTGGTAAACAGACATTGCACGTCGAAGTCAAAGGAACTTCGCTGGAGTCGGTCGGGTTTGAGTTGACGCCGAATGAATATCTCAGATTGCAGGAACGATCGAAGACCTATCGGGTGTGCATGGTTTGCAACGTCTTCTCGAGTCAGCCGGAGATCTTCGTGCTGTCACCAAAATTGGTAGGTGACGAGTGGCACCTTCACCAAAAGTCTCCACCGATGCTCGTCGGCCTGGTGCCGCGAATCGCTGCCGTGGGCAGGGAGATTTGAGGCAGGGGCGTCACTTGAAGTCGCGGCTATGGGCGGTGTCGGCCACGCCAAGAGCCGGCGAATAGTTGAAGGCGGCGTCTGAGAGCTGTACACCGCGCGTACCGGCATAGTCCTTGAATTCCTGGATTCGCCTCGATGCCGCACGCAGCTCCTCCTGCCCCATCTCCCGCATACGCGCGTGGTTCTGGGCAAGCATCTCTTGGTAGTCGCTCACTCCTCAGTCTCTAGCAAATACCGCCCGGCCGAGGCCGTAGCGTTCAGTTGAAAGTAAAGGCCTTCTCGCCCACTGTGATGACCGTCTTCATTCCGCCGGAGATCATCTCAGCCACGAGGTTTCCCGGCATCCTCACCGTGGAGGGAATCAGGCAGGCGTAGACGTCGACACCGCCATAAAGACACAGCCGGTAGGCGATGAGCCCATGTTCGTCGTTAGGAAATCGCTGGTAGTAAAACACCTCGGGATTGCCGCCGTTTCGAGGCATTGAATCCGCGTCATACCGGTAACGTGCCTCGATGAACTTCTGCCAAGTGTGGGCGTGCCCCGGTTCGTGCTTAATGAATCCTGGAATCAGCCGCACATCCCCCTCGAAGCGGTGGCCAAAGTCATGAAAATAGAGCCCGCGCAGTACGTGTTCGAAGCACCTGTACAGCCTCGCAACATCCGGCGTGCCCCAGATCACATCCATGAAAAGGTTGCCTTCGAGCACCAGGCGCTCGATGCGTTTGGGCTTAAGCACCGTGCTATTGAGCACCCTGTACGAACTGCGTCGAAAGGCCCGATCCACCTTGCCAGTCCAGTGCCGGTAGCCGATGGAGTTGTTGCCGACGATGCCGGCCAGACTCATCATCAGGAACTCGTCGTCGCAGGACTTGGCGGCGTTGTGGGCGGCACAGGATGGAACGGTGATCAGCTCCTTGCGCAGGTTCAGCCCCCCAACGTCCTTTGATTCGGGGAACAGGCATCTGGGCGGGACGTGCTCACGCGAGACCGCCAAAGCGGAGCACATGTAGCAGGTTTCCTCGAGCTGCGGATCGTTCGCCACGGTGGCAAAATTATCCTACAGCTATCGCAGTGCTTCGATCCGCTCCATGGCCTCCCGTGTTGATTTCCATTTAGAAGTGACCCACTAACTCCCGGGAGCTGTGCATGCCGGTTTGAATATTCGCTTGACCTCGAGAAGAAGTGCCGGCCAAAGTCAGCTTTTCGCTTCTGCAGCCCCTCGACCGGAAAATTCGACCGGCAGCAACCAGCCTGTAGCTGTCGCCTGCCAAAACGCTGTCCTGTGCGTCAAGCGTCCATGTGCGGCCATGAGTGGAAAGATCTTGAGCTGATAGTGCCAGGCAGCCGGGCTGGGGAAAAATACAAGACTCAGTGAGGAACGCCCGGGAAAATACAACACTGAAGGAATAAGAAGTACAAAGGTAGGCCCATCGTGATGTCCCAAGTCGTTGATTTCTCGAATTCGGCAGTACAACACTCAGCGCATATCGACAGGGAACGGGGCAGGGCATTTAGAGCGTTGGCGGGGGCAAAAATTCCCTAACGCGTTGATTTTTATGGCGGTTTGCGCGCCTTCAGGGTGTTCAGTCGGGCAGCTTGGCGATCACCTTGATCTCGAACTGGAAACCGCTCAGCCACGTGACACCGACGCCCGTCAGGGGCGGGAAGGGCGCTTCGCCCCAGTACTCCGGCACGACCTGCCAGATCCGCTCCAGGTTCTTTTCGGGGTCGACCACGAACACGGTGACGTCGACCACGTCCGCGAAGCTGCAGCCGGCAGCGCCGAGCACGGCGTTCAGATGGTCGAAGGCCAGGCGGACCTGGGCCTGCAGATCCGGTTCCGGCGTGCCATCTTCACGGCTGCCGACCTGGCCTGAGACAAAAAGGAAGCCGTTGGCGCGCACGGCCGGTGAGTAGCGGTTCTTCTCGTAAAGCGCCTGTCGGCCGGCGGGGAAAACTACGTCGCGTGGGGGCATCGGACACCTTTCTTGGAGGGAAGGTGCCCACTGTAGGCACTGCGTCGCCCGGGATAAACAGCCAAGTGGAGCCCACACTGTTTGCGGAATCTGAACAATCCAGCTCGTCCACGGCTGGTGCCCGGCACGGGCGCTGCCGTGTCAGGTCAGCAGTGCCTGGGCAAACTCGCGGGCGTTGAAGGTTTCCAGGTCTTCCAGCTTTTCGCCCACGCCGATGAAATAGACGGGCACCGGCCGTTCCTGGGCAATGGCGGCGAGCACGCCGCCCTTGGCGGTGCCGTCGAGCTTGGTCACGATCAGGCCGGTCAGCTGCAGCGCGTCGTCGAACGCGCGCACCTGCGCCAGGGCGTTCTGGCCCGTGTTGCCATCGATGACCAGCAGCACCTCGTGCGGGGCGGTGGCATCGGCCTTGGTCACCACGCGGCGGATCTTCTTGAGCTCTTCCATCAGGTGCAGCTGCGTGGGCAGCCGGCCCGCAGTGTCCACCAGCACCACGTCCTTGGCCCGGGCCTTGCCGGCGGTGACGGCGTCGAAGCTCACCGCGGCGGGGTCGCCGCCCTCCTGGCTCACGATCTCGACCGTGTTGCGGTCGGCCCAGACGCCCAGCTGCTCGCGCGCGGCGGCGCGGAAGGTATCGGCCGCGGCCAGCAGCACGGCGGCGCCTTCATCGGCCAGGTGCTTGGTGAGCTTGCCGATGGAGGTCGTCTTGCCTGCGCCGTTCACGCCGGCCACCATGATGACGGTGGGCGTGTGCTCGCCGATGACCAGGGGCTTTTCCAGCGGGCGCAGCAGGTCGGCCAGGGCATCGGCCAGCAGGCCCTTGACGGCAGCGGGTTCGGTGGCCTTGGCTTCTTTCACGCGGCGCTTGAGGTCGGCCAGCAAGTGCGTGGTGGCTTTCACGCCCGTGTCCGCCATGAGCAGCGCGGCCTCCAGTTCCTCGTACAGCGCGTCGTCGATCTGCGTGCCGGTGAAGACCGTGGTGATGCTGGTGCCCGTCTTGCGCAGCCCGGCTTTCAGACGGTCCAGCCAGCCCTTGCGTTCGGCGGGCGCAGCCGCTGGCAGGGGCAGGGGCGCAGGGGCGGGCTGCGGGGCCGCGGCGGCCGGCGCAATAGTTGGCGCGATGGTTGGCGCCATAGCGGGCGCAGAGGGCGCGGCCCGCGCGGGAGCCTGGGCCGGCACTGGGGCCGGGCTGGGGGCCGCTGGTGCGGGCACGGCCGCAGGCGCAGGTGCTGTGGCCGCAGCGGGGGCGGGAGAAGCCTCGGGCGCCTTGGAGGCAAAGGGGTTGCGCAGCCAGCCAAACGCGGACGACGCAGCCGCCGCCGGTTCGGCGGGTGCTGGCGCGGGGGCTACGCTCGGCAGGGGCTCTACGGGTGCCGCAGAGACGGGCGCGGTCTCCGCACCGGGCACGGGCGGGGCGGCGTCAGCGGGCGGCGCAGGCTGGGGGGCAGGCTTCTTCTTGAAAAAACTGAACATTGGCGGGTTCTTAGAATCACTGCATTCTATGAAACGCGCCTTCACCCTACTGGCCCTGGTGGCCTGCCTCGCGTCCGGGGCGGCCCTGGCGGCAACGACGCCAGCGGTTCCTTCTTCCGCAGCCCCCTCGGCCACCGCCTCCGGGGCACAGCAATTCACCCTCAAGAACGGCATGCAGCTCATCGTGCAGCCGGACCACCGGGCTCCCACGGCCGTGCACATGGTCTGGGTGCGCGTGGGGTCCCTGGATGAGGTGGATGGCACCTCGGGCGTGGCCCATGTGCTGGAGCACATGATGTTCAAGGGCACCAAGTCGCTGCCGCCGGGCGAGTTCTCGCGCCGCGTGGCGGCCCTGGGCGGGCGCGAGAACGCCTTCACCAGCCGCGACTACACGGGCTACTACCAGCAGATCCCCGCGAACCGGCTGGAGGACGTGATGAAGCTGGAATCGGACCGCTTTGCCCACAACCACTGGCCGGACGACGAGTTCCAGAAGGAAATCGAGGTGGTGAAGGAGGAGCGCCGCCTGCGCACCGAGGACCAGCCCCGTGCCGTGCTGGCCGAGCAGCTGTTCGCCACCACCTTCGTGGCATCGCCCTACCGCCGGCCCATCGTGGGCTGGATGAGCGACCTGGACGCCATGACCGCCGACGACGTGCGCGCCTTCCACCGCCAGTGGTACACGCCCACCAACGCCGTGGTGGTGGTGGCGGGCGACGTGCAGCCCGACCAGGTGCGGGCGCTGGCCGAGAAGTACTACGGCAGCCTGCCGGTGCATGCGCTGCCCGCGCGCAAGCCGCGCACGGAGCCCGTGCAGCAGGGCCTGCGGCGCATTGCCGTGAAGGCCCCGGCCGAGCAGGCCTACGTGGCGCTGGCCTTCCGCGCGCCCAGCCTGCGGCGGCTGGACGCGCTGACCGATGCCGACCGCGATGCGCTGGCGCTGATGGTGCTGTCGGCGGTGTTCAGCGGCTACGACGGTGCGCGGCTGGACCGCGCGCTGACCCAGGGCGAGAACCGCGTGGCCGACAGTGCCAGCAGCTCCGCCATGGTCACCGGCCGCGGCCCCAGCCTGTTCATGCTCAGCGGCGTGCCGGCTGCGGGCAAGACGGCCCAGCAGGTCGAAGACGCCCTGCGCGCCGAAGTGGCCCGCGTGGCGCAGGGCGGCGTCAGCGAGGCCGAGCTCAACCGCGTCAAGACGCAATGGATCGCCTCCACCGTGTACGAGCGCGACTCGGTGATGAGCCAGGCCCAGGAGCTGGGCGGCAACTGGGTGCAGGGCTTTCCGCTGGACGCCAACGACCGCCTGCTGGCGCTGCTGCGCACCGTGACCCCGGCGCAGGTGCAGGCCGTGGCCGCGAAGTACTTTGGCGACGACCAGCTCACCGTGGGCACCTTGCTGCCCCAGCCGCTGGATGCGCCGCGCGCGCGTCCCACGCTGCCGCCCGGTGCGGTGATCCGTTGAACCCGCAGGGGCCTTTGCTCATGATGACTCTCAAAAACATAGCTGCCCGCGCTTTACTGGTAAGCGCTGGAGCCATTTTTTATTCAAATTCTGCGTGGGCGCTGCTGCCCATCCAGCACTGGACGGAGACGAATGGCGCCCAGGTCTACCTGGTCGAAAGCCCCGTCATCCCCATGGTGGACGTGCAGATCGACTTTGACGCCGGCACGCGCCGCGACCCGGCGGGCCAGGCGGGCCTGGCCCAATCCGTGGCCGCCATGGCCAGCAAGGGCGTGAAGGCTGCGGGCAACGAGCCTGCACTGGACGAGAACGGCCTGGGCGAAGCCTGGGCCGACCTGGGCGCAAGCTTCGAGGCCAGCGCTGACAACGATGCCTTGCACTACACGCTGCGCTCGCTGACCGACCCGCCGCTGCTCGACAAGGCCTCCCGCCTGGCCGCGCGCCAGATCGGCGAGCCCAGCTGGCCGGCCGACGTGTGGCCTCGCGACCGGGCGCGCTGGATCGCCACCCTCAAGGAAGCCAACACGCGCCCGGCCACGGTGGCGGGCTACGCCTTTGCCGCCGCCGTGTACGGCAGCCACCCCTATGGCGCGCGCACCACGCAGGACACGCTGATGCGCATCGGCGTGGAGGACATGCAGGCCTTCCACGGCCAGCACATCGCCGCCTGCCGCGCCAAGGTCAGCATCGTCGGCGCGGTGTCGCGCGCGCAGGCGCAGTCGCTGGTGGCCACCCTGTTGTCGCGCCTGCCGGCCGCCACGGGCTGCGCGCCGCTGCCCCCGGTGGGCGAGATCGCGCCGCTCGCCGCGCCGGTGGAGGAGAACATTCCCTTCGCCTCGGCCCAGGCCCATGTGCTGATCGGCCAGCCGGGCTTCCAGCGGCGCGACCCGGACTTCCTGGCCCTGCTGGTGGGCAACCACATCCTGGGCGGCGGCGGGTTTGTCTCGCGGCTCACGCACGAGGTGCGCGAAAAGCGCGGCCTCTCCTACAGCGTCTACAGCTACTTCGCTGCCGGGCTGCACGCCGGCGCCTTCACCGTGGGCCTGCAGACGCGCCCCGACCAGGCCGCCCAGGCCGTGCAGGTGTCGCGCGACGTGATCGCCCGCTTTGTGGCCGAAGGCCCCACCGAGGATGAACTGCGCGCCGCCAAGGACAACCTGATCGGCGGCTTCGCCCTGCGCATCGACAGCAACAAGAAGCTGCTGGCCAACGTGGCCAACATCGCCTGGAACGAGCTGCCGCTGGACTACCTGGACCAATGGGCGCGCAAGGTCGAGGCGCTCACGGTGGCCGACGTGCGGGCCGCGATGGCGCGCAAGCTGCAGCCCGAGCGCATGGTGACCGTGGTGGTGGGGGGCAAGCAGCCATGAGCCGTTCCACCCTGCGCGGCAGCGCCATCCAGGCCGAGATCCGCAAGGCCCAGGCGGCGGCAGCCGCCCCGCCCGACCCGAAAAAGGCCCGGCCCAAGCCCGCTGCCGCTGCCGCCGCCCCCAAGGGCGCGGGCGAAATCCGCATCATCGGCGGGCAGTGGAAGCGCACCCGCCTGCCCGTGGCCCAGCGCCCCGGCCTGCGCCCCACGCCCGACCGCGTGCGCGAAACCCTGTTCAACTGGCTGGGCCAGGATCTGGCCGGCTGGCGCTGCCTGGATGCGTTTGCCGGCACGGGCGCGCTGGGGCTGGAGGCGGCCTCGCGCGGCGCGGCCTCGGTGCTGCTGGTGGAGAACGACGCGGCCCTGGCGGCGCAGCTCACCACGCTGCAGCAGCGCCTGCAGGCCGGTGCGGTGCGCGTGCAGCGCGGCGACGGCGTGGCCGCCCTGCAGCAGGCGGCGCCCGCCAGCCTGGACCTGGTGCTGCTGGACCCGCCGTTTGACGGCCCGTTCTTCGCCCCCGCGCTGCAGGCTGCCGCCCGGGCGGTGGCCGCCGAAGGGTTCGTCTACCTGGAGGCGCCCCGCGCCTGGACCGATGAAGACCTGGCCGTTGCCGGCCTGGCGGTGCACCGCCACCTGAAGGCGGGGGCCGTGCACGCGCACCTGCTGCGCCGCGCCTGATACCGGCTTCGGCGGCCCCTTCCCCCCGGCTGCCCGCGGTGGTGGCCGGCGCCATGTTGCACTGCACTGCATAATGCGCGCACGCGGCCCGCAGGCTCCATACCGGGGAAGATCCTGGAGGCCCGGGCCACCGTCATTCGCCAGACAGGAGACAACCAGCCATGGCCCAGAACGTGCTCGCCGTATACCCCGGAACTTTCGATCCCATCACGCTGGGCCATGAAGACGTGGTTCGCCGGGCCACCCAATTGTTCGAACGCGTGATCGTGGCCGTGGCCGCCGGCCACCACAAGAAGACGCTGTTCACGCTGGACGAACGGATCGACATGGTCCGCGAGGCCGTCAAGATGTACCCGCAGGTGCAGGTCGAGGCCTTTTCCGGCCTGCTGCGCGACTTCGTGGTGGAGCGGGGCGGCAAGGCCATGGTGCGCGGCCTGCGCGCGGTGACCGACTTTGACTACGAGTTCCAGCTCGCCGGCATGAACCGCAGCCTGATGCCCCAGGTGGAGACGGTGTTCCTCACGCCCAGCGACAAATACCAGTTCATCAGCAGCACCTTCGTGCGCGAGATCGCCGTGCTGGGGGGCGAGGTCCACAAGTTCGTCTCTCCCTCGGTGCAGGACCGCCTGGTTGAAAAGGTGCGCACCCTCACGCCGTCCTGAGGTGATTTGAAGGAAAAGCGGCTCCAGCGCTTGCTGGATAAGCGCTGAGAGCTATTAAAACAGTAGCATCTACGGCAGTGCTTGCAGCTGCTGCGCCTTCTCGGCCGCCTCGGCGCGCAGGGCCTGCACCATGGGCTCCACCTCCGGCAACGCCGGGCGGTACAGCGGCAGCACGGCGGCCACGCTGAACGGGATCGAAAACGCCAGCCGCCGCACCACCAGCCGGCCGCCGGCCGCCGCGGTCAGGGCCGTCAGCGGGTTCACGATGGCCAGCCCCAGGCCGTGCTCCACCATGGCGCACACGGCGGCGGCGCTGTGGGTTTCGGTGCGCAGCGTGCGCGGCACGCCGGCCTGGGCAAAGCGGGCGTCGATCAGGCGGCGGTAGGGGTCGTCGGCCGAGAGGCTCACAAACGGCTGGTCCGCAAAATCGGCCAGCTGCAGCCGGGCCTGCTGCGCCAGCGCATGCCCGGCCGGCAGCACGGCCACTTCGTCCAGCGTCAGCAGCACCTCGGCCCGCGTGCCGGGCGGGGCGCTGGCTTGCTCGCACAGCGCCAGGTCAAAGCGCTGGGCGCTGATCCATTCTTCCAGCAGGGGCGATTCCTGGGGCGTGACCGACAGCCGCGCCTGTGGGCAGGCCTGCACCAGCCGGGCCGCCGCACCCGGCAGCAGGGCGTGGGCCAGCGCGGGCAGGCAGAGCACGGAGAGTTGCACCGCGTCCGCCCGGCCCAGCGTCACCGCGCGCTCCACCACGCGCTCCAGGCCCTGCCAGGAGCGCTGCACCTCGTCCCACAATGCCAGCGCCCGGGCGTTGGCGCGCAGGCGGCCCTGCACGCGTTCAAACAGCGCGTAGCCCAGCAGCGACTCCAGCCGCGCCAGTTCCCGGCTCACCGTGGGCTGGGAGCTGTGCAGCAGGTCGGCCGCGCCCGTGGCGCTGCCGGCGGCCATCACGGCGCGGAACACTTCGATGTGGCGGTGGGTGATGCGCTGGGCCAGTGGTGCGTCGGGCATGGTCTATATCCAAAATGAATTGACAGTGCGATTCAAAGTATTAGACCAAATAGAAGGGCGCGGGCATCATCCAGGCTTCGTTGTGCTGTACCTGTCTGGAGACGCTCCATGTCCAACCCTTTCACGCCTGCCCAGCTGTGGGCTCTGGCCGACCAGTTCGGCACCCCGCTGTGGGTGTACGACGCGGCCACCATCCGCCAGCGCATCGCGCAGGTGTCCAATTTCGAAACCGTGCGGTTTGCGCAGAAGGCCTGCTCCAACATCCACATCCTGAAGCTCATGCGCGAGCAGGGCGTGAAGGTGGATGCCGTCTCGCGCGGCGAGATCCTGCGCGCGCTGGCAGCCGGCTACGTGGCGGGTGGTGAGCCCTCCGAGATCGTCTTCACCGCCGACCTGTTCGACGCCGCCACGCTGGACTGCGTGGTGGAACACGGCGTCCCGGTCAACGCCGGCTCCATCGACATGCTGCACCAGCTGGGCACGCGCTCGCCCGGCCACGCCGTGTGGCTGCGCATCAACCCCGGCTTCGGCCACGGCCACAGCAACAAGACCAACACGGGCGGCGAGCACAGCAAGCACGGCATCTGGCACACCGACCTGGAAGCCGCGCTGGCGGCCATCGCCCAGCACGGGCTGAAGCTGGTGGGCCTGCACATGCACATCGGCTCGGGTGTGGACTACAGCCACTTGGCCGAGGTTTGCGGCGCCATGGTGGGCCTGGTGCGCACGGCCCACGCGGCGGGGCACGACCTGCACGCGATTTCGGCGGGCGGCGGCCTGTCCATCCCGTACCGCAGCGGCGACCCGGTGGTGGACACCCAGCACTACCACGGCCTGTGGGATGCCGCGCGCCAGCAGGCCGAGGCCATCGTGGGCCACCGCCTGGGCCTGGAGATCGAGCCCGGCCGCTTCCTGGTGGCCGAATCGGGCGTGCTGCTGGGCCAGGTGCGCGCCACCAAAAACGCGGGCCGCAACCACTTCGTGCTGGTGGACACCGGCTTCAACGAGCTGATGCGCCCATCGATGTACGGCGCCTTCCACGCCATGGAACTGTTGCGCCGCGAGGGTTCGCTGGGCGCGGCCCAGCCCACCGTGGTGGCCGGGCCGCTGTGCGAATCCGGCGACGTGTTCACCCAGGGCGACGGCGGCGTGGTGCTGCCGCGCGAGCTGCCCGCCGCGCAAGTGGGCGACCTGCTGGTGATCCACGACACGGGCGCCTACGGCGCGTCCATGTCCTCCAACTACAACACGCGCCCGCTGATTGCCGAGGTGCTGGTGGACGGCGGCCAGGCCCGCCTGATTCGCCGTCGCCAGACGGTGGAAGACCTGCTGGCGCTCGAGCAGGGTCTTTGAGGCCACGGCCCGGCCGGGCCAGCAGGGCTGCAGGGCAGTAGGCAGGGGACTACGCGCAGCACCACCGATGGCGCACACGGGGCGCCGGGGGCGGGCGATAAGGTGGCACCACCTACCAACTGACTCACCCTTTCAAGGAGATCACCATGCCCATCATCCTGTGGCTGCTCGGCGTCCCGCTGTCCGTGGTTCTGTTGCTCATGCTGTTTGGCGTGTTCTGACCCCCGCCGCTGCGGACCCCGCTGTGCGGGCCGTGGCGGAACGGGCGTTGCAACCACGCCCCGCACGCAAGAACGCCGCAGGCGCCCTAGGGCCCTGCGGCGTTTTTTGCGTGCCCTGAGAGGCGTGGAGGTATGGAAGGGAAGGCGGCCTGCGGCTGCCCTCGCCAGCCTCAGACTTCGCCGCGCGGCCCTCGGCCCATCAGCTGGGCCACGGCCTCGGCCGGGCGGAGCTGGCCATCGAGCAAGGCCACCGCGGCCTCCGCAATGGGCATGTCCACGCCCAGGTGGCGGGCACGCTGCACCACGGTGCGGGCGGAGTACACGCCCTCGGCCACATGGCCCAGCGACTCCACGGCCTGGGCCAGGGTTTGCCCCTGCGCCAGCAACATGCCCACGCGCCGGTTGCGCGAGAGATCGCCCGTGGCCGTCAGCACGAGGTCGCCCAGGCCCGACAGGCCCATGAACGTTTCGGCGCGCGCCCCCAGCGCCAGGCCCAGCCGCGTCATCTCGGCCAGGCCGCGGGTCACCAGAGCGGCGCGGGCGTTCAGCCCCAGGGCCAGGCCGTCGCACAGCCCGGTGGCAATGGCCAGCACGTTCTTCACCGCACCGCCCACTTCCACGCCCACGATGTCGTCGTTGGCGTACACGCGCACGCTGGGGCTGTGAAAGGCATGGACGAGCGCTTCGCGCACGGCAGCGTGGGCGCTGGCGGCCACCAGGGCCGTGGGCTGCCCCAGCGCCACTTCCTGGGCAAAGCTCGGGCCGCTGAAGACACCTGCTATTAAATCAGGAGCTGTCTGCGCTTGCACCTCGTGCGCCAGCAGGCCAAAAGATGCAGAGTCAGCGCCGGCCGGCACTGCCTCGAACCCCTTGCAGAGCCACGCCACCGGGGCTGCGCAGCCAATCAGCGCCTGCAGCATGCCGCGCAGCGCCGCCATCGGCGTCGCCACGATGACGAGATCGGCGCCCGGCAGCAGCGAGGCAAAGCGGCCGTCGGCGACGCAGAGAGAAGGGGGAAAGTCGATGCCCGGCAGATAGCGCGCGTTCTGCCGTGCCGCGCGCATGGCGTTGGCCTGGCCCGCGTCGCGCGCCCACAGCGTGACCGCATGCCCGGCAGGGTGCTGGGCCGCACTCATGGCGAGTGCCGAACCCCAGGCACCCGCACCCAATACTATGATTTTCATAGCTGCTTGCGCTTGCTGGATAAGCGCTGGAGGCCAAAAAGGTTTAAACCGTGTATTCCATGCCGCTGCGCAGAAATCGCGCGCGGCCGAGGCCAGCGGACGCCGTGGAACTGGCTCTGCCAGGCCACCGGCGTCGTCCCCCTGCCCGCGTTGCACAGCAATGCGAGAGCGGGGGGAAGGCCCGCAGGGCCTCAGGGGGGTGTGGGGTCACTGCGTGATGATCGGCGAACCCTGGCCGGCGGCCTGGGCTTGCTGCTGCTCGTACATGGCCTGGAAGTTGATCTCCGCCAGGTGCACGGGCGGGAAGCCGGCGCGGTTGATCAGGTCGGCCACGTTGCCGCGCAGGTAGGGGTACACGATCTGCGGGCAGGCGATGCCCATGATGGGGCCCATCTGGTCTTCGGGGATGTTGCGGATTTCGAAGATGCCGGCCTGCTTGGCCTCGACCAGGAACACCGTCTTGTCCTTGATCTTGGTCTGCACGGTGGCCGTCACGGCCACTTCAAAGATGCCTTCGGCCACGGGCGTGGCTTCCACGCCCAGCTGGATGTCCACGCTGGGCTGCTCTTGTTCGATCAGGATGGCGGGGGAGTTGGGTTGCTCCAGCGACATGTCCTTCAGGTAGACGCGCTGGATCTGGAACACGGGGTTTTCTTGGTCGGCCATGGTTGACAAGTCTCTTTGCTGCTTACGAAATGCTGGCAAAACAAAACCCGCCCGGGACAAGCTCCCGCAGCGGGCACATGGGGCTGCATTATGCAGCGCCCGGCGAAGGGATCATCAGGCCGCGGCGCCCAGCAGCGGCATCAGCTCGCCACGGCCATCCAGCGCCACCAGGTCGTCGTGGCCGCCCACGTGCGTGCTGCCGATGAAAATCTGCGGCACGGTGCGCCGGCCGGTGATCTCCATCATGTGGGTGCGGGCGGCGGGGTCCATGTCCACGCGGATCTCCTCGATCTGCTCCACGCCCTTGGACTTGAGGATCTGCTTGGCACGGATGCAGTAGGGGCAGACGGCGGTGGTGTACATCTTCACGGGTTGCATGGCGGTCTTCCTGGGTTCCTGGGTATCAACATCGAATGAGGCGCAAGCCTATCGGCGATGGAATAACTGGGGGCGGATCAGGCTTTTTCCACCGGCAGGCTGGCTTCGCGCCAGGCCTTCAGGCCGCCCGCCAGGCTTTCGGCCTTTTCGTAGCCCAGCTTCTTGGCGATGGCCGCGGCGCGGGTGGAGCGGGCGCCGCTCGCGCACACCAGCACCACCGGCACGGCCTTGTTCTTGACCACGGTGGGCAGGCGCTCTTCCAGCTGGCCCAGCGGAATGTTCTTGGCGCCGCCCACGTGGCCGGCCGCAAACTCCTCGGCCTCGCACACGTCGATGACGACGGCTTTCTCGCGGTTGATGAGCTGCACGGCGCTCGCAGGGGTGAGCGCGCCGCCACTGGCACTGCGCAGGACCGGCCACAGCAGCATGCCGCCCGAGGCCAGCGCAACAAAAACCAGATACCAGTTGTCAATGATGAATTTCACGAAGATTCCTTGGGTTGCCGAACCGCGTAATTTTAGAATGTCTGGTTTTGGCCCGTATTTCTTAGACCCGCCTTTCCTGGGGAAACCATGTACAAGCTCGTTTTGATCCGCCACGGCGAATCCACCTGGAACCTTGAAAACCGCTTCACCGGCTGGACCGATGTCGACCTCACGCCCACCGGCGTGTCGCAGGCCATGTCGGCCGGCAAACTGCTCAAGGCCGAGGGATACGAGTTCGACCTGGCCTTCACCAGCGTCCTCAAGCGCGCCATCCACACCCTGTGGTACACGCTGGACGAAATGGACTGCACCTGGCTGCCCGTGGTGAAGGACTGGCGCCTGAACGAGCGCCACTACGGCGCCCTGCAAGGCTTGAACAAGGCCGACATGGCCAAGCAGTACGGCGACGAGCAGGTGCTGGTCTGGCGCCGCAGCTACGACACCCCGCCGCCCGCGCTGGAAACCACCGACCCCCGCAGCGAACGCGGCGACCGCCGCTACGCGGGCGTGCCCGAAGGCAGCGTGCCGCTGACCGAATGCCTCAAGGACACCGTGGCCCGCGTGCTGCCGTTCTGGAACGAAGCGATGGCGCCCGCCATCCGCTCGGGCAAGCGCGTGGTGGTGGCCGCGCACGGCAACTCCATCCGCGCCCTGGTGAAGTACCTGGACAACATCTCCGACGCCGACATCGTGGGCCTGAACATTCCCAACGGAATCCCGCTGGTATACGAGCTGGACGCGAACCTCAAGCCGCTGCGCCACTACTATCTGGGCGACGCCGAAGCGGCCGCCAAGGCCGCGGCAGCGGTGGCGTCGCAGGGCAAGGCGTAAAGCCTGTGTAAAGACCGGCGAAACCGGGCGATATCCTCTTCAAAGCAAGTGCCGGCGCGGAACCGCCAGGGGTCCGCGCCTTCCAAGGTGTATATTGGTTCGTTGCGGTAAAAGGTGTTGTATGGGGCACAAACTCAAAATTGCAGGATGGGTGTCGGTCGGTGTGGTGGCAGGGGCGTTGACAACGATTTCGTTGCAGACCGTGGCCCGCGGCGCCATGACCCCGCTGCCACTGGAAGAAATCCAGCAACTGTCGGCCGTCTTCGGGCTGGTGAAGACCGACTACGTCGAGCCGGTGGACGACAAGAAGCTCATCACCGATGCCATCTCCGGCATGGTGTCCAGCCTGGACCCGCACTCGCAGTATTTCGACAAGAAGTCCTTCAAGGAATTCCGCGAAGGAACGTCCGGCCGCTTCGTGGGCGTGGGCATCGAGATCACCCAGGAAGACGGCTTGATCAAGGTGGTGTCGCCCATTGAAGGCTCGCCCGCATTCCGCGCAGGCCTGCTGACCAACGACCTGATCACCAAGATCGACGAGACCGCCGTCAAGGGCCTGTCCTTGAACGACGCCGTCAAGCGCATGCGGGGCGAGCCCAATACCAAGGTCACGCTCACCATCTTCCGCAAGGACGAGAGCCGCACCTTTCCCGTGACCATCACGCGCGAAGAGATCAAGACCCAGTCCGTCAAGGGCAAGGTGGTGGAGCCCGGCTACGGCTGGATCCGCCTGTCCCAGTTCCAGGAACGCTCGGTGGACGACTTCGTGCGCAAGATCGAAGAGATCTACAAGCAGGAGCCCAACCTCAAGGGCCTGGTGCTGGACCTGCGCAACGACCCCGGCGGCCTGCTGGACGCCGCCGTGGCGGTGTCGGCGGCCTTCCTGCCCGACAACGTCACCGTCGTCACCACCAACGGCCAGCTGGCGGACAGCAAGGCCACGTACAAGGCCTCGCCCGACTACTACCTGCGCCGCGGCGGCGGGGACCCGCTGCGCCGGCTGCCGGCCGCCCTGAAGACCGTGCCGCTGGTGGTGCTGGTCAACGAAGGCTCCGCGTCTGCCAGCGAAATCGTGGCGGGTGCGCTGCAGGACCACAAGCGCGCCACCATCATGGGCAGCCAGACCTTCGGCAAGGGCTCCGTGCAGACCGTGCGGCCCCTGGGGCCGGACACGGGCATCAAGCTCACTACCGCACGCTACTACACGCCCAGCGGCCGTTCCATCCAGGCCAAGGGCATCGTCCCTGATGTAATGGTGGATGAGTCCGAGGAGGGCAGCCCCTTCGCGGCCCTGCGCATGCGCGAGGCCGACCTCGACAAGCACCTGGGCAGCGGCCAGGGCGAGGAAAAGAAGGACGAGGCCCGTGAAAAGGCCCGCGACGAGGCCCGCAAGCGCCTGGAGGAAGAGGCCAAGAAGCCTGCCCCCGACCGCAAGGTGCCCGAGTTTGGTTCGGACAAGGACTTCCAGCTGGCGCAGGCCCTCAACCAGCTCAAGGGCCGCACGGTGATGGTGAGCAAGACGCTGACGGAGCGCAAGGAAGAAAAGAAAGAAAATTGAGCTTTCCGCTCTCCAGGTTCCCCAAGCCGGATTCCCGCGGAATCCGGCTTTTTTCTTTGTCCGTGCCCCACCGCCCGCCCCATGACCGACGACCAGCTTCTGCGTTACTCCCGCCACATTCTTCTCGACGAAATGGGCATCGAAGGCCAGGAGCGCGTGCTGGCGGCCCATGCACTCATCATCGGAGCGGGGGGACTCGGCTCGCCCGCAGCGCTGTACCTGGCGTCCGCGGGGGTCGGCCACATCACGCTGGTGGACGACGACGTGGTCGACCTGACCAACCTCCAGCGCCAGATCGCCCACACCACGGCCCGCGTGGGGCAGCCCAAGGTGGCCTCGGCCGCAGTGGCCCTGGAGGCCATCAACCCCGAGGTGCGGGTGACGGCGCTTCAGACGCGGGTGGACGCCGAGACCTTGCAGGCGCTGGTGCGGGACGCGTCGGTGGTGCTGGACTGCAGCGACAACTACGCAACGCGCCACGCGGTCAACGCGGCGTGCATGCGCCACGGCAAGCCGCTGGTGGCAGGCGCGGTGATCCGTTTTGACGCCCAGATCACGGTGCTTGACCCGCGGGATGCACAGTCCCCGTGCTACGCCTGCATCTTTCCGCCGCAGGCGGAGTTCGAGGAAGTGCGCTGTTCCACCCTGGGCGTATTTGCGCCGCTGGTGGGGGTGGTGGGCGCCATGCAGGCGGCCGAGGCGCTCAAGCTGCTGGCGGGCGTGGGTACCTCGCTGGCCGGCCGCCTGCTGATGCTGGACGGACGGACCATGGAGTGGAGCACCCTGCGCCTGCAGCGCGCTCCGCACTGCAGCGTGTGCGCCACAAGGTAGGAAAGCTCCTACAACCTGCGCGTGTGGCGGCTGGCAGAATGGCCTTGCGATAGCCCCTACATTCGAGGCTAGACCCTTGGCATCTCCCAGGGGGTCGCGAATCTGGACACCGCCCGTGAAACTCCGCACCTATATCGTTGAAGACAACGCCACCATCCGCGAGAACCTGATTGGTACGCTCGAGGAGCTGGCGTCGGTGGAAGCTGTGGGCGTGGCGGAGACCGAAGACGATGGCAAGAACTGGCTGCTGGCCCACCCGGGTGACTGGGACTTGGCCATTGTCGATCTGTTCTTGCGCCAAGGCAGCGGCCTGGGCGTGCTGGCGGCCTGCCGCGATCGCAAGCCGGGCCAGAAGATGGTGGTGCTCAGCAACTATGCCACGCCCGATGTGCGGATGCGCTGTGCGCAGCTGGGCGTCGATGCCGTCTTCGACAAGTCCAATGAAATTGATGCGCTGGTGGATTACTGCATCCAGCACAGCGCGCCTGCGGGGATGAACTTCAATCCTCCCATGCCTGCCTCCGGGCAGGCGGCCTGATCCGCCGGCGCGGCGGGCCGGCGAGCAGGCCATCGGGCAGCCCGGAACCTTCGGCCCCGGGCGTTTTTTCCATGTCAGTCAATCAGGCGGTTCTTGAGCGCGTAGTACGTCAGGTCGCTGTTGGACGACAGGCTCATTTTCTCCATCAGCCGCGTGCGGTAGGTGCTCACCGTCTTCACGCTCAGCGACAGCGCCTTGGCGATGTCGCCGGCTGTTTCGCCCTTGGCGAGCTTGAGGAACACCTGGAATTCGCGCTCGGACAGCTGCTCGTGCGGCGGCGCGTCGTCCTTGCGGTTGAGCTGCTGCGCCAGCAGCTCCGCCACGGCGGGCGTGAGGTAGCGGCGGCCCAGGGCAATGGTGCGGATGGCTTCCACAATTTCCGCGGGGTCGCACTCCTTGTTCAGGTAGCCGCTGGCGCCTTGCCGGATCAGGTTGATGGCGTAGTGTTCCTCGGGATAGCCGCTCAGGATCAGGATGCCCATGTCCGGTGCCTTGGCGCGCAGCATGGCCAGGGCGTCCAGCCCGCTTTGCCCGGGCATCGACAGGTCCATCAGCAGAACGTCGATCTCCTTGTTGCGCACCAGGTCGATGGCTTCGCGGCCGTTGGCTGCCTCGCCTTCCACGCGCAGGTCCACGTGCTCCGACAGGAATTGCCGCAGCCCGGAGCGAACAATCGCGTGGTCATCCACAATGCCAATTTTGATCATCGAACTCTCTTTCGCAGGGCGGTGATTCCGCGCCTGATGTTGTTGAAGGGAAGGGTTCTCGGGCACGCTGTCTCTGCGAAAGAGGAACGTGCCGGGGGGCTCACACATTATCCAGAATACCGCGTATGAGCCTCAAAGAAAACACCCGTATCTGGCTGCCCAAGGTTCGCAAGATGGCGCTGAGCCTGCCGATGGCGCTGCTTGCGGCCATGGTGCTTGTGGGGATTAACGAGACGGGCCACATGCGTTCGCAGGACGCGGTGGAGCAGATGACGCACGGCATCAACACGCGCAAGGCGGTGAACCAGCTGCTGCAGAGCATGCTCGACGCCGAGACCGGCCAGCGGGGCTACCTGCTCACCGGCAACGACACGTACCTAGAGCCCTACGACACTGCAGTGGCCAGCGTGCAGTCGGACCTGGACGGCTTGCGCAAGCTGTTCATGGATGCGCCGGACGACATGCAGGAGTTTGCGCTGTTGTCGCGGCAGATCTCGCGCAAGCTCGCCGAGATGGAGTTGAGCCTGCGGCTGCGCCGCCAGGGCAATGAGGATGCGTGGAAGTTCATCCTGCACACCGACGTGGGCAAGGAGCACATGCAGGCCATTCGCAAGCATGCGATGGAGCTGATCGCCCGCGCGGACGAGCATGTGCGGCAGGGGCGGGAGCAGATCGAGCAGTCGCTCATGCTCTCGCGCATCGGCATTGCCACGGTGACGGCCATCGGGCTGCTGGCGTTCTACATGTACCTGCGCCAGGCCCAGGCGCTGAGTGTCGTCAACCAGCGCGAGCAGACCTTGCTGGAGCGCGAGCGCGACCGGCTTGAGGGCCTGGTGAAGCTGCGCACGGCCACGCTGTCCGAACTGGCCAACCACTTGCAGCAGGTGCGCGAAGAAGAGCGGGGCCATCTGGCGCGCGAGCTTCACGATGAGCTGGGCGCGTTGCTCACGGCCGCGAAACTGGATGTGGCCCGCCTCAAGTCCAAGCTGGACCCGCAGATGCCGGAAGTGGCCGAGCGGCTCAAGCACCTGACCGAGACGCTCAACAGCGGCATCGCGCTCAAGCGGCGCATCATCGAGGACCTGCGGCCCTCGTCGCTGTCCAACCTGGGCCTCACGGCCGCCATCGAGATCCTCACGCGCGAGTATGCCGAGCGCGCGGGCATCGAGGTGGAGACGAGCCTGGAGGCCGTCCAGCTGCCCGATGCATCGCAGCTCACCGTCTACCGCATGGTGCAGGAGGCCCTGACCAACATCGGCAAGTACGCCAAGGCGTCGAAGGTGCTGGTGTCGGTCCACGGCTACCCCACCCATGTGGCCGTGCAGGTGCGCGATAACGGCCAGGGCTTTGACCCCGCCGCGGTGCGGCCCACGTCCCACGGCCTCTCGGGCATGCGCCACCGCGTGGAGTCGGCCGGGGGGCGGCTGTCCATCACCTCGCGCCCCGGTGGCGGCACCCTGGTGTCCGCCGTGCTGCCGCTGCAGCAGGCCCGCGCCGACGAGCTGCCGGCCAGCCCACCGCCGCCTGCGGCCTGACCCGCAAAGGCGGCTGCGCGCTGCCCCCACGGCCCCCGATCCCACCCGCCACCAGACCGCGTCTCAGCCCGGGCAGGGCAGCGTGAGGGTATGACCGGGCGGTGCTGACCGCTTCCGGCAGGGCTCTCGCGCCTGCGCCCGCGTTGCAGGCGCTCTCCTACATACCGCCCGCTGGGCCGCCGACAACCCTGCGCGCCAGGGGCCGGCAGCCCGGGCGCCGGGTCCTGCCTACAGTAAACGGCAGGCGCAGAACTTTCCTGTGCCCTCAACAACGCCGGCAGGCCGGCCCCGCAAAGGAGAAGACAAATGTTGCACTATGCAGTGGTGTTTCTGGTGATCGCATTGATTGCGGCGCTGTTCGGTTTTGGTGGCATCGCCGCGGGTGCGGTGGGCATCGCCAAGATTCTTTTCTTCGTGTTCGTGATCATGGCCGTGGTGACCTTTGTCCTGGGGCTGCTCAAGAAGGGCTGACGCCCGCCCGCTGGCCTTGCGCCGCGCAGCCTGCGGCGCACAACGCCTTCCCTTTTAGTTTCCCGGATCCAAGGAGTCCCTCATGAGCATTCAGACCGCTACCGACAAGGCCGCCGACGGCGCCCGCAATCTCGCTGACGACGTGCTGCAAAGCGCCCAGGACGCCGTGCAGACCACGCGCACTGCGGCCCACGCCACGCTGGAGAAAGCCGAAGACGGCGTGCGTTCGCTTCGCAGCCAGGCCGACCCGGTCATCGATGACCTGGCGGCACGGGCGCAGGAACTGGCGTCCCGCAGCATCGACTATTGCGCCGAAACCGGCGCCAAGGCCCGCCAGAAGATCAATGAGGCGACCGAGGCCACCACCCGCTATGTGGCGGAGCAGCCCGGCAAGTCCATGGTCATTGCAGCGGCCTCGGGCGCGGCGCTGGCGACGCTGGTGCTGTGGATGTCGCGCCGCCGGCACGCCTACTGAACCCCGGTCAGCGTACTAAGATGACCGCATGGGGTGCCTGGCCTGTGTCGCCAGCCCGTTCCCCTCAGTCCGCCGGCCGCGGAGGGTGCTACACACCGGCAGATTGCCCACCGTTTAGCACCCGTGACCCCTTCTCATTTTGTTAACAAAGGAAAAATCATGAAATACGCACGTGCCCTCGCCTTCGCCGCCATGGCCGGTATCACCATCGTCACGGCCACGGGCTGCTCGGTGGCCCGCAACCAGCAGACCGTGGGCTCTTATGTGGATGACGCCGGCATCACCACGGCGGTCAAGGCCCGCATGGCCGAAGACAAGTCGGTGTCCGCCACGGCCATCAGCGTGGAGACGCTGAACGGCACGGTGCAGTTGTCGGGCTTTGCCAAGTCGCAAGCCGAGAAGAACCAGGCTGAAGCCATCGCGCGCAACACGAAGCATGTGCGCGAAGTGCGCAACAGCATCGTCGTGCGTCCCTGAGCCGCGCTGGCCGCGGCCGCCGACCCCGGGAGGGGACCGGCGCCGCGGTGATGCTGAAGGAGAGGCCTTTGACCACCGGGGGCCTCTCGGAGCCTGCTCACGATCTTTTCCCTGAGAGGACCGTGAACAGGTTTGGACAAAAGGCAGAAGACGGCAGAAGACGCGCACCGTCTTTCTGCCTTTTTTGCTCCCGGGGCCCGTTCCCGGGAGGGAGGTGTATAAGCTCGCCCCCATGCGTGTATTCAATTGCGACCACTGCGGTCACGTCGTGTTTTTTGACAGCGTGCAATGCCTGCATTGCGGCAGCACGTTGGCCTTCTTGCCGGACTCCTTCACGATCGCGGCGCTGGTGCCGGTGCCCGAGGAAGGCGCCGGCCTGTGGCGCCGCGTGGACCCGCGGGGCGACGGGCTGCAAAGCGGGCGCCGCTACCGCATGTGCCGCAACCACACCACCTACCAAGCCTGCAACTTTGCGCTGCCTGCGCACCACCCGGGCGACCTGTGCGTGTCGTGCTGCCAGACGCGGGTGCTGCCCGACCTGTCCCACGCCCCCAACGTGCGCCGCTGGAAGCAGATCGAGGCGGCCAAGCGCCAACTGTTCTATACCCTCGCACGGCTCGGTCTGGAGCCGGCGCCGGGTGGCGCGGGGCCGGTGTTCGAGTTTCTGGCCGACGTGCCGGGCGGCCCGCCCATCCTCACGGGCCATCTGGGCGGCACCATCACCCTGAACATTGCCGAGGCGGATGACGACGAGCGCGCCCGCCGCCGCATTGCCTTGGGCGAGCCGTACCGCACGCTCATCGGCCACTTGCGGCACGAGTCGGGCCACTTTTACTGGGACCAGCTGGTGCGCGACGGCGGCCGGCTGGAGAGTTTTCGCGAGGTGTTTGGCGACGAGCGCCAGGACTACGCCGCCGCGCTGCAGGCGCACTATGCGCGCGGCACCGCGAACGCCGACTGGGCTGCCCGCCACGTCAGCGCCTACGCCGCGGCCCACCCGTGGGAGGACTGGGCCGAAACCTGGGCCCACTACCTGCACATGATCGACCTGCTGGAGACGGCGGCCAGCTACGACGCCGGCGTGACCGTGCCCGACCCCCATGCCGCCGTTCGCCAGCATGTCACCGACCCGTTCGCGGTGCCGCGCCCTGCGTTCCAGGACATGGTGCGCCAGTGGGTGCCGCTGACGCTGATGCTCAACAGCCTGAACCGCAGCCTCGGGCAGCACGATGCGTACCCGTTCGCGCTGTCTCCGGGGGCCATGGTCAAGCTGCGGTTCGTGCACGACCTGGTGCAGGGCCAGGCCGGGGCGCACTGAGAGGCGGGTGCCGCGCGCACGGCGGCGTTCTTTGCGACACTGGGGGCCATGACGACGACCGCTCCCACCAATACTTCTTCTTCCGCGCCCCAGCTGGTGTTGATCCCCGGCCTGGCGGGCGACGCAACCATGTGGCGCGCCCAGCAGCCGGCGCTGCCGGCCGCCCTGCGGCCCGTCGTGGCCACGGCCCACACCCATCCCTCGGCGCAGCGCATCGAGGACATGGCCGCGCTGCTGCTGCAAGAGCATGCCGGCCCGCTGGTCCTGTGCGGCGCGTCCATGGGCGGCATGATCGCCATGGAAGCAGTCCGCCAGGCGCCTGCGCGCGTGGCGGGCCTGGCGCTGCTGGGCACCACCGCGCGGCCCGAGACGCCGGAGATGCGCGCCCTGCGCGAGGCGGCGATGGAGCTGTTTGCCCAGGGCCGCGTGCGCGAGGTGATCGAGCCCAACGTGGCCTTCGCCTTCCACCCTGCCAATGCAGCCCGGCCCGCGCTGGTGCAGGCCTACCTGGACTTCGTGCTGGGCGCGGGCCCCGAGCAGCTGGTGCGGCAGAACCAGGCCGTGATCCACCGGCCCGATGCGCGCCCGCACTTGCCGCGCGTGGCCTGCCCCACGCTGGTGGTGTGTGGCGAGGCGGACCAGCTCACGCCGCCGGAATGCTCCGAAGAAATCGCTGCGCTGGTGCCGGGGGCGCGCCACGCCGTGCTGCCCACCTGCGGCCACATGCTCACCATGGAGCAGCCCGACGCCGTCAACCAGCTGCTGCGGGAGTGGATCGGGCAGTCCGGTTGGGTGAAGGATTTTGGATAAAAACGGCCTGTAGCGCTTGCTGGATAAGCGCTAACAGCTACCTTATTGATAGCAAACTAGAACTCTAGGTTGTCGATAAGCCGCGTGCCGCCCAGGCGCGCGGCGCCCAGGGCCACCAGCGTGCCCGGCCCGTCATCTGCCGTGGGTGGCTGCAGGTCGCTGCGGCGGCGCACGGTGAGGTAGTCAGGCTGCCAGCCCCGTGCGCGCAGTGCGTCCAGCGCCTGCGGCTCCAGCGCCGGCGCGCCAGCCCCGGTGGCCTGCGCGGCCAGCCAGCGGTCGGCCAGCTGCCGCAGCGCCTGGGACAAGGCCACGGCCTCCTGGCGCTCTTCCAGGCCCAGGTAGCTGTTGCGCGAGCTCAGCGCCAGGCCGTCGGCCGCGCGGCGCGTCTCGCCCGCCACGATGGCGATGGGCAGGGCGAACTGCTCCACCATCTGGCGGATCACCAGCCACTGCTGGTAGTCCTTCTTGCCGAACACGGCGGTGCCGCCGGTGGCGCCCAGCACGCAGGCAAACAGCTTCATCACCACCGTGCTCACGCCCGTGAAAAAGCCGGGGCGGAACTGGCCCTCCAGCAGGTCGGCCAGCGCCGGGTCGGGCTGCACCTTGAAGGTCTGCGGCCGGGGGTACAGGTCGGTTTCGCGGGGCGCGAAGAGCACGTCGCAGCCGGCGGCCTGCAGCTGGGCGCAGTCGGCCTCCCAGGTGCGGGGGTAGCTGTCGAAGTCCTCGTGCGGCAGAAACTGCAGGCGGTTGACGAAGATGCTCGCCACCGTCACGTCGCCCAGCGGCTTGGCCTGGCGCACCAGGGCGATGTGCCCGTCGTGTAGGTTGCCCATGGTGGGCACGAAGGCGGGGTGGCGATAGGGCGCAAGCGCGTCGCGCAGGTCGGCAAGGGTGCGGGCGATCAGCATGGGTGGGGAGCCGTCAGGTCAAGAAGTCGTTCTGGCGCAGGCCTTACCAGGCGTGCCGTGCGTTGTCGGGGAAGTGGCCTTGCTTCACGGTCTGCACGTAGGCCTCGATGGCGCCGCGCACGCTGCCCGCGTCCTGCATGAAGTTGTGCACGAACTTCGGCATCTTTCCCAGGTTCATGCCCAGCATGTCATGCAACACCAGCACCTGGCCGGCCGTGCCGTGGCCCGCGCCGATGCCGATGGTGTGGCAGTGCGGCAGCTCTGCCGTCAGGTCGGCGGCCAGCGCTGCGGGCACCATCTCCAGCACCAGCATGGCGGCGCCCGCGTCCTGCAGTGCGTGGGCGTCGCGGCGCAGCGTGCGGGCCGCGTCGTCGGTCTTGCCCTGCACGCGGTAGCCGCCCAGGGCGTGCACGGTCTGGGGCGTCAGGCCCAGGTGGGCGCACACGGGCACGCCGCGCTGCACCAGGAATTCCACGGTGGGCGCCGTCCAGCCGCCGCCTTCGAGCTTGACCATGTGGGCGCCCGCCTGCATCAGCACGCAGGCGCTGCGCAGGGCCTGCTCGGGGCTTTCGGCATAGGTGCCGTAGGGCAGGTCGGCCACCAGCCAGGCCGTGCCTTGGGCCCGCTGCAGCCCGCGGGCCACGCTGGCCGTGTGGTACGCCATGGTGTCCAGCGCCACGCCCACGGTGCTGGGCAGGCCCTGGCAGACCATGCCCAGCGAGTCGCCCACGAGGATGCAGTCCACCCCGGCCGCGTCCGCCACGGCGGCAAAGGTGGCGTCGTAGGCGGTGAGCATGGCGATTTTTTCGCCCGCTTCGCGCATCTGCGCCAGGCGCGGCAGGCTCACGGGGCGGCGCTGGGGCAGGGGCGCCGCAGGGGCGAACGTGCCGTAGGGCGTGGCGCCCGTCGCGGGGCTGGAAGGGGTCGCAGCAGTCATCGAAAGTCCGGGCAGCGAAAAGGGTCGCCAGTCTATGCGATGGCACGCAGAACCCCTGCGGCGGGGGCGCGCACGGCGTGGCATGCGGGCGTCAGGGTTATTAACTAGTTGCGTGCGCAACTAGTTGTGGCACCATGGAGCCCTGCGCCAGCCGCTGGTGCTCGCCATTTGCCGTCCCTTCTGCCCTCCGCTGGAGTTGTTGCATGCCACGCCCCCCCACGCCGCCCGCCGGTGCTGCGCGCCCGGACGCCCCGGCGCCGCAGGACCTGTTTGCGGTGCCGCTGAACCGGTCGTTCACCTACCGGTTCCACCAGCTGAGCAAGCTGTCCGACCCGGTGAGCCACCAGGCTTACCTGGACGAGGCGGGGCTGTCGCTGAGCGACGGGCGCTGCCTGTCGACCATCGGTTCGTTCGAGCCGTTGTCCGTGAAGGACCTGGCGCGCCTGTCCAACCTGAACAAAAGCCAGGCCAGCCGCGCTGCGCAGGCCCTGGTCGAGCAGGGCCTGGTCGTGAAGCTGGGCGGCGAGGCCGACGGGCGCGGCGTGGTGCTCATGCTGTCGCCCGAGGGCCGGACCCGCTGGGCCGCCATTGCGCAGCTCGTGGCGCGGCGCAACCGCGAGATCTTTGGCTGCCTGAGCGTGCGCGAGCTGGCCACCCTGGACCGCCTGCTGGACCGCCTGGTGGCGCACAACGAGCGCGGCGCCGCTGCGGACGCGCCCGCTGACCGCCTGATGGCCTGATGGGTTGATTGATTAATTCCCCCGGCTGCTGCGAGACCCGTGCCTCCTGCCCGGCGCCGCGCAAGGCCCTTTACCTCAAGGAGACTTCCATGCTGATCCAGAAAATCCACCACGTTGCCTACCGCTGCAAGGACGCCAAGGAGACTGTCGAGTGGTACGTCAAGCACCTGGACATGAAGTTCGTGCTGGCGATTGCCGAGAACGAAGTGCCGTCCACCAAGGCGCCCGATCCCTACATGCATGTGTTCCTGGATGCGGGCGGCGGCAACGTGCTCGCCTTCTTCGAGCTGCCCAGCCAGCCGGCCATGGACCGCGACCGCAACACCCCCACCTGGGTGCAGCATCTGGCGCTCAAGGTTGACTCCATGGACACGCTGCTGGCCACCAAGGCACGTCTGGAGGCCGCGGGCATCGAGGTGGTGGGGCCGACCGACCACACCATCTTCAAGAGCATCTACTTCTTCGACCCCAACGGCCACCGCCTGGAGCTGGCGGCCGATGTGGGCACGCCCGAGATGTATGCCAAGCTCGACGAAGTGAAGTGGGACATGCTCCAGGAGTGGAGCGAAACCCGCCGCGCCCCGCGCCACGCCGCCTGGATGCACGACGGCAGCATGGCGCAATGAGCATGGGCGCAGCACAGACGATGACCTTGCTCAACGAAACCCACGACGCCCGGTTGCGCAGCTGGGTGGCCAGCGCCAACGCGGCGGGCTGCGATTTCCCCCTTCAAAACCTGCCGTTTGCCGTGTTCCGCCGCCGGGGCGCCAGCGAGGCCTTTCGGGGCGGCGTCGCCATCGGCGACCAGATCCTGGACCTGGCGGCAGTGGCCGCCAGCGGCGTGCTGCAGGGCCCGGCCGCTGCGGCGGCGCAGGCCGGCGCGCAAGACAAGCTCAATGCCCTGATGGCGCTGGGGCAGGGCGCCTGGAGCGCCCTGCGCCTGGCGCTGTCGCGTGCGCTGCGCGAGGGCAGCGCCCTGCAGGCCCCGCTGCAAGCCTGCCTCGTGCCCCAGCCGCAGGCCGAATACGACGTACCCGCGCGCATCGGCGATTACACCGACTTCTACACCTCGGTGCACCACGCCACCAACATCGGCAAGCAGTTCCGGCCCGACAACCCGCTGCTGCCCAACTACAAATGGGTGCCCATCGGCTACCACGGCCGGGCTTCGAGCATCGTCGTGTCGGGCCAGTCCTTCCACCGGCCCCAGGGGCAGACCCTGCCGCCCGGCGCCCAGGCGCCCGTGGTGGGGCCGTGCAAGCGGCTGGACATCGAGCTGGAGCTGGGCATCTTCGTGGGCGAGGGCAACGCCCTGGGGCAGCCGGTGCCCATCGCGCAGGCGGAGCAGCATGTGTTCGGCATCTGCCTGCTCAACGACTGGTCGGCGCGCGACATCCAGGGCTGGGAATACCAGCCGCTCGGGCCGTTCCTGTCCAAGAATTTCGCCACCACCGTCTCGCCCTGGGTGGTGACGCTGGAGGCGCTGGCGCCGTACCGCGTGGCCTTCACCCGACCCGAAGGCGACCCGGCGCCGCTGCCCTACCTGGACTCGGACGCCAACCGCGAGCGCGGCGCGTTCGACATCCAGCTGCAGGTGGGCCTGCGCACCCCCGCCATGGCCGCGGCCGGCCAGGCGGATGCCACCCTCTGCCGCACCAGCTACCGCCACGCCTACTGGACCGTGGCGCAGATGCTCACGCACCACACCATCAACGGCTGCAACCTGCAGCCGGGCGACCTGCTGGGCAGCGGCACGCTGTCGGGCCCCACGCTGGACCAGGCGGGCGCGCTGATCGAGCTGACCAGCGGCGGCAAGAACCCCGTGCAGTTGCCCGGCGGCGAACAGCGCGTGTTCCTGGAGGACGGCGACACCGTGGTCCTGCGGGGCTGGTGCGAAAAGCCGGGCGCCGCCCGGGTGGGCTTTGGCGAGTGCTGGGGGACGGTGCTGCCGGCGCTCTGACCGCGGCGCACGCCGCCGCCGCCAGGACCCGCCGCGCCCAATGCGGCTATGCTCGCGCACCATGACCGATGTGAGCATTGACCTAGACAACGGCGCGGCGGTGGCCGCCCTGGCCCAGGCCGACGTGGCCCGCGCCCTGGCCGAGGACGTGGGCGCGGGCGACCTGACGGCCGGCCTGATCGACCCCGCCCGCCGCGTGCGCGCCCGCATCCTGGCGCGCGAAGCCGCCGTCATCTGCGGCGCCCCCTGGGCCGAGGCCGCGCTGCGCGCGCTGGACCCCACCGTGCAGATCACCTGGCACGTGGCCGAAGGCCAGCGCTGCGCCGCCGACCAGGTGGTGCTGGAGATCGAAGGCCAGGCCCGGGCACTGCTGAGCGCCGAGCGCACGGCCCTCAACTTCTTGCAGCTGCTGTCGGCCGTGGCCACCAAGACGCGCACCTATGTGGACGCCGTGGCCGGCACCCGCGCCCGGATCGTAGACACGCGCAAGACCCTTCCTGGCCTGCGCCTGGCGCAAAAGTACGCGGTGCGCGTGGGCGGCGGCACCAACCACCGCATCGGCCTGCACGACGCCGTGCTCATCAAGGAAAACCACATCGCGGCCGCCGGCGGAGTGACGGCCGTGCTGCACGCTGCGCAGGCCGTGGCCGCGCAGGCGAAGTTCATCGAGATTGAAGTGGAAACGCTGGAGCAACTGGCTGAGGCGCTGGAAGCGGGCGCGAAGATGGTGCTGCTGGACAACATGCCGCTGCCCACGCTGCGCGAGGCCGTGCGCATCAATGCCGGTCGCGCGATTCTTGAAATCTCCGGCGGCGTCACGCTCGATGGCCTGCGCGAATTGGCCGAGACCGGCGTGGACCGCATCTCCATCGGCACGCTGACGAAAGACGTGAAGGCCACCGATTTCTCCATGCGCCTGCAGGAGATTCAGTGACCACCCCCTGAGCCGCTGCGCGGCGGGGCGGCCCTTGCGCGGCGTCCGCTGGCCTCGTGGGTGCCTGTGTGAAGTGCGGCTGCCGCTTTGCGAAGCAATGGAACCATGCCATGACGACAGTGATTGATATTGAATACGAGCAGCCCGGCGAGGCGGCTGCGGGCGCGGTGTGCTCCACCAAGCACGCCTGGGCCCGCGTGCCGCCCGAGCCTTCGCAGGCCGAGCGCGCGGCGCTGAAGGACAAGATCCGCCGCCTGCTGAAGGAAAAGAACGCGGTGATGGTGTCGCACTACTACGTGCACCCCGACCTGCAGGACCTGGCCGAGGAAACCGGCGGCATCGTGAGCGATTCGCTGGAGATGGCCCGCTTTGGCCGCGACCACGCCGCGCAGACCCTGGTGGTGAGCGGTGTGCGCTTCATGGGCGAGACGGCGAAAATTTTGAGCCCCGAGAAGACCGTGCTCATGCCCGACCTGGACGCTACCTGCAGCCTCGACCTGGGCTGCCCCGTGGAAGAGTTCAGCGCTTTCTGCGACGCGCACCCCGACCGCACCGTGGTGGTGTATGCCAACACCAGCGCGGCCGTGAAGGCGCGGGCCGACTGGCTCGTCACGTCCAGTTGCGCGCTCGACATCGTGGGCGCCCTGAAGGCCGCGGGCCAGAAGATCCTGTGGGCGCCCGACCGGCACCTGGGCGCGTACATCCAGCGCGAAACCGGCGCAGACATGGTGTTCTGGAACGGTGCCTGCATCGTGCACGACGAGTTCAAGGCGCTGGAGCTTACGCTGCTGAAAAAAGAGCACCCCCGGGCCAAGGTGCTGGTGCACCCCGAAAGCCCCGCGGAGGTGGTGGCCCTGGCCGACGCCGTGGGCTCCACCAGCGCCATCCTCCAGGCCGCGCGCGAGATGGCGGCCACCGAGTTCATCGTGGCCACCGACAACGGCATGATGCACAAGCTGCGCACGCTCAACCCCGGCAAGACCTTCTACGAAGCGCCCACCGCGGGCAACAGCGCCACCTGCAAGAGCTGTGCGCACTGCCCCTGGATGGCGATGAACGGCCTGGCCGACGTGGCCCGCGTGCTGGAGACCGGCGCCAACGCCGTGCACGTGGAGCCGGCGCTCATCCCCCGCGCGCGCCAGCCGATTGACCGCATGCTGGCCTTCACCGCGGCGCTTAAAAACGGGCAGCCCACCACGCACCTGGTGCCCCATCTGGGCGCGGCCTGAGAAGGATGCTATTGAAATGAGAGCTGCTTGCGCTTGCTGAATAAGCGCTGGAGCCTGATTTGATGGGTATTGCCCTGATCGACTTCGCGCAGCCGCTGCAGGGCCCGGCGGCGCCCCGGCTGCGGCACGCGTTCGGCGCGCCGCGCCGCGTGTGGGTGGCCCGCACGCCGGCCGAGGTGCGCCCCGTGCTGGAGGCCGTGCACGCCGCCGCGCAGCAGGGGCGCTGGTGCCTGGGCTATGTGCGCTACGAGGCGGCGGCCGCGTTCGACCCCGCCCTGCGCACCCACGCGGCCGGCGGCCCGCTGGCCTGGTTTGCCGAGCACGATGCGCCTGCGCCCTGGCCCGAGGCGGCCGATCGCAGCGGCCCGCCGGCCCAGGTGGCGTGGACCCCGGCGCTCACGCGGGCCCAGTTTGACGGCGCCCTGCAGCGCATGCAGGCCGCCATCCGCGCGGGCGAGCTGTACCAGATCAACTTCACCGCGCCGCTGCACGGCGTGCTGCAGCAGGGCGACGGCGCGGCGCTGTTCGCGGCCCTGCAGCGGGCCCAGCCCGGCGGCTACGCCGCGCACATCGACGCGGGCGGCGAGCAGGTGCTGTCGGTCTCGCCCGAGCTGTTCTTCGACTGGCGGGACGACGACCCCGCGGGCGGCCACATCCTGGCCCGCCCCATGAAGGGCACGGCGCCGCGCGGCGCCACGCCCGCGCAGGACGCAGCCCACGCCGAGCACCTGCGCACGGCGCCCAAGGAGCGCGCCGAGAACGTGATGATCGTGGACCTGCTGCGCAACGACCTCTCGCGCATTGCGCTGCCGCACACGGTGCAGGTGCCCGCGCTGTTCCACACGGAGCCGCTGCCCACCGTGTGGCAGATGACCTCCGACGTGACGGCCCGCACGCGGCCGGGCACCACGCTGGCCGACGTGTTCGCGGCGCTGTTCCCGTGCGGCTCGGTCACCGGCGCGCCCAAGGTGCGGGCCATGCAGCTGATCCGCGAGCTGGAGGCCGCGCCCCGCGGCGTCTACTGCGGCGCGGTGGGCGTGGTGCGCCCGGCCGGGCCGCCCGGTGCGCAGGGCCGCTGCGCGGTGGCGGCCACCTTCAACGTGCCCATCCGCACCGTGGTGCTGCGCACGGCGGCGGACCGCAATGGGGCGGTAGCGGCCACCTGCGGCATCGGCAGCGGCATCACGGCCGACGCCGGGGCGCAGGCCGAGTGGCTGGAGTGGCGCCACAAGCGCGCGTTTGTTGAAAGGGCCAGCATGCCGTTCGAGATTCTGGAAACCCTGGGCCTGCACGAGGGCAAGTTCCCCCACGCCGACCTGCATGTGCGCCGCATGGGCGAGGCCGCGGCGCATTTCGGCTATGCCTTCAACGCCCACGCCGTGCGGCAGGAGCTGCAGGTGACGGCCCTGCGCCACCTGCGCGGCCATTGGCGCGTGCGCCTGCTGCTGGCGCCGGACGGCAGCGCCCGGGCCGAGGCTTTTGCGCTGCAGCCCACGGCCGAGCCCGTGCGGCTGCAATTGGCCGCCCAGCCGTTCGAGGCCGCGCACAGCGAGTTCGTGCGCTACAAGACCACGCGCCGCGAGCACTATGCGGCCTTTGCGCCCACCACGCCGGGCGTGTTCGACACCGTGCTGTGGAACCCGGCGGGCGAGATCACCGAGGGCACCTTCGGCAACCTGGCCGCCCAGCTCCAGGATGGCCGCTGGATCACGCCGCCGCTGTCCTGCGGCCTGCTGCCCGGCGTGGGCCGTGCGCTGGCCCTTAGCGAAGGCCGCGTGACCGAGGCCGTGCTGCGCGTGGACGACCTGCCGAGCGTGCGCGGCTGGGCGTTCATCAACAGCTTGCGCGGCTGGCTCGCGGCCGAGCTGCAGCCTGCGGCCCCGTAACGCCGCGGCTCCACCGCCCGCGGTTTTCCATCAACGTCTCCGCCTGGCCGGCACATCGCCGCCCTGGGCCGACAGGCCTGTGGGGCCTGTCCTACAGGATCGAGCGGCCCAGGGTTTGAACATGGACACCACACCGGCTGGCGCGGGCGCGCCGCCGGGTGGGGTGCGCGGGCTGGCGACAGCCCGCGCACCTCCCTTGCTTGTTCACGCTACCAGGAGATCTGCCATGGGCTACCGCGACACCGACGAACACCATTCCTCCTCCCGCTACAGCAGCGGCCGCGACCCGGAAGAGATGCACTTTTCCGACCGCGGCTACGCGCAGCAGCCGCCGTACCAGGACGAACAGCGCGCCTACCGGGGCGAAGGGGGCGAGCGCTCTTCGCAACAGCACCCGCAACGCGGCGGCTACGGCATGCAGCGCGGCGGCTATGAAGGCTATGAAGAGCAGCAGCGCACTTCGCAGGGCTTTGGCGGCGCGCGCGAAGGCATGCGCCAGCCGGACCCGGCGTGGCAGGACCGGGCGGGCTTCCAGGCTGCGGGCGGCTACCGCAACGACGGCCGCAACCTGCACCTCTACCAGGACCAGGGCCAGGACCGCTGGGGCGATGGCGGCCGCGGGGGCGCGTTCGGCTTTGCCCGCGGCATGCGCCAGGGCTACGGTGGCGCACCCGGGTATGAGGGCGGGCAAGGCTATGGCGGCGGCCAGGACTTCGGCGGACCGCAGGACTATGGCAACTCGCAAGGGTATGGCGGGTATGGCGGATATGGCGGGGGCTCCGGTGCGCAGAGCTATGGCGGACAGGCGGGCCGGCAGCAACACCGCGACCCCGACTACCACCAGTGGCGCGAGGAGCAGCTGCGCATGCTCGACGACGACTACGACTCCTGGCGCAAGGAGCGCTACCAGAAGTTCTCGGACGAGTTCAACACCTGGCGCTCCAGCCGCGCCAGCCGCGGCGGCGGCGATGCGTCCACCGGCTCGGCGCAAAAGGGCGGGGCCACGGGAACGCAGGCGGGCACCGGAAGTGCCGGCACAGCATCCACCACGGGCAGCGGAGGCGGCAAGTCCGGCAAGGATGCGGGCTGAGCCGCTGCGCTGGAGCCGCGCGCAAGCGTGGTCCAGGCTCCGGCGCATTCCCTACCGTTTTCCGTCCCGCCATCCCGAGGAGGTCCCCATGGCCAAATGCGAAACCTGCGGCAATGAATACGACCGCACCTTTGAAGTCCACATCGAGGGCAAGACGCACACGTTCGACAGCTTCGAGTGCGCCGCCTACGAGCTGGCGCCGCGCTGCGCCCACTGCAGTGTTCCCATCCTGGGGCACGGCGTGCAAAAGGACGACGTCATGTTCTGCTGCAACCACTGCGCAACGGCCACCGGGGTGCGCGAGCTGCGCGACCGCGCCTGAGGGGAAATCCATGCGGACCGTGTCCCAGATCATGACCCGTGGCATTCGTACCCTGGTCCCCGAAGACACCGTGACGGCCGCCGCCCAGGCCATGCGCGAACTGGACGTGGGCGCGCTGCCGGTGTGCGACGGCACCCGCCTGGTCGGCATGGTGACTGACCGGGACATCGTCGTGCGCGGCGTGGCGCAGGAGCGCGTGGATGCGCCAGTGGCGGAGGTCATGTCCGAAGGCATGCTCTACTGCCGGGAGGACGGACGCCGCGCTCGAGTCCATGCGCAGCCAGCAGGTGCGCCGCCTGCCGGTGGTGGACAAGGACAATCGCCTGGTGGGCATGCTGTCGCTGGGCGACGTAGCCACCAAGGCCGATGGCACGGACACCGACGAGGCCGTGCGCGGCATTTCCGAGCCCTCCGAGCCCAACCGCAGCGGCCAGTCGGCGGCCAGCGGCACGGCGGGCGGGGGGCAGACGGCGCGCTGAGGAGGTTTGGCGGCCGTTACAGCCGTTCCTTGGCGTACGACCCGCGGTCCATGTCCACCACTTCCACGCTGAGCTGCACCATCACGCCCTGGGGGCGGGGGGTGCGCTCGCGCAGCACGTCGGCGATGCGCGCGGACAGTTCCTTCTTCGCCTCGGGCGAGCGGCCGGCCAGCAGGCGCAGCTGCGCGTGCACAAAGGCCCGCTGGGCCGGCGCGGTGCCGATCTCGAAGCTGTCCGCCACGATAAAGCGGCTTTTCAGGTCGGCCTCGTCCTGCACCTCCGGGTGGGCGCAGAGGGTGGCGTTCAGCGCCGCCAGGGTCTCTGCCTCGGGGTAGTGGGGCAGGTTGGCGGAGTATTCAATGGTGAGGTGGGGCATGGGAGGTCCGTTCGGTGCCGCGAGGGCGGCGCGCCAGTGTACGGGCGGGGCCCGGCCGCTGGTGGCAGTGGGTCATGCCCAGTGCGGCGGCAGGGTCAGGGCCAGGCTGCGCGCTTCTGGCAGGTCCTGGTAGGGCACGTCGGCCCACAGCGGCGCTTCCAGCCGGGGGCGTAGGCAGGCCACGGTCTCGTCGGCGGCCTCCACGCCGGGTTCAGTGCGGTTGGCCACCCAGCCGGCCAGCGTGAGCCCGCGCGCGCGAACCGCCTCGGCGGTGAGCAGTGCATGGTTCAGGCAGCCCGGGCGCAGGGCCACCACCAGCACCACCGGCAGGGCCAGGGCCTGGGCCAGGTCGGCGCCGGTGAGCGTGTCGGAAAGCGGCTCCAGAAAGCCGCCCGCGCCCTCCACCACCACCGCGTCGGTATGGGCCGCCAAGGTCTGGTACGCCCCGACCAGCGCGGCCAGGTCCACATGCACGCCGGCCCGCGCCGCCGCGATGTGGGGCGGCAGGCAGTCGTGCAGCAGCACCGGGTTGTCCAGCGTAGGCGGCGCGGCCACGGTGGAGGCGGTGCGCAGGGCGATCACGTCTTCGCTGGCCCAGTCCTCGCCCCAGGGCACCACGCCCGTGGCCACGGGCTTCATGCCCACCACGCGGCGGTGGTGGCGTGCCAGGGTGTGCAGCAGGGCCGCTGCCACCAGCGTCTTGCCGACGCCGGTGTCGGTGCCGGTCACAAAACATCCAACCGTCATCGTGCGGTCTCCTCCTCGGGATTGTTCGGGGGTGCCGCTCAGGCGGCGGGCGGCACGAGGATGGTGGGGGCCGCTGGCGCCGCCAGGTCGGGGTAGTCGCGGCTGTAGTGCAGGCCCCGGCTCTCGCGGCGCAGCTGGGCGCTTTTCACGATCAGGCCGGCCACCTGCACCAGGTTGCGCAGCTCCAGCAGGTCGCGCGTGACGTGAAAGTGCGCGTAGAACTCCTGGATCTCGGCCTGCAGCATGGCGATGCGGTGGGCGGCGCGCTCCAGGCGCTTGTTGGTGCGCACGATGCCCACGTAGTCCCACATGAAGCGGCGCAGCTCGTCCCAGTTGTGCGAGATGACCACGCACTCGTCGGCATCGGTCACGCGGCTGTCGTCCCACGCGGGCACGGTGGGCAGTTCTGTGGTTGGGGCTGCCGCGATCGCCTGGGCGGCGGCTCGGGCGAACACCATGCATTCCAGCAGCGAATTGCTGGCCAGCCGGTTGGCGCCGTGCAGGCCGGTGCAGGCCACCTCGCCCACGGCATACAGGCCGGGCAGGTCGGTGCGGCTGGCCAGGTCGGTCAGCACGCCGCCGCAGGTGAAGTGGGCGGTGGGCACCACGGGGATGGGCTCGCGGGTGATGTCGATGCCCAGCGACGCGCAGTGCGCCAGGATGTTCGGGAAGTGCTCTTGCAGGAAGGCGGGGCTCTGGTGCGAGATGTCCAGGTGCACGCAGTCCAGGCCGTGCTTCTTCATCTCGAAGTCGATGGCGCGGGCCACCACGTCGCGCGGGGCCAGTTCGGCCCGCGGGTCGTGGTCCAGCATGAAGCGCCTGCCGCCGGCCGACGGGGGCAGCTTGAGCTGCCCGCCTTCGCCGCGCACGGCCTCGCTGATGAGGAAGGACTTTTCGTGCGGGTGGTACAGCCCCGTGGGGTGGAACTGGATGAACTCCATGTTCGCCACGCGGCAGCCCGCGCGCCAGGCGGCGGCAATGCCATCGCCCGTGGCGGTGTCGGGGTTGGTGGTGTACAGGTACACCTTGCCCGCGCCGCCGGTGGCCAGGATGGTCTGCGGCGCGCGGAAGGTCACGACCTCGTCGGTGTCGCTGTCCAGCGCGTACAGCCCCAGGCAGCGGTGGCCGGGCAGGCCCAGCTTGCGCGTGGTGATCAGGTCCACCAGCGTGTGCTGCTCGAACAGCGTGATGCCGGGCGTGCTGCGCACCACGTCGATCAGCGTGCGCTGCACGGCCGCGCCCGTGGCGTCGGTCACGTGGGCGATGCGCCGCGCGCTGTGGCCGCCCTCGCGCGTGAGGTGCAACTGGTCGCCTTCCAGCGTGAAGGGCACGCCCAGCCCGCGCAGCCAGGCGATGGACTCGGGTGCGTTCTCCACCACGAAGCGCGTGGTGGCCAGGTCGCACAGGCCGGCCCCCGCGACCAGCGTGTCCTGGATGTGGGCGGCAAAGCTGTCGTCGTCGGCCAGCACGGCGGCAATGCCGCCCTGGGCCCAGGCGCTGGAGCCGTCGTGCAGGGTGCGCTTGGTGATCACGGCCACGCGGTGCGTGGGCGCCAGGTGCAGGGCGGCCGAGAGGCCTGCAAGGCCGCTGCCTACGATGAGGACGTCAAAATCGTGGGATGCCATAGAGGTCCGTCGTTGCCTTGGAAAGGGGCGCGACTTCAGGCGGGGGCCACCGTGGAACTGGCTTCGCCAGGCCACCGGTGGCGTCCCCCTCCCGAAGGAGAGGGGGAAGGCGCCGAAGGCGACTCAGGGGGTGTCATGCCGGTGTCATGCCGGGGTATAGGCGAGGCGCACGTAGATGGGTGCAAACGCTTCGGCCTGCGTGATCTCGATCAGCGTTTCCTTGGCCAGCTCCAGCAGCGCGATGAAGGTGACCACCAGCACGGTGCTGCCGTCTTCGGGATGGAACAGCTCTTCAAACTCCACAAAGCGCCGGCCCTGCAGCGTCTTGAGCACCATGCTCATGTATTCGCGCACGCTCAGCTCTTCGCGCGTGATCTTGTGGTGCTGCACGAGCTTGGCGCGCTTCAGGATGTCGCGCCAGGCCTCCTGCAGGTCCACCACGTGCACGTCCGGAAAGCGCGGCTGCAGGCTTTGCTCGATGTACACCTGGGCCTTGAGGAAGTCGCGCCCGTACTGCGGCAGGTTGGCCAGGCGCATGGCGGCCATCTTCATCTGCTCGTATTCGAGCAGGCGGCGCACCAGCTCGGCGCGCGGGTCCTCGGGCTCCTCGCCGCCCTCCTGCTTCTTGGGCGGCAGTAGCATGCGCGACTTGATCTCGATGAGCATGGCTGCCATCAGCAGGTACTCGGCCGCCAGCTCCAGGTTGCGGCTGCGGATCTCGTCCACATACGCCAGGTACTGCTTGGTCACCCCGACCATGGGGATGTCCAGGATGTTGAAGTTCTGCTTGCGGATCAGGTACAGCAACAGGTCCAGCGGGCCTTCAAAGGCCTCCAGGAAGACCTCCAGCGCGTCGGGCGGGATGTACAGGTCCTGCGGCAGCGCAAACAGCGGCTCGCCGTACAGGCGCGCCAGGGCCACCTGGTCGACCACCTCGGGCATGCCGGCGGCGTCCAGCGCAGCGCCCAGGGGCACATCGGCCCCGTCGGCGTCGTTCGCGGTGGTCATGGTGCTATGATTTTGTTAGCGTCCAGCGCTTGTTGGTCAAGCGCTGGAGGCCATTTGGACGGTCAGTCCGCGTTGGTCTGGTAGACGTAGGGCTTTTGCACCACGCGGCCTTGGCGGTACTCGTTCCAGATGGTGCGGTCCACCTGCTTGTCCCACAGCAGCGCACGGCCCGTCTGCTGCTGCTGTTCCAGCTCGGGCCGGCTGGCCTTGAGCTGGTTGATGAACTGGGTGGCGTCGGACTGGTAGTCGGGGCGGCGGAAAATGGACATGGACAGTTAACCTCTTTCGATGAATTTTACCGGGACGAATCTATGCGCTTGAGAATCCGTGCCGCGGCCCTGGCCGCCGCCGCCACCCTGGGCCTGCTGGCCCTGGCCGCCTGCGACCCGCAGCGCCTCAGCGAGCTGAAGGAGGGCGTCTCCACCGAAGCCGATGTGCGCGACCGCTTCGGCGCCCCCGAAAACGTGTGGGACGAGCCCGGCGGCGCCCGCACGTTTGAATACAACCGCCAGCCCGCCGGCCAGGTCAACTACATGATCACGCTGGGCGCTGACGGCCGGCTGGTGGCCGTGCGCCAGGTGCTCACGCCCGAAAACTTTGCCCAGGTGCAGCCCGGCATGGGCATGGACGCCGTGCGGCGGCTGCTGGGCAAGCCCGCCAAGGTCACGCCCTACGAGCTCAAGCGCGAAACCCACGCCGACTGGCGCTACCAGGCGGCGCCCAACCAGTCCAAGGTGTTCACCGTGGTCTACGGGCCCGAGCACACGGTGCTGCGCACCCAGACGGGCGAAGACCTGGACGCGCCGGAATTCAAGGGCGGCAAGTAAGGCCAGCGCCAGGGCGCCCGGCCGGTCCGTTCAGATCAGACCGGCAGGTCTTCCAGCCCCTGCGCGGCCAGCCGCGCGGCAAAGCCCGAGCGCTCCATGAGCGAGCGCGGCTGCTCGGGTGCGTTCTGCACGAGCAGCCGGCCGCCACGCGCCGCCACGGCCTTGAGGACCTGCGCCAGCGCGTCCAGCCCCGTGGTGTCCAGCACCACCAGGTCGCGTGCGTCCAGCACCACGTCCATGCCGGGCGGCCCGGCCTCCACCGCCTGCAGGATGGGGTCGATCTTGGCGGCGGCGCCAAAGAACAGCGCGCCGCGCAGGCGCCAGGCGGCCACGGGGCGCGGGCCCGGCGGCAGGGCGGCATCCCCGGCGGGCAGCGGCGGCTCCGGCAGCCGCTCCACGCGGAACTGCTCGCCCATGCGCCGCACGAACAGGGCGCAGGCCATGAACAACCCGGCTTCCACCGCCACCGTCAGGTCGAACACCACCGTGAGCAGGAAGGTGCCCAGCATCAGCAGCCGGTAGTGGTTGGTGAAGTGGCGCAGGCGCAAGAACTCGTGCCACTCGCCCATGTTCCACGCCACGGACAGCAGGATGCCCGCCAGCACGGCCAGCGGAATGTGCAGCGCCAGCGGCGCCGCCACCAGCACGATCACCGCCAGGGTGACGGCATGCACCATGCCTGCCACGGGCGAGGTGGCACCGGCGCGCAGGTTGGTGACGGTGCGCGCAATGGTGCCGGTGGCCGGCATGCCGCCAAAGAAGGGCACCACCAGGTTGGCCACGCCCAGGGCCACCAGTTCCTGGTTGGGGTCGTGCTTCTGATGGTGCGGGTCGGTGGCCAGCTGGTCGGCCACCCGGGCGCACAGCAGGGATTCGATGGCGCCCAGCAGCGCAATGGTGACGGTGGGCGTGACCAGCAGCCGCACCGTGTCCCACGAAAAATCCGGCAGCGCGAAGACCGGCAGTGCCTGCGGAATGCCGCCAAACCGGGTGCCGAGGGTCTCCACGGGGAACTTCAGCGCCCAGGACAGCAGGCTCAGCGTGACCAGTGCCACCACCGGCGCGGGGACGCGGGCAAAGGTGCGCACCGTGTGCCGCTCCAGCACCTGCATCATCGGCGAGCCTGTCATCGTGAGCCGGGGCCACAGGAAGAGCCCGGCCACGCACGCCGTGCCCAGGCCGAAAGCGTAGGGGTTGAAACTGCCCAGGTGCCGCGCCAGCGTGTCGATCTGCGAGAAAAAATTGCCCGGCATGCGGTCGATGGACAGGCCCAGCCAGTCCTTCACCTGCGACAGCGCAATCAGCACCGCGATGCCGTTGGTAAAGCCGATGACGATGCTCACCGGCACGAAGCGCACCAGCGTGCCCAGGCGGAACAGCCCCAGCAGCACCAGCAGCACGCCCGCGCAGGCGGTGGCAATCAGCAGGTTGGCCAGGCCGTAGCGCTCGACGATGCCGTACACGATCACGATGAACGCGCCCGCCGGCCCGCCGATCTGCACGTTGGTGCCGCCCAGGGCCGAGATCAGGAACCCCGCGATGATGGCCGTCCACAGCCCCGCCTCGGGCTTGAGCCCGCTGGCGATCGCAAACGCCATGGCCAGCGGCGGCGCCACGATGCCCACCGTGACGCCTGCGCCCACGTCGGCCAGCCAGCGGTTGCGGTTGTAGTGGCGCAGGGCGTTGAGCAGGCGGGGGTGGAAGGCAGGCGAAAACGGCATGGCGTATCCAGTGTAGTGAGCCCGCCCTGAAGTGCAACCGGCACGGCCGCGGCGGGCGGCCGCAGCGTGGCACCGGTGCCAGGGAGGGGCGGCCGGCGCGCGCATGGACGCCGGCCTGCTCATTTAATGATAGCTTCTCGCGCTTTGCCAGAAAGCGCTGGAGCCGGATTTCTCTTCGATTCTCTGCGGCGCGAGCCCCCGGCGCCGGGGGCATTCGCCCACAATCACCCTGTCTGCACGCTGCCGCGCCCGCCACCACCCTGGCATGTGGCTTGCAATGCCTGTGTTTGCCCTGCCCCACGCCGAAGCCGCCGCCCTCCGCCCATGTCCACTCCCGATACTCCGTTGCCCCCTTCGCTGCGCCACGGCACCTTTGAAGATGCGCAGGCCTTGTTTGCCGGCACGCTGTTCGTGGCCATGGCGCTCATGCTGTTCAACCAGGCGGGGCTGCTGGTGGGCGGCACGGCCGGGGTGGCGTTTTTGCTGCACTACGTCACCGGCGTTTCGTTCGGCAAGCTGTTCTTTGCGGTGAATCTGCCGTTCTACTGGTTTGCCTGGACGCGCATGGGGCGCGAGTTCACGGTCAAGACCTTCCTGTGCGTCGGCCTGCTGTCCTTGCTGACCGAGCTGTTCCCGCACGTCATGCATGTGGACTACCTCAACCCCCTGTTTGCCGCCGTGCTGGGCGGGCTGCTGCTGGGCACGGGCTGCCTGTTCCTGGCCCGCCACCACTCCAGCCTGGGGGGCGCCACCGTGGTGTCGCTGTACCTGCAGCACCGCTACGGCCTGCGCGCAGGCATGGTGCAGATGATGATCGACGGCACCGTGGTGCTGGCGGCCCTGTTCGTGGTGCCGATGGAGCGCGTGGCCTACTCGGTGCTGGCCGTGCTGGTGATGAGCGGGTTCTTGTGGATCAGCCACCGGCCCGGGCGGTACGTGGGGCATTGAAACCGGCGCTGGTGGTCCATTTGACGGCAACCTGACGCCCCCGCACGGGGCACTGCGGAACCTCGTCGGGTTACGCCCGTTGGGCTAACCCGACCTACGCGGCTGGGGTTTTATGTTTCTGTTTCGATAGCTTTCAGCGCATACGGGGTATGCCCTAGCAGCCGATTGGGTCCTCAACCCGTAGGTCGGGTTTGCCCGCCAGGGCGTAACCCGACACCACCCCACGGGGCGCGGTGCAGCCACGTCGGGTTACGCCCTGCGGGCTAACCCGACCTACGAGGGTAAGGCTGCTGCTGACGCTACCCGGCCTCTCACTCCGAGTGGTTCACGTAGAACACACCGTCCTCGTCTTCGTCCCCTTCCAGCGCAATGCGCCGCTGGCCCGTGCGGTGGAACAGCGAGCGCGCGGTGTCCGCAATCTCGCCGTGATGGGCCACCAGCAGGCCCAGCAGGTCGGCCGCGCTGCGTGATGTCGCAATCGCGCCCGTGCCCGCGCCGCGCCGGGGCCAGCCCACGTCCACGCCGATGACATCCTGGCCTTCGGTGTAATCCATGTGAATACGCTGTCCCGCGCGTTGGGCAGCCTGCTGGCGCCCCTTCCTGATCATCGAGCGCACCACGTCCAGCGACGCGCCGGGGTCTTCCTCTCCGGCGATGGATTCGCGGATGTGGGCTTGCGACAAATTGGGTGTTGGCATGGCGACCTCACTCACTGTTCAGTGGATGCGAAGGCGATGCCGCACAGGCATCGCGGGCTCTGTAGGGGATTGAGCGCCGCGTGCCAAAGGGTGTTTGTCGGACTTTCCCGCACAGACGGGTCGGCCACAAGCCGTGGGATGGGGGCATGCGCGCAGTACAGCGGCCGAAAAAAAGGCCCCGGTCGGGGCCTTGAAGTTTCAGGGCGCAGGCGCAGGCCGGGCCGGTCACGTCTGCTCAGCGCACCCGCATGCCCGGCGTGGCGCCCGGCCAGGGGTTGAGCACGTAGATGCCGGGGTGGGCCTTTTCGTCGCCATGGCTGGCGGCCAGCACCATGCCTTCGCTGACGCCAAACTTCATCTTGCGCGGGGCCAGGTTGGCGACCATCACGGTGTGCTTGCCGATCAGGTCGGCGGGCTGGTAGGCGCTGGCGATGCCGGAGAAGACATTGCGGGTGCGGCCCTCGCCCACATCCAGCGTCAGGCGCAGCAGCTTGGTCGATCCCTCGACGGGCTCGCAGTTCACGATCAGCGCAATGCGCAGGTCGATCTTGGTGAAGTCGTCGATGGTGATGGTGGGGGCCAGCTCCTCGCCGCCGGGGTGACCGCTGGATGCTACTGTTTCTGTAGCTGCTGGCGCTTGTGCAGCCTGGGCCGGGGGCTCAAACAACGCTTCAAGCTGCTCGGGCGTCACGCGCTGCATCAGGTGGTTGTAGGGCTGGATGGCCTGCACGTTGCCGTCCACGGCCCACGCGGTCATGCTGCGGCCCACAAAGCCTTCCACGGCGCGCGACAGTCCGGGCAGCACGGGCGCCAGGTAGCGGGTGAGGGCGTCGAACGCGTTGATGAGCACCGAGCACACCTGGTGCAGCGCCACGTTGTTGGCGGCGTCCTTCGCCAGGTCCCAGGGCTTGTTCTGGTCCACGTAGGCGTTGATGCGGTCGGCCAGCAGCATGATCTCGCGCGTGGCCTTGCCGTATTCGCGGGCTTCGTACAGCTGGGCCAGCGTGTCGCGGGCGCCGCGCACTTCGGCCAGCAGGGCGCTGCCGGCGGCGTCAAAGTCCTGGGTCAGCTGGCCCTCAAAACGCTTGGTCAAAAAGCCCGCCGCGCGGCTGGCAATGTTCACGTACTTGCCGATCAGGTCGCTGTTCACCCGCAGCATGAAGTCTTCGGCGTTGAAGTCGATGTCTTCGTTGCGGGCGCTCAGCTTGGCGGCCAGGTAGTAGCGCAGCCACTCGGCGTTCATGTTCAGGCTCAGGTACTTGAGCGGGTCCAGGCCCGTGCCGCGGCTCTTGCTCATCTTCTCGCCGTTGTTCACGGTCAAAAAGCCGTGCACGAACACGCTGTTGGGCGTCTTGCGGCCGCTGAAGTGCAGCATGGCAGGCCAGAACAGCGTGTGGAAGGTGACGATGTCCTTGCCGATGAAGTGGTACTGCTCGAGCTGCGGGTCGGCCATGTAGGCGTCGTAGCTTTCGCCGCGCTTTTCCAGCAGGTTTTTCAGCGATGCGAGGTAGCCCACGGGCGCATCGAGCCACACGTAGAAGTACTTGCCCGGCGCGTCGGGGATTTCGATGCCGAAGTAGGGCGCGTCGCGGCTGATGTCCCAGTCACCCAGTCCTTCGCTTTGCGTGCCGTCCGGGTTGGTGCGGACGGTGAACCATTCCTTGATCTTGTTGGCCACCTCGGGCTGGAGCTTGCCGTCCTGCGTCCAGTTCTGCAGAAAGTCCACGCAGCGCGGGTCCGACAGCTTGAAGAAGAAGTGCTCGGACTGTTTCAGCTCGGGCTTGGCGCCCGACAGGGCCGAGTAGGGGTTGATCAGGTCGGTGGGGGCGTACACCGTGCCGCACACCTCGCAGTTGTCGCCGTACTGGTCCTTCGCGTGGCACTTGGGGCATTCGCCCTTGATGTAGCGGTCGGGCAGGAACATGTTCTTCTCGGGGTCGAAGAACTGCTCGATGGTGCGCACTTCGATCAGGCTGCCGTCGGCGCGGTCGCGCAGGTCGCGGTAGATCTGGCGGGCCAGCTCGTGGTTTTCGGGCGCATCGGTGCTGTGCCAGTTGTCAAAGCTGATGTGAAAGCCGTCCAGGTACTGCTTGCGGCCGGCGGCAATGTTGGCCACGAACTGCTGGGGCGTGATGCCCGCCTTCTCGGCGGCGATCATGATGGGCGCGCCGTGCGTGTCGTCCGCGCCCACGAAGTTGACGGCGTTGCCCTGCATGCGCTGGAACCGCACCCAGATGTCGGCCTGGATGTATTCCATGATGTGGCCGATGTGGAAGTTGCCGTTGGCGTACGGCAGGGCGGTGGTGACGAAGAGTTTGCGGGCGGGTTGCGTCATGGAAATGCGGCTTTCTCAGGCGGAACCTGCAATTTTAAGGGGCGGCCGCACACCGCGCGCCGCCCGCAGTCCCGGCGCACACGCGCGGCGATGGGCCAGCGCGCCCTGGCCCTATCAGGTGTGGAGCTTCATCTGCACTTCGGCGCCGGTGTCGGTCCAGCCGAAGAAGCGGCACACCTGTTCCCGCTGGGCCAGCGTGTCTGCCCGGCCCAGGGCCATCAGCTCCTGCGTGTAGCCTGCCTCGAACAGCAGGTAGCTGGCCAGCGCCGCGCTGCGCACGTCGGCCATGTTGGACGTGACGCCCAGCGCGCCCAGCATGGTGCGCACTGGCGCGGGCAGGTCGCCCACATGGCGGGCGGCCACGGCGTCCAGCCGCTGGGACGGCGCGATCACCAGCAGCTCGATGGGCCGCAGCGTGCTTTGCGAGCGCACGTCGGGCGGGATGAGCGACAGCGTCTGGTTGATGCGCTGCACCCGCTCCACGTCCACCGACAGCGCGTCCAGAAAGATGTTGGACAGCGCGTGGCCTGCAATCTGCGCCAGGGACGGGTAGGTGGGCGTGGGGTTGGCGGCCGCGTCGCCCTGGGGCTCGTGCATGCGGCCCGCGCCGATGACCAGGATGCGTTCGGCCCCGAGGTGGATGGCTGGGGCAATGGGGGCGGACTGGCGCATGGAGCCGTCGCCAAAGTACTCGGTATGGTCCCCCACCGCGATGCCCTTGGCCGGGAAGATGAACGGGATGGCCGACGAGGCCAGCAGGTGTTCGTGCGTGATGCGGTCGCGCGCCGCCTTGCGCTGCGAGCGCACCCAGGGCTGCACCGGCCCGGCCGTCTCAAAGAACGTGACGTGCTCGCCCGAGCTGTAGCTGGACGCCGTCACCGCCAGCGCGGTGAGGTGCCCTTTGCGGATGAGCCGGGGCAGGCGCACCAGGGGCACCATCTTGACCAGCAGCTTTTCCAGCGGCTTGTTGTCCAGCAGCGATTGCGGGCGCATGCGCCGCCAGCGCGCCAGCGCCCAGCCGATGGACATCAGCGTGAGCCAGCGGGCGCCGCTGCGCATGACCGACAGCGAGTCGGCCCCATAGATCTGGCTGGCGTGGAACTGGCGCCAGACGCGGGCGATGCGGCGCACGGCGCGGTCGAAGTGGTCTGCCCCGCAGGCCAGCGCGGCGGCATTGATGGCGCCGGCCGAGGTGCCGGTGATGATGGGGAAGGGGTTGGGTCCGTCGCCCTCGCCGCAGGCGTTGCGCAGGTCGGCAATGGCCTCCAGCACGCCCACCTGGTAGGCCGCGCGGGCTCCGCCGCCGGTGAGCAGCAGGCCGGTGGCGGGGCGTTCGCCGTCAATGATGCTGGGGCGGGCGCGGGAGGCGCGGGAAGTGGGCGGCATCGAAAGGCGGGCAGAAAAAAAGAAGGGGTGGGGATGTGCGCGGGGGCTGGCAAAGACCCTCAGTGTGGAGGGGGCGGAGTGCCCCGCCATCTGGGGAAACCCCAAAGCGCCCCGCCGTGCGGTCGCCAGGCGGGGCGCGCCCGGTCAGCGCGCATTGAGCAGCATCTGCGCCAGCGCCTCGGCCTGCAGTACGGCAATGCCGTGGTCCCGCGCAAAGATGCGGGCGTTGTCGCTCAGCTGGCCCTGCGTGGCCACATACACGCCGGCCGGGGCGCCGCGCGCCTGCATGGCGGCGTGCAGCTCGCGCAGCGGTTCCACGCCGTGGGTGGCGGCCTTCCAGCGGCGGGCGCTGACCAGCGTGGTCTGGCCGCCCTTGGCCAGCGCCAGGTCGGCCGCGCCGCCGGCGGGCAGGCGCTCCACCGTGCAGCCTTCGCGGGTCCAGGCGGCTTCCAGTGTGTCGGCAAAGCTGCGCCAGGGCATGCTCTGGACGGCGTCCAGCATCTCGGCCACCTTGGCGGGGCTGGGCGCGCGCAGCTGGCGCCAGGCGGCGATGCAGCCCACCACGAAGATGGGAAACCCCGCCAGCGCGCCCACCACGAAATACTCCCGGGGCAGCAGCGCCCCGGCCGCCAGCACCACCAGCCCCACCACCGCAAAGCTGATCCACCAGGGCGAACGCAGCAGCAGGGCAAACAGGGACTTTTCGGCCATCTTGAATTTCACGGGGTCCTCTTTGGCAGGTTGGGCGGGTGTCGGGCGGGGGAAAGGGTGGCGCATTGTCCTTCAGTCGCCAAGGCCGGCGGCCAACGAATAGACTACCCGCCCCACAGGAGTGAATGGAATGGCTGTCACCGAACAAGACCTGCTGGCCGCGCTGGCCGGCGTGAAAGACCCGCACACGGGCAAGGATTTCGTCAGCACGCGCGCCCTGCGCAATGTGCAGATCAACGGCGGCGACGTGGCCTTCGACGTGGAGCTGGGCTACCCCGCCAAGAGCCTGGTGCCCGAGCTGCGCCGCCAGCTGGTGGCCGCCGCCAAGGGCGTGGCCGGGGTGGACAACGTGTCGGTGAACATCACCACCAAGGTCATTGCCCATGCCGTGCAGCGCGGCGTGCAGCTCTTGCCCCAGGTCAAGAACATCATTGCCGTGGCCTCGGGCAAGGGCGGCGTGGGCAAGAGCACCACGGCGGCCAACCTGGCCCTGGCCCTGGCCGCCGAGGGCGCCAGCGTGGGCGTGCTGGACGCCGACATCTACGGCCCCAGCCAGCCCATGATGCTGGGCATCAACCGCCGCCCCGAGAGCGAGGACGGCAAGACCATGGAGCCGCTGGAGAACTACGGCGTGCAGGTCATGTCCATCGGTTTTCTGGTGGACCAGGACGAAGCCATGATCTGGCGCGGCCCCATGGCCACCCAGGCGCTGGAGCAGCTCCTGCGCCAGACCAACTGGAAAGACCTGGACTACCTCATCATCGACATGCCCCCCGGCACTGGCGACATCCAGCTCACCCTGAGCCAGCGCGTGCCCATGACCGGCGCGGTGATCGTCACCACCCCGCAGGACATCGCCCTGCTGGACGCCAAGAAGGGCATCAAGATGTTCGAGAAGGTGGGCGTGCCCATCCTGGGCATCGTGGAGAACATGGCCGCCCACGTGTGCAGCAACTGCGGCCATGTGGAGCACATCTTTGGCGCCGATGGCGGCAAGAAGATGGCCGCCGAGTACGGCATGGACTACCTGGGCGCGCTGCCGCTGAACATGAGCATCCGCCTGCAGGCCGACAGCGGCAAGCCCACCGTGGTGGCCGACCCGGACGGCGAGGTCGCCGCGATTTACAAGAAGGTGGCGCGCGATGTGGCGGTGAAGATCGCCCAGCAGGCCAAGGATTTTTCGAGCAAGTTCCCGACGATCTCGGTCAGCAAGAACACCTGATCGGGTTTGCGCGCCGCGCGGAATCGTCCCACAAGCTGTTGGACGATTCCGCAGAGTTCGATCCAAGCTTCTCGCAGCAGTCAAAGCGCTCCTGAAAAGTGAGCTTGTGGCGCTTGATGCATAAGCGCTACAGCCCAATTTGACGGCAAATTCACCTTCATGAACCTGCTCGCCTCCCTGCGCTACCTCGTCGCGCTGCACGAGCACCGGCATTTCGGCCGGGCGGCGCAGGCCTGCCACATCACGCAGCCAGCGCTCTCCAACGCGCTGCGCGCGCTGGAAAAGGAGTTTGGCGTGGTGGTGGTGCGCCGGGGGCGCAGCTTTGAAGGCTTCACGCCGGAGGGCGAGCGGGTGCTGGCCTCGGCCCAGCGCATGCTGCACGAGCACCAGGTGTTGCAGCAGGACCTCTCCAGCGACGCCGCCCACCCACGCGGCACGCTGCGCCTGGGGGCCGTGCCCACGGCCATGCCCATCCTGGCACGGTTTGCCGCGCAGTTGCAGGCACGGCACCCGGGCATCGTGCCGGTGGCGCTGTCGATGAGTTCGCAGGCGCTGGAGGCCGGGCTGGAGAGCATTTCGCTGGATCTGGCGCTGGGCTACACCGAGCGCATGCCCGCGCGCGGCGGCCCGCTGCGGGCCTGGCCGCAGTATGTGGAGCATTACTTTCTGCTGCGCCGCGCGTCGCGCCCGCCCGAGGGGCCGCCGCGTGAGCTGCAGATCGGCCCGCCCATGGCCTGGGCGGAGGCGGCGGCCCTGCCGCTGTGCCTGCTCACCCCCGAGATGCACAACCGCAGCCTGGTCGATGGCGCCTTCCGCAGCGCGGGGGCCGCGGTCACCCCCGCCATGGAGACGGATTCGGTACTGACGCTGGCATTGAGCGTGGTGGCGGGCCAGGTGTGCAGCGTGCTGCCCGGCGCGCTGGTCGATGCCGTGCGCGGCCACGACGGGCTGGAGGCACTGCCGCTGACCAGCCCCGTGCTGACCACCCCCATCGGCTTCATGTCGCACCGGCAGGTCCAGCCTACCCGTGCGCTGGACGCGGCGCTGGCGCTGGCGCAGGATGCGGACTGGCTGCAGCACGCCACGGCGCACAGCGGGCTGCTGGCTGCGGCCCGCTGAGCCAGGGGCGCCGGGCCGCTGGCCCCCGCGTGATTCGCGGCGCTCGTTCCATCGCGCCGTTTCATTTGTTTTTGTGATCGCACCATGTGCATCGGCAATTTGACGCACGCGACCGCCCTGGCCGACACTGCGGCGCACCCGCGCCCTATGCAGGCGCTTTCATACAAACCCACCGACGCCCCCTGTCCCCCGGTCCATGAACCCTGCTTCCGAAGCGCCCACGGTGGCCGCCGTGTCCGTCCATGATCTGCGCGAGCGCATCCGCCGCAAAGGCCGCCTCAAGGGCCGCCAGCCCGAAGAGGCCGCGATGGCCGAGGTGGCGCAGCTGCTGGGCCCGCGCCCGCCCGCCGGTTACCGGCGCGACCTGCTCATTGAACACCTGCACCGCCTGAACGATCACTTTGGCGTGCTGCACGACCGACACTTGGTGGCGCTCGCCAAGCAGATGAATCTGGCCATGGCCGAGGTGTACGAGGTGGCGAGCTTCTATCACCACTTCGACATCGTGCGTGGCGACGAGGCCCCGGCGCCGCGCCTGGTGCTGCGCGTGTGCGACAGCCTCAGCTGCAGCATGGCCGGGGCGCGCGAGTTGCTGGCCGCGCTGCCCGAGCGGCTGCGCGCGGCGGGACAGGGCGACGTGCAGGTCCAGGCCGTGCCTTGCATGGGCCGCTGTGAGCAGGCGCCCGTGGCCGTGGTGCACCAGTGCCCCGTGCCACACGCCACCGTGGACGCGGTGCTGGAAACCGTGAAATCAAAGCCAAATCGGGCTCTAGCGCTTCATCCACAAGCGCTGGAAGCTATCAATTTTGATGTTGCCGGCCTGGCGGAGCACAGCGTGCCTGCGCAGCCAGAAGACATCAGCCCCGCCCATACCGACTTGGCCACCTACCGCGCCCACGGCGGCTACCAGACCGCCGCCGCGCTGGTCAACGGCGAGATGGACGCCGAGGCGGTGCTGGCCGCCATGGAAGACTCGGGCCTGCGCGGCCTGGGCGGCGCCGGCTTTCCGGCCGGGCGCAAGTGGCGCATCGTGCGGGATCAACTGGCGCCACGCCTCATGGCCGTGAACATCGACGAGGGGGAGCCCGGCACCTTCAAGGACCGCACTTATCTAGAACGCGGCCCGCACCGCTTCCTGGAAGGCGTGCTCATCGCTGCCCAGGTGGTGGGCACCGAGGCCGTCTACATCTACCTGCGCGACGAGTACCACGGCTGCCGCGCACTGCTGCAGCGTGCCCTGGACGACCTGCGGGCCGAGCCGCCGTGCCCGCTGCCGCACATCGAGCTGCGGCGCGGCGCGGGCGCGTACATCTGCGGCGAAGAGTCCGCCATGATCGAGAGCATCGAAGGCAAGCGCGGCGAGCCGCGCATGCGCCCGCCCTACATCGCGCAGGTGGGCCTGTTCGGCCGGCCTACGCTGGAGCACAACTTCGAGACGCTGTACTGGGTGCGTGACATCGTGGAGCGCGGGCCGCAGTGGTTTGCCAGCTTTGGCCGCCACGGCCGCAAGGGGCTGCGGTCGTTTAGCGTGAGCGGCCGGGTCAAGCACCCCGGCGTCAAGCTTGCGCCCGCAGGCATCACGGTGCAGGAACTCATCGACGAATACTGCGGCGGCATGCTGGACGGCCACCAGCTGTATGCCTACCTGCCGGGCGGCGCGTCGGGCGGCATCCTGCCCGCGAGCCTCAATCACATCCCGCTGGACTTCGACACGCTGCAGCCCTACGGCTGCTTCATTGGCTCGGCCGCCGTCATCGTGCTCAGCCAGCACGACCGTGCGCGCGATGCCGCGCTGAATGTGATGCGCTTTTTTGAACACGAAAGCTGCGGCCAGTGCACGCCCTGCCGCGTGGGCACGGCCAAGGCGGCCACGCTGATGCAAGCGCCGCAGTGGGACGAAGAGCTGCTGGACGATCTGGCACAGGTGATGGCCGACGCCTCCATCTGCGGCCTGGGCCAGGCGGCGCCCAACCCCATCCGCTGCATCCACAAGTACTTTGCGCACGAGGTGGGCGAGGGACCGTGGCCGGGCGACCTGCCCAAGCCGCGCAACAGCCCGCTGGCGGAGCAACTGCCCCAGGGAGCCCGGCCATGAGCACGTTGCAAGACACCGGCGGCGTAGCGTTTGAGCTGGACGGCCAGCCCGTCACGGCCCACCCTGGCGAAACCATCCTCAAAGCCGCGCAGCGCCACGGCGTGGAAATTCCCCACCTTTGCTACACCGAGGGCCTGCGCCCCGATGGCAACTGCCGCGCCTGCGTGGTGGAGATCGCGGGCGAGCGCACGCTGGCCCCCAGCTGCTGCCGTGCGCCCACCGCAGGCATGAAGGTGCAGGCCGCCAGCCCCCGTGCGCGAAAGAGCCAGCAGATGGTGGTGGAGATGCTGCTGTCGGACATGCCGGATGTGGGCTACCGCTGGAACGATGACAAGGCGGGTACTCCTGAATTGATAGCTGGTGGCGCTTATCCATCAAGCGCTAGCGGCCAATTTGACTCAAAAATTCCTGAAAGCATAGGCCAGCATGGCGAGCTGAGCCAATGGGCGGATCGCCTGGGCGTGGCCGTGCGCCCGGCATTGAAGGCCCTACGCCGCGAGCAGCCCGCGCCGGACCTGAGCCACCCCGCGATGGCCGTTCATCTCGACGCCTGCATCCAGTGCAACCGCTGCGTGCGCGCCTGCCGCGAGGAGCAGGTGAACGACGTGATCGGCTACGCCCTGCGCGGTGCCGACGGCAAGATCGTCTTCGACCTCGACGACCCCATGGCCGAGAGCACCTGCGTGGCCTGCGGCGAGTGCGTGCAGGCCTGCCCCACGGGCGCGCTCAGCCCCAAGACGCACATCGGCTCCCAAAAGGTGGACCGCCAGGTGGATTCGGTCTGCCCGTTCTGCGGCGTGGGTTGTCTCATCACCTACAACGTGCGCGACGAAAAGATCATCAGCGTGGAAGGCCGCGACGGCCCCGCCAACCACGGCCGCCTGTGCGTGAAGGGGCGCTTTGGTTTTGATTACGCGCACCATCCGGACCGCCTGACGGTGCCGCTGATCCGCAAGCCCGGCGTGCCCAAGGAAGTGCGGCCCCACGGCGCCGACTGGCGCAGCACCTTCCGCGAGGCGACGTGGGACGAGGCGCTGGAGCTGGCCGCCGGCACGCTCAAGGCCCTGCGCGACACGCACGGCCCCAAGGCGCTGGCGGGGTTCGGCTCGGCCAAGGGCAGCAACGAAGAGGCCTACCTGTTCCAGAAGCTGGTGCGCACCGGCTTTGGCAGCAACAACGTGGACCACTGCACGCGGCTGTGCCATGCGTCCAGCGTGGCTGCGCTGCTCGAAGGCGTGGGCTCGGGCGCGGTGAGCAACCCGGTGAACGACGTGGAGCATGCCGAGCTGATCTTCGTGATCGGCTCCAACCCCACGGCCAACCACCCGGTGGCCGCCACCTGGATGAAGAACGCGGCGAAGCGCGGCGCGAAGATTGTTCTGGCCGACCCGCGTGTGACCGACATTGGCCGCCACGCGTGGCGCACGCTGCAGTTCAAGGCCGACACCGACGTGGCCCTGCTCAACGCGCTGATCCACACGGTGATCGACGAGGGCCTGGTGGATGAGGCTTTCATCCAGGAGCGCACCACCGACTTCGAAGCGCTCAAGGCCAACGTGATGGGCTGCAGCCCCGAGGCCATGGCGCCCGTCTGCGGCATCCCGGCCGAAACGCTGCGCGAGGTGGCGCGGGCGTTTGCCACGGCCAAGTCCTCGATGATCCTCTGGGGCATGGGCGTGAGCCAGCACGTGCACGGCACCGACAACGCGCGGTGCTTGATCGCGCTGTGTGCCGTCACGGGGCAGATCGGCAAGCCCGGCTCGGGCCTGCACCCGCTGCGGGGCCAGAACAATGTACAGGGCGCTAGCGACGCTGGCCTCATCCCCATGATGTTCCCCAACTACCAACGCGTGGACAACGCGGCGGCGCATGCATGGTTTGAAGACTTCTGGGGCACCAAGCTCGATGCAGCACCCGGCTACACGGTGGTGGAAATCATGCACAAGGCCCTGGCCGATGACAGCGACCCGCACAAGGTGCGCGGCATGTACATCCAGGGCGAGAACCCCGCCATGAGCGACCCCGACCTGAACCACGCGCGCCATGCGCTGGCCAGCCTGCAGCACCTGGTGGTGCAGGACATCTTCCTGACCGAAACCGCGTGGCTGGCCGACGTGGTGCTGCCCGCCAGCGCCTGGCCCGAGAAGACCGGCACGGCCAGCAACACCGACCGCATGGTGCAAATGGGCCGCCGCGCGCTCAACCCGCCGGGCGATGCGCGGCCCGATCTCTGGATCATTCAGCAGATCGCCAAGCGCATGGGATTGCCCTGGAACTACGAAGGCGAAGAATCCGGCGTGGCCGCCGTCTACGACGAGATGCGCCAGGCCATGCACGCGAGCATCGAGGGCATCACCTGGGACCGGCTGGAGCGCGAATCCAGCGTGACCTACCCTTGCCTGACCCCCGACGACCCCGGCCAGCCCATCGTGTTCATGGAGCAGTTCCCCACGCCCACGGGCCGCCTCAAGCTCGTGCCCGCTAGCGTGATTCCAGCGGCCGAAAAGCCCGATGCCGCCTACCCCCTGGTGCTCATCACCGGCCGCCAGCTGGAGCACTGGCATACGGGCAGCATGACGCGGCGCAGTTCGGTGCTGGACGCCATCGAGCCCATGGCCACGGCATCGCTGCACGGCGACGAGCTGGCGCGGCTGGGCGTGGCGCCGGGCGCTCTGGTGGCCATTCGCTCGCGCCGCGGCATGCTGCAGGTGCGCGTGCGGCGCGATGACGGCACGCCGCGCGGCACGGTGTTCATGCCGTTTGCCTACGTGGAGGCGGCGGCCAACTTGCTCACCAACGCGGCGCTGGACCCGTTCGGCAAGATCCCGGAGTTCAAGTACTGCGCGGTGGCGGTCGAGAAGCTCGAAGCCGCCGCCAACTGACGGCGCGCAAAGGGGTTTTGCGGAAATGGCGGCCCTCGGTGCAGCGCCGGGGTACATTCCACGCCCATGACCGAACGCCCCTTCACCGACGTGGCCGTGATCATGCGCTGCGAGCGCATCGACAACCGCTGGCAGCCCTGGCGCTGGTCGCTGGCCGACGTGGTGGTCCATGAAACCGCCTTCGGCACCGAACCCCGGCCGCTGATCCAGGACGAGCGCGAGCAGCGCTGGCTGTTCCCCGGCTTTCGCGTGGAGCTGTTCCGCGACGACGCCGAGGGGTACCACCTCAACCTCACGTCACCGGCCCCTTGCTGGTTTGTGATGTGGCGCCGCGATGAAGACCCGGGCACCGGGGCAGTCCCGCTGGCCCGTCCCGTGGCGGTGAGCCTGAGCTACCACGACGCCGGCCGCTGGCTGGACGCGCAGGAAACCGTGGAGCAGGTGCCCGCAGCGCCGGAGGTGCTGGAAGTGCTGCGCGCCTTTGTGGCCGAGCACTACCAGCCCGAGCCCAAGCGCCGCAAGCGCCCCGACAGCTTCCGCCCGCTGCAGGACCGGTTTGGCAACCCCGCGTCGGTCAGCACCGAGAAACAGCGCGGTGGCGGCGGCCACGCCGGAGGTGCGGGCCATGGCTGACGGTTTCCTGGGCCGCTGGTCGCGCCGCAAGCAGGATGCGCGCGAAGGCAAGCCGCAGGCGCAAGAGCCTGCGGCCCCGGCCGTTCCCCCGCCGGCGGCGGGGGCCCCTGCACAGGCGCCGGCCGTGCAGACCAGCGCCGTTTCGCGCGTACCGGCCGTGCCGGCTTCCGCCCCTGCGGCACCCGTTGCAGCGCCGCCCGCAGAGGCACCGCCTCTGCCCACGCTGGCCGATGCCCAGGCCTTGACGCCCGCGTCGGACTTCAAGCCCTTCGTGGCGCGGGCCGTGCCGCCCGAGGTGCGCAACCTGGCCATGAAGAAGCTCTTTGCCGACCCGCACTTCAACGTGATGGACGGGCTGGACATCTACGTGGGCGACTACACCCAGCCCGACCCGCTGCCCGCCGGCATGCTGCGCCAGATGGCCAGCGCCCATGCCCTGGGCCTGTTCGATGCCGAGAAACCGCAGGAGCCGGCGGAGCCGGCCGGCCCGGCGGCCCCGCCAATAGCCCCGGAGGGCGCTCAGCCTCGGGAAGCTGCCGGGGCGGCCGGTGCGCCGGACGTGGCACAGTCGGGGGTATGCACCGCTGTTCCTAGCGCTGCCCCCAGCGAGCCGGAGCCCGGCGCCGCCCCCCGGGCGGCCGCAGCGCCCGCCAGCCAACCCGAACATGACCACGACGCTTCTTTGCGATTGCAACCAGACCATGCCCCTCAGCGCGAAGGCGCTGGGCGCGGCACTGCATGAGGACGGGCTGACCGTCCATTCCACCCTGTGCCGCCGCGAGGCCGGGGCCTTCCAGAAAGCCATCCAGTCCGGCGACGACGTGGTGGTGGCCTGCACCCAGGAACAGCGCCTGTTTGGCGAGCTGGGCCAGCAGACCGAGGGGGCGGTGTCGCCCATCCGCTTTGTCAACATCCGCGAGACGGGCGGCTGGAGCCGCGACGCGGCCCAGGCCAGCCCCAAGATCGCGGCCCTGCTGGCGGCGGCGCGCCTGCCCGAGCCCGAGCCGGTGCCCACCGTCACCTACCGCAGTGCCGGGCGCGTGCTCATCATCGGCCCGCTGGACCAGGCCGAACAGGTGGCGGCCCTGGTGTCGGATGTGCTGGATGTCACGCTGTTCACCCAGGGCCCCGGCAACGCGGGCGGCGCACAGGCGCGGCGCTACCCGGTACTGGGCGGGCGCATCACGGGCCTGGCCGGCTGGCTGGGCGCGTTCGAGCTGCAGTGGCAAGCCGACAACCCCATCGACCTGGACCTGTGCACCCGTTGCAATGCTTGCGTGGCGGCCTGTCCCGAGAACGCCATTGGGCTGGACTACCAGATCGACCTGGCGGCCTGCCAGTCGCACCGGGCCTGCGTGAAGGTCTGCCAGGTGGCAGGCGCCATCGATTTCCACCGCGACGCTGGCGTGCAGACCGAGCGCTTTGATCTGGTGCTGGACCTGCGTTCGCCCACCGCCACGCCCACCTTCCTGCAGCACGCGCTGCCGCAGGGCTACTTCCGCTGGGATGGCCGCGACATGGCAACGTTGCTGCGGCTGCGCGAGCTGGTCGGCGAGTTCGAGAAGCCCAAGTTCTTCGTCTACAAGCAAAAGCTGTGCGCCCACAGCCGCAACGAGACGGTGGGCTGCAACGCCTGCGTGGACATCTGTTCGGCCGAGGCCGTGGGCAGCGACAAGAGCCACCAGCGCATCGTGGTGAACCCCAACCTGTGCGTGGGCTGCGGCGCCTGCACCACCGTGTGCCCCACCGGCGCGCTGACCTATGCCTACCCGCGTGCGGCTGAGCAGGGCGCCAAGCTCAAGACCCTGCTGTCCACCTATGCCGCGGCCGGCGGCAAGGACGCGGTGCTGCTGCTGCACAGCCAGGAGCGCGGCCAGGCGCTGGTGGAGGAACTGGGCCGCGCCGCGCAGCTGAAGCTGGCGCACGGCGTGCCCGCCAATGTGATCCCCGTGGCCCTGTGGCACACGGCCAGTACCGGCGTGGACCTGTGGCTGAGCGCCGTCGCCTACGGGGCCTCGCAGGTGGTGGTGCTCGGCACCGGCGAGGAAGCGCCGCAGTACCTGGACGGCCTGCAGGCCCAGATGGACGTGGCGCAGACCCTTCTGCGCGGCCTGGGCTACACCGGCACCCACCTCAAGCTGCTGCGTGCCACCCACCCCACCGATCTGGATGCGGCCTTGCAGGCGCTGGCGCAGACGCGCCAGAAGATCCCCGCCGTGGCGGCGCGCTTTGCGGTGGCGCAGGAAAAGCGCAGCACCCTCGATATGGCGCTGGACCACCTGGTGGAGCAGGCTCCGCTGCCTGCGGCCGAGCGGCCCGCCGCCATCGCGCTGCCGGCCTCGGGCTCGCCCCTGGGCACCATTGAGGTCCACAAGGACCGCTGCACCCTGTGCCTGAGCTGCGTCAGCGCCTGCCCCGCCAGCGCCCTGCAGGACAACCCGCAGCTGCCCCAGCTGCGCTTCATTGAAAAGAACTGCGTGCAGTGCGGCCTGTGTGCCACCACCTGCCCGGAAGACGCCATCACCCTGCAGCCGCGCCTGCTGCTGACGCCCGAGCGCGCGCAGCCCCGCGTGCTCAACGAGGCCCAGCCCTGGGCCTGCGTGCGTTGCGGCAAGCCATTCGGCACGGTCAAGGCCATCGAAGCCATGCTGGGCAAGCTCGCGGGCCACGCCATGTTCCAGGGCGAGGCGCTGGAGCGCCTCAAGATGTGCAGCGACTGCCGCGTGATCGACCTGTACTCCGCCCAAAACGAAACGAAAGTGACCGACCTGTGAGCGAACCGTTGAGCGCCACCTCCAGCGCCCCCCTGGCCCCCCGCGGCAGCAGTGCCGCGCTGGACGAAGAGACCGCGCGGGCCGAGTTGTACGGGCTGCTGTCGCAGCTGTACTACGCAGCGCCTGGCACTGACTTGCTGGCGGCGCTGCGCGTGGCCGTGACCGAAGCGCCCAGCGCCGGCGGCTTCCTGCAGGAGCCCTGGCAACAGCTGGTGGGCGCCGCGCGCGCGCAGTCCGACGCGGACATCGCGCGCGAGTTCGACCGCCTCTTCGGCGGCGTGGGCAAGCCCGAGGTGTACCTGTTCGGCTCCCACTACCTGAGCGGCTTCCTCAACGAGAAACCGCTGGTCCGCCTGCGTGCGGACCTGGACCGCCTGGGCCTTGCCCGCGACGAAGCCGCCATGCCCGAGACCGAGGACCACGTGGCCTACCTGTGCGAGGTCATGCGCTACCTGATCGCAGGCGACGACATGGCTGTCTGCAACCTGACGGCACAGCGCGACTTTTTTGCAACGCATCTGCAGCCCTGGCTCACGGCGCTGTGCGACGCGCTGGCGTCGCACCCGCAGGCGCGCTTTTATGCCGCGGTGGCCCAGTTCACGCGGGCTTTCGCGGCGGTGGAAACGCAAGGCTTCGACATGCTGGAATGAGCCCCCGCGCGCCCAGGGCGCTTGCGCGGGGTGCTATCAAAGATGAGTAAGACAGTCGGGGGTGTGAAGCGCCGTTGCAGGGATTTACACGGTGGCATAGACTGTATGAATTTCGTTTCATAGCTGCCAGCCATTCTGGAGACACGCATGCAGAACCGCCAGCCCCATTCCTCGCGCCGCAGCTTCTTTGCCGGCGCCGCCACGGTCGGTGCCGCCGCCGCTGCCGTGGCCACGCTTCCCCCTGTCGTGCCTGCCGCTTCAGACGACCTGGCCGCAGAGCCCGCCCGGCCCGTGCCCGAAAACGGTGGTGGCTACCACCTGTCGGCGCATGTGAAGCACTACTACAAGACCACCCAGATCTGACCGCGGGACGCGCCATGTTGCTCACCAAGAAGTCTCCCCATGCCCCGCAGAGCCCCGCATCTGCGGCCTCTCCCTTTGTGCACAGCCTGCGCCGGGGCTTGTCCCACGCGCTGCCCACCATGGACCGCCGGTCTTTCCTGCGTCGCTCCGGGCTGGGCGTCGGCGTGGGCATCGCGGCATCGCAGCTCACGCTGGTCAAGAAATCCAACGCCGCCGAGGGCGCCAAGGTCGGCCTGGGCGACAGCAAGATCGAGGTGCGCCGCACCGTGTGCAGCCACTGCTCGGTGGGCTGCGCGGTGGACGCCGTGGTCGAGAACGGCGTGTGGGTGCGGCAGGAGCCCGTGTTCGACTCGCCCATCAACCTGGGCTCGCACTGCGCCAAGGGCGCGGCCCTGCGCGAGCACGGCCATGGCGAATACCGCCTGCGCTACCCCATGAAGCTCGTCAACGGCAAGTACGAGCGCATCAGCTGGGACACGGCCCTCAACGAGATCACCGCCAAGATGCAGGAGCTGCGCAAGGCCAGCGGCCCGGACAGCGTGTACTTCGTGGGCTCGTCCAAGCACAACAACGAACAGGCCTACCTGCTGCGCAAGTTCGTGAGCTTCTGGGGCACCAACAACTGCGACCACCAGGCGCGCATCTGCCACTCCACCACCGTGGCGGGCGTGGCGAACACCTGGGGCTACGGGGCCATGACCAATTCGTACAACGACATGCAGAACAGCAAGGTCGCCCTGTACATCGGCTCCAACGCGGCCGAGGCCCACCCGGTGAGCATGCTGCACATGCTGCACGCCAAGGAAACCGGCTGCAAGATGATCGTGGTGGACCCGCGCTTCACCCGCACGGCCGCCAAGGCCGACGAGTACGTGCGCATCCGCTCGGGCACCGACATTCCGTTCCTGTTCGGCCTGCTGTACCACATCTTCAAGAACGGCTGGGAAGACAAGCAGTACATCCACGACCGTGTCTACGGCATGGACAAGGTGCGCGAGGAAGTCCTGGCCAAGTGGACCCCTGACAAGGTGGAAGAGGCCTGCGGCGTCAAGGAAGACCAGATGTTCAAGGTCGCCAAGATGCTGCACGACAACAACCCTGGCACCGTCGTGTGGTGCATGGGCCAGACGCAGCACACCATCGGCAACGCCATGGTGCGCGCCTCGTGCATCCTGCAGCTGGCGCTGGGCAACGTGGGCAAGTCCGGCGGCGGCACCAACATCTTCCGCGGCCACGACAACGTGCAGGGCGCCACCGACGTGGGCCCCAACCCCGACTCGCTGCCCGGCTACTACGGCCTGGCCGAAGGCTCGTGGAAGCACTTCGCCGCCGTGTGGGGTGTGGACTTCGAGTGGATCAAGAAGCAGTACGCCACGCCCGCGATGATGACCAAGAACGGCATCACCGTGTCGCGCTGGATTGACGGCGTGCTGGAGAAGAACGAGCTCATCGACCAGGACTCCAACCTGCGCGGGGTGTTCTTCTGGGGTCACGCGCCCAACTCGCAAACCCGTGGCCTCGAGATGAAGCGCGCCATGGACAAGCTGGACCTGCTGGTGGTTGTGGACCCGTACCCGTCGGCCACCGCTGCCATGGCCGCCATGCCGGGCAAGGCTGAAGACCTCAACCCCAACCGCGCGGTGTACCTGCTGCCGGCCGCCACGCAGTTCGAGACCAGCGGGTCGTGCACGGCGTCCAACCGCTCCATCCAGTGGCGCGAAAAGGTCATCGAACCGCTGTGGGAGAGCCGCTCCGACCACATGATCATGTACCAGTTCGCGCAAAAGCTGGGCTTCGCCGACGAGCTGGTCAAGAACTACAAGCTGCAGAAGGTCAAGGGCATGGACGAGCCCGTGCCCGAGGACATCCTGCGCGAGATCAATCGCAGCGTCTGGACCATTGGCTACACCGGCCAGAGCCCCGAGCGCCTCAAGGCCCACATGAAGAACATGCACCTGTTCGACGTGAAGACGCTGAAGGCCAAGGGCGGCAAGGACAAGGACACGGGCTACGATTTCACGGGCGACTACTTCGGGCTGCCGTGGCCGTGCTTTGGCACGCCCGAGCTCAAGCATCCCGGCTCGCCCAACCTGTACGACACCTCCAAGCACGTCATGGACGGCGGCGGCAACTTCCGCGCCAACTTTGGCGTGGAAAAGGACGGCGTGAACCTGCTGGCCGAGGACGGCTCGCATTCCCTGGGCTGCGAGATCACCACCGGCTACCCCGAGTTCGACCACGTGCTGCTGAAAAAGCTGGGCTGGTGGGACGACCTCTCGGACGCAGAGAAGGCCAAGGCCGAGGGCAAGAACTGGAAGACCGACCCCACGGGCGCCATCATCCGCGTGGCCATGAAGCACGGCTGCCACCCGTTTGGCAACGCCAAGGCGCGTGCCGTGGTGTGGAACTTCCCCGACGCCATTCCGCAGCACCGCGAGCCGCTGTACGGCACGCGGCCCGACCTGGTGGCCAAGTACCCCACGCACGACGACAAGAAGGCCTTCTGGCGCCTGCCCACGCTGTACAAGACGGTGCAGGAGAAGAACGTGGCCGACAAGGTGTCCGAGAAGTTCCCGCTCATCCTCAGCTCCGGCCGCCTGGTGGAGTACGAGGGCGGCGGTGAGGAGACCCGCTCCAACCCCTGGCTGGCCGAACTGCAGCAGGAGGCGTTCGTCGAGATCAACCCCAAGACCGCTGCCGACCGCGGCGTCCGCAACGGCGAACGCGTGTGGCTGAGCTCGCCCACCGGGGCCCGCATCAACGTGCAGGCGCTGGTCACCGAGCGCGTGGCACCCGACACGGTGTGGATGCCGTTCCACTTCTCGGGCCGCTGGCAAGGGGCCGACCTGCTGGCGTACTACCCCAAGGGCGCGGCGCCGGTGGTGCGCGGCGAGGCGGTGAATACCGCGACAACCTATGGCTACGACAGCGTGACCATGATGCAAGAAACCAAGACCACGATCTGCAACGTGGAACGCGCTTAAGGAGGCAGCGATGGCACGAATGAAATTCATCTGCGACGCCGAGCGCTGCATCGAGTGCAACAGCTGCGTCACAGCCTGCAAGAACGAGCACGAGGTGCCCTGGGGCGTGAACCGCCGCCGCGTGGTCACGCTCAACGACGGCGTGCCCGGCGAAAAGTCCATCTCGGTGGCCTGCATGCACTGCAGCGACGCGCCCTGCATGGCGGTCTGCCCCGTCAACTGCTTCTACCGCACCGAAGAGGGCGTGGTGCTGCACGACAAGGATGTGTGCATCGGCTGCGGCTACTGCAGCTATGCCTGCCCCTTCGGTGCGCCGCAATTCCCGTCGCAAGGCACGTTTGGCGTGCGCGGCAAGATGGACAAGTGCACGTTCTGCGCCGGCGGCCCCGAAACCCACGGCAGCCAGGCCGAGTTCGAGAAATACGGCCGCAACCGCTTGGCCGAAGGCAAGCTGCCCGCCTGCGCCGAGATGTGTTCCACCAAGGCCCTGCTGGCCGGCGATGGCGACGTGGTAGCCGACATCTTCCGCAACCGGGTCGTGCAACGCGGCAAGGGCGCCGAAGTCTGGGGCTGGGGTACGGCCTACGGTTCGCAACAAGCGGGGCAACCGCCCGCAGGAGGCAACAAGTCATGAGCAGCCGCACCGCTTACCCCCTGATGGCCGTGTTGGCCGTTGCCGCGCTGGCGGCTTGCGGCGAAAAGCCGCAGACCGGCGCGGGTATCCGCAGCGACGCGCCACCCTACGCGGGCACCGGGAGCAACTTCACCCAGCCCGGCTGGAAGGCGGGCGACAAAGCCAGCTGGGAGTCCGAACTGAAGGCGCGCCAGCAGTACTCCCAGAACGAATACACCCGCACGCAGACCAAGTGAGGCCCGCCATGCAACACATCCTATGGTCGGTGGCGCTGGCAGCGGGCCTGGCCTGGGGCACGGCCGGGGCGCAAGCCCCCGCCGCACCGGAGCCGGCGGCGCCCGCCGTGGCCGCGCCTGCGGGTATCCAGAGCCAGAACATCTTCGAGGTCAAGCCCGACGCCAGTGCCGATCCGCACTACGCCGAGCAGACCAATGGCGAGCGCGCCAAGGTCCAGCCCGGCAACAACGCGCCCATGTGGCGCCAGGTGGGGCAGGGCGTGACGGGCTACAGCAGCCTGCCCAAGAGCCAGGCGCCCGAGGCCGGCAACCTGATCCAGTCCTTCGTGCAGTACCCGGGCTCGCGCTACACCAACGCCGGCGAGGCCTGGCGCCAGGTGCGCAACCAGTGGATCATCCCGTACGGCGCCGCGCTGCTGGCCATCGTGCTGCTGGCCCTGGGCATCTTCTACTTCGTGAAAGGCCCGCTGGGGCACGACCACCCCGAAGGGGGCGGCGCGCGCCGCATCGAGCGCTTCACGCCGTTCGAGCGCGCGGCCCATTGGGCCAATGCGTTCGCCTTCCTGGCGCTGGCGGCCTCGGGCATCGTCATGGCGTTTGGCAAGTTCTTCCTGCAGCCCGTTCTGGGGGCCACGCTGTTCGGCTGGCTGACCTATGCGCTCAAGAACGTGCACAACTTCATGGGCCCGCTGTTTGCCGTGTCCCTGCTGGTGATCATTGTCACCTTCATCAAGGACAACATCGCCAACCGCGCGGACTTCGTCTGGCTGTCCAAGGCCGGCGGCATGCTGGGCGGGGACCATCAGGTGCCTTCCCACCGCTTCAACGCCGGTGAGAAGGGGCTGTTCTGGTGGGGCATCACCATTCCCGGCATCTTTGTGGTGGCGTCGGGCCTGGTGCTGGACAAGCTCATCCCGGGGTTGGGCGACGTGCGCGGCGACATGCACATCGCCCACATGGTCCACGCCACGCTGGCGATCTGGATGGTGGCGCTGATCTGCGGCCACATCTACATGGGCACCGTGGGCATGCGCGGCGCCTACAAGGCCATGAAGACCGGCTACGTGAGCGAGGGCTGGGCGCGCGAGCACCATGAGCTCTGGTACGAAGACATCCAGGCCGGCAAGATCCCGCGCGAGCGCAGCGCCGAAGCCAAGGCCCCCGGCCAGGCACCGGCCAACCCCACCGTTCAGGCATGAGGTTTTCCATGGCGAAGTTGATGATGACGACACCGATCCGCACCGCCGCATGGCGCACCGCGGCAGCCCTGGGCGCGGCCGCGCTGTGCTCGCTGGCCTCGGCCAAGCTGCCCCCTCCGTCCCCCGAGGCGGCGGCCAAGGCAGCTGAAGCCGCCGCCAAGGCGAGCTGGAGCGCCAAGGTGGACAACTACAAGCTCTGCCAGGCCCAGGACCGCGTGGCCGCCCACTACCGCAAGACCACGCCGTCGGCCAAGCCGGCCACTGCTGCCGGCGCCGCGTGCATGGACCCGGGACCGTTTGCCTACACCCCTCCCGAGGCCAAGCCACTGGAGGCCGCCGGCGCGCACTCGCCCGCCGGCACGGCGGCCAGCCCCCACAACACTGCCGTGCCCGCCGCAGCAGGCGCCTCGGCCCCCAAGCCCTGACAGGCGGCGCCTCCTGGCGCGGGAATCGCACGTCCCTGCCATCAGCCCGCACTGTTTTCCCTCCCGCCGCGCTGCAGCCCCCTGCAGCGCGGCGTTGTTTTTGGCGCGCCGTGCGGGCGGGATGGTTTCCCGGTTCCAGCACCGCCTGGCCGCAATGCGTACATTTGGCCCATGACTGCCCTGACTTCCTCCCCTGAACCTGCGATGGTTCACACCTTAGCCAACGGGCCGCGCCTGACCGCCGCGCGCGCGCCGTTGACGCACAGCGTCACGGTGGTCAACGAGCATGGCCTGCAGGAAACGGTGCAGATCCCGGCCGAGCGGCCGCTGACGGTGTATGTGGACCGGCGCGAACTCGTCACCCTCATGACGCTGGGTGCGCACCCTGAACTGCTGGTGCTCGGCTACCTGCGCAACCAGCGCCTGGTGGATTCCGTGTCGGACATCGAGTCCATCACGGTGGACTGGGAGGTGCACGCGGCTGCGGTGCGCACGCGCCATGGCATTGCCCGGCTGGATGAGCGCACGGCCACCAAGGTGGTGACCACCGGCTGCGGCCAGGGCAGCGTGTTCGGCGGGCTGATGGATGCGGTGGAGCGCATCAGCCTGCCCGAGGCCCGGCTTACGCAGGGCCAGCTGTATGGCATCGTGAACGCCATCCGGCTCAAGGAAACCACCTACAAATCCGCCGGATCGGTACACGGGTGTGCGCTGTTCCGCGGGGAAGAACTGCTGGTGTTCGTGGAAGACGTGGGGCGCCACAACGCCATCGACACCATTGCCGGCTGGATGTGGATGAACCCCGAGCCGGGCGATGGCACCGGCCCGGCGCAAGCCCCCCTGTCCGGCACGGACAAGGTGTTCTACACCACAGGCCGCCTGACCAGCGAGATGGTCATCAAATCCGCCCAGATGGGCGTGCCCATCGTGGTGTCGCGCAGCGGCATGACGCAGATGGGCCACGCGGTGGCGCAGCAGCTGGGCCTGTGTGCCATCGGGCGTGCAACCAACCGCCGGTTCGTGTGCTACAGCGGCGCGCACCGGCTGGTGCTGCAGCCGGAGCTGGCGCAGCCGGCGGCGGCCACGGTGGCGGGCGAAGGTAGCGCGAGACCGTAACGCAACTGCAGTACGCCGGGATCAAGTGCGCGGCGGGGTCGGGGATGAAGCCGCCTTGCGGACGGTATCGCGGTTTCCGTGGGACCGTGCGAAGGCGCGCCGCACCACCGCCGCGCCGGCGCCGCTGCCGCTGTCGGGAGCGGTTGCGTGCGCCGTGGAGACAGGCTGCCGGGGGTCACATCGCAGCGCGTCGAAGGTGGCCTGGAGCTCCTTTTTCAGGGTGCGGAGCTGTGCCATGTGGGCGTCAATCTGCGCAAGCTTGGCCTTGAGCTGCCGCTCAATCTCGGTACGGCCGAAGGTGCCTTGCGCCATCTGCGGCAGGATGGCCTGTATCTCCGCCAATGAGAATCCCAATGCTTGCGCACCCCGCACAAATTGCAGCGTAGCGACGTGGGCCTGGCTGTAGGTGCGGTAGCCATTGGCCTGGCGCTGCGGCGGGGCAATGAGGCCTTGCTTTTCGTAGTAGCGGACGGTGTCGGCCGACACCCCGACCGCCTGGGCGATTTGACTGACGTTCATGGTGGCGCGGGCGCAAGTGCGCTGGCAATGGAGCTTGACATTGGAGCATAGACCAAGCTTTACGCTGCGCTCCTTTTGGCTTTCAGGACAAGACCATGCTCTGCCCTCGCTCCCGCTTTTGCACGCTCCTCGTTTCGGCGGTCATGGCCATCACGGCGCACGCCCAAACCACCGCCTCGAACCCAGGCCCGCTCCCGGACGTGGGCTTTGCCATCGTCAAGACATCGCAGGTTGCTGTGCCCGAGGTCCTGCTGGTGCCCGGTGGCAGCGTTGCCAAACAGGTGCACTCCAACTTCTCCGCTTTCCTGGTCAAGCACCACGACGACTATCTGTTGTTTGACACGGGCATGGGCAGCCAGATAGACCTCCAGTACCAGCAGGGCATGCCGGTATGGTGGCGGCCTTTCTTCAAGTACGACAAGCCCGTGGTCAGTGCGCGCGCGCAGTTGGACAAGGCTGGCATACCACCGTTGAAGCGCGTGATTCTGAGCCACAGCCATTGGGACCATGCTGGCGGTGTGCAGGATTTTCCGGAGGCGTCGGTGGGTGTTGCCGCAGCAGAGCTGGCCCGGGTGCGCACCCCCAGCACCGGGCCCGGAGGCACCTGGGAATCGCAGGTCGGTGCGGCGTCCATTCAATGGGAACCCCTGGTGTTCCAGCCCGCACCGTTCAAGGGCTATCCCGAAAGCCTTGATGTCTTCGGGGATGGCACCGTGGTTCTGGTGCCCATGCCTGGCCACACCAAGGGCTCCGTGGGGTTGTTTGTCACGGTGGATTCGGGCAGGCAGTATTTTCTGGTGGGCGATGTGGTCTGGACCGTGGCTGCCCTGCAGCAGGGCGCGCCCAAATTCTGGGTGGCCGGCAAACTGGTGGATGACAACGCACCGCAGACGCAGGCCAGCCTGGAGAAGCTGCAGGTGCTGGCGCAGTCCGAGCCGGACCTGGTAGTGATCCCTGCACACGACAGCGCGGTACAGGATCCGTTGGGGTACTTTCCGGCCTGGGTGCAATGAGCCGAGAGGACTCCGGCGGGGCGCCGTGGGTCACATCTCTTCGCCATCGGCTGACCGTGGCGCGTGCCCCAGGCGGCAGACCATTTCCATCCCGCCAGCCCAAGGCCGCTGTACCCCGTGTCTCCACGGACCGGGTGCTCACAAGGGCTGCGGGGAAACCTTGCAACGGAGTGTTGGTAAAGCGCGATGGTCAACGATCACCGTTGACTCATCGGCGCTGGGTGATCATCCCCTTGCTCGGCTTCGTTGCCTGCTCACGCCCAGCAACCCCAGCATGACCGACAACGAGACAAGAGCCCACGGTGCGTCCACCGGAACCGCGGAAGGAGGCACTACGGGCGCAAAGGGGTCGCGGATGCTGCCGACCGTTGCATCCGAGTCGCCTGCGCCGTTATCGGTAATGCTGTACGTCACCGTCTTGCGGTCGGCGCTGAGCGTCACGCCGCTGAGCGGGAACCAACGGGACGCAGCCACCACGCCACCCACCGCGGCGGTCGCGGGGCCGAACTTCCAGAATTGCACGCCCGTCGGCAGGGCCTCCGGATAAGTGATCGCCATCGTCACTGTTCCTGTACAGCTTGTGGACTCGAATGCGTATTCCCCATAGGGCATGGGTTTGTCTGCGGCCGGGTGGGTGACTGCGCCAAACCCGCTGGCAGGGCTCAACGTGCAGGACGGCCCCCCGCCGGAAAGGGTGGCGCTACCGGTGCCTGCCATGCCCGACACAGGCGTCGACACGGTGAGCAGGCGCGGGATGGCTGCTGCGGAGGGCGCGGACGCCGCGCTGTTGCCCACTGCATTCCTGGCAGCAACGGTGAACGTATAGGCCGTTCCGTTGGTCAGGCCCGTCACCACCAAGGGGCTGCCCGGACCGCTTGCGGTGGCACCGCCCGGACTCGCAGTCACCGTATACCCTGTGATGGAACTGCCGCCATCAAATGCTGGCGCAGCAAAAGCCACGGACACCTGCCCGTTTCCGGCGGTACCTGCTGCATCGGTCGGTGCACCTGGCACAACGGCGTTCACGGCAAAGGTGCGGCTGACAGTCGCCGCCGCGCTATAGGCACTGTCTCCGGGCTGATCGGCATTGATCGTGCAATTGCCCGCTGCAACGAACGCCAGCGCACCGCCGGATGTGATCGTGCAGATGCCGGTCGAGATGGAGGTGAACAACGGCGTCAAGCCCGAGGTGGATGTTGCCGTCAGCGTTGGGGTTGTGCCGAAGGCCTGCGCCCCGGGGTTTGTAAACGTGATGGTTTGGGATGCCCTTGGCGTCACCGCCGCGGATGCGATCGATGCCGGACCGGAGCCCGCGGTGTTTCTAGCGGTGACGGTAAAGGTATATGCCGTACCGTTGGTCAGGCCGGTGACGGTAATCGGGCCGGTCGTGGCGGTCGCCGCGGCGCCGCCGGGGCTGGCCGTGGCCGTGTAATCCAGGATGGGGCTGCCGCCTGTGAAGACCGGCTCGGCAAAGGCGACAGAGACCTGCCCCCCGGCAGCGGTACCCACCACCGCGGTAGGTGCACCGGGCACTGCCGCGTTCACTGCAAAGGTTTGCTGAACCGTTGTTGCTGGCAAATAGGTGCCATTGCCGCCTTCGTCCGCGTTGATCTTGCAGCTGCCTGGAGTGACGAATGTCAGTGTCCCGCCGGGAGTAATCAGGCACACGCTGGCTGTGCCGGTGGTGAAGGTAGGTACCAGTCCGGAAGTGGACGTCGCCGTCAGGGCGGGGGACGTGCCGAAGGTCTGCGCCCCGGGGTTGTTGAAGGTAATCGTTTGCGTTGCCTTGGGCGTCACTGCGGCGGAGGCGGCTGAGGCCGGGCCGGTTCCCGCCGCGTTCTTCGCGGTGACGGTAAAGGTATAGGCCGTCCCATTGGTCAGGCCCATGAGCACGATGGGGCTGGCAGCCCCGGTCCCCGTGGCGCCGCCTGGGTTGGCGGTGACGGTATAGCTGGTAATGGGGCTGCCGCCGTCCGACCCTGGCGCGGTGAATGCGACGCTGGCCTGCCCGCTTCCGGCTGTTGCCACGGGATGGGTGGGGGCGCCCGGTGCAACCGCGTTGACCACGAAATTTTGCCCCACCGTGGGTGCGGCCAGATAAGCGGCATTGCCGGCCTGGTCGGCGTGGATCGCACAGGACCCGGTCGCCAAGAACGTGAGGGTTCCTCCGGGAGTAATCCCGCAAATCCCCGGCGTGGTGGAACTGAAGGTGGGAGCCAGCAGAGAGGTCGATGTGGCCGTCAGGGTCGGTGCAGTGCCGAAGCTTTGTGCGCCGGGGTTATTGAAGGTGATGGTTTGTGGCGCTTTGGGAATCACGGCGGCAGAAGCCGCAGACGCTGACCCTGTGCCCGCCGAGTTGGTCGCGGTCACCGTGAACGTATACGCGGTACCGTTTGCAAGACCGTTGACGGCGACGGGGCTGGCGGTGCCGGTTCCGGTGATTCCCCCCGGGTTGGACGTGACGGTATAGGCAGTAATGGCACTGCCGCCATCCGATGCGGGCGCGGTGAAGGAGACGTCCGCCTTCGCATTTCCAGCGATTCCGACAGGGTTGGCGGGTGCGCTGGGCGGAACTGCATTGATGGTGAATGTCTGTTCTACCGTGGGCGCTGCCAGATAGGCCGTATCACCTGCCTGATCGGCGTGAATCGTACACGACCCTGCCGTCAAGAACGACAGCGTTCCACCCGACGTAATGGTGCAGATGCTGGTCGATATGGACGTGAATATGGGCGCCAAGCCCGAAGTGGAAGATGCGGTCAGCGTTGGCGGAATACCAAATGTCTGGGGGCCTGGATTGAGAAACGTGAGGGTTTGCGGCGCTTGCGGCGTCACCGGGGCAGAAGCGGAGGACGCCGCGCCAGAACCATTGATATTTCTTGCCCTGACCGTAAACGTATATTCAGTGCCATTTGTCAGGCCGGTGACGGTCAGCGGGCTGAGTGCGCCGGTGCTGGTAATGCTACCGGGACTGGATGTGACGGTATAGTCAAGAATTGCACTGCCGCCATCGGACGCAGGTGCAGTGAAGGCGACGGTTGCCTGTTGATTCCCGGCCGTTGCCGTCCCGATGGTCGGGGCGCCGGGGACCGCCGCCGGGATGATGACCGTGGCCGTTTGCAAAGTGGCGTTGCCATCGAAAAACTGAAAGTTATCCGTGGTATTGGAGATGCCGTTGGGGATGGAGTAATAAAAGGCGTTGAAATCGTTGGGTCCGCCATTGTTGGTCGAGTGGACAAACATATTGCTGTTCCCCTTGCTGCTGGACTGAAGCATGAGGCCAGCGCCGTTTGTAACGCCGGTGTTGTTGATGTTGCTTGATCCATCGGCGTTTGAAAGGCCAAATGAGTCGGCATTGCCGCAATTTGAATTGTCGCTGGCAGAAAATAAATACCGGTACCTCGCTGGCTGCCCGATGTATTGGCTGTCCGCGGGTTCGAAAGTCACCTGCCCACTGTTCGCGCCAGAGGATGCCGTAAAGCTGATGTTGCAGGCGGAAATTGCCATCTGGGATGCGATGGCGGAAAATATGAATATTAATATCTTTATTAATGTTTTTGACATATTCTTGTGGTAAAGCTTTTGGGGCCTGCCTGCGGGGTTGGTGAAAAGATTTTGAGTCTCCTCATTGGCTCTTGGCTGTCCACTTTTTTTTGGCATTCGCACAACGAGGCGTGCAGACCCCGGTCGCACGGGGCTCTGCAATTCACCGCAACGGGGCGAGTCACCCCGGTGGCATGATTCCTTCATGACTGACCCGAACGCCAACAGTGCCTGGGCCGACACCCGGCCCGGCCCGTGGGACCCCGAGCCCGCCAAGATCGAAATCCCCCTCGGCCAAGGCCCGGCCGTGCTACCCCGCAGCGTCGCCACGGCTGCGGTGGGCGCCCCTCCCGCACCCCCTACAGCCCCGGCTCTCTCCCATGGCGCCTGGATGCGCGAAGGTCTTCGGTCTGCGCTGTTCCTGCCGCCGCGCACGGGGCCTGCGGCGCCATCGCCCTGGCAATTGCTGGTGCTGTCGCTGATCGGTGGTGCCTTGGTCGTGGTTGCGGCGCGGTTCCAGGTGGTGGGCCCGGCGCAGTTCAACCTGCGGGGCTGGCTGGCACCGATGTGGAGCAGCCTGGTGCTGCTGTGGGTGGCGTGGTGGGCGATGGCACCCGCGCAGCGGGCGGTGGCAGCGAGTGGAGCAGGGTCATCGCTTGCGCCCTCGCAAGGCTCGGCAGTGCCTCCGTCGGGCGGCCTGGCGGCGTGGTATGTCCTGTCGGTCTGGGCACCGCTGGCGCCGGTCTTGTTGCTGTACGGCCTGGCGGGTCTCGCGGCGCGCCAGCCCGGGCTGGTGGAGGGGGCGGTGGCGGGCACCGTCTTTTGGGCGGCCTATGGCGCACTCATGCTGTGGGTGCTGGCTGCGCTGGTGGTGGTGACAGCGCGCTTTGTCCGCTCGCGCTCGCGCACGGCAGTGTTTGCGGTGGCCATGGCGGCAGTGGTGGGCGTGGGGGCGTGGCAGTTTCAAGACCCGCCGTGGGATGACGCCAGTGCGCAGGGCCTGGCCGACGGGGTGGAGGCTGGTGCAGATGCCCAGGCGGCCGAACCTGCCGAGGCGCAAGAGCCCGCCCACCTGGTGTTGTCGCAGGCGGTGTTCGAGCAGCAGCAGGCGCTGTGGGCGCGGCAGGTGCAGGCGCTTGCGCCGCAGCGCGAGGGGGTGGTGGATGTCTACGGGCTGGTGTTCGCGCCCTATGCGGGCGAAGAGGTGTTCCGGCGCGAGAGCACCCTGGTCAGTACGCTGCTGCAGGAGCGTTTTGATGCCCAAGGCCGCGTGATCCACCTGCTCAACCACCCCGACACCGCGGACACCCTCGCCTGGGCCACGCCGCAGAACCTGCAGCGCGCCATTGCTGCGTTGGCGCAGCGCATGGACCGCGAGCACGACCTGCTCGTGGTCTACATGACATCGCACGGTGCGCGCAACCACGCACTGGCGGCTGCGCACTGGCCGCTGGAGGTGCCGCCCGTCACGCCCGAAATGCTGCGGTCGATGCTGGACGCCTCGGGCATCCGCCACCGCGTGATCGCCATCTCGGCCTGCTATTCGGGCGGCTGGATTGCGCCGCTGGCCACCGACACCAGCCTGGTGATGACCGCCGCCGATGCCACCCACACCTCGTATGGGTGTGGTACGCGCTCCGAGCTGACCTTCTTTGGCCGGGCGGTGTTCGACGAGCAACTGCGCCGCACGCATTCGTTCACCGAGGCGTTCGCCCAGGCGGTGCCCGTCATTGCGCGGCGCGAGGTGGAGGCCGGCAAGCAAGACGGGTTCTCGAACCCGCAGATCCATGTGGGTGCCAAGGTGGTGCCCGTGCTGCGGGCGCTGGAGCAGCGGCTGCAAACCGCCGAGGCGGACCGCGGCCGCGCGGGCGCCACGCAGCTGGCCGGTGCGGGCGCAAAGCCCTGAGCGCCGCGCCCCCGTTCCGTTTGCGCTACCGTTGCGCCCATGAACCTGTCTTTCTTGCGCCTGGGCTGGCGCACCCTGGCCCGCGACCTGCGTGCCGGCGAACTGCGGTTGCTGATCGTGGCCGTCACGCTGGCGGTGGCGGCCCTCACCTCGGTGGGCTTCTTTGCCGACCGGCTGCAGGGCGGCCTGCAGCGCGACGCCTTGCAGTTGCTGGGCGGCGATGCCGTGGTGGCCAGCGACAACCCCACGCCACCCGCGTTTGCCGAGCGGGCCAAGGCCCTGGGCCTGCAAACCGTGACCACGGTGGGTTTTCCCACCATGGGCCGCGCCAGCGACGCGCAGGGCGGCGCGAGCAAGCTGGTGGCCCTCAAGAGCGTGCCGCCCGGCTACCCGCTGCGCGGCAGCCTCACCGTGGCGGACGCGCCGGGTGCCATGGACCAGCCCACGCGGGACATTCCAGCCCGGGGCGAGGTGTGGGTGGATGCCCCGCTCCTCGAATCGCTGAACCTGGCCATGGGCGACAGGTTGCTGCTGGGCGACTCGCAGCTGCGCATCGCGCGCATCATCGTCATCGAGCCCGACCGGGGGGCTGGCTTCATGAGCTTTGCGCCCCGCGTGATGGTCAACGAGGCCGACCTCCCGGCCACCGGCCTGGTGCAGCCCGCCAGCCGGCTGACCTACCGCTTTGCGGTGGCCGGCCCGGCAGGCGCCGTCAAGGCCTTCAACGAATGGGCGGTGGCCGAAGCCAAGAAGCCCGAGGTGCATGGCGTGCGCGTGGAGTCGCTGGAAAGCGGCCGCCCCGAAATGCGCCAGACGCTGGACCGGGCGCAGAAATTCCTCAGCCTCGTGGCCCTGCTCGCCGCGCTGCTGTCGGCCGTGGCCGTGGCGCTGGCCGCGCGCGGCTTTGCGGCCGAGCACCTGGACGCCTCGGCCATGCTGCGCGTGCTGGGGCAGAGCCAGCGCACCATCGCCGGTGCCTACACCACCGAATTCGCCCTGGTGGGGCTGTTTGCCAGCAGCCTGGGCGTGGCGCTGGGTTACGCGGTGCACTACGCCTTTGTGCTGCTGCTGGCGGGCTTGGTCGAATCGGCCCTGCCGCCGCCCAGCCTGTGGCCTGTGGCGTTCGGGCTGGGCATGGGGCTCACGCTGCTGTTCGCGTTTGGCCTGCCGCCCGTGCTGCAGCTGGCCCAGGTGCCGCCGCTGCGCGTCATCCGCCGTGATGTGGGCGGGCTCAAGCCTGCGTCGCTGGCGGTGCTGGGCGTGGGCATCGCCGGCTTTGCCGCCCTGCTGCTGGCCGTGAGCAGCGACCTCAAACTGGGCGCCATTGCCGTGGGGGGCTTCGCGGGGGCCGTGGCGCTGTTTGCGGGGCTGTCGTGGGTGGCGGTGAAGCTGCTGCGCAGGAGCGTGAATGAAACGACCGCGCCGCGCTGGCTGGTGCTGGCCACGCGGCAGATCTCGGCCCGGCCGGCCTATGCCGTGGTGCAGGTCAGCAGCCTGGCCGTGGGTCTGCTGGCGCTGGTGCTGCTGGTGCTGCTGCGCACCGACCTGGTGGACAGCTGGCGCCGGGCCACGCCGCCCGATGCGCCCAACCGCTTCGTCATCAACGTCATGCCCGACCAGGCCGACGCGTTCCAGCAGGCGCTCAAGGACGGCGGTGTCGCCCGGTACGACTGGTATCCCATGATCCGCGGGCGCCTGGTGGCCGTGAACGGCCAGGCCGTGAGCCCGGACCACTACACCGACGACCGCGCCAAGCGCCTGGTGGACCGCGAGTTCAACCTGTCCAACGCGCTCGAGGCCCCGGCCCACAACCCGATCGTGGCAGGGCAGTGGACGCCGGGGGAGGAGGGCGCCATCAGTGTGGAGGAAGGCATTGCCGAGACGCTGGGCCTGAAGCTGGGCGACCGCCTGCGGTTCGACATGGGCGGCGTGCAGAGCGAGGCGCGCATCACCAGCCTGCGCAAGGTGGACTGGGGCTCCATGCGGGCCAACTTCTTCGTGATGTACCCGGTGGCGGGGCTCCCGGACGTGCCGGTCACCTACCTGGCGGCCTACCGCGCGCCGGAGGTGCAGGGCTTTGACAACGCCCTGGTGCGGCAGTTTCCCAACATCACCAACGTGGACATGGGCGCCACCATCGCGCAGGTGCAGCGCGTGCTGGACCAGGTGATCCGCGCCGTGGAGTTCCTGTTCGCCTTCACGCTGGCCGCCGGGCTGGTGGTGCTGTTTGCCGCCGTCACCGCCACGCGCGAAGAGCGCGCCCGCGAATACGCCATCATGCGCGCCGTGGGGGCGCGGGCCAGCCTGCTGCGGCAGGTGCAGCGCGCCGAACTGGCTGGCGTGGGCCTGCTGGCGGGCTTTCTGGCCAGCGCCGTGGCCGTGGCCGTGGGCTGGGCGCTGGCGCGCTTTGTGTTTGACTTCACCTGGACGGCGGCGCCCTGGGTGCCGCTGGCCGGCGCCATTGCCGGGGCCTTGCTGGCGCTGGCGGCCGGCTGGTGGGGGCTGCGCGAGGTGCTGCTGCGGCCGGTGGTGGACACCCTGCGGCGCGCCGCTGAGTGATGGTTGTCGAGGACTATAAAATTGATAGCTGTTTGCGCTTGCTGCAAAAGCGCTGGAGCCTGATTTGCCATGAATTCTGATTCCACCGAAGCCTCCACGGCAGCGCAGGCCGCTGCCACGCCCTACGACTGGATTGGCGGCGAGGAGCGGGTGCATGCACTGGTCGAACGCTTCTACGACCTGATGGACCTGGAACCCGCCTACACCGAGCTGCGCGCCGCCCACGGCAGCGACCTGGACTCCGCGCGCCAGAAGCTGTTCTGGTTTCTGTGCGGCTGGCTGGGCGGGCCTGATTACTACCAAAGCCGCTTCGGCCACCCGCGCCTGCGCATGCGCCACCTGCCGTTTTCCATCGGCATCAAGGAGCGCGACCAGTGGGTGGCCTGCATGGACCAGGCCATGGGCGAGACCGGCGTGCCGCCGCAGCTGCGGGCGCGGCTCAAGGAGAGCTTCATGGGCACGGCCGACTGGATGCGCAACAAGGGCGTGTGACCCGCGCAGGCTGCCGCCGGCCCGGCGCCGTCCATTCAACTCAAGGAGCGAAAACCACCATGACCCTGTTACGCGATGCCCGTTTTCAGGAACAGGCGCTGGCCCTGGGATACAGCTTTGATGGAGAGATCAAGATCGGCGGCAACTATGTGCCGCTGGTGCGCGACGGCCACCACATCTACCTGAGCGGGCAGATCCCCCGTGTGGGCGATACCGTGGTGGTCACGGGCGCGGCGGGAGCCGGCGCGTCGCTGGCCGACGCACAGAAGGCGGCCAAGGTGTGCGCCATGCGCGCGCTGGCGCTGCTGCAGCGCGCGCTCGGGTCGCTGGATGCGGTGCAGTCCATCTTGCGCATCACGGTGTATGTGCAGTCGGCGCCCAGCTTCACGCAACAAAGCGAGGTGGCGGATGGGGCGTCCGAGGTCTTGTTTGCAGTGCTGGGGGAGGCCGGGGCGCACACGCGCACCTCGGTGGGTGTGCTGCAGCTGCCCAAGAGCGCCACGGTGGAGGTGGACCTGATCGCGGCCACCGTGGCTGCACCTCCAGCCGCTTGAAGGAGCGTTTCCCATGGGCGCACCGGCTCACCCCCGCTTCAACGTGTTTGGCCGCATCGTCGAGGTACGGCGCGAGGGCGCGCTGTGGCAGGCTTACCGCGTGGGCGGGGACGGCAAGCGCACACCCGCGGGCTTTGTCATCCCCGATTTTGTGGCCGAGCAGGAGCTGGCACAGTTCCTGGAAGACCTGTTCCACGAAAGTGCCTCGCCGCACAACGGCGACGTGCGCCGCATCGACTGAGCCGCCGCAAGGCCCGTGACCGTTGCCCGCAACGCGGGTGTTGCGGCACCTTGCCACGTCACACCGCTGTCAAACCCGGCCCAGACACTCGGTCCCTTGTTTCAAACGGGGACTGTTCATGTCGGAACGCACTCTGGGCTTTTTGATCTCTCCTTCGCAGGTTTCACGCCGTGTGGCCGCACTGGGCGTGGTGGCGCTGGCTGCATCGCTGGCGGCCTGCGGTGGCGGCAGCGACAACGGCAGCACCGCTGCGGGCGCCACCGCCACGCTGGCCGTGCTGGAGACCACCGACCTGCACTTCAACGTGCGCAGCTACGACTATTTCAAGCTGGCCGACGACAAGAGCTACGGCTTCGAGCGCACCGCCACGCTGGTGCGCGCCGCGCGCAAGGAGTTCGCCAACACCCTGCTCGTGGACAACGGCGACACCATCCAGGGCACGGCCCTGGCCGACTACGAGGCCACCGTCAACCCCATCCCGTGCACGCAGCAGCTGTCGATGTACAAGGCCATGGGCGCGTTGGGCTTTGACGCCGGCACGCTGGGCAACCACGAGTTCAACTACGGCCTGCCCTTCCTGAACCAGGTGCTGGGCGGCGGGCTGGACGTGGACGGCGTCGATGCCGCCAAGAAGTGCGCCGGCGCGGGCTACCCCATCGTGCTGGCTAACGTGGTCAGCAGCAAGACGAAGAAGCCGCTGGTGCAGCCCTACACGCTGCTGGAGCGCACGCTGGTGGCCAAGGGCGCCGACGGCAAGGAAGTGAAGCTGCCCATCAAGATCGGCGTGATCGGCTTCACCACCCCCGGCATCATGAACTGGGACAAGCGCTACCTCGAAGGCAAGATCACCACCGAAGGCGCGGTGGAAGCCGCCACCAAGTACGTGCCCGAACTGCGCGCCAAGGGCGCCGATGTGGTCGTGGCGCTGCTGCACGGCGGCATGGACAACGCGCCGTATACGGCCACCATGGAGAACCCCGGCCTGCACCTGTCCAAGGTGGCCGGCATCGATGCCATGGTGATGGGCCACCAGCACGGCGTGTTCCCCGACACGGCGGCCACCCCCAGCTTCAACCTGCCGGGCGTGGACCACAAGGCCGGCACGGTGAACGGCGTGCCGGCCGTCATGGCCAGCTCCTGGGGCAAGGCGCTGGGCGTGGTGCAACTGGCGCTGCAGTGGGACGGCAGCAAGTGGGTGGTCAACAAGGCCGCCAGCAAGGCGGAACTGCGCAATATCCAGAGCAAGAACGCCGCGGGCGCCACGGTGACGGTGGACGCCGACCCGGCCATCGCCCCGCTGATCGAGACGCAGCACCAGGCGGCCATCCAGTACGTGAAGACGCCCATCGGCCAGACCGACTTCCGCATGAGCACGCTGTTCGCCGATGTGGGCGACCCGGGCGCGATCCAGATCGTCAACCAGGCCCAGCAGGCGTACGTGGCGGCCTACCTCAAGGCCAGCCTGCCGCAGTACGCGCAGCTGCCCGTGCTGTCGGTGAGCGCGCCGTTCAAGAGCGGCTTCCAGGGCGGTGCGGACTACACCGACGTGGCCGTGGGCCCGCTGGCCATCAACAACGCGGCCGACCTGTACCTGTACCCGAACACGGTGTATGCGGTGAAGGTGAACGGTGGCGACATCAAGAACTGGCTGGAGGCGGCCGCCAAGCGCTTCAACCAGATCGACCCGGCCAAGACCACCGAGCAGCCGCTCATCAGCACGTTCCCCGGCTACAACTTCGACATGTTCACCACGCCGGACGTGCAGTACGAGATCGACGTGACCCAGCCGGTGGGCAGCCGCATCAAGAACCTCACGTACCTGGGCAAGCCTATCGACGTGGCGCAGGAGTTCGTCATCGCCACCAACAACTACCGCGCCACCAGCGGCAAGAGCTTCATCGACAAGCTCGACGGCTCGGGCACCATCTGGGCCTCGCCGGACGCGAACCGCGACGTGGTGATCGACTACATCCGCAAGAACCCCGCCGTGACGCGCGCCGCCAACGGCGCAGCCAAGAGCTGGCGCTTTGCCAAGGCGAACGTGGCCGGCCCGGTGGTGTTCAGCTCGGGCGCCAACGCGCTGCCCGTGGCGCAGGCCGCGGGCCTGGCGAACGTGTCGCTGGTGGCGGCCGACGATGGCTCGGGCAAGGGCACGGCCAAGTACCGCATCGACCTGTCGAAGTGATCCAGGTCGGTTGATTGCTATATAGTTGATAGCTGCTTGCGCTTGCTGGACAAGCGCTGCAGGGCGATTTGGCTCAAACTTTACGAGCCACCGCCCAGCCGCCGGCGCCCCGGCTGCAGCAGCACCACCAGCGCGCCCGCCCCGCCGTCCGCCGGGCGGGCCTGCACAAAGGCCAGCACCTCTTTCTTCTGCACCAGCCAGCGCTGCACCCGGCCCTTGAGCACCGGCGTCTTGCCCGGCGATCCCAGGCCCTTGCCGTGCACCACGCGCACGCAGCGCAGGCCGGTGCGGTGGGCCAGGCGGATGAAGTTGCCCAGCGCCTCGCGCGCCTCGTCCGTGCGCAGGCCGTGCAGGTCCAGCTGGCGCTGAATGCTCCAGTGCCCGGCGCGCAGCTTGTGCGTCACCTCGCGGCCGATGCCGGTGCGGCGAAAGCTCAGCTGGTCGTCCACGTCCAGCAGGGTGGACACGTCGAACTCGTCGCTGATGGATTCGCGCAGCACGCGCTCCTCGTCCAGCCAGTGCTGCACGGGCAGGGGTTCGGGCGGCTCGGGGGTGTGCCAGCGGCGGTCGTGCTGGCCTTTCAAGGCCTGCACCGGGCCCACGGCGGTCTGGAACAGGTTCTGCTCGGCCCGGGCGCGGCGCTCGGCCTCGGCGCGCTCTTGCTGCAGCCGTGCCTCGCGCGCGGCCCGCTCGGCGAGGGCTTTGCGCAGGGCTTGCAGGTCTTGCAGGGATCGGGCTTGGAACGCGCTCATGGAAGGCTCGGTTGTACCGCATGCGGGCGCTGCTGCGGCCCGGGCGCGGCTTTCTCCGAGTCAGTGCACCCGGTATTCCGCCGCAATGAACTGCGTGGTCTGCGCGGGGTTGAAGTTGTCGTCGCTCACGAACACCAGCACGCGCGCGCCCCCGGCCACGGCCGGCAGCGGCGCGCCCCAGGCCATGCCCTCGATGTTGTCCACGTGGGGCAGGCCCAGCTGTGCAAAGTCGGCCACCAGCGTCTTGGTGGCGGGCGTGTGGTTGCCAGCGGCCAGGGCGGGCAGGCCCAGCGTGTCGCTGGCGCTGGCCAGCGCGATGCGATACAGGCGCACCGAGGTGCCCACGCCCAGCGTGTAGGCACGCTCCAGCACCAGCAGGTGGTCCGGGCCGTCGGCCAGGATCTCGCTCACGCCATTGGTGGTGTAGCCGCCGGGCAGGGGGCTGGCGTGGGGCACCGGGTCCAGCGGGTAGGTGATCTGGCGCAGGGCGCGGCCGGTCTCCACGTCGATGGCGGTGATGCGCACCGGGGCGCCGCCGCTGGCGGGGGTGGCGCGCGGGCCGTCCTGCACCCAGGGGCCTTCCATGGCCAGCCAGGCGATGCGCCCGTCGGGCGACAGGGCCAGGCCCTCCAGCGTGGCGTTGTCGCGCGGGCCGGACTTTTCTGCTTTGCGGGGCGCGAACGAAGCCGGCAGCGCGTAGTCGCGCAGCAGCGCGCCGTCGGCGGCCCGGGTGGAGCGCAGGGCGGGGCCGAAACCGCGGGCGAAGTCGCCTTCGCTGGTCCACAGGAAGGCGCCGCCGCCGGGCAGCCAGCGCACGGCTTCGGGGTCGGGCACGTCCGTGCCTTCGACGGCACGCAGGCGGGGCGCGTAGGGCTGGCCGGAGGGGCTGCGCAGGGTGATGACGCCGGTGAACTCGGGCGGGGCCAGCGTGTCGGCGGTGTAGCGGATGCGGGCGGTGTAGGCGCGGGCGGGGTCCACGGCCGATCGGTCGTCGGACAGCAGCAGGTACTGGTCGTGCTCCGCGTCGTAGTCCACGCCCGAGAGGCCGCCCACGGCGGTGCCGCCCACGTTCCAGCGGTGCGGCAGCGCCACCGCGCCAATGAGGCGCAGGCACGGTGCGGCCTGCTGCGCCCCGCAGGCGGAGGGCGTGACCTGCGGCGTGGGCGGCACGGCGGGCGCGGTGCAGGCGGGCAGCAGGAGGGCGGTGGCGGCCCACAGGGCGGCCAGCACGGCGGTGGCCAGGCCGCCAGTACGCAGCCGCAGCCGTGGCCGGGGGCGGCGGGGCGGGGACCCAGGAGCGTTCGAGGCCATGGGCTTCAGACCAGACCCTGCTCGGCCATGGACAGCGCCTGGCCGGGGGCGACGATGACGTGGTCGAGCACGCGCACATCGATGAGGGCCAGCGTGCTCTTGAGCGTTTGCGTCAGGGCCTCGTCGGCCCGGCTGGGCTGCACGCTGCCGCTGGGGTGGTTGTGGGCCAGCACCACGGCGGCGGCCTGGTGGTGCAGGGCGCGCAGCACCACCTCGCGCGGGTACACGCTGGTCTGGGTGAGCGTGCCGCGAAACAGCTCCTCCATGGCCACCAGGCGGTTCTGCGCGTCCAGGAACAGCACCGCAAACACCTCGTGCCCTTTGGCCGACAGGTGCAGCTGCAGGTAGTGCTTGACGGCCTGCGGCGAGCTGAACACTTCGCGCTCGCGCAGCTGCTGGGCCAGTGCGCGGCGGGCCAGCTCCAGCACGGCCACCAGCTCGGCGCGCTTGGCGGGGCCCAGGCCCTTGATGCGCTCCAGATCGGCCGCGCCCGCGTGCAGCAGCCCGGCGATGCCGCCAAATCCACCGCGGACGGCGCCGGTGGCGGCGTCCACGGCCGGCGGCTCCAGCAGTTCCTCGGCCATCTGCAGCACGCCCTTGCCGACGATGCCGGTGCGCAGCAGGATGGCCAGCAGCTCGGCGTCGGCCAGTGCGGCGGGGCCGCGGGCCAGGAGTTTTTCACGGGGCTGGGCGTCGGCGGGCAGGTGCTTGATGGCCATGGAACAGGTGGACAGGGGACGCGCCCGCAGCGGTGGCGGGGTAGGGTTTTGCCCGGTTTTCTACAATCGCAGGAGTTTATCGAGACTGCCATGACCACTACCGCTGCCGCTTTGCCCACTGTCCAGCCGGGCTCCTTTCTCACCTTGCACTACCGCCTCTCGGGCCCTGCCGGCGATGTGATCAACACCTTTGCCGACAAGCCGGCCACCCTGTCGCTGGGCACGGGCGAGCTGTCGCCGGCCATGGAGCAGCGCCTGCTGGGCCTGGCCGAGGGCACGCGCACCACGTTCGAGCTGCCCGCCGGCGAGGCCTTCGGCGAGCGCAACGCCGACATGGTCCAGTGGGTGGCGCGCAAGCTGCTGAACGAGCTGGGCGACCCGGACGAGCAGTACAGCGTGGGCGACGTGGTGCAGTTCCCCACGCCCGACGGGCAGGGCAGCTACGCCGGCGCGGTGGCGCAGGTGCGCGAAGACGGCGCTGTGCTGTTCGACTTCAACCACCCGCTGGCCGGCCAGCCGGTGACGTTCGAGGTTGAACTCATCGGGGTCCTGTGATGCCAGGACCACAGGAAATCCTGCTGGCCGAACCGCGCGGCTTTTGCGCCGGCGTGGATCGCGCGATCGAGATCGTGGAGCGGGCCCTGCAGAAGTTCGGCGCACCTATCTACGTGCGCCACGAGATCGTGCACAACACCTATGTGGTGAACGACCTGAAGGCGAAGGGCGCGATCTTCATCGAGGAGCTGTCGGAGGTGCCTCCCGGCGCGACGCTGGTGTTCAGCGCCCACGGCGTGAGCCGCGCCGTGCAGCAGGAGGCCCAGGCGCGGGGCTTCAGCATCTTTGACGCCACCTGCCCGCTGGTGACCAAGGTCCACGTCGAGGTGGCCAAGCTCGCCAAGGAGGGCTACGAGTTCATCATGATCGGCCACAAGGGCCATCCCGAGGTGGAAGGCACCATGGGCCAGCTCGACCACGGCATCCATCTGGTGGAGGACGTGCAGGACGTGGCCCGCGTGCAGCCCGCGCAGACCGCCAAGCTGGCCGTGGTGACGCAGACCACGCTGAGCGTGGACGACGCCGCCGAGATCACCGCCGCCGTGCGCGCGCGCTTCCCCAGTGTGCGCGAGCCCAAGCAGCAGGACATCTGCTACGCCACGCAGAACCGGCAGGACGCCGTGAAGCTGCTGGCCCCGCAGGTGGATCTGGTCATCGTGGTGGGCAGCCCCACCAGCTCCAACAGCAACCGCCTGCGCGAGCTGGCGGCGCGGCTGGGCACGCGCGCCTACATGGTGGATTCGGCCGACGAGCTGCGCACCGAGTGGTTCGACGGCGTGGCCCGCGTGGGCCTCACGGCCGGCGCCTCCGCCCCTGAAGTGCTGGTGAGCGCCGTGGCCGACCGCATCAAGGCGCTGGGCGCGGTGTCGGTGCGCAAGATGGACGGCATCGAGGAAACCATCAAGTTCCCCCTGCCCAAGGGCCTGAAGATCGACGCGGCCACCGGCCTGCAGATCACCGAGCGCACCCCCGAAACCGGCCCGGCCGCGCGCTGACGCGCCGTGTCGGGTTGGTTTGCTCCTGAATTGATAGCTGCTTGCGCTTGATGGGCGGGCGCTAGAGGCCGTTTTTGCTTGTAATCCAGGGCTACAGCGACACTGCGGGCCCGATCCACAGGTCCAGCGGTGGGTCGGACGCCACCGCCCGCAGGATGTCGGTGCGGGAGATGAAGCCGGCCAGCAGCCCTGCCTCGTCCGTCACCGGCAGCCCCGGCAGGCCGGTCTCCAGCAGCACGGCGGCCACGCGGCGCAGCTCGGTATCGGCCGCCACGGCGGGCACGGGGCTCACCATCACCTGCGACACCGGCCGGCGCGCCAGGTCGATGGCCTGCTTGACGGCGCCCGGTTCGGGCAGCAGATCCAGCGGCGCCATGTCGGCCCGCAGCAGCAGCCCAATCACGCGTCCCTGCGCATCCACCACCGGGGCCTGCGCCACCTGGTGCTCGGCCAGGGTCTGCCAGGCATCGTTCACCCGCACGTCCGGGCGCACGCTCAGGCCCCCCGAGGTCATCACATCGCGCACCTGGGTCAGCGGCTGGCGCGCAGGCTGCGGGCCCTGCTCGGTCTGGACATAGGCGCTCACGGCGTCCTGCAGCCGCAGGTTCACCGCCGGCGGCGCCGGGGCCGCGGCCCGGCCGGGGGCGGCGGCCCCCGGCGCGAAGGCGGGCACGGTGTCGCCCGGCGCACTGTCCAGGACCCGGGTGCGCAACGCCTGCGGCCGCTGCACGCGCCGCACCGGCGCGATCTGGGCGAGGTTTTCCGGACCGCCCCGGTACATCTGGCCCGAGGGGCCGAACACAAAGAACATGCTTTTCTCCTGCTGGCGGGCCCGTGAACCGCGCAGGGTTCGCGCCAGGGCCGCCGTGGCCATGTTATCGGCAGGGCGGCGCGGCAGCTGCAGGGCTTGGTGTATCCGCGTGTTGCGGCAGCGCAGGAGAGCAACCCCGCGCCGCGCCGGGGCCGGGCGTTGCCCTACACTGCCCGGCTTTGCCCGCACGCCCCTGGAGTCCCGCATGATCGACCGCAACGCCATCGCGGCTGCCCGCCAGCAGCTTGCCGCCCGCCCCGACTTCCTGCGCACCACGCCGCTGATGCGCCTGTCGGGCCGGTCGCTGGGCGTGGACTGCGCCGAGGTCTGGCTCAAACTGGAGCACCTGCAGGTGGGCGGCAGCTTCAAGGCGCGGGGCATGCTCTACCGCCTGCTGGCCAACCCCGTGCCCGACAGCGGCGTGATCATCGCCTCCGGCGGCAACGCCGGCATTGCCGTGGCGGCCGCGGCGCAGGCCCTGGGTGTGCGCTGCGAGGTGTTCGTGCCCGAGGTCTCGCCCGAGGCCAAGCGCGCCCGCCTGCGCGCGCTGGGCGCCGAGGTTGTGGTGACCGGCGCCGCCTATGCCCAGGCCTACGAGGCCTGCGTGGCCCGCCAACAGGCCACGGGCGCGCTGCAGGCCCATGCCTACGACCAGCCCGAAGTGGTGGCCGGGGCCGGCACCCTGGCGCTGGAGATCGAAGAGCAGGCCCGCCGCCTGCCCGACAGCCTGCTGGTGAGCGTGGGTGGCGGTGGCCTCGTCGGCGGCGTGGCCGCCTGGGTGGAAAGCCGCGCCCGCGTCATCGCCCTGGAGCCCGAGCGCGCCCCCACGCTGCACGCCGCCCGCGCCGCCGGCCAGCCGGTGGACGTGGAGGTGGGCGGCATCGCCGCCGACTCGCTGGGCGCGCGCCGCATCGGTGGCATCGGCTGGGCGGTGAGCCAGCGCCACGTGCACGACGCGCTGCTGCTGCCGGACGACGCCATCCGCGCGGCGCAGCTGTGGCTGTGGAAAGAGCTGAAACTGGCCGTGGAGCCGGCCGCCGCCCTGGGGCTGGCGGCGCTGCAGACCGGCTCCTACCGCCCCGCGCCGCACGAGACCGTGGCCCTCATCCTCTGCGGCGCCAATTTCGATCCCGCCAGCCTGGGCTGAGTCAGGGCCGACCACCCCTTTAAAATCCTGCAATGCTTGACATCCTCCTCCTCCGCAAAGACCTTGACACCGCCATCGCGCGGCTGGAAACCCGCAAAAAGCCCCAGGCCTTCCTGAACGTGGAAGCCTTCCAGGCCCTGGAGTCCGAGCGCAAGACGCTGCAGACCCGCACGGAGGAGCTGCAAGCCCAGCGCAACCAGCTGTCCAAGCAGATCGGCATGCTGATGGGCAAGGGCGACAAGGACGGTGCCGAGGCCGCCAAGGCCCAGGTGGCAGCGTCCAAGGTGGAGCTGGAACAGTCCGCCGCGCGCCTGGAGCAGATCCAGGCCGAGCTGCAGGCCATGCTGGTGGCCGTGCCCAACCTGCCGCACGAAAGCGTGCCCGTGGGCAGCGACGAGCACGGCAACGTGGAAGTGCGCCGCTGGGGCACGGTGCCCGCTTTCGATTTCGAAGTGAAGGACCATGTGGACGTGGGCACGCCGCTGGGTCTGGATTTCGACATGGGCGTCAAGCTCTCGGGCTCGCGCTTCACGGTGATGAAGGGGCCGATTGCCCGCCTGCACCGCGCGCTCAGCCAGTTCATGCTGGACGTGCAGACCCAGGAGCACGGCTACACCGAGTGCTACGTGCCCTATGCCGTCAATGCAGACTCGCTCAAGGGCACCGGCCAGCTGCCCAAGTTTGAAGGCGACCTGTTCGCCGCCAAGAAGGGCGGCCAGGACGGCGAACCCGTGCCCGACAACGCGGCCCTGTACCTCATCCCCACCAGCGAAGTGCCGCTGACCAACTTCGTGCGCGACGTGGTGGTAGCCGAATCCGAGCTGCCCATCAAGCTCACGGCCCACACGCCGTGCTTCCGCTCCGAAGCGGGCAGCTATGGCCGCGACACGCGCGGCATGATCCGCCAGCACCAGTTCGACAAGGTCGAGATGGTGCAGATCGTGCACCCCGACAAGAGCTACGAAGCGCTGGAAGAGATGACCCTCCACGCCGAGGCCATCCTGCAAAAGCTGGGCCTGCCCTACCGCGTGATGAGCCTGTGCACCGGCGACATGGGCTTTGGCGCCGCCAAGACCTACGACCTGGAAGTGTGGCTGCCCGCGCAGAACACCTACCGTGAGATCAGCTCGGTGAGCAACTGCGAAGCCTTCCAGGCCCGCCGCCTGCAGGCCCGCTTCAAGAACGCCCAGGGCAAGAACGAGCTGCTGCACACCCTGAACGGTTCCGGCCTGGCCGTCGGCCGCACGCTGGTGGCAGTGCTGGAAAACTACCAGCGCGCGGACGGAACCGTCGAGGTTCCGGCCGTTCTCCGCCCGTATATGGGCGGAGTGTCGGAGCTTGCTCCGACTTGAGCGGATAGTTTCTGTGCAGGCTCACTTTTTGGCCCCAGTAGCCTGACAGGCCCAGCGTTGCGGCGCCGCAATGGCAGCGGCCCGCAGTTTCGGGACAATCGGGGGATGACCTCCCCTGCCACCCCTTCCGAAAACGCACCCGGGTCCGCGCCCATCCGTCTCACCCAGTACAGCCACGGCGCGGGCTGCGGCTGCAAGATCAGCCCCAAGGTGCTGGACGTGATCCTTGCGGGCAGCGGCGCCCAGCACCTGGACCCGCGCCTGTGGGTGGGCAACGCTTCGCGCGACGACGCGGCGGTGTACGCGCTGGATGACGAACGCGGCGTGGTCTCCACCACCGACTTCTTCATGCCGATCGTCGACGACCCGTTCGACTTTGGCCGCATTGCCGCCACCAACGCCATCAGCGACATCTACGCCATGGGTGCCGACCCGCTGATGGCCATCGCCATCCTCGGCTGGCCGGTGAACCTGCTGCCGCCGGAGGTGGCGCGCGAAGTGGTGCGCGGCGGCCGGGCGGCCTGCGATGCGGCCGGCATTCCGCTGGCGGGCGGGCACTCCATCGACGCGCCGGAGCCCATCTTTGGCCTGGCCGTGACCGGCGTGGTGGAGCGGCGCCACATGAAGCGCAACGACACCGCCACCGCAGGGTGCCGCCTCTACCTGACCAAGCCGCTGGGCATCGGCATCCTCACCACGGCCGAGAAAAAGTCCCAACTGCGGCCCGAGGACGTGGGCCGTGCGCGTGACCTGATGTGTACCCTCAACCAACCCGGCAGCCGGTTTGGCCGGCTCCCGGGCGTGCACGCCATGACGGACGTCACGGGCTTTGGCCTCTTGGGCCACCTGGTCGAAATGGCGGACGGCAGCGGCCTCACGGCGGTGATCGACGAGGCCGCCGTGCCGCGACTGCCGGGCGTGGAACATTACCTCGCCGAGGGCTGCGTGCCCGGCGGCACCCAGCGCAACTTCGACAGCTACGGCGCCCGGATCGCGCCGTTGACAGCGTCGCAAGGGCAGCTACTGTGCGACCCGCAGACCAGCGGCGGCCTGCTGGTCGCCGTAGCGCCCGATGGAGAGCAAGAGTTTCTGCGCACTGCGGCGGAATGCGGCCTGGCGCAGTTGCAGCCCATCGGGCACCTGGTGGCGCAGCAAAGCCACGCCGTCGTGGTGGCCTGACCATGAAGACCGTGGCCGACTACCGGCACATCTTCCTGGCCGATGTGCCGCTGATGGATGTGCGCGCCCCGGTGGAGTTCGGCCAAGGCGCCTTTCCCGGTGCCATCAACCTGCCGCTGATGAACGACAGCGAGCGCCAGCAGGTGGGCACCTGCTACAAGCAGCGGGGCCAGCAGGCGGCGATTGCGCTGGGCCACTCGCTGGTGTCCGGCGAGGTCAAGCGTGCGCGCATCGCGGCCTGGGCGGCGTTTGCACAGGCCCATCCGCAGGGCGTGCTGTATTGCTTTCGCGGCGGCCTGCGTTCGCAGATCACGCAGCAATGGCTGCAGGCCGAGGCCGGCATCGCCTACCCCCGCGTGGCGGGCGGCTACAAGGCGCTGCGCGGCTTCCTGCTGCAGACCACCCAGGCTGCGGCCCAGGAGTGCGCGTTCGTGGTGCTGGGCGGCCTCACGGGCACCGGCAAGACGGAACTGATCGCGCAACTGCCCTGCGGGCTGGACCTGGAACACCATGCCAACCACCGGGGCTCCAGCTTCGGCCAGCGCGTGACCGGGCAGCCCGCCCAGATCAACTTCGAGAACCAGTTTGCCGTCGACATGCTTCGCAAGCGCGCGGCCGGGCACGCCGGTTTTGTCGTCGAGGATGAGGGGCGTCACATCGGGCGCTGTGCGGTGCCGCTGCCCCTGCGACTGCGCCTGGAGCAGGCGCCGCTGGTGCTGCTGGAAGAGCCGTTCGATGCCCGCGTCGAGCGCATCCTGCGCGACTATGTGGTGGACGCATGCGCACAGTTTCAAGCCGCGCTGGGCGCTCTGCCCGGCTTCGCGGCGTTCTCGGCCCGTTTGCTGGAGAACCTGGACAAGCTGGCAAAACGCCTGGGTGGCGACCGCCACCAAGCCTTGCGCTCCATCATGGCCCGCGCGCTTGCCGCACAGGCCTCCCATGGCGAGGTGGCCGCCCACCGCGACTGGATCGCCACGCTGCTGCGCGGCTACTACGACCCCATGTACGCCTACCAGCGCCACCACCGCGCCGGCCGCACCTTGTTCCAGGGGGATCGCGCCGCCGTGCTGGCCTATCTGCAGAGCCGAGAGGATTTGCAGGCGCCGGGCCTCGCGGGCGGGGCGGCGTAGCGCCCCGGCCCTGCCGGCGCGCGACCGTGCGGTGGCCGGATGTGCTCCAGTTAGCTGCCGCTCGGTAGCTCATTGCGCCCACCACCTCAGCCCGCGCCAATTGCAGCGCCTGTTCGCGCCCGAGGGCATCTGCTTTTCCGACTTCGTGTGCGACGCACGGCTCGACCGCGCGCGCCGCGCTGGCCGATCCCCGCCAGCGCCACCGCCTGGTGCTGCAGATCGTGCAACACAGCGGCTTCGACGACTTCTCCGCCTTCAGCCGGGCCTTCAAGCGGCGCTTCGGCACGACGCCGACCGAGGTGCGCAACGCAGGTTGCGTATTGGGCGTTGCGCACGCAACGCCAGGAGCCTTTGCGCTTTATGTCGTTTTGAACCAGTCATTTGTCGTTATCGACAACGACACCGCACGGCCCTATTCCCAGAATAGGCTGTGCCATGACAAGCACATTTCTTCACCCTTTTCGTTCTTTGCGCCGTTTCGGCGGCCTTTCCGTCATCCTCGCCCTGCTGGCCGCAGGCAGCGTACAGGCCGCCATCCCAGCATCGCAGCGGCAGTACCTGCTGGATTTGTATGTTGCCACCGGTGGCCCCACCTGGATCGACAACACCGGCTGGGGCGGCGGCGCAGGCACCGAGTGCAATTGGCACGGCGTAACGTGCGATGGGGGTGCCACCACCGTCACTGAGCTGCATCTGAGCAGCAATCACTTGGTCAATTCCGTGGGCGTGCCATTGCCCGACTGGGCGGCGCTGCCTGATCTGCAAAGAATCGCCTTGGGCAACAACCAATTGACGGGCCCCGCGCCCGCCATTGCGGGCCTTGCGCAGTTGCAGGACTTCAACGTCGCCGTCAACCAGTTCACCGGTGCGCTGCCCACCCCTGCCGGACTGCAGCACCTGGATGCCTACAACGTCAACGCGAACCAGTTCAGCGGCAGCATTCCAGCGCTTTTCGACCTCCCGGCGCTCACCCGATTCACGGCGCGTGACAACCAGCTGACCGGCCCCATTCCACCGCTCACCGACGTGTCTACCCTGGAAACCTTGGCCCTGCAGAACAACCAGCTAACGGGAGGCATCCCCGTCCTGCCGCCGGGGCTGCTTCGGCTGAACGTGAGCAACAACCAACTCACCGGCCCCGTACCCGCTGCCCCCAACGCGCTGGACGCCGGCGACTCGCACCTCTGCCCCAACTACCTCACGCCCTCGAACAGCCCGGCGTGGGATGCGGCCACAAGCGAAACACCTTGGTACGACAACTGCACCGCCCCGCCGCCGGGGCTGGGCGGCACCACGGCCGTGCCCACGCTGGGCGAATGGGCACTGGTTCTACTCGCGCTCACCGCCGCCGCGCTGGGCCTGGGCGCGCTGCAGCGGCGTAGGTTCTGAAGCCTTATTGGCCTCCAGCGCCCGCCCACCAAGCACAAGCAGCTATCTATTTCATAGAAGAACCATCACCATGACAGCCTCTCTACTCCGCCGCTTTCTAACCCTCATTGCCCTGCTGGCCGCAGGCAGTGCCCAGGCCGACATTCCCGCATCGCAGCGGCAATACCTGTTGGACTTCTACGCCGCCACCGGGGGCGCGAACTGGACACAGCAGGACAACTGGGGCGGCGCCGTCGGCACCGAGTGCACTTGGTACGGCGTGGTCTGCACGGGCGACACTGTCACGAGGCTGGAGTTCTCGTCCAACCACCTGGTCAGTCCCGCGAACACGCCGCTGCCCGACTGGTCGGTGCTGCCGGACCTGCAGGCCATCGACCTGTACAACAACCAACTGGCAGGCCCCGTGCCGGCCATCGCGGGCCTGGCACAACTGGAGTTCTTTAGCATCGGCAACAACCAGTTCACAGGTGCGCTGCCCGCCCCCGCCGGGCTGCAGCACCTGGAGCGGTACTACGCCCTCAACAACCAGTTCAGCGGCAGCCTTCCGCCATTCGACAACCTGCCCGCGCTGCAGGTGGTGGGGCTGCGCCAAAACCAGTTCACGGGCGCCATCCCCTCGCTGGCCGGCGCGCCCGCGTTGGAGCAACTGGGCCTGAGCTACAACCAGCTCACGGGCAGCATTCCTGCGCTGCCCCCGGGTTTGCAGCGCCTGTATGTGAACAACAACCTGCTCACCGGTCCCGTGCCCGCAGCGCCCAATTCGCTGCTCACCAATGATTCGCAGCTCTGCCCCAACCACCTCACGCCCTCCGTCAGCAACGACTGGAACGTGGCCACGGGCGAGACGCCCTGGCATGCCGCCTGCACCCCGCCGCCGCCCGGTCTGGGCATCACCCCCGTCCCCACGCTGGGCGAGTGGGCGCTGGCACTGCTGTCGCTGGCCGCCGCCACGCTCGGCTTCGTGGCGCTGCGGCGCCGGCGGGTTTGAAGCATTTTTGGCATCTGGGGAAATCCTGCAAAACCGCGATGGCAGCCTGATAGAAGTAGGCTAGCCATGGCATTGCGCAATGAACTGCGCTACGCGGCCTGGCTGTGAAGGCCCAATAGGTTGTTGTGTTCATCTGAGTTGAGTTTGAGAGACCGGGAATCGCCAAATCCCCTGTTTCTCAAAAGCACCCAACCAGATGAACATCCACTGCGGCAAGGGCTCTGCTGCGGCTCTCTAAAAGTTGCCCACCAGCATAAGGACCGGATAACGTTCGCCCCCAACAACCAGGGGGGAGCATGTCCAACTTCACAGACTACTTGTCGGCGTTCTCTAGTGCGGTAAGTGCTGCTGCCGCTTACTGGGCCTGGAGTACCGCAACCGAAGCACACAACCTGGCCAAATCTCTGGCTGAAAAAGCGGTTGCAGATGAGTTTGCACTTGAGCTGGAGCGTTTGACCCTGGCTGTCGCAGAGGTGGAGGCCGAGTCGGCAAAGCTCTACTTTCTCGGCGCCAACACGAAGGTGGCTGCAACTTCACGCGCAATGGCGATGGGCCCTGACAACCTGTCGAATAGTAGGTTCAGGCAATTTATTGAACGGGTTGAAGAGCATATTGCCGACTCCCTTGAGGCGACTGACAAGGTGAAGGCGTTTCGAAGTCGCGCCAACGAAATATCCCCGTCTTCAGAGCGGCAGATGGACGAAACCCGCAAGCTGCGAATTGAATGCGCTGCACTCGGTATTGAGCTTCGCGGCAAGTTTGACAGGCTACAAGTCGATAGGAGTGGGTGGGTCAATGGCTGATACGCGACGACGCTCTGACCTACCAAAACCCATGCACCGTGGCTACATGGTGTCTACACGACCACACCAAAAGAAAAACCCCGCTACCAAATTGATAGCGGGGTTTCCTCTGTACTGGCGGAGAGGGTGGGATTCGAACCCACGGTAGTGTTGCCACTACGCCTGATTTCGAGTCAGGTACATTCGACCACTCTGCCACCTCTCCTATGTGTCGAAGCCTTTGAGTATAGCAGGGATTTGCGCTCCCTCGCGCGCGTGGATGGGCACTCCGGTGCGGCGGCTGAGCGATGGTTGGCGGAATGCCCGCAGTGCCTCGTCTGAGCGCGACGGGGCATGGAACATCGTCCGGGATAGTGTTCGTCGTCTCTATCGATGAGAATGGCCGCGGCGGCAGATTGAGGGTGTCCGCTGGCATTTCGCCAAAAACGGGAGGTTCTCCGCATGGTTTCCATCAAGCACTTTGCAAGAACGGTGCGAGTCTTTCTCGTCCTGCTCCTCGCGATCCTCTCGGTGCCACAGGCCCGGGCTGCCTTCGCCACCCGCGCGGTGCATTCCACCGGCTACACCGGCCTGTTCATTTCGATGGCGCTTGACGCGGCGGAACGGCCGATCATTTCTTTTTTTGATTTCTCGACCACGGATCTTCAGATCCTGTTCTGTGCCGATCGCCAGTGCAGCGCTGCGACCGTCAAGACCCTGGACCTGAATGCCGGTGCGGTCGGGAGGTATGGGTCGCTGGTTCTCAATGCGGCGGGCCATCCGGTCGTGAGCTATTACGACAGCACGGGGCAACGGCTCAAGCTGGCCATCTGCGCGGATCCCGGCTGTGACGCGGTGACCACCGTGGTTCTCGATGATCCCGCTGCAGATGTCGGGCAGTACACCTCCTTGCAGCTTTCGCCCGCAGGGAACCCCATGGTGTCGTACTGGGATGTGACCAATCGCGACCTGAAGCTTGCGGTATGTGCCGATCCGATGTGCGCCTTGGTCACGACTACCGTGGTGGATGGCAGCGCTTCGTTAGTGGGCGAGTACAGCTCCATGCAGTTGAATGCAGCCGGCAACCCTGTCATCGCTTACCTCGATGGAGGCGCTTTCAGCCTCAAGATTGCAACCTGCAACGACCCCGCATGCAGCGCTCCGCTGATCCGCACGCTGGACCCTGGCCCTTTTGCGGGGCTCTATCCGTCCTTGCGCCTGGATGCTGCCGGCAACCCCGTCGTCGCCTATGCCGGAAACTCAGCCTCGAAAATTGTGCAGTGCCAAGACGCCAGTTGCACGGCCAGCACCATCCATTTTCTGGACCAGACGACGGTCGGCGTCGGCATTTACGCGTCTTTGCGCCTGTTGTCTGATGGCAGGCCCATCGCCAGCTATTTCAATAGCAACGGCGGCGATCTTCGGGTGGCCACCTGCGTGGACGTCGCTTGCAGTGCTGCTGCGGTCGAGGTGGTGGCCACTGCGGGCTCCATCGGCTACTACAGCACGTTACGCCTGGTGGGCGACCGGCCGGTGATTGCAAGCCATGAAGGCAACAATGGCGATCTCATGCTCAGCTACAGGGCGCCGGGCGTGACGTCGGTCTCGGTGCCCGCGAACGGCATCTACAGCGCGGGCCAGAACCTGGATTTCGTCGTGCATTGGGATGAACCCGTTACCGTGGCGGGCTCGCCAACGCTTGGCCTCACGCTGGGAAGCAGCAGCGTGAACGCGAGTTACGTCGGAGGATCCGGGGGCACAGAGCTGACCTTCCGCTATACCGTCCAGCCCGGCGATGTTGACGCCGATGGCATCGCCGTGGGAGTGCTGGGGTCCCCCCCGGGCACGATTCATGCCGATGGCTATGACGCGCTCCCGGCCTTGAACGGTGTGGGCAGCACGGCGGCCGTCCTGGTGGACGCGGTGGCGCCCGTGGTGGTGTCCGTGACGCCGCCCCCCAATGGCAATTACCTCACTGGCCAGCCGATGGAGTTCAGCGTGAGCTTCGATGGGGTCATCTTCGTGGACACCAGCGGGGGCACGCCCCGGCTTGAACTCACGGTGGGGGCAGCCCATGTGTTTGCCGACTACGTCGCCGGATCGGGCAGCGCGACTCTCGTCTTCCGCCACACGGTCGCAGCCGGGGAGAACGACAACGATGGAATCACCGTGGGTGGGCTGCAACTCAACGGCGGGACCCTTGTTGACGCTGCATCCAATCCGGCCGCGGTATCCCTCGCGGGCGTGGGCTCGACCGTGGGTGTGCTGGTGAACCGCAGTTTTCTGGTCACCGCCAGCGCAGGAGGCAATGGCACCATCGCGCCGGCGGGCGCACTGCCGGTGGCCCAAGGGGCTTCACTGGCGTTTTCACTGGTACCCCAGCCCGGCTACGCTGCCAACGTGGGCGGTACCTGCGGCGGCACATTGGCGGGCAATACGTTCACGACGGCAGCGGTCGTGGCGGACTGTACCGTCGTGGCGAGCTTTGCGCTGGTCCCTGTCAGGAGCTATACCGGCCCGTCGGCCATCGGGTCCGGGTCTATCACCGCCTCATTCACGGGTGGCGGTGCCACCTGTTCTTTCGATGCACCGCAGTACATACCGCTGGCAGGCCACACGCACAGCCCTCCCGTGGGCAGCGCGCCACCCGGAGAGGTTTTCCCACATGGACTCTTTGGCTTTCGCACGGTGGGATGTGGAGCCGGGGGGACGATCACCTTGACCGTCACGTACCCGTCGCCCGTGCCCCCCGCCAGCCGCTACTGGAAGTATGGCCCGACCCCGTCCGAGCCAGCGCCGCATTGGTACATTCTTCCCGCCACGATCTCGGGCGCTACGGTCACTTTCAGCATCACGGATGGGGGGCTAGGCGACGACGACCTGGCGGCCAATGGCACCATCGTAGACCCAGGAGGGATTGGTTATCTGGTTTCTCCGGTGCCTGCGCTGTCGGACGGGGCTTTGGCGCTGCTGGCGCTGATGCTTGTTCTGCTGACGGTACGCCGACGGTACTGATCTGCGCGAGCCTGTGAGAATCCCTGGCGCCCCTCAGGGGCGCAGGCGCCTCCCCGCACGGGTGAGAAGCTACTTGCGCTTGTTGTTGCGGTCATTTCGGCGGCGGGGCACCCAGGCACCCATGCCGGCCAGCAGCGCGGACAAGCTCGCGGCGCTCCACCCACTCAGGGCCGGCACCGGTCGCACTGTCGGTCCGGGTGGGTCGATGGGAGGAGCGGCCGTAATGGTAATGGTCACCTTGCCGGGATATTTGGCCAACGACTTACCCTGCGCATCAAACTCTTCGAGCTCATACAGGAACTCATCGATGCCGACATAAGCCGGGTCGGATACGTAGACATAGGCCCCCGTCGTGGGGTCAAAGGAAACCAGTTGGCCGTGGGCTGGCTGTGAAACTGCGTGGAACTGGCCGCTCACCATGCCCGCCAGACGGTCGTTGGGCGCCACGCTCGCCGAGAGTTGCTGACCTGCCACGACGGATGCGGCATCGTCCACCACGCGAGAAAGGACGGTGATATTGACGGTCGCAAAAGTGTTGCTGGAGTGGCTTCCTTGGGCGTCTACCCAGCCTTGCCGCAACTCATACTTGAACTGGTCGGTGCCAAAAAAACCCGGCTGAGGTTCGTACAAGAACTTTCCGGCGAAATCAATGGTGAACGTTGCTGCATGCGCAGGCGTTGAGCCCGGGTCCGGGACGCCATCAAAGTCTGCATCAGCGCCTGCCGATATGGAGTACCAGCCCACCGAAGGATGAAAGTCATCATTGTCTTTGACGTTGGCCTGAACATATTGGCCGGCGTACAGGCCATAGGCGTCATCTGCAGCGGCGTACGAGCCCACGGGAGCTGGCGGGGAAGGCGGTACGGTGACAGGAGGGTTGGTTGCACCGCCAGCAGAATTCACGGTGACACTGATCGGTGCGAAGGACGACTTGTACAGCGCCGCTCCGTCCGTATTCATCAGGGAGTAATAGAAGCGGTCGACTCCTGTAAAGCCGGGATCGGGATAGTAGACAAAAGAGGCCGGGCCGCTTGGAAACTGGCTCTCATCAGGCTTCCGGACCACCAATCCGTGTTCTGGCTGACCCAAGAGTTGGACATCGACAATGACATTCGCGGTGTTCAGTTGCACGCCAACGTCGTTGCTCAGGGGCAGGATGGTGACCGACTTGTCTGCAACGGTTGTCGCGGCATCGGGCTGTGCCTGGGGATTGGCCGGATTGATCTGGATGCCGACGGAAGCGGAACTGGTGGTGCTGCCCTCTACCAGCGAATAACTAAGCCAGTCGTTCATGATGGCATCGCTCGTATTGGGCGGTGCGACATAGCTGAAGGCCCCCGTGGCGGTATCCGTCAGCGTGAACGTGCCTATCTGGGCTGGAGTGGCCTGGAAAGCGGGAGACTGTGCAGGGTCCAGGTTGTCGTTGGTCCCGAGGCTGCCGGAGATGGTTCCGCCCGACGGCGCGAACAACTGATCGTAGAGGGCTGGTCCGGCCTTCGCTGTCTGGGATGCCGCCGAAACCAGCAGCCCCAGGGCAACCAAGGCTGAGGGCGCTGGACGCAAAAGGCGACCGCTGGGGGCGTTTCCCTCTTCCGGTACAGAGGGCTTGGTGCCTGGGAGGGAAGATGTTTGAAGACTCTTTGGCTGCATGGCACGGGACCCATTCAAAAACTAGACACGGCAACGTGGTACCGCACCAACGCGAGCGGACGCGGGGTGGGGGCCCGCTTCACGGAATGTGGGCGACGTACGGGCCGACCCAAGCGAAGCGATCCCCTTGGGCTGTCGTTGTCGCCTCCAGCCCGGGCTATGGTCGCCTCGAATAAAAATTATCCGCCGAAGTCTAGAAAATCGATGCTGCAACCATCCGGAAGATTTTCAACGATTGTTAATTTTCGGCGTTGAGCGCTTATGGGTGCAGCCGTTGTGCACGCTTAGGCTGCTTGAAAAGATATTCGGAGGGCTCCTACTTCGCGATCGCAAAATACGCCTTCCCCCCCGCTGTAATCGTCACGCCACGCCCCTTGCGTCAGGCGCGGGGCTGGCGGCCAGCGATCAAGGTATTTGCAGCGGCACCAGCATTCCGCTGGCCCGGATCTGGGCATATGGCGCAAGGTCGATGTACTCGCCAATGCGTGCACGCAATTCCGCCTTCTTCGTCGTCACAAAAGCCAGCGGCATTTGCTTCAATTCCGAAATGGCTTGGTGATGCCGGGCATCCCATACGTTGCCACCATGAAAGGTGTAGATGTAGCACCAACCGCAGTGGCGCAGCCGGGTGATGGCGTGGCCTGCGGCGAGTATGGCCAGGCACAGCCCGGTGTCCTCTCCGCGAGGCACTTCCGGGTAGGCCGGCATCTTCTCCCGCTTGCCGAGCAAGGTGCCTTGGACAAAGTTCAGTGGATAAGCCTCGTCGTTCCAGTCATCCCAGACCAGGGTCCGCTCCTGGGGAAATCCGTGCAGCTGGTCGCTGAGGAAGCAAAAGTCTGCGTTCGCTTTCTGAAGCGCTTCTAGCTGCAACGCAATGCGCAAGGGGTGGCAGCGGTCATCATCATCCCACTGGCACACCAGATCACCACGCGCCAGCTTGACGGCCTGGTTTCTCAGCGCCCCCAGGGTTTGGCCGGCCGCAAGCTGATGCACTGCAATTCTTGTTGCGGTTTCCGTGCAGGGAGGAGCGTGCGTAACCCAGCGCCTCAGCAAATCGTCAAACGCATTATCGCCGTCGTGTGCAATCAAGAGTTCCCGCTCTGGATGGCTTTGCCGGCAGAAATCGGCGATGGCCAGCTGCGCCATTTTCAAGCGGCTGGGGAGTGTCACCATAATGCCGGTCACATGCATAAGTTAATTTCTTTCATCTGGCGAATTGGAGTGGTAATGGATGATATTGTTGGGCATTGTGCAGTGGATCTGCTGATCCGCGGGGGCCCATCTTCTTCCAACTTCGGCCGGCGATGACTGTTTCTATATTGATGACCTATCGCGAGACAAGCCCGCAGCGGCGCAGAAATCTGCTCACGACATTGCAATGGCTTGCGCACGAGGTGCCGGATGTGAAGGTGCTCGTGGTTGAGCAAGATACCTATCCGCGGTTGCTGGGTGGATTGCCGCACGGCAACCAGCAGGCCCTTTTTGCCTACAACCCCCATCGGTTCAACAAATCGTGGGGCTTGAACGTGGCCATGCGTGCTTCGGGTGCGTCCATTGCCGTCTTCACGGATGCCGATCTGATGGTTGCCGGCGGCATCCGGGCGCTGATCCAGGCCTGCGTGCAGCACAGCCCGGTTGCCAAACCTTATCGCGACGTGCTGGACCTTTCGGAGGAAGAGAGTGAGCGCGTGCACCGTGGAGAGCACGACTTCCGCCCAGCTCCGCGGCCCGGGCGCCGCGCCCACAACGAACATCTGGTCCTGTGCGGCGGCATGTTCGCTATCCGTGCCGATGCCTTCTACCACGTCGGAGGCTGGGACGAGCGCTTTGTCGGCTGGGGAGGCGAAGACGATGCCTTGAGCCTGAAGATCCAGCGCGCGAACATGCAGGTCGCGGCGCGGGACGGCACGGCCCTGCATCTGTGGCACCCCCGCGCAGTGGACAAGATGGAACGGCAGCACTATCTTGCGAATGTGGCGCTGTTCGAAAGCCTGCGCGCCAGCTCGGATGCACAGCTTCATCGCATGGCGGAAGTGCAGCGCCAGGTGATCGGCCACCAGGAAAAATACCGTCCAATGGAGGGTGCGCAATGAGCGATAGCCGGCCTGTGCCCGCGGCGCCGCAGAAGACGCATCTCATGATCGGCACGCCCGCCTATGGCGGCATGCTGCACATGGACTACCTGAATTCGCTGCTGAGCTACCAGCGCGAGGGCATTGAATTCACCCTGGCCACCATTGGCAATGAGAGCCTGATCACGCGGGCGCGCAATACGTTGCTGTCGCTGTTCTGGGCGAATCAGGCGTGTACCCACCTGCTGTTTCTGGATGCTGACGTGAGCCTGCCGTCCGCCGGGCTCAGGCACATGCTTTCGCAGCAGCGGGACGTCATCGGTGCGCCGGTTGCCTTGAAAGGGCGCAACCCACAGGGGCAGCGCATCTTCAATGTTGGCAAGTGTGTGGGGGAGGCCGGCGAACAGATACTGGTGGAGCACATCGGTACGGCAGCGCTGCTGCTCAGCCGCCGGGCCGTGGGTGCCTTGGTGGAGCAAGCGATCGCCCGAGGCGGCGTGTATGCGCCAGCCAGAGCGACTCTGCGCGGCACTTACAACGAGAGCGCCCTGATGTACGACGTATTTCAGGTCGGCGTCGTGGATGGCGTCTATCTTTCGGAGGACTACTGGGTCTGCCGGGCGCTGCGCCAGTTGGGGTTCGACATCCATGTGCAACTGGACGCCATAACCCAGCACCATGGCACCATGGCCGCCTGATCACCGCATGCAGATCATCAGTTTTCTGGCGCCCGGCGAGCCAGCACAACAGCCGGACCTGTCTCTCCTGGCCATCCGGTGTGTCCGGGCGCTCGTCAACGCGCAGGTGCCCGTGCACTGGCGGGTGCTGGCCGCGCCGGGGTCGGCAGTCGCCTTTACATCCGCCCTGGCGCCGAAGACGCTGACCGCTGAAGCGGTGGTGCAGATCAGCGAGCTCGACAGCGCCTTGGGTGACCTGGGAGACCTCTTGCGAGCCACGCGTGGGCCTGTGCCAGGCGGCGTGGCCCTCGCCATGACTGCGCCCCAGTGGTGGCCCGCGCTGCTGGCACCGCTGCAGGGCCGCCGTATCGCGTACCTGGAGCCCAGCCCCTTCCTGCAGCCGGAGCAGATCGCACCCTATTGCGGCTACCCCGACGAAGTGTGGCTGCCTGATGCGGACCTGGCGCAGCAATTGCGTCGGCATCAGCCCGGCCTGCGGACACGGATGCTGCCGCCGGTGCGCCGGCATGCGGTGCAGCAGGACATCTCGGTCGACCGCCTTGCCGCCTTTCGGCAGATGATGGGTATTGGTGACCAGACTTTTGTGTTCTATGCCATGCTGGACGCACACTCGGCGGAAGGTTGCGCAGACATGCTGGCGGCCTATGCGCTGGCATTTGATGGCGAGGCGAACGCCGATGTGACATGGGTTGTCCAATGCCCGCCGGAGTTTGTGGATCCCCTCCGCGACGGCACGCCGGTGCCTGCCGCGCAATTCATCGAAGGATTGCTTGCCGGGATGCCTTCTTCGCGCGGGCACGGCAGACCAAAAATCGTCTTGCTGGACCAGGACCTGAACTCCGCCGGAAGGGATCTGCTGCACGCCTGCGGCAACGCCTTCCTGGTACCGCGCAGCGGCGACGCCCTCGGGCTGCGCGCGATCGATGCCGCCGAGGCCGGCAATGAGGTGATAGGCCCGGCCGGAGGGAATCTTGAATATCTGCTGGGCGCAGCGTGGCAGGCGCTTGCAGGCTCGCAGTCTTCAGACGGATTTGTGCAAGCGCTGGCGCACGCCATGAAGAGCGCCTGGCTGCGCCGCGATGGCGACGCCCGTGGTCGCGATAGGGTCCAGTGGCACCTGGCCAACGCGCTGTCTGAGGCCGCATGGGTCCTGAGCGTTCAGCGCCTGCTGGGAGGCGCCGAAGCATGAGCAAGCGGTTTCACTTCATCTTTGGTTTGCGCCCGCAGACAGAGCCTTTCCATCTGGTCCACTACCTGTGCCTCTCGTCCTGTATCGCCGTGAACCAGCCGCAGGAAGTCAACCTCCACTTGCGGTATGAACCCTTTGGGCCGTGGTGGGACCGGATCAAGGGCCGGCTGAACCTGCGCAGCGTCGACGACCGACAGTCGTCAGGCTTCACCGAGGCACTTTATGCGCGCACCGAGGAAGGGCGCGTCATCGCAGGGCAGGGCATCAGCTACGCACACGAAGCGGATTTCATCCGCCTGGCCTTGCTCAGGGAAGAAGGCGGCGTGTACGCCGACATGGACACCCTGTTCGTCAGGCCGTTCCCCGACTTTCTCTATGAACAGGCTTGTGTGCTGGGCGAGGAGGACGCCTATCGCGGCGACAACGGCGTCGTGCAACCATCGCTGTGCAACGCCATCATTTTTTCGCAGCCGGGCAGCACGTTTGTATCGCACTGGCAAACGCAGGCGATGGAGGTATTTGACGGGACCTGGAGCAAGCACTCATGCCAACTGGCGGCCCAGCTCTGGCAACGCATGCCCCAGCATGTGAGCATCGCTCCGCGTCAATGGTTCTACCATTTTGGCGTGAGTCCTGCCGGTATCCGGTCCCTGCTGGAGGAACGGGCCATGGTCCCCCGCCAATTGCTCAGCATGCATCTGTGGGCGCACCTGTGGTGGTCAGAGCGGCGGACCGACTTCACAACATTTCATGCTGGCTTGCTGGACGAGGCCTATGTTCGCCAGGGAGCCAGCACCTATGCCTGGGCGGCCAGGCAGTTTTTGTGAGCGGCAAAGGACGCGGTGGCTTCTTGTGAGCGCGGGACCACCAAGTGCCGCGCTGCGGCTGGGATGGCGATGCCGAACAGGCCCTCAGAACGGCACGCTGACCCGGGCCGTTGCGCTGGTGTACCGGTACGAGCCTGTGCGGCCGGACAGCAGGGGCGCGGCGTTGCTCGCCTCCAGCCCCGCGAACCATTGGACGGCGCTGCGGCGGCGGGCGCCGATGCCGAGGCTGCCGCGCCACAGCGGGTCGGAGCCGCCGTCGATGCGCTGCCGCCCTGCGTCGATGCTGGCGCTCAGCACAAAGGCCTGGGCCACCTCGAACCGCGACGACAGGCCTGCCGACGCTTCTTGCAGGCGATCCGGCGAAAAATACTCGGGGCGGTACGGATTGGTGTTGTGGTAGCTGCGCGTCCTGACGTAGGCGTTCAGGCCATAGCGCTCATCCAGCGAGAAGTTCCAGCGCGTGCGCAGGATGGGCCGGTGGTTGTCATTGGAAAACAGTGCCGTGCCGGCCGCGATGCCGACGTTGAAGCGCTCGGAGAACGCATGGTCCAGCACCAGCGCCAGCGCGGTGAAATGGGTGCCACTGTCGATGCCCCGGATGGAGTTCACCAAGTCGCGCTCCAGGCTCACGCCCAGGGCGGTGGCGGGGCTGAGCTGTTCCATGTAGTCCAGGCCCCCGATTCCATAGCTGGTGCCGGCAACGCGGGCCGTGCCCAGGTGGGCGTCGATGGTGCGTTCCTTGTTCGTCTGCTTGTACGTGGCTTCGGCCAGGTTGCCGCTGGCAGCCCAGCCGGGGGCCGTGTAGCGCAGCGCGCCCACGCGCGCACCCCAGCCCGCAGCGTTGGCGTACCCCAGGGTCTGGCGGCTCTCGTGAAAGCCGTCCGAGTCATGGCTGGCGAACAGGGTCCCAGTCATCGATTGCGCGTGCGCGCCGCAGGCGGACAGCAGCGCCAGTGCCGTGATCAGCCGCGCTGCGGTCATTTGGTCCCCCAGTTCTTGGATCGACTCACCAGTTCCTTGATGTAACCCAGCACGCAGGCCGGCTGCAGCACCACGCTGTAGAAGAGGGCGTAGAAGACAAAGCCCAGCACATTGCGGCGGACTTTGAGCCCTTGCTCGATGAACATCTTGGACTGGACGGCAAACATGAGGTAGTTGACGATCATAGCCAGCGGCAGGACCAGCAGCGTCATCGGCCCGGCGATCCAGTACACGCCCAACAGCGCGAGGACCAGGCCCGGCACGAAGGCGAAGGTATAGACCAGGTCCATGTAGGGAAACAGCAGATTCCACCAGATGAACAAGGTGCTCATGCGTGCCTTGAACAACAGCCGCCAGTGCAGCTTGAAGGCTTCGATGAGGCCGCGCGACCAGCGCTGGCGCTGGCGTATGAATTGCAGCCAGGTCTCGGGCGCGTTGGTAAAGAGACAGGCGTTCTCTGCAAAGCCCACGCGGTACCCACGCTCCAGGATGGCCCAGGTCAGCACGATGTCTTCACCCACCGTGTGGGCCCATCCGCCCAGCTCTCGCAGCAAGGCCGTGTCGTAGATAGAGAACGCGCCCTGGGCCACGAGCGTGCCCTGGTACAGGCTCTGCAGGCGCTTGATGGCCGCGATGCCGTGGAAGTAGTCCCATTCCTGGATGGCCGTGACCATGTTCTTGCGCGAGTTGCGCACCAGCACCGCGCCGGCGACCGCACGGGTGTTCGGAGGGTCGCTCATGTAGCGGCGTACCAGGTTGCTCAGTGCGTTGTGGTGCAGGTAGGAATCGCCGTCCACCGTGATGGTCAGCCGGTGGCGGACAAGCTCCAGCCCCGTGTTCAGGGCATTGGCTTTGCCTACATTGCGCTCCAGGTTGAGCACTTGGAGCCAGGGATAGTCCAGCTGCGCCAGCTTCTGGGCTGTGGCGTCCGTCGAGCCGTCGTTGATCACCAGCACCTGCAGCGGGCCGGAGTATTGCTGGCGGGCAATGCTCTCGATGGTGGAGGCGATGTTGGTCTCTTCGTTGTAAGCCGCCACCAGGATGGAGATGCCCGGCAGCGTCGCCACGGCATGGTTCGCGGCCGGGCGCCGGTCCAGCAGCAGGCTGATCACCAGAAAGGCGTTCATGAAGCCAGGGACCACGGCAATGCCATAGATCACGGGGTAAGCCACCCAGGGACTTACCACGTGCCCGAGGTCGCGTATCCATGCATCCGCCGCGTAGATGGAAAAACCCATCCACAGGATCCCGACCAGAAGCGCAAACGTGAACTTCCAGCGCACGGGGACGTAGCGCGCAGGCCGCGCTGCGGTGCCCGGGCCGGCCGCCCGGGTGTGCGGCGCCGTGGGCGAGGCACTGTGCGCCGCGGGTGCTGGCGGCGAGGTGCCTCGCAGCGCTGTGGCCGTGAGGGAGGGAGGGGGCGTCATGTGGATAGGGGCGCACGGGAGCGTGAAAATGTCACGTACATGCGTCCATTTGTAAATAAAAGAAACTAAAGTGTACAAATTTTAGGGGGACTTTGCCATGCGTCAAGGTGTGGGCCCATGACGACGCTTGGTATCCCCGTGGACTCAGGCATGGCCGGGCGGTGCCACGGGCCTGTGCCACGGTCTGCGCGCTCGGTTCGGCGTGCGCAGCACAGGTGTCAGCTTGGCCGTCCAGGCCAGGCCTTCCCTGCGGGCGCCGCGCCCGTCAGGCCTGCACGGGAAGCAACAGGACGAATTCCGCCCCTTGACCCACCTCGCTGTTCACCTGCAGCACGCCGCCGTGGCGCTCGACTACGGTGCGCACCAGGGCCAGCCCCAGTCCCACGCCTGCAATGCCCGGGTGGCTGCGCTCGTGCAGCCGTTTGAACGGGCCGAACAGCTGGTCCTGTTTCTCGGGGGCGATGCCCGGGCCCTCGTCGCGCACGGAGACGGCCCAGTATTCGCCCTGGTCCAGGACGGCGCATCGCACCGTGCCTCCTGAGGGGCTGAACTTGATGGCGTTGTGCACGATGTTGGTTACGGCGCGCGACAGCAGCCCCCGGTCTCCCAGCGTGGTCGCGGCTTCCGGCGCATGGGTGACGACCAGCGTCGCCTCATGCTCCTTGGCCAGGGCCCACAGGTCGTCCACGGCCTCTGCCAGCAGGGCGACCAAATCCACCGGCTCCCTGCGGTACTCCTGCGACTCGGCACTGGCGAGCTGAACGAAGCTCTCGGCCATGCTCAGGGACTTGTGGGCGTAGCGTTCAATGCGCTGCACCAGCTCTGCACAATCGATGTGTCCAGGGTAGGCGCGCTGCATTTCCAGAAGGGTGAGGATGGACGCGTTGGGGGCTCGGATGTCGTGTGAGATGAAGTTCAATGCCTGGTCCCGTTGCAACTGTGCGCGGCGCATCTCGGTCAGATCCACCAGCGTCAGTAGCCAGCCGGCCTGGGCCAGGTCGGTAAAGGGGCTGCATTGCACCAGCAGGCTCCGGTCCTGGGCGTCGCGCGCCTCGGTGTGGCGCGGCAAGCTCCGGTTGCGCAGCGTGTCCTGCGTGATCAGGGGCTGCTCGGTCCCGGGCAGAACCAGGTCGTGCAGCAACTCGACCACGGACTCCCCCTGCAGCGTGGTGGTCGGGTGCATGATTCCCAGGTGCCGCCGGGCCGCCGCGTTGGTGAGAAGGATGCGCCCCTGCGGATCGCAAACCAGGATGGGCGTCGGCAACTGCTGCAGGCTCTCGCTGACGAAATGGTGCAGGTCACGCAGGTGCCGCGAGGCGCGCTCCACGGCGTTGATGCGCTTTTCCAGGAAGTCGCGGGAGTCGCTGGCGCCATCGGGCAGCCGCAGGGACAGGCCCTCGCGTTGCAGGCGGTCCAGCTCCAGGCGCAAAAAGTGTGCGGCAGCGCTGAGCCGCCGCCAACTCCACAGTGGGTAGGCCAGGGCCAGACCGGCCAGCGCGCCTGCCGGGGCGAACTGCAGCCCCGCCCAGGCAGGCAGCGCCAAGCTCAGCAGCAGCGTCGCGGCGGCCAGCCCGGCGCAGGTCAGCAACCCGGCCAGCGGGCCAGCCAGCAGCAGCACCACCAGTGCAACTGCCACGGGCGCCAGGTTGAAGGCCGCGTTCAGTACCGGGCTGGCGGGTTCGAGGCGCACGCCGGACAGCCGCGCATCCAGGACATGGGCCACCACCTCCACGCCCGGCATCAGGCGCGACCCGTGGCTGACCGGGGTGGCGAACATGTCGCCCAGGCCGGAGGCGGCCGCGCCCACCAGCACGTATTTGCCCTGGAATGCCGCGGGAGGCACCTGGCCCTTGAGCACGTCAATGTAGGAGTAGGTGGTGAAATGGCCGGGGCCGCCTCCGTAGGCGATCAGGCGGCGGTCCGTGCGCTGCCAGGCGTTTCCCTGTGCCCCATGCTCCCGGGCGCCGCACGGGAGGGCGGTAGGCTCGGCAACGCACTGCAGCGCGAGGCTGAAGTGGCGCCAGGGCGCAGCCGCTGGCCCCTCTGACAGATACAGGCTGCGCACCACGCCGTCCGGGTCGGGCGCCACGTACACATGGCCCAGGGCCGCTGCGGCGTCGGCGAAGGTGTGCCAGGGCAGGTCGGAGCTGTCTGCCGCCGGGCCATGGCCGCGCTGCAGCACCGGCAGCACCACGCGGCCGCTGCGGGACAGCGCGTCGGCCAGCAGCACGTCATCCTGGGGGTAGTCCAGGTCTTCTTCGTTGAACAGAACGTCCATGCCGATGGCCAGCGGCTGCTGCGCGCTGATCCGCGAGATCAGCTCGGCATGCAAGGCCCGCCGCCAGGGCCAGCGGCCAATCGCAGCGATGCTGGCATCGTCGATGGTCACGATCACGATATTGGCGGGGGTGGGCCGCGCAACCCACCGCAGCCCCGCGTCCTGCACGATGTGGTTGATGCGGTCCAGGCTGGTGCCGAGCCAGGCAACCAGACCCAGCAAGACCGCGGACAGCAAGGCCCATTCAATATGCCGCTGAAGGCTGCGGGTGCGGGCGATGCTCCACATGGCTTAGCGGTGCAGCGGCATGGAGCGCGGCGTCAACCGGCGGGGCGTGGAAACGGTCGGCCGCTCAAGGGCGGCGGACCGGCTGGCCATCGGAAGTCGACACCGGCAGGCCGCCCCCCGAGCGTACTCCCGAGCCGACCCGGATCAGGCGCGGCTGCGAAAAATCGCCCTGCAGGCCTGTGGGGTCCAGCACCTGGATGCGCACGAGGTATTCGCCGGGCGCAAGGTGACTGGCTGCCCATTCCGGAGCCTCCAGCACGGCATCGTGCAGCACGTCGGCGAATGCGGGATCGGCCGCTGCGGCCAGTTGCAAGCGGAACCGCTGTCCCGGCTGGGCGGGCCAGTGCACGCGCACGGCTGCGTCTCCGTCCTGCGCCTGCAGGGCTTTCAGTGGCACCGTGCCCGGTCGGTCGGCAATGGTGAAAGGCTGTGGTTGCGCAAACGGCCCTTGATCGACCTCGTCAGGCGCGGGGGTGGGCAACTGGCTGGCGGTGCGCCAGAAATACCGGCCTGCCGGCAGCGAAGCCAGGGACAGGTGGCAGTCGGTCAGCCGCTGCGCGTCCAGGGCGGGCTGTGCGAACTCCGGGTCGGCGGACACCTGGATGCGGTACCAACTCACCCCCGGCACCTGCGTGCAGCGCAGTTCGCCCGCGCCCGTGGCGAGCACGGTGCCAGGCGTCGGCAGCTGGTACAGCGGGGGCACCGGCCGCGTCTTGAGGGAAAACTTCGACACGCCGGGCAGACCGGGAATTCCTGCGTCGTCCAGCGCGCGGACGGCGAGGTAGTAGGTTCCGTCGTCCAGCGTCGGCCACTGCAGGTGGCTGTCGGCAAAGCGGCCCTGGCGCAATACCTTGGTGAAGTCCGCGTCATAGGCGACCTGGGCTTCGTACGCCGCCGCACCGGCGAGCGCGGGGAGGTCGATGGTCACCGTGCCGGCCTCTTGCGGCATGGCGATGAGGTGGCCGGTGTCGGGTGCCGGCAGCAGTGGGCGCGGGGCGCCCAGCGTGCCATCGGAGGCAATGGCCATGCCCTGGCCTGGCTTCAACAGCGCGCCGCCGCCGTCGGCCGCCGCGCCCTGGCGGGGCTGAACGGCCACCGAACCGTCCAGCACCGAGGCCACGGTCTGTCCGGCGTCGTTCACCATCACGCTGTAGCGTGTGCCGCGCACGCTCGTCACCGCGCGGGGAGTGCGCAGTTCAAAGCGGCGAGCGGTTTCGCCATTGGGGGGAATGGTGGATTCCACGGCGCCGCTGCGCATTTCCAGCACCGACTGCAGGCTGCCTGCGCGACCACGGCGGCGCAGTTGCCGCAGTTGCAGTTCGGAGCGGGCCTGCACCCGCACCACGGTGCCATCGGCGAGCTTGACGGCCACGAAGGCGTCGGGGCCGACCTGCAGCACGGCCCCCTCTTCCAGCCGCCCGCCGGGCACCACCGGCATGGGGGCACTGGAGCCGTGCGGACGCAAGGTGGCTTGCCCTTGAACAAACGCGACTGTCGCGGTTTCCGAAGGTTGCAGGCGCACGGGAATCCAGACCACCGTACCTGGCTGCAGCCGGCGCGGGTTGCTGACCTTGTTGCGGGCCTGGAGCAGCGGCCACTGGGCGGGGGCGTTGAGGTAGGTTCTGGCCAGGTCTTCCAGGGTGTCGCCCTGTTGCACCGTGTGGGCGATTTCGTCGCGCTGCTGGGCTTCTGGCGCGGTGCGCGCATCGGTCGCGGCCCAGGACAGGGCTGCAAAGCCTGCCAGTGTCAGCGCGGTGGTGGCGCGCAAGGTCCAGCGGTGGCGGCCAGGGTTCATTGCCAAGTCATTCTCCTTCGTGCCACACGGCGGGCGAAGCATTGCCGGCCCGGGGGGCACGACGGGGTTGTGGGGGAAGAACGGCTTTTCAGGTCTTTGGCTCAGCGTCGATGGCTTCGAAACGGTAGCCCACGCCGTACACCGCAGAGAGGATGAAGCCGTTGGAGGGCCGCAGGTCCAGCAAGGTGCGCAGGCGCGAGATGTGGGTGTCCAGGGAGCGGGACATGACGTCGCCCACTTGGCCCCAGATGATTTCCTTGAGGTGGTCGCGCGACAGCAAACGCCCCATGTTCTGGAAGAGAAACAGGGCCAGTTCGTATTCGCGGTTCTTCAGCTCCACGGCGACGCCGTCGATTTCAATGGCCCGGGTGTCGGAAAGAAAGCGGTAGCGCCCAAATTCCTGGACGCCGCTGGTCGTGGCGGGGTAGGCGCGGCGCAGCAGGGCCGAAACGCGGGCCGTCAGCTCGCCAATGCGCACGGGTTTGACCATGAAGTCATCCGCCCCGCTGCCCAATCCTTCGACAATGTCGCGCTCTGTCTGCCGGTTCGTGACGAACAGGATCGGCAGTTGCGGGCCGATGTGCTGCCGCACCCAGCGAACCACTTCCGGGCCTGCCATGTCCGGCAGTTCCCAGTCCACGATCAGCAGATCAAAGGTCTCACGGCGCAGCGCTCGCAACAGGTCGCCACCCTGGAGGTAGGTGTGGCAGGCATGGCCCATGGCCTCGGTGGCCTGCTTGATGAGATCGAGTTGGAGTGCGTCGTCGTCCAGCGCCGCGATGCGCATGGTGTCTTCCTTTGAACATGCAGTTGACGATTATTTTCGATATCGGCCTATTGGCCGCGTCCTGCGGGACTACTGCATGTCCGTTTTGACATTTGTTGACGGAGTGTCGCGTTCAGGGGCTGATTTCGCGCACCAGCCGCATGCCCACCAGCGTGTAGCGGGTCTGGGGGGTGTTCCAGTTGCGGTAGCCGCAGCGGGCATAGAACGCCCAGGTGTGCCAGGACCCACCGCGGCGCACGCGCACGCTGCCACTGGCGGGGCCCTGCGGGTCCTTGCGGGGAGCGTGGGCGTAGTAGGTGTCTCCGTGCCAGTCGGATACCCATTCCCAGGCGTTGCCCAGCATGTCGTGCAGACCAAAGGCGTTGGGGGCGTAGCTGCCCACGGGGGCGGTGAAGGCGTAGCCGTCGCTGCCGGGCAGTGCTTGCTGGCGCCAGCGGGGCCAGAAGGGGGCGGCTTCCTGGTCAAAGGTGTTGGCCGTGCGCAGCAGGCCGCCGGGGTCGTCGCCGTGCGGGTAGCGGGTGCGGGTGCCGGCGCGGCAGGCGTATTCCCACTCGGCTTCGGTGGGCAGGCGGTAGCGGTGGCCTTCGGTGCGGGTCAGCCATTGCGCCAGGGCCTGCGCATCGTTCCAGGTGATGTTGACGACCGGGTGGTCGTCGCCCTGCGCAAAGCCCGGGTTGCGCCAGGAGTACCGTGGGTCGCGCCCTTCAAAGGCATCGCCGCGCTGCGTGGTGGAGGGATCGTATTGGGGGTTGTAGCCGTATCCGCCGGTGCCGTCGGCTTCCGATTCGGGCTGGTACCCCGAGGCTTCGAGAAAACGGCGGAACTGCCCCACGGTCACTTCATGGCGGCCCAGGTAGAACGCCCGGGTGATCTGCACCGTGTGGGCCGGGCCTTCGTCGGCCAGTTCGGTGAAACGGCGGAACTCCAGCCCGGGGTAGGCCTGCGCCAGGGCTTCGGGCGGCTCGACGCCGCCCATGGTGAAGCGGCCTGCCGGAATGCGCTGGAAGACCATGCCGAGGCTGTTGGTCCAGGTGGAAGGTGGGGCTGGGGGGCCGGCGCCGTGGGAGGACGCGGCGCCAGCGAGCAGCCATCCCGCGGCCAGCCATCGGGCTGCCTGCGGTGCGCTGCGAAGCGAAAGGCGGCGGGGCGAAGCCATGGCAGCGCTGCAGGGGCGATCAGGGCTGCCGGTCAGGGGCCTCGCTCACACACTCGAAGACGAGGCGCGAGCCGTCGTTGCGCAGCAGCTTGGGAAACAACGCGAGCCGCTGGCATTCGCGCGTGGCGGCGGCATAGGCGGGCGAGGTGTCCGGCCCGTACACAGGGACGCTGAATGTCCGGTCGCGGCCGGACGCCATGGGGCCGGAAGGGTGGTGGGGCAGGGTGGCGCTGTCACAGCCGGCCAGCAGGGCGGCCGCGCAGACAAGGGCAGCAGGCATGAGTTTCATCGGAGCCTCCAGGGTGCGGGAGGCCAGTGTATGCGCAGCCCGTGCGTTGGCAACCGGAGGATGGACTTTTAGCCATTTTGGCCCCTAGCGCTTGATGGATAAGCGCTGGCTGCTATCAAAAAATGACTGTTGGGCGGCGCTTGGCCGCTTGCTGGTGCCCGGCTGCGGCGCCGGGGACTACGCGGCAGCAGCGTCGGCCAGGGCCTGCAACGCGGCGGCCACGTCGGCGGGCGCTACGCCCTCCACCGGGACCAGCCGCGGGGCGAGGTCTTGCAGCGCCTGGGGGGCCTTCTGCAGCTGGGCGATGGCCTGGCCTGCTTCCTTGGGCGCATCGAAGCCCGCGCTTTGCAACAGCAGGCGGCCCTCGGCGTCCACCAGCTTGAAGTAAAACTTGCCATCCGCCTCGCGGTACTGCTTGAACGAAGGCAGCGCCGCCTTGGCTGCCTTGGCCGCCTTTTGCGGCGCGGCGGCCTGGGCCAGGCTGCGCAGGCCCACGGCGGCGCGCAGTTCGCGGATGAACGGCGTGGCCAGCGCGCGGGCGCGTTCCGCGCCGGCCAGCAGCGTGGCTTCGATGCGCGCCGGGTGGGCCATCAGCTCCTCGTAGTGCGCGCGCATGGGGGCAATGACCTGGTCCACGCGCTCGAACAGCACCTGCTTCGCGTCGCCCCAGGCAATGCCGTCGGCATACGCCTTGCGCAGCGCTTCGGTCTCGCCGGGCGTGGCAAAGGCCTGGTAGATCTGGAACAGCGCCGAGCCCTCGGTCTCCTTCGGTTCGCCGGGCGCGCGCGAGTCGGTCAGGATGGAGCCAATGAGCTTCTTGAGCTGCTCGCGCGAGCTGAAGAGCGGGATGGTGTTGTCGTAGCTCTTGCTCATCTTGCGCCCGTCCAGCCCGGGCAGCGTGGCCACGTGCTCGTCGATGGCGGCTTCGGGCAGCACGAAGTGCTCGCCGTACAGGTGGTTGAAGCTGGCGCCCATGTCGCGCGCCATCTCGATGTGCTGCACCTGGTCGCGCCCCACGGGCACCTTGTGGGCCTTGAACATCAGGATGTCGGCGGCCATCAGCACGGGGTACATGAACAGGCCTGCCGTCACGCCGTCATCCTGCTCGCGGCCGGCGGCGGTGTTTTTGTCCATGCTGGCCTTGTAGGCGTGGGCGCGGTTGAGCAGGCCCTTGCCGGTCACGCAGGTCAGCAGCCAGGTCAGTTCGGGGATTTCGGGGATGTCGGACTGGCGGTAGAAGGTGACGTGCTCGGGGTTCAGCCCGGCCGCCAGCCAGCTGGCCGCGATCTCCAGCGTGGAGCGCTGGATGCGCGCTGGGTCCTCGCACTTGATGAGCGCGTGGTAGTCGGCCAGGAAGTAAAAGCTCTGCACGCCAGACGTGAGGCTGGCCGCCACCGAGGGGCGGATGGAGCCCACAAAGTTGCCCAGGTGGGGCGTGCCCGTGGTAGTGATGCCGGTGAGGTAGCGCGTGGTGCTCATGGAACGAAAACTGCGGAGGAACGAAGAAGGGAGAGAAGCGCCCGTGGCGCGCTCAGCGGATCAGGGCCGTGAGCGGGGTGAGCAGCAGGTTGATGGCGCTGTAGCCCAGCGACATCAGCGGGCGCAGCCACAAGGTGCCCACCACCCCGGCGATGACCAGGCCCATGACGATGAAAAAGCCCCAGGGCTCGATGCGCGACACCATGTGCGCCTGGCGCCAGGGCAGCAGGCCCACCAGGATGCGCCCGCCGTCCAGCGGCGGCAGCGGAAACAGGTTGAACGCCCACATGACCAGGTTGACCAGCACGCCGGCGCGCGCCATCTCGATGAAAAAGCGTTCGTCCACGCCCAGCCCCACCAGGGCCACCAGCAGCACCGCCCAGACCACGGCCTGGAAGAAGTTGGACGCCGGGCCGGCCAGCGCCACCCAGACCATGTGCTGCTTGGGGTTGCGCAGGTTGCTGAAATTGACCGGCACCGGCTTGGCGTAGCCGAACAGGAAGGCGCCCGACGTAGCGAAGTACAGCAGCAGCGGCATCAGGATGGTGCCCACCGGATCAATGTGCTTGATCGGGTTGAGGGTGACGCGCCCCATCATGTAGGCCGTGTTGTCGCCAAAGTGGCGCGCGGCATAGCCATGGGCGGCCTCGTGCACGGTGATGGCAAACAGCACCGGCAGGGCGTAGATCAGAACGGTTTGGATAAGGTTGGCAAGGTCCACCCGCCGATTGTCTCAGACCGCGCGCACGCTCCGCGGTCGGCGTCCGTGGCCGGCCCCCCGCTGAGAATTGTCAACCAGCACCGGGGGGGCGATTGGGGGTAGTACGTACACCCGGGCACGCCGCGGCCGGGCAATCGTTGCTAGCATCGTGCGGGCGCATCCGGTGCGCCAGCCGCCCCGGCGGGGCGGCCACGACAAGATCACACACCTACGGAGACTCCCCCCACATGCTGAACCATCTGAAGATCGGAACGCGCCTGGCGCTGGCTTTTGGGGGCATGGCCTTGCTGGTCCTGTGGCTGGCGGGCACGGCGCTGTCCGGGATTGGCGAGGCCGAGCAGGCCCTGCGCGGCGGCGCGGCCTCGGCCCAGGCGCAGGCGGCGCTGGCGCACCTGCACAGCACGCGCGCGTGGGTCATCGGCTGCAGCGGCGTGGCGCTGGTGCTGGCGCTGGTGCTGGCGCTGGCGGCCGTCTTCGTGCTGCGCAAGAGCATCGTGGTGCCGCTCAACCAGGCCATCCTGATTGCGGAGACGGTGGCATCGGGCGACCTGAGCCAGGAATTCGAGTCGGAGCTTGGGGGCGATTTCGGCCGCCTGCTGCAGGCCCTGGGCACCATGGAAGACACGCTGACCGACCTGGTCACGCGCATCAAGCAGGACACCGACGCGGTGACCGCCTCGGTGGCAGACATTGAGCAGGGCAACACCGACCTCTCCCGGCGCGCCGAAGACCAGGTCACCTCCCTCACGCAGACCGCGGCCAGCATGGAGCAGCTCACGGCGACGGTGCGCCAGAACGCCGAACGCGCGCGTTCCGCCAGCGGCCTGGCGGTCAAGGCCTCGGCCATCGCCGAGCAGGGCGGCGCCGTGGTGGGCGATGTCGTGCACACCATGCAGGCCATCAGCGGCAGCTCGCGCAAGATCGTGGACATCATCCAGGTCATCGAAGGCATCGCGTTCCAGACCAACATCCTGGCGCTGAACGCTGCCGTCGAGGCCGCCCGAGCGGGGGAGCAGGGCCGGGGCTTTGCCGTGGTGGCGAGCGAGGTGCGCAGCCTGGCCCAGCGCAGTGCCGTGGCGGCGCGCGAAATCAAGGCGCTGATCAGTGCCTCGGTCGAGCAGGTGGAGAGCGGCGCGGGCCAGGTGGGCCAGGCCGGCTCCACCATGGCCGAGATCGTCACCGCCGTGGGCCAGGTGAGCGCGCTGCTGGGAGAGATCTCCATCGCGTTGCACGAGCAGAGCGAGGCCATTGGCCACGTGAACGGCGCCGTGTCCCACATGGATGGCACCACCCAGGAGACGGCGGCGCTGGTGCAGCGCGCCGTGGACACCGCGGCCTCGCTGAGCATGCAGGCCCGGGGGCTGGAGCAGGCGGTGGGGGCGTTCCGGCTCTAAAGCCCCAGCGCCTGCAGGCTGCCGCGGCCTTCGCGCACGACCACCGGGTCGCCGCCGGTGCCCATGGGCGTGAGGTCCACGACGGTGGTGGGCTCCTGCGGGCACGCGCCCGCGTCCACGATGGCTTCCAGCACCTTTTCGTAGCGCGCGCGGATCTCCTCGGGGTCGTTCAGCGGCTCGGTCTCGCCCGCGGGGATCAGCGTGGTGGCCAGCAGCGGGGCGCCGTGCAGTTCCAGCAGCAGCTGCAGGCCCTTGCGGTCGGGCACGCGCAGGCCGATGGTTTTGCGCGAGGGGTGGCTCACCCGGCGGGGCACTTCCTTGGTGGCCTCCAGGATGAAGGTGTAAGGCCCGGGCGTGGCCTGCTTGAGCAGGCGGTACTGGCGGTTGTCCACGCGGGCGTAGTTGGCCAGCTCCGACAGGTCGCGGCACAGCAGCGTGAGGTGGTGCTTTTCGTCCACCTGGCGGATGCGGCGCAGGCGGTCCGCCGCGTCCTTGTCGTCCAGCTGGCAGACCAGCGCGTAGCTCGAGTCCGTGGGCACGGCCAGGATGCCGCCTTTTTGCAGCAGCGTGGCGCCTTGCTTGAGCAGACGCGGTTGCGGGTTGTCGGGGTGGACTTCGAAGTACTGGGCCATGGGGTGCGGTGCGGGTCGGTGCGGCGCGCGGCTTCAGGCGGCGGGCCGCTGGATGCGGTGGGCCAGCAATTCCCACACGGGCGTCAGCGCGCCCGGCAGCGGGGGCAGCGTGCCCAGGTCGGTGTGCGATTCGTCGGGGCTGTGGAAGTCGCTGCCGCGCGATGCGGCCAGGCCGAACTCCTGCGCCATGTCGGCATAGGTGACGTATTCGGCTGCGGTGTGGCTGCCCGTGACGACTTCCACGCCGCGCCCGCCGTGCTGCTTGAATTCGGAGAACAGCGCGTATTCCTCGGTGGCGGTAAAGCGGTAGCGCGCGGGGTGCGCTATCACAGCCAGGCCGCCAGCTTCGGTGATCCAGCGCACGGCGTCTCCCAGCGTGGCCCAGCGGTGCGGCACGTAGCCCGGCTTGCCTTCGGTCAGGAAGCGGCGGAACACCTCGGCCGTGTCCTTGCACACCCCGGTTTCCACCAGGTAGCGCGCGAAATGGGTGCGCGAGATGAGGTCGGGGTTGCCCACGAACTTCAGCGCGCCCTCGAACGCATTGCGGATGCCTACCTGCGCCAGCTGGGCGGCCATTTCCTGGGCGCGCTCGGCACGGCCGCCGCGGGTGGCCGCCAGCCCCCGGGCCAGCTGCGCGTCGTCGGGGTCGAACCCCAGGCCCACGATGTGCACCGTGGTGTCGGCGAAAGTGACGGAAATTTCGGTGCCGGTGAGGTAGGCCATGCCTTGGGCCCGGGCTGCGGCCAGTGCGCGGTGCTGGCCGCCTACCTCGTCATGGTCGGTCAGCGCCCACAGCTCCACGCCGTTGGCCTTGGCGCGGGCCGCCAAGTCCTCGGGCGACAAGGTCCCGTCGGACACCCGGGAATGGCAGTGCAGGTCGGCATTGAGGTAAGTCACTGATTCATTCTACGGGTTTGTCCCTGGCACCGCCGGTCGGGCGAGGATGCCTGCCGGACAAGTTAGTGCTTGTCAATGATGTAAGCGCATGTAAACTGAATTCCAGACAAGCCCGTTGTCCAGCGGGTTGGAAGAAAGACTTTTTATGCAACTCGACAACATCCGTGTCTCGCGCAAGCTCTGGGGCGCTTTCCTCATGCTCATGCTGGCCATGCTGCTGATCTCCAGCTTCCAGCAGTACCGGGCCAACCAATCCATGTCGCAAGCCATGGACACGGTGGTGGAGATCGAAGAGCGCATCTCCGCCGCCATCCGCTGGCGCGGAGCCACCGAAACCGCCGTCACCATGGTCATGGGCGGCGCCGTGACCACCGATGCCGTGCTGGCCCAGCAGTACGACGCCAAGGTCAAGGAAATCATCGGCAACATCAACAAGATCCAGGAGCGCATCGTGGCCTCGGCCACCGCACCTGAGGAAAAGGCAGCCCTGGCCAAGGTCCAGGACGAGCGCAAGCGCGTGCTGGCCGCCACGGCCAAGACCTGGGAGCTCAAGGGCGCGGGCGACGCCGTGGAGACACAGCGCTATGCCGACAACGAGCTCACCCCGCTGGTAGCCAGCTACCTCAAGGCGCAGGACGAGTTCGTGCTCATGCTGCAAAACCGCCGGGACGCCATCCGCGCCGAGGCGGCCGAACGGCGCGTGTCCTACGCCCTGCAGGGGCTGGTGGTGTCCGCCGCCGTGGTGGTGGTGATCCTGCTGCTGGCGCGCAAGCTGGTGCACTCCATCACCGACCCGCTGAACCGGGCTGTGCAGACGCTGGACGCGATTGCGGGCGGCGACCTCACGCGCGAGCTGCAGTCGGCCCGCCAGGACGAGTTCGGCCACATGCTGCGCTCGCTGTCGGCCATGGCGGCGCGCTTGCGCGGCGTGGTCAGCGAGGTGCGCACCGGGGTGGAATCGGTGTCGGCCGCCTCCATCGAGATTGCCAACGGCAACCAGGACCTGTCGGCCCGCACGGAGCAGACGGCCTCCAACCTGGAGGAAACCGCCGCCAGCATGGAAGAGCTCACCGCCACCGTCAGCCAGTCGGCCGACACGGCCCGCCAGGCCAACCAGCTGGCCGGCTCGGCGGCCCAGGCCGCGGCCCGCGGCGGCGAAGTGGTGGGCCAGGTGGTCACCAGCATGCAGCAGATCACCGACAGCTCGCGCAAGATCAACGACATCATCGGCGTGATCGATGGCATCGCCTTCCAGACCAACATCCTGGCGCTGAACGCCGCCGTGGAGGCCGCGCGGGCCGGCGAGCAGGGCCGCGGCTTTGCCGTGGTGGCCAGCGAGGTGCGCAGCCTGGCCCAGCGCAGCGCCGAAGCCGCCAAGGAGATCAAGGCGCTGATCGGCAAGTCGGTGGAGAACGTCGAGGTCGGCTCGGCCCAGGTGGCCCAGGCCGGCCAGAGCATGCAGGAGATCGTGGCCAGCGTGCAGCGCGTGAGCGACCTGATCGGCGAGATCACCGCGTCGTCCACCGAGCAGCGCGACGGCATCGCCCAGGTGAACCAGGCCGTCACGCACCTGGACCAGATGACCCAGCAGAACGCCGCGCTGGTGGAGGAATCCACCGCCGCCGCCGCATCGATGCGCGACCAGGCCCAGCGCCTGGCCGAGGTGGTGGCCGTGTTCAACGTGGGCGCCGTGGCGACGGCCCGCGCGCCCGCCGCGCCCCGCCGGTCGGCACCGGCCCCCAGCCCGCGTCCGGCCGCCAGGGTGGCCAGCCCGGCGCCCGCAGCGGCTACGGCGCGGCTGGCGGCAGCGTCCCGCCCCGCGGCATCCGCCTCCACACCTTCACCTGCGCCGGCAGCACCCGCGGCCGCCAAGCCTGCTGCCCGCACTGCGGCCCCGGGGGCCGGCCAGGATGAGGATTGGGAAAGCTTCTAAATTGATAGCTGCCGGCGCTTGCTGCGTAAGCGCTGGGGCCCGATGAGGTGGAAAATCAGTCGGCTGCGGCCCAGTTGTCCCACTGCAGGCCGGGCACCCTGGCAAATTCGCGGGTGTTGTTGGTGACCAGCATGGCCTGCTGGCTCAGTGCGTGGGCGGCGATCATGGTGTCCAGCGCGCCAATGGGGGTGCCACGCTGCTCCAGCTGGGCGCGCAGGTCGCCGTACGCCCAGGCTGCGGCGTCGTCAAACGGCAGGATAGTGAGCGGGGCCAGAAACATCTCCAGCGCCTGGCGGTTGCGGATGGACCCGCTTTTGGCCACGCCGTAGGCCAGCTCGGCCGCCACCACGCTGCACACTCCGATGTCCCCCATGCGGTATTGCTGGAAGCGCGCCAGCACGGCGGGGGGCTTGGCGTTGATGATGTAGATGCAGATGTTGGTGTCGAGCAGGATCATGGGTGGATCTCTGCACGCTGTTGCTCATCGGGCTGCTCGCGGGTGAGGGTGAAGCCGGGTTCAAAGGCGTCGAGCCCGGCTTGCAGCGTCTGCCAGGGGTCGTCTGCGGGCAGCAGCAGTACGCCGTTGCCAAAGTGCTTCACGACGACTTCGGTGCCAGCAAAGCGGTATTCCTTGGGCAGCCGCACGGCTTGGCTGCGGCCGGATTGAAAGAGGCGTGCGGTGTCCATGGCGGGGCTCCTGAGTTGGTGGCTATCAATGGTAGCTACCGACTGATGGTTTTGTCCAGCGTGGAGGCAGGGGTTGTTGGGTTGCTATTGTTTGGATAGCTGCTTGCGCTAGACCCCTCAGCGGTAGAGGCGAATTGGTCTTGATACGTAGATGTTGGGGGATTGGCTTGGAGCCTACCGGAGTGGGCGATAAAAGTGCCCTGGCTTCGACAGGCTCAGCCCGAACGGGTGGAAGGCGCGCTAGACCTGCGCCCCCTCCACCAGAAACTGCACCCGCCGCTCGCCCTTCCATTCGTTCACGTCCAGCCGGAAGGCCAGCACCACCCGCGCGGGCAGGGGCTCGGTGCGGCCGAACCAGATCGCGTCCACCGGGTTGCCCTGGTGGATGATCTTGATGGACAGGTGGTTCTTGGCCTCGCCCACCAGGCGCTGGCTGAGCACCTGCACCTCTTCGCTGAAGGTGGGCGGCGCGAAGCCCTGGCCCCAGACCTCGCGGTGCAGCAGGTCCACGATGTCGGCGCGCACGTGCTCGGGGGCCAGTGGGCCGTCGGTCTCGATGCGGCGGGTGAGGGTGGCGGCGTCCAGCCACTCCTGCGCCACTTGCGAGAAGGCCTGCTCGAACACGTGGAACGACTCCTCGGCCACGGTGCAGCCTGCGGCCATGGCGTGGCCGCCAAACTTGAGGATCACGCCCGGGTGGCGCTTGGCCACCAGGTCCAGCGCGTCGCGCAGGTGAAACCCGGGGATGGAGCGGCCCGAGCCCTTGAGCTCGTGCTCCTTGCCCGGCGCGCTGCTGGCCGCGAACACGAACGTGGGGCGGTGCAGCTTGTCCTTGATGCGGCTGGCGACGATGCCCACCACGCCTTCGTGGAAGTCGGGGTCGAACACGCTGATGGCGGGCGGCGGTTCCTCGCTCTCGTCAAACAGGCTCTCGGCCATCAGCATGGCCTGCTCGCGCATGCCGCCCTCGATCTCGCGGCGCTCGCGGTTGATGCCGTCCAGCGTGGCGGCCAGCTCGGCGGCGCGGGCCGCTTCGTCGGTCAGCAGGCATTCGATGCCCAGCGTCATGTCGGCCAGGCGGCCGGCCGCGTTGATGCGCGGGCCCAGGGCAAAGCCGAAGTCGAAGGTGGTGGCAGCCGGCGCCTTGCGGCCTGCGGCGTGAAAGAGCGCGGCCACACCCGCCGGCATCTGGCCTGCGCGAATGCGCTTCAGGCCCTGGGCCACCAGGCGGCGGTTGTTGGTGTCGAGCTTGACCACATCGGCTACGGTGCCCAGGGCCACCAAGGGGAGCAGCGGGTCCAGCTTGGGCTGGGTGGTGGCGTCAAAGATTCCCCGCGCGCGCAGCTCCGCCCGCAACGCCAGCAGCACATAGAACATCACGCCCACCCCGGCCATGGACTTGCTCTCGAAGGTGCAGCCGGGCTGGTTGGGGTTGACGATGGCGTCGGCGGCCGGCAGCGCGGGGCCGGGCAGGTGGTGGTCGGTGACGACGACGGTGAGGCCCAGGGCCTTGGCCTCGGCCACGCCCTCGACGCTGGCGATGCCGTTGTCCACGGTGACGAGCACGTCGGCGCCGCGCTCCTTCACGCGCCGGGCAATCGGGGGCGTGAGGCCGTAGCCGTCGGTCACGCGGTCGGGCACCAGGTAGTCCACCTGCTGCGCACCCAGCAGCCGCAGGCCGCGCACGCCCACGGCGCAGGCGGTGGCGCCAGCGCAGTCGTAGTCGGCCACGATGACCAGGCGCTGGTTCTGGGCCATGGCGTCGGCCAGCAGGCGGGCGGCGGTGTCGATGCCCTTGAGGCCCGAAGGGGGCAGCAGGCGGCCCAGGCCGTCGTCCAGCTCGTCTTTGGCCAGCACGCCGCGCGCGGCGTACAGCCGCGCCAGCAGCGGGTGGATGCCAGCCTGCTCCAGCGCCCAGGCGGCGCGGGGGGGGATGTCTCTTGCTATTATTTTCATAGCTGATTGCGCACGTCCATAAAGCGCTGGGGCCTGAAAAGGCTTTGAAAACGCTGGGCCAGCGAGCGCGGCGCGCTGTGGAAAGCCGCCGCGCCGCGCTCGCCGCACAGCGTCAGCTGCACGGGCGCGCCGGCTTCGGCCTGGCGCAGCAGGTCGGCCACGGGGCCGGCGTCCAGCGCCGCCCAGGCCTGGGCCCAGGCGCGCCAGTCCTCCCGCAGGGCGGCGTCGCGCAGCGTGGCGGGCATGTGGGGGGGCGTGGCGGCGGGGGCGGGGGCCGGCTGCGGCAGCGCGCCCGTGCCGTGCACCCAGAACGAGTTGACCAGCGGCAGGCCGCGCGCCGTGCGCTCGTCGTTGAAGGCATGCGTGTACAGCAGCATCTGCATCTCGCTGTGCAGGCGGTGCAGGGTGCGGGCCTGTTTCGCGTCGGGCATCCAGGCGCGCACGTCGCGCAGCAGCACGCGTTCCAGCGAGGCGGTGGCCAGGTCGGCAAACAGCGGGCCGCTGGCCAGCCAGCGGGTGGGCTCGTCGTAGTGCAGGGCGATGCCGTCCTCGGCAAACCAGGGCGCCACGATGGCCAGCAGCGCGCGCGAGGCCGCCTCGTCCAGCCCCAGCTGCGCCGGGTCGCGCAGGGTCACGTGGTCGGTGCTCACCTGCCACTGGCAGGGCGTGACAAAGGCCCAGGCCTGGCCGTCGGCGGGGTTGCCTTGCAGGTGGCGGTGCCAGGCGGCCCAGGGCGTGCGGCCGTCCTGGGCCGGCAGGCCCAGCGCGCGGGCCAGGGCGCGCTCGTGGGGCGTGGAGAAGCTGGTTTCCTCGGCGCTGTCGCTGGCCGCGGGGTGGGGGCTGAGCCGGGCCAGCAGCCGGTCCAGGTGGGGCAGGGCCAGGCCCTGCAGGGCTTGCTGGCATCCCTCGGCGGCACTGGCCGCATGGGGGATGAGCAAATGGTGGGTGTCTGACATGGGCCTATTGTCCGGGATGCCACAATCTGCCCGCTCCGAGCCAGGCATCCCGCCTGCCGGGCCTTCCTGTCTGATTCATGCAAATCCCCTACGAACTGGCCCTGGGCTGGCGCTACACACGCGCGGGCCGCGCCACGCGGCGCAACGGCTTCATCTCGTTCATCTCGGGCGTGTCCATGCTGGGCATTGCGCTCGGGGTGGCAGCGCTCATCATCGTGCTGAGCGTGATGAACGGCTTTCAAAAGGAAGTGCGCGACCGCATGCTCAGCGTGGTCTCGCACATCGAGATCTTTGCGCCCCAGGGCGCGGCCCTGCCCGACCCGGCCCGCACGCTGGCGGAAGCGAAGCAGAACCCCAACGTGGTGGGTGCCGCCCCCTTTGTGGCGGCGCAGGCGCTGCTGGCGCGCGGCGAGGACATGAAGGGCGCGCTGGTGCGCGGCATCGACCCGGCGCTGGAGGGCGCGGTGACCGACCTGGCCGCGACCAACGGGCAGGTGCTGCAGCAGCTGGTGCCGGGCGAGTTTCGCGTGGTGCTGGGCAGCGAACTGGCGCGCATGCTGGGCGTGCGCGTGGGCGACGTGGTGACGCTGATCGCACCGGCCGGCCAGGTCACGCCGGCCGGCGTGGTGCCGCGCCTCAAGCAGATGACGGTGGCGGGCCTGTTCAACTCGGGCCACTATGAATACGACTCGGCCCTGGTGCTGCTGCACCACGAGGACGCGCAGCGCATCTTCCGCCTGGAAGGCCCCACGGGCGTGCGCCTGAAGCTCAAGGACCTGCACCAGGCCCGCGAGGTGGCGCAGCAGCTGGCCCAGACGCTCAGCGGCAACCTGCTGATCCGCGACTGGACGCAGCAGAACCGCACCTGGTTCGCCGCCGTGCAGGTGGAAAAACGCATGATGTTCATCATCCTCACGCTCATCGTGGCGGTGGCTGCGTTCAACCTGGTGTCCACGCTGGTGATGACGGTGACCGACAAGCGCGCCGACATCGCCATCCTGCGCACGCTGGGTGCCAGCCCCAAGAGCATCATGGGCATCTTCGTGGTGCAGGGCGCCATGGTGGGCGTCATCGGCACGGCCGTGGGCCTGCTGCTGGGCCTGGGGATCGCGTTCAACATCGACGTGATCGTGCCGGCCATCGAGCGGGCGCTCCATGCCGACTTCCTGCCCAAGGACATCTACCTCATCAGCAAGATGCCCAGTGAGCCGCAAAGCAGCGACATCGTGCCCATTGGCGTCATCTCCCTGGTGCTGGCCTTTGTGGCCACCCTGTACCCCAGCTGGCGCGCCAGCCGTGTAAACCCCGCGGAGGCGCTGCGCTATGAATGAGAAACGCAAACACCCCCCTGAGACGCTTCGCGTCATCCCCCCGCTCTCGCATTGCTGCGCAATGCGGGCAGGGGGACGCAGCCAGCGCGGCGGGGCGGCCCTTGCGCGGCTGCCCTGGCATAACGAGCGCCAGTTTCATGCCATGGATTACTGAGATGAACGTTGTAAAAAACGCCGTGGTGCTGGAGGCCAAGAGCCTCACCAAACGTTTCACCGAAGGCCGCCTGGATGTGACCGTGCTCAAAGGCGTGGACCTGCAGATCCACGCGGGCGAAACGCTGGCCATCGTCGGTGCATCGGGTTCGGGCAAGAGCACGCTGCTGCATTTGCTGGGCGGGCTGGACGCGCCCACGGCAGGCACCGTGCGCCTCAAGGGCGAAGAGATGTCCTCGCTGTCGGCCGAGCGCCAAGGCCAGCTGCGCAACCAGCACCTGGGCTTCATCTACCAGTTCCACCACCTGCTGCCCGAATTCAGCGCGCTGGACAACGTGGCGATGCCCCTGCGCATCCGCCGCCTGCCGCTGGCGCAATGCCATGCCGAGGCCGAGCGGGTGCTGGCGTCGGTGGGGCTTCAGGAGCGCTTGCAGCACCGGCCCGCCGAGCTGTCGGGCGGCGAACGCCAGCGCGTGGCCATCGCCCGTGCACTGGTGACGCGGCCGGCCTGCGTGCTGGCCGACGAGCCCACCGGCAACCTGGACCGCAGCACCGCCGACACGGTGTTCGCGCTGATGCTGGAGCTGGCGCGCAGCCAGGGCACGGCGTTCGTGATGGTGACGCACGACGAGTCGCTCGCGGCGCGCTGCGACCGGGTGCTGCGGCTGGTGTCTGGAGTGCTGGGGTAGCAGCGGCGGGCGCATGCCGCGCAGCGCGGTGGGTTTTGAATTGCTATTAAAAATATAGCTGCCAGCGCTTGTCCATCAAGCGCTGGAGGCCAAAAAGATCACAAGATCCGCCCGTGCCACCACACCGACAGCCCGGCCGCCAGCACGGCCAGCAGCGCCCCGGCCAGGGCCAGCAGCGCGGAAATTTCGGTTTCCTTTTTCTCCACCGTCAGCCGTGAGCTGAGGGTTTCATACACCGTCTTCAGATCGGCCGCGGTGGCGGCGTGAAAGTATTCGGCCTGGGTGCGGGCCGCCACTTCCTTGAGGGTTTCCTCGTCCAGCCGCACGCGCATGGACCAGCCTTCAAAGCCAATGGTCTCGCCCTGCACCGTGCCCACGCCCACGGTGTACACGCGCACGCCGCGGTCGGCGGCCCACTTGGCGGCTTCCAGCGGGTCCACGCCGGTGGTGCGCTGGCCGTCCGTCAGCATGATGATGGCGGCCGAGGTGTACGAGCCCGGCGCCACCGGGGTGAAGGGCTTGGCGGGGTCCTGCCGGCTGATCTCGTCCAGCGACCGCGGGCGCATGGCCTGGCGCCCGCCCAGGGCCGCGATGTCGATGCCCGCGTCGGGAAAGATCGTGGCCAGCGACAGCATGATGCCGTTGCCCGTGGCCGTGCCGCGCTGCAGCTGGAAACTGTCGATGGCCTTGACCAGGTCTTCCCGGTTCTGGGTGGGCAGCTGCGCCAGCTGCGCGCTGCCCGCAAACGCCACGATGCCCACGCGCACGTGGCGTGGCAGTTCAGCGATGAAGGCCTTGGCGGCGTTCTGCGCGGCAGTGATGCGGTCGGGCTCCACGTCGGCCGCGCGCATGCTGCCCGACACGTCCATGGCCAGCATGATGGTCTGGTTCTGCGCGGGCAGGGAGATGACGGCCAGCGGCCGCGCCGCAGCCAGGAGCAGCGCGGTCAGGGCCAGCAGGAACAGCACGGGCGGGATATGGCGGCGCAGTTGCCGGCGCGGGCCCAGCGCCTCGCGCACCAGCGACAGGCTGGGGTAGCTCAGCGCCAGCTTCTTGCGGCGGTGCTGCAGCCACCAGTACAGCAGCACCAGCAGGGGCACCAGCAACAGGAGCCAGAGCAGCGAGGGCCAGAGAAAAACCATGGTGGGGCGGTCCTTGGTGGCGGATGGGGCTAGGCCGCCTGTGCCGCACGGGCGGTGCGCACCCGGCGCTGGCGCAGGTCCATGAAGCGCAGCAGTGCGTCCAGCAGGTCGTCGTCGGTGCGCAGCTCCAGCGTGTCGGCGCCGGCGCGGGCCAGGCTTTCGCGCAGAGCGGCTTCGCGCTCGGCGGCCAGGCGCGCAAAGCGGTGGCGGAAGGCCGCGTCGTGCGTGTCCACCGGCAGTTGCTCGCCGGTCTCGGCGTCGCGCAGCGTGACCATGCCCACGTCGGGCAGTTCCAGCTCCAGCGGGTCCAGCAGGCGCACGGCCACCACGTCGTGCCGCTGCGCGAGCTGGGCCAGCGGCTTGTCCCAGCCTGGCGCGCTGATGAAGTCCGACACCACGAACACGGTGGAGCGGCGCCGCAGGTGCGACAGCCCGGCCTGCAGCAGCAGGCGCAGTTCCGTGCCCCCGCTGGGCGCGCCGGCCGTGCCCGGCGGCGCGGCCGGCGCGATCAGCCGGTGCACCAGATGCAGCACGTGGGCACGGCTGCAGCGGGCAGGCAGCACGGCGTCCACCGCGCGCGCGCCGCGCACGGCCCCTGGCGCAGCCCGCGTGCCGGCGCCATACAGCACGGCGCCCACGCGGTTGCCGTGGCGGGTCAGCAGCCGCGCCAGCACGGCCACGAAGCCGGTGAGGAGGTCGCGCTTGGCGTGCCCCTCGGGGCCAAAGCCGACCGAGGGGCTCAGGTCCAGCAGGAACCAGGCGGCCATCTCGCGGTCTTCGGTGAACACGCGCACATGGGGCGCGGCCAGACGCGCCGTCACGTTCCAGTCGATGTGGCGCACGTCGTCGTGGGGCTGGTATTCGCGCAGGTCGGCCAGGTCCAGCCCGCTGCCGCGCACCAGCGTGCGGTAGTCGCCCTGCAGCAGCCCGTCCAGCCGGCGAATCACCTTCCACTCCAGCGCGCGCAGCAGCCGCTCGGCCTGGCCGGGCACGCCGGGCAGCGCGTGGACGGTGGCCGGCGCGGGCGCGGCGGCGGCTTCAGGCGGCCTGTTGCGCATGGTGCAGCGGCCTTGCAGGCGCAGGCATCCTGGCCAGGATGCGGGTGATGAGCGCATCGGCGTCCAGCCCGTCGGCCAGCGCCTCATAGGACAGCGTGATCCGGTGGCGCAGCACGTCGGCCGCCAGGTCGGCCATGTCCTCGGGCAGCACGTAGTTGCGCCCGCGCAGCATGGCCAGCGCCTGTGCGCCCTCGGCCAGGGCGATGGTGGCGCGCGGGCTGGCGCCGCAGCCGATGAATCCGGCCAGGTCCTTCAGGCCGTATTGCGCCGGGGCGCGGGTGGCGGCCACCAGCTTCACCGCATACTGCAGCAGCGACGGGTCCACATACACCGCGCGGCACTCCGACTGCAGCGCCGCCAGCTGGGCCGTGGTGGCCACGGGCAGTACCTGCACGGGCACGTCCAGCGCGCGCTGGGCGATGACGAATTCCTCCTCCTCGGTGGGGTAGGAGAGCAGCACCTTCATCATGAAGCGGTCCACCTGCGCCTCGGGCAGGGCATAGGTGCCCTCGGTTTCGATGGGGTTTTGCGTGGCCATCACCAGGAAGGGCTCGGGCACCTTGTGCGTCTCGCCGGCAAGGGTGACCTGGCGCTCCTGCATCACCTCCAGCAGCGCGCTTTGCACCTTGGCGGGGGCGCGGTTGATCTCGTCGGCCAGCAGCAGGTTCGTGAAGACGGGGCCCAGCGCGGTGCTGAACTCGCCGGTCTTCTGGTTGAACAGGCGCGTGCCCACCAGGTCGGCGGGCACCAGGTCGGGGGTGAACTGGATGCGCTTGAAGCTGCCCTGGAGGGTGCTGGCCAGCGTTTTCACGGTGAGCGTCTTGGCCAGGCCGGGCACGCCCTCCACCAGCAGATGGCCTTGGGCCAGCATGGCCACCATCACCCGCTCCAGAAAGCGGTCCTGCCCGACCACCACGCGCTTGACTTCGTAGAGCACCTGCTCCATCAGCGTGGCGGTCGAGGCAGGGCGGGTTGCGGCTTCCATGGGTTTTCTTCCTGTGTCAGGGGGCTGCGGAACTGGGGGCTGCTGCGTGCTGCAGGTGTTTTGCACGCTAGAACGGCGGCATGCCCACGGCGGCAGCGGCATTCTCGATCGGCACCGCGAAACCGATGCCGATGAACGTGCGCGCCGACGTGGGGTTGAGGATGGCCGTGACGATGCCCACCACCTCGCCGTCCATGGTGATCAGCGGACCTCCCGAGTTGCCGGGATTGGCCGCCGCGTCGAACTGGATCAGGTTGCTCAGCTGCCGCTTGCCCTCGGGGGAGGTGAACTCGCGCTCCAGGCCCGACACCACGCCCGCGGATGCAGAGGGCCCGATGCCAAACGGAAAGCCCACGGCGGCCACCTGGTCGCCCGGACGCAGGTCCTGCGTGGAGCGCAGCGGTGCCGCTTCCAGGTCGTCGGGAATCTTGTGCGCCTGCAGCACGGCCAGGTCGTTCTCGGCCTGCACGCCCGTGATGCTGGCCGTGGTCTCCGTGCCGTCGTGGAAGGTGACCGTGATGCGGTCCGACCCGGCCACCACATGCAGGTTGGTGAGGATGATGCCCGTGTTCACGATGACCACCCCAGTGCCGATGCCGCGCTCCACCTCCTCCTTGCCCTTCTTGGCGCGGCCGTATCCGGCCACGCGCACCACCGAAGGCGCCACGGCCTCGACGGCACGGGTCACGGCGGACGGCAGGGTGGTGGTCTCCAGCGTGCGCAGCACGGCGTCGTCGATGTCCTTTTGGCTCAGCCGGGGCACTGGCGGGCCTTGGTGCAGCAGGCTGGCCACCAGCAGGGCCGCCAGCAGCAGAACCAGCGCCCACGCGGCGCGCGGATGCGCTTGCCAGCGCTGCGCAGGCGCGGCCGGTACGGCTGGTGGGGGCGGTGCGGCGGCCGGGGCCTCCCCGCCGATGGGCTGCGAGGATTGTTGCGCTGGCGCGCCCGCCCGCCCCGGGCGGCGGGAGGCAGAACTGCTGTAGACGGCGGGCCGGGGCATCCTGTCACCTTTCTGCGGAGCGCGCTGCGGCATGGCGGGTCGTTGCGACCCGGGGCCGGCGCGCGAGGGGCGGGGTGGGAAGATTTCACGTTAGCACGGATCGGCGGCGCCTGCACTTGGCAGGGGAAGAACCTGCTTTCAGAACGTAACAGGCCCCCATGGGGCATCATCCCCGCATGCATGCCTGGATCGACACCCACTGCCATCTCGACGCCCCCGAGTTCGACCCCGACCGCGACGCGGTCCGCCAGCAGGCGCGGGCGCTGGGCGTGGTGCACTGCGTTCTGCCGGCGGTCGAGCGCGGCAACTGGGATGCCGTGCGCGCCCTGGCGCACCGCCACGGGGACAGCTATGCGCTGGGAATCCATCCGCTGTGCACCCCCACGGCCGGGGACGACGACCTGGACGCCCTGGCGCAGGCCCTGCAGCAGCACCGCGACGACCCCCGTCTGGCGGCCATCGGCGAGATGGGCCTGGATTTCTTCGTGCCGGGCCTGGACCCCGCGCGGCAGGAGCGGTTCTACCGGGGGCAGCTCCAGCTGGCGCGGCGGTTTGACCTGCCGGTGATCCTGCACGTGCGCCGCTCGGCCGACAAGCTGCTCAAGGGGCTGCGGGAGCTGCCGGTGCCGGGCGGCATCGCGCACGCCTTCAATGGCAGCCTTCAGCAGGCGCAGGCTTTCATCGGCCTGGGCTTCAAGCTGGGATTTGGCGGGGCCATGACGTACGACCGCGCACTGCAGTTGCGCCGCTTGGCCGCCGAGCTGCCCGAAGACGCCTTGGTGCTGGAAACCGACGCCCCTGACATACCGCCGCACTGGCTGTACGCCACGGCGGCGGAACGCGAGGCCGGCGCTCCCCAGGGCCGCAATGCGCCCGGCGAATTGCCGCGCATTGCGGCGGTGCTGGCCGGGCTGCGCGGCGTGCCCCTTGCGCAGTGGGCGCAGCAGGTGCGTGACAACACCCTGCAGGCGCTGCCGCGCCTGAAGCCCCTGGTGACCGCGGCGGCGGAAGGACCGGCTTCGTGACCGGCGAGCCGTCCCGCTTGGTGCCGGCGTCCGCGCGGCTGCAGGGCCTGGCTCCCGTGGTGTCGCCCCGCACCGTGGTGCTCGTGCTGGGCAGCTTTCCCGGCGTGGCCTCGCTGCGCGCCCAGCAGTACTACGGCCACCCGCAGAACCAGTTCTGGCGCATCCTGCAGGCGCTGTGGCCCCAGCATCCATTGCCGCCCCCGGACCAGTACGCCCTGCGGTGCGCCTGGCTGCTGGAGCGCCGCCTGGGCGTGTGGGACGTGTATGCCAACTGCGAGCGCCAGGGCAGCCTGGACAGCGCGATACGCCAGGCCCAGGTCAACGACTTCTACCATTTGCTGCAGGCCTGCCCGTCCCTGGCGGCCATCGCGCACAATGGTGCGGAAAGTTACAAGCACGCGCCGGCGGTGCTGCGCAGCCTGCAGGAGGCCGATGGGACCGCCCCGGTGCGGCGGCTTGAATCCGTTAAGCTGCCTTCCACCAGCCCCGCCAACGCCGCCTGGAGCTTTGAACGCAAATGGGCCGCCTGGGGAGCGTTGATGGCGGCCCACGGCCTGCTCTGACCTGTCGATGAATGACCCGAAAAAAAGAAAAAACCCAAGAACTGCCTGAAGTCAGCGTTTCCGACGATGGCGAGGTTCGCCACCTGCACCTGGGAACGCCCTGGATCCAGGGCTCCATGCGCATTGCCGAGCCGTTCGCGCTGGAGCTGGAATACGTGCAGCGCATGATGGCCTGGCTGCTGTTCGCCGACCTCTCGCAGGTGAGCAAGGGGCACGCCATGCAGCTGGGCCTGGGGGCGGGTGCTCTGACCAAGTTCTGCTACAAGAAGCTGCGCATCTGCACCACCGCGATCGAGCTCAACCCGCAGGTGCTGGCCGTCTGCCGCCACTGGTTCAAGCTGCCGCCCGACGGTCCCAAGCTGCGCGTGGTGCTGGCCAACGCCGCGCAGGAGATCCGGAACCCCATGTGGCAGGGCACGGTCGATGCCCTGGCGGTGGACCTCTACGACCACGAGGCCGCCGCGCCCGTGCTGGACAGCCCGGATTTCTATGCCGACTGCCGCGCACTGCTGACCGAGACGGGGTGCATGACCGTGAATCTGTTCGGCCGGTCGTCCAGCTTTGACCGCAGCCTGCAGAGCATGGCAGCCGCGTTCGGCGAGCAGGCCCTGTGGGCCTTCAAGCCCACCCGGGAGGGCAACACCGTGGTGCTGGCCCAGAAGACGCCTTCGCGCCCCAAGCGCGCGCTGCTGGCCGAGCAGGCCGAAGCCATCCAGGCGCGCTGGGAGCTCCCCGCCACCAAGTGGCTGCGGGTGTTCAAGCCCGTGGTGGCCGCGTGAACGCTGCGGGCCTGTGACCCTGTTCTGAAAAGGTTTTCGATGAAAGCAACCCCCGTTTCTTCGGACGGCAGCGCCGCGCGGCCCTTCATGGGGCCGCTGGACTGGCGGCATGTGGTGCAGTGGCTCAGCGACGACGGCGTCATCTCGCACGGGGAGGCGCAGCGCACCATCGCGCGCTGTTCGCAGGCCGAAAGCTCGCAGCACGCGCTGGTGCGCCTGGCCAACGTGGCGATGGAACGCGTCAGCGACGGCAAGCCGCTGGACATCGAATCCCTCACGGAATACCTGGCCAAGCGCTCGGGCCTGCCATATTTGCGCATCGACCCGCTTAAGGTGGACGTGGGCCGCGTGTCCGACACCATGAGCGCCACCTATGCGGAGCGGCACAAGGTGCTGCCCGTGCAGGTGACCACCAAGGAGGTGGTGGTGGCGACGGCCGAGCCGTTCATCGACGACTGGGTGGCCGAAGTGGAGCGCCAGTCGCGCCGCACGGTGCGCCGGGTGGTGGCCAACCCGCTGGACATCCACCGCTTCACCGCGGAATTCTTCGCCCTGGCCAAGTCGGTGCGCGCCGCGCAGAAGGCGGGCGGCAACGCGGGCGGCAGCAGCTTCGAGCAGCTGGTGGAACTGGGCAAGAGCAACAAGCAGCTCGACGCCAACGACCAGGGCGTGGTCAAGGTGGTGGACTGGTTGTGGCAGTACGCCTTCGACCAGCGTGCGAGCGACATCCATCTGGAGCCCCGGCGCGACCAGGGCGTGATCCGCTTTCGCATCGACGGCGTGCTGCACCCGGTCTACCAAATGCCCATGGGCGTGCACAACGCCATGGTCTCGCGCATCAAGCTGCTGGGCCGCATCGACGTGGTGGAAAAGCGCCGCCCGCAGGACGGCCGCATCAAGACCCGCAACCAGCGCGGCGACGAGGTGGAAATGCGCCTGTCCACGCTGCCCACCGCCTTTGGCGAGAAGATGGTGATGCGGATCTTCGACCCCGACAACGCGGTGAAGGACCTGGATGCGCTGGGCTTTTCGCAGCACGATGCCGAGCGCTGGGAAGCGCTGGTCAAGCGGCCCCACGGCATCGTGCTGGTGACCGGGCCCACCGGCTCGGGCAAGACCACCACGCTCTACTCCACCTTGAAGCGCGTCGCCACCGAAGAGGTGAACGTCAGCACGGTGGAAGACCCGATTGAAATGATCGAGCCCAGCTTCAACCAGACGCAGGTGCAGCCGCAGCTCGACTTCAACTTCGCCGAAGGGCTGCGCGCCCTCATGCGCCAGGACCCGGACATCATCATGGTGGGCGAAATCCGCGACCTGGAGACGGCCGAGATGGCCATCCAGGCGGCGCTGACCGGGCACCTGGTTTTCTCCACGCTCCACACCAACGACGCGCCTTCGGCCATCACCCGCATGATGGAGCTGGGCGTGCCGCCGTACCTGATCAATGCCACGCTGCTGGGCGTGCTGGCCCAGCGGCTGGTGCGCACGCTGTGCAAGCAATGCAAGCAAAAGGACGACACCGCGCAGCGCGAGATGCTGCTGGCCGCCGTCAAGCCCTGGAAGCTCGGCGGCGGCTACCACCCCTACAAGCCGGTGGGGTGTGTGGACTGCCGCATGAGCGGCTTCCGTGGCCGCATGGGCTTGTACGAATTGCTTACCGTCACCGAGGCGCTCAAGGAAAAGATCAACCAGGCCCCCTCCATCGACATGCTGCGCCGCCAGGCCGTGCACGATGGCATGCGGCCGCTGCGCCTGGCGGGTGCGCTGCGGGTAGCCGAGGGCGTGACCACGCTGGACGAAGTGATCACCGCCACGCCGCCGCTGGAATGACGGGCTGAGACAGACGGCCGGGAACGCACTGGCAAGCCCCGTCACGCGGGGGGTTGCGGATGCCTCGGGCGGGGCCGATGGCGCTGCGGGCGACGGCGACGGGACGTTACGGGATGTAGGTGGAATCCACATCCGTACGCCCGCCGGTTGACCTCACAATCGCGCAGTCGAGAATTCCGTCAAGGAGACATTCGTGAAAATCAAGAGTCAGAGAGACTTTTTTTCCGGCCTCATGTTCATGGGGATCGGAGTGGCGTTTGCGTGGGGAGCCACCACGTACAACGTCGGCAACGGCGCGCGCATGGGCCCCGGCTACTTTCCCCTGTTGCTGGGGATCTTGCTGGCACTGATTGGCAGCGTGATCACCTTCAAGGCATTGACCGTCGAGACCCAGGATGGGGACAAGATCGGCAAGTGGGCCTGGAAGCCGCTGTTCTTCATCCTGGCCGCCAATTTCGCCTTCGGCATCTTGCTGGGCGGACTGCCCAGCGTGGGCATTCCCGCCATGGGGCTCATCGTGGGAATCTACGCATTGACGTTTATCGCCAGCCTGGCGGGCAATGAGTTCAATGCCAAGGCCGTGTTCATTCTGGCCACGGTGCTTGCCGTGGGCAGCTACGTGGCATTCGTCTGGGCGCTCAAGCTGCAGTTCCCTGTGTGGCCGAGTTTCATTACGGGTTGAGCACCAGGAGCACCCACCATGGATCTGATTAACAACCTCTCTCTGGGTTTTGGCGTCGCGTTCACGTTCCAGAACCTCATCTACTGTTTCGTTGGCTGCCTGCTGGGTACGCTGATCGGCGTGCTGCCGGGCATCGGCCCCGTGGCCACCATCGCCATGCTGCTGCCGGCCACCTACGCGCTGCCTCCCGTGGCTGCGCTGATCATGCTGGCCGGCATTTACTATGGCGCGCAATACGGTGGCTCCACCACCGCCATTCTGGTGAACCTGCCCGGTGAATCGTCGTCGGTGGTGACCGTGATCGACGGCTACCAGATGGCCCGCAAAGGCCGTGCGGGACCTGCGCTGGCGGCGGCCGGCCTGGGCTCGTTCTTCGCAGGGTGCGTGGGCACGCTGATCCTGGCGGCCTTTGCACCCCCGCTGACCGAAGTGGCCTTCAAGTTCGGCCCGGCCGAGTACTTCTCGCTGATGGTCCTGGGCCTGATCGGCGCCGTGGTGCTGGCCTCGGGCTCGCTGCTCAAGGCCGTGGCCATGATCGTGCTGGGCCTGCTCATGGGCCTGGTGGGTACCGACGTGAACTCGGGCGTGGCCCGCTTCAGCTTTGACATCCCCGAGCTGACCGACGGTATCGGCTTCGTGACCATCGCCATGGGCGTGTTCGGCTACGGCGAAATCATTGCCAACCTGGCCCGTCCCGACGACGACCGCGAAGTGTTCACCGCCAAGGTGCAGGGCCTGTTCCCCACCGCGCAGGACTTCAAGCGCATGTTCCCCGCCGTGCTGCGGGGCACGGCCCTGGGCTCGGCCCTGGGCATTCTGCCTGGCGGCGGCGCGCTGCTGGCGGCCTTCGCGGCCTACACGGTCGAGAAAAAGACCAAGCTGCACCCCGGTGAAGTGCCGTTCGGCCAGGGCAACATCCGTGGCGTGGCATCGCCCGAGTCGGCCAACAACGCGGGCTCGCAGACCTCCTTCATTCCGCTGCTGACGCTGGGCATTCCGCCCAATGCCGTGATGGCGCTGATGGTGGGTGCCATGACCATCCACAACATCCAGCCCGGCCCGCAGGTGATGACCAGCAACCCCGAGCTGTTCTGGGGCCTGATCGCCTCGATGTGGATCGGCAACGCCATGCTGGTGATTCTGAACCTGCCGCTGATCGGCATCTGGATCAAGCTGCTGACGGTGCCGTACCGCTGGCTGTTCCCGTCCATCGTGCTGTTCTGCGCGGTGGGTGTGTATTCCACCAACAACAACACCTTCGACATCTGGATGGTGGGGGCGTTCGGCCTGGTGGGCTACATCTTCCACAAGCTGGGCACGGAACCCGCGCCCCTGCTGCTGGGCTTCATCCTGGGCCCCATGATGGAAGAAAACCTGCGCCGCGCGCTGCTGCTGTCGCGTGGCGACTGGAGCGTGTTTGTCACGCGCCCCCTGTCCGCGGGCCTGCTGGCCGCTGCGGCCCTGCTGCTCATCATCGTGCTGCTGCCGGCCGTGAAGAACAAGCGGGAAGAGGCCTTCGTCGAGGACTGATCCGCGCGCAGGGCGGCTTGCCGCCCGTTGGGAACCCACGGCGCCTTCGGGCGCCGTTGTTTTTTGGCGATCCCGGCCGGCGGCGCGCGCTGCGCGGCGGTACACAATGGCAGGCAGAGGTCCGCATGTCCACGCCACTGCATCTGTCCCAGCACCCCCACCGGGTGGTGCTGCACAACGAAATCCACGCCCGCCCGCCCGAGGCCATGGCGGCACCGCTGACCATTGCCCACGTGGTGATGCTGGCCGACGCGGCGCAGCGCGATGCCAGCCGCGCGCACGTTGCGGCGCTGCTGCGCGACCACCACCTGGCCTTGCCGGACGCGCACACCACCCACCTGCGCATGGACCTGGGCGCCTACCGCATCCGGTGGGAACTGCACACCGAGTTTGTGTCCTGGACCTTCATGGTGCCGCTGGCGGCCGAGGCGTTCGGGGAGCGTGAGCCCGCCAGTGCCGTGGACGCCGTGCCGCGCGACTGGCTGGCGGCCTTGCCGGGCCAATGCCTGTGCAGCCTGAACCTGTGGGTGCTGCCCACGCAGACCTTCGGCTCGGGCTCGCTGGTCAAGCACGTGCTGCACGAAGACACGCTGGTCGCGTCCACCGTGGCCGACGGGTATGGCGAGGTCTACACGGACTTTGCCATCCATGCCGACGGCTTCTCGCGCATGGTGCTGCTGGCCGGCGGCATGGCGCCGCGCCGCCTGGGTCGCCTGGTGCAGCGCCTGCTGGAGATCGAGACCTACCGCATGGCCGCCCTGCTGGGGCTGCCGGCGGCACGCGAGGCCGCGAGTGTGCTGGCCTTTGCCGAGCGGGAACTGGCCGCGCTGGCCGACGCCATCCGTACAGCCAACCGCGATGACGAGCCCGCGCTGCTGGACCGGCTGACGCGGCTGGCCGGGCAGGTGGAGAGCCAGTACGCCGCCACGCACTCGCGCTTCTCGGCCAGCAGTGCCTATTTCGAATTGCTGGACCGGCGCATCGAAGACATCGCCGAGTCGCGCCTGGCGGGGCTGCAGACCATCCGCGAGTTCATGGACCGGCGGCTCACCCCCGCGCGCAGCACCTGTGAATGGGCCACGCGCCGGCAGGACGCCTTGTCGCAGCGGGTTTCGCGCATGAGCAACCTGCTGCGCACGCGGGTGGAGATCGAGCAGCAGCAAAGCAGCCAGGCCCTGCTGGCCACCATGAACCACCGCCAGGATCTGCAGCTCAAGCTGCAGTCCACCGTGGAGGGGCTGTCAGTCGCGGCCATCACCTACTACATCGTGGGGCTGGTGAGCTACCTTGCCAAGGGGGCGCAGAAGCTGGGCTGGCCGTGGTCCGCCGAAACGACGGCGGCCGTGGCGATCCCGGTGGTGGCGGCCGGGGTGTGGTGGTCGCTGCGGCGGCTGCACCACCGCATGTTCCACCGGGCCGCGCAGCGCTGACCCCGGCGCGGCACGGTGCGGCGGCCCGGCCTGTCCGCGGGGGCGGCCGAGCCATCGTCCCTGGAGGTGGCGCCCGCGCAAATGCTCGATGACGCCGACCCGGCGCCCGTGCCAAACTCATCGACCACGCACCCGCCGCAGGATTTCGGGGCACGCAGTCCGTCCAAAGGCGGCACCGTCCACCGCAGCTGCCGACAAGGCCGCCGGGCGGCCCGCGCCGCGACGGCCAGGCGGCAAGCCATTGATGCACAAGGATTTGGATAAAAAGTGTCTGTAACGCAATCTGGGCAAGCGCAAGCAGCTAGCAAAAACATAGCAACAGGATTGACGCTCGCGCTGCTGGGGTCGATCGCTTTCAGCGGCAAGGCCATCATCGTCAAGCTGGCCTACCGCTACGGCGTGGATGCGGTGACGCTGATCATGTACCGCATGCTGTTCGCGCTGCCCATCTTTGCCGTGATGGCCTGGTGGGCCAGCCGGGGCCAGCCGCCACTGTCCCGGCGGGACTGGCTGGGCGTGCTCGGGCTCGGGGTGACGGGGTACTACCTGGCCAGCTTTCTGGACTTCGCGGGCCTGGCCTACATCAGCGCCAGCCTGGAGCGGCTCATCCTGTACCTCAACCCCACGCTGGTGGTGATGCTCGGCTGGGTGCTGTACCGGCGCGGCATCGGGTGGGGCCAGGCCCTGGGCATGTTGATCAGCTACGGCGGCGTGGTGCTGGTGTTTGGCCACGAGGCCAATCTGCAAGGCTCCCACGCGGCCTGGGGGGCGCTGCTGGTCTTCCTGAGCGCGATCAGCTACGCCATCTACCTCGTCTACAGCGGCGAGATGGTGCGGCGCCTGGGCTCGCTGCGGCTGGTGGGGCTGGCCACCACGGTGGCCTGCCTGTGCTGCCTGCTGCAGTTCGTGGTGCTGCGGCCGCTCAGCGCGGCGGTGGTGGCGCCGCAAGTGATCTGGCTGTCGGTGCTCAACGCCACGCTGTGCACCGCAGCGCCGGTGCTGATGGTCATGATGGCCATCGAGCGGGTGGGCGCCGGCATGACGGCCCAGACCGGCATGGTCGGCCCGCTGTCCACCATCCTCATGGGCATCTGGATCCTGGGCGAGCCCTTCACCGTGTGGGTGGCGGCCGGCACGGCGCTGGTCATCGCGGGGATTTTTGTGTTCACCCGTATGGCGCGGCGCCAGGCGCCGTGAACCTTGGGGCCCGCGGAGTCCCGCCCCGCAGACCGGCGGCGGCGCTTTTTTAGCCCGCCTTTTTGGCGGAGCCGGGGCGGCCCGCGGGCGCCGCTGCGGGGGCGTTGACGGGTGCCGCAGTGCCGTTGCCCAGGCGCTGCGCGATGGTGATCCGGGAACCGCCCAGCCCGTCAAACTGGCGTCCCATGGACTGCTCCAGGTAGTCCAGGCGGGCCTGCGCCGCGGGGTGGGTGGACAGGGTGAAGGTGAACATCGGGTTGTCCGGCGCCACGGTGCGCAGCTGCTGCAGCACCGACACCAGCCCGTAGGGGTCGAAGCCCGACCGGGCGGCCAGCGACACCCCCGTGCGGTCGGCCTCGAACTCGTCGGTCTGGCTCAGCCCCTTGGTGTACACGGTGCGGAACAGCGACAGCAGCTGGTCTTTCACCAGCTGTCCCGCCACATTGTTGGTGCGCAGCTGCGAGGCCAGCAACTGCGTGCCCACCCCGGCCATGGCGCTTTGGCGGATGGCCTGCAGGTGGTGCTTGGCGGTGACGTGCGTCACCTCGTGCGCCAGGATGCCCGCCAGCTCGGACTCGTCCGCGCAGCGGTCGATGAGCCCCTTGGTCACGAACACATAGCCGCCCGGCGCGGCGAAGGCGTTGTAGCCCGCGTCGTCCAGCACCACAAAGGTCCAGGGCAGGCCGGGCCGTGGCGACTGCAGGCTGATCCAGCGGCCCAGGCGGTTCACGTAGCGCTGCAGCGCCGCGTCCGGGTGCGCGGGCTTGGCGCCCAGCAGCAGGGCGGCCAGCTGGCGGCCGATCTCGATTTCCTTGGCCTCATCGATGTTCTCCATCGACTGGGTCAGCAGGCTGATCAGGTCGTCGCCCTGCGCTGGGGCTGCGGCGGGCTTGTTGCCGGTGATGGCCGACCCCAGGCCGCCGCCCAGGGAGTTCAGCAGGTTCATCACGTTCTGGCTGTGCGCCGCCAGGGGGGCGGCTGCCAGGGCAGCACACAGGGCGGCCACGCGGGCAGGGCGCTTCCAGGGGGAATTGCGGTTCATGGGCGTGTCCTCGTCGTTCAGTTGGCGCTGTAGTTGGGATCCGACGGGTTGCCGGACCCGCTGCCGCCCCCGCGGCTGGAGGTGGGCAATGCCGGCTGTGCCAGGGCGGGCACCTCGCGGGGCTGCAACGCGGCAGCGCTGGCGAACTGCCGGGCCTGGTCCGCATTCACCCGCAGGCCTTCCGCCTGGCCGACCGCAGCCGGGTTGGGCTGCGCGTTGGCAATGTCCTCAGCACCCAGGCCGCGGATGCCCACGGTGGAGGTGGCGGTCGTGGTGCTGCCGCCGCTGCCGCCAAACAAGCCGCCCAGGCTGCGCAGGCCGCTGGTGGCGGCGTTGTTGCCGGGGGCGGCCGCGCCCGACTGCGGGCCCAGGTCGAACATGTGCACCCAGCCCGTGGCGCCCTGCGCCGTGCTCACGCGGGTCCAGGCTCCCTTGCGCTCGCTGCTGCGCGTCACCACGGTGTTGGCTTCCAGCGGCGCCACGCTGGCGCCCGTTTCAGCCGGGGCATCCCGCAGCTGGGTTGCGCGCTTGACGACGGCGGCTTCCTGCGCCTGCGCGCCGCCACTCACGGAAGCCAGTACGGCCCAGGCCAGCCCAGCGGCCCAGGCTCCACGGTGCAGCCAGTTCATGATGCAACTCCCAACGTATGATGATTTGTGAGAACGTGTTGACGCCTGGACGCCACTTCGCTGGCATCATCCGCCCGCGCCAACCCCTGGCGCTGCGCACGCCAGCGGCGGCGTGCGGCGCCTGGAGCAGGGCGGGCGCAATGGATGGAAGAAAGCGGATTTCTGCAGACCCTGCAGAGCCGTCCGCACCCTCGAACACAGGGCTGCAGGCGCAGTCGTCAGAAAAACGGAGATTGTTATGGATTTGTGTATTGCAGGCAAATGGGCGCTGGTGTGCGGTGCCAGCAAAGGGTTGGGCTACGGGTGCGCGCAGGCGCTGGTGCGCGAAGGCGTGAACGTGGTCATCAATGCCCGCAACGCCGACGCCTTGCACGCGGCAGCTTCACAATTGATAGCTGACAGCGCAGCTGATGCAAGCGCTGGCGGCCAAAAACAGCCACAGGCCAAGGTGCTGGCCGTGGCCGCCGACATCACCACGGCCGAGGGGCGTGCCGCCGTGTTTTCCGTGGAAGGCGGGCCGGGCCGCGACTTCGACATCGTGGTCACCAACGCGGGCGGCCCTCCCACCGGGGATTTCCGGGACTGGGACCGCGACGCCTGGATCCGGGCCGTGGACGCGAACATGCTCACGCCCATTGCGCTCATCCAGGCCACGGTGGATGGCATGGCCGCGCGGGGCTTCGGCCGCATCGTCAACATCACGTCCAGCGCGGTGAAGGCGCCCATCGACATCCTGGGGCTTTCCAACGGTGCGCGCAGCGGGCTGACCGGCTTCGTGGCCGGTGTGGCGCGCAGCCGCATTGCGGCGCGCGGCGTCACCATCAACAACCTGTTGCCCGGCAAGTTCGACACCGACCGCCTGGCCGCCACGGTGACGGCGGCAGCCGGCAAGACCGGCCAGCGCGTGGAGGAGGTTCGCCAGGCCCAGCAGGCCCAGATTCCGGCCGGCCGCTATGGCACGGCGCAGGAGTTCGGGGCGATCTGCGCGTTCCTGTGCAGCCAGCAGGCGGGCTACATCACGGGGCAGAACGTGCTGGCGGACGGCGGGGCGTATCCGGGCACCTTTTGAGCGGCCCGGCGTCTTGCCCCACCATGGTGCGGCGGGAGGCGGTGCTTTCTGGGCGTGGTGTTTTGCTGACAGCCCGCCCGCAGGGGCGAAAATTGTGAAGAATGCTTGTCTCGCGCACCTCTCCAAGAATGACCAGAAGATGAACTCCGCGCGTCGCATCCGCCGTGCGGCCCCGCAGGCCTTTGCGGCCCCAGCCGCTGCTGCGGCGCAGGCTTTTGCCGCAAGCCCAGGCGGGCGGGCTGCGCTCTCGGCGCTGCCGGCCCTGGTCGTTCCCCGGACCCTTCCATGCTGCGGTCAAGGCGCTCTGTGATGCAGCGGCTGGGCGCACGCGCGGCCGCGGCCTGGGCGGTGCTGGCGTGCGGCCTGCCTGCCTGGGCGGCCCCGCCTGCGCCGGCGCTGCCGCCGGCCCCCCCAGCGGTGGTCGCGGCGCCCTACAAGTTGCGCGTGGTCGGCGGGCTGGCGGGCATCAACCAGTACACCCGCCAGGAAGAACCGTTCTGGAGCAAGGAGCTCAAGCGGCTGAGCGGCGGGCGGTTTGACGCCGAGATCGTCCCGTTCGACCGGGCGGGCGTGCCCGGATCGGAAATGCTGCGGCTGCTGCAGCTGGGGGTCGTGCCTTTTGGCACCACCCTCATGAGCTCGTTCACCGCCCAGTACCCGGAGTACACCGCTCCCGACCTGGCCGGGCTCAACCCCGACATCGCCACGCTCAAGACCACGCTGGCGGCGTTTCGCCCGTATCTGGAAAAAAGCCTGCGCGACCAGCACGGCGTGGAGGCGCTGGCGATCTACGTCTATCCGGCCCAGGTGGTCTTCTGCAAGCGGCCGCTGCGGGGGCTGGCCGACCTGGCGGGGCGCCGCACGCGGGTGTCGTCGTCCACCCAGGCAGATTTCGTGGGGGCGCTGGGCGGCGTGCCCGTGCTGACCAGCTTCGCGCAGATCGTGCCCAGCCTGACCGAGGGCAACACCGAGTGCGCCATCACCGGCACCATGTCGGGCAACACCCTGGGGCTTGCCACGCTCACGTCGCATGTGCACGCCCTGCCCGTGACCTGGGGGCTGGCGGTCTTTGGCGCCAACCGCGCGGCCTGGGACTCCCTGCCGCCGGAGCTGCGCACGCTGCTGCGGCGCGAGCTGCCCCGGCTGGAGGCTGCCATCTGGCAGGAGTCCGAACGCGAAACGGCCGAAGGCATGGCCTGCAACCGTGGCGATGCCAGCTGCACCAGCGGACGCAAGGGCAAGATGGTGACGGTGCCGGTCTCTGCCGAGGATGAACGCCGGCGCCAGGAGATCCTGGCGTCCACGGTGCTGCCGCGCTGGGTGCAGCGCTGCGGCGTGCGCTGCGCCCAGGCCTGGAACCAGACCATCGGTCCGGTCCGCGGGCTCCCCGTGGGCAGCGCGAAATGACGGAGCCCTCCGCCACCCCGCTGCGCATCCGGGCCTTTGTGTGGGCGGCAGCCACGGTGTTCATGGGGGCGGTGGTGGCCGTGGCCGCCGCGCTGGTGTGGAACGCCCGGCAGGTGGCACTGGAAGACTACCAAGCCCAGGCCACGCGGTTCGTGACCGGGGCGGAGGCCGCGCTCAACCGGTCGCTGCTGGCCGTGGACGTTCTGCTGGCCAGCATGGACGAATTGCTGGGCCTGTCGGTGGCCGTGAACGACTGGATTGATCCGGGCCTGGCCAGCGAGCGGCTGCGCAGTTCGGCGCGGCAAAACCTGATGGTGCGCTACGTGGCCTTGCTGGATGCGCGGGGCACCACGCTGGCTTCCTCGGACGCCGCAGGCAGCGAACTGCAGCTGCAGCTGCCGCCCGGCTTCCTGGCTTCCGTGCTGGAGCAGCCGGTCTCGACGCTCATGGTCAGCCCGCCAGTCGTCAGCTTCACCACCGCCGAGCGCGTCCTGTACTTCGCACGCCACCTGCGGCTGGCCGACGGCGCGCGGGTGGTGGCGGTGGCCGAGGTGCCGGTGGGCGCCCTCAGTTCGGTGCTGGTCCAGGGCGTGGACATCGGCGGCCTGCAGGTGACGCTGGAGCGGGCGGGCGGCCAGCTGCTGCTGAGCGTGCCCAACCGGGAGGAGGCCGCCGCCACCGTGCTCAGCCCGCCCTTGCACGAGGTGGCTTCCGCCGGCGAGGACTGGCGGGCGCCGGCGCGGCTGACCAGCGAGCCGGCGCTGGTGGTGTACCGGCCCGTCCTGTACCAGGACCTGCGCATCTCGGCGAGCATTCCCTTGCGCGACGCCCTGGCGGGCTGGCGGGACCAGCGCAACGCCATCACGCTCACCGGGCTGCTCTTTGTGGCGATGATCGTGGTGGCGGGGCACCTGGCGCTGCGCTACCTGGACCGTCTGTCGCAGGCGCGCGCCGCCATTGCGCAGTCCAAGGCCACGCTGGACCAGGCGCTGGAGTCGATGGTCAGCGGCTTTCTCCTGCTGGACAGCCAGCACCGCGTGGTGCAGTGGAACCGGCGGTTCGAGGAGATCTTCCCCTGGCTGCGCGGGGCCATCGCGCCGCTGGTGCCGTTCCGCCAGATCATGGAGGAAAACGCGCGGCACTACCTGCCCCGTGCCTCGGACAACGAGCGCACGCGCTGGGTGGACCTGCGCCTGCTCAAGCAAAGCCAACACTTGGAACCCCACGAGCAGGTGCTGCCCGGCGGCATCACCATCCAGACGACCGAGCGGCCCACGCCTGAGGGCGGCATCGTCATTACCTACCACGACGTGACCGCCCTGCGGCGGGCCAGCGCCGAGATCGAGAACCTGGCGTTTTACGACCCGCTGACCAACCTGCCCAACCGCCGCCTGCTCATGGACCGCATGCAGCAGGTGATTGCGGCCAGCGTGCGCAACGGCCAGTACGGCGCGCTGCTGTTCCTGGACCTGGACCACTTCAAGACGCTCAACGATACGCGGGGCCACGAGGTGGGGGACCTGCTGCTGTGCCAGGTGGCCGAGCGCCTGAAGACCTGCGTGCGCCGCGAGGACACGGTGGCGCGCCTGGGCGGCGACGAGTTCGTGGTCATGCTGCACGAGCTGTCCCCGCGCAGCGAGGAGGCCGCGGCCTTTGCGCGGCGGGTGGGCGAGAAGATCCTGCGCGCGCTCAACATGCCGTACTCGCTGGGCGGCATCAGCTACCACAGCACGCCCAGCATCGGCGCCACCCTGATGGGCGGAGCGCAGCAGCAGCCGGGCGTGGACCCGCTCAAGCAGGCCGACATCGCCATGTACCAGGTCAAGTCGCAGGGGCGCAACGGGCTGTGCTTTTTCGACCCGCAGATGCAGATCGCCATCAGCGTGCGGGCCCAGCTGGAGGCGGACCTGCAGACCGCCCTGGCGTCGCGGCAGTTCGTGCTGCACTACCAGCCCCAGTTCCATCTGGACGGGCGCATCGTGGGGGCCGAGGCCCTGATCCGGTGGCTCCACCCCGAGCGGGGCCTGGTGGCGCCCGGCGCCTTCATTGCCGTGGCCGAGGAGAGCGAACTCATCGTGCCCATGGGGCACTGGGTGCTGCGCACTGCCTGCGAGCAGCTGGCCGTGTGGCAGCGCGATGCGCGCTTCCGGCATGTGCAGCTCTCGGTGAACGTGAGCGCGCGCCAGTTCCGCCAGCGGGACTTCGTGGCCCGGGTGGTCGAGGTGCTGCGGGAAACCGGCGCGCGGCCCCATCTGCTCAAGCTCGAACTCACCGAGTCGCTGGTGCTGGACGATGTGGATGACACCATCGCCAAGATGGGCCTGCTCAAGACCAAGGGCGTGCGCTTTTCGGTGGACGATTTCGGCACCGGGTATTCCTCGCTCGCCTATCTCACGCGGCTGCCGCTAGACCAGCTCAAGATCGACCAGTCCTTCGTGCACAACCTGGGCGTGCGCCACACCGACGACGTGATCGTGCAGACCATCATCGGCATGGCCCGCAACCTGGAGCTGGACGTGATTGCCGAGGGGGTCGAGACCGCCGCGCAGAAAGCCGTGCTGGCGGACTACGGCTGCCAGCTGTTCCAGGGCTATCTGCTGGGCATGCCCGGGCCGGTGGAGGCGCTGGAGGTGCTGCTGCAGGAGCATGCCCCCGCGGTGGCCGCGGCCGCCACGGCCGGGCCCGCCGCAGCCGCCTGACGACGCTGTGCGGCCCCGGCGGCCCGCTTACCGCCGCGAGGACACAACGATGCCGCCCACGATCAGCGCGAACGCCAGGCCGTGGAACAGCTGCGGCGTCTCGCCCAGGAAGGCTGCGGACAGGATGCCCGCAAACAGCGGCGTCAGGTTCACGAAAAAGCCCGCCACGGCCGGCCCCGCGCGCTGCACGCCCACGCCCCAGCAGCGGTAGGCCAGCACCGCCGGGCCCACGGCGATGAAGGCCAGCGCTGCCGCCAGCGGCCAGCCCCAGGCGATGTGGGTGCGCCCGCTGGCCCATTCCGCGCCGGCAAAGCTGCCCGACCAGGCCAGGCCGAACACCAGCTGGGCCATCAGGAAGCCCGCCCAGTCCGCGCGAATGGCTGCCGGCTCGCTGGTGCGCGACAGCAGCCAGCTGTAGAAAGCCCACGACACGGTGGCCAGCAGCATGAATACATCGCCCGGCACCAGCCGGAAGGCCAGCAGCTGCGCCCATTCGCCCCGGCTCATCACCAGCAGCACGCCGCACATGGACAGCAGCGCGCCCAGCAGCTGCCGCCGCGTGACCTGGGCGCCAAAGAACAGCGCGCCCACGGCCAGCATCCACACGGGCATGCTCGAGCCCACCAGCGTCACGTTGATGGGGGTAGACGTTTGCAGTGCCAGGTATTGCAGCGCGTTGTACAGGCCGATGCCCAGCAGCCCCAGCAGCGCGTAGCGCCGCCAGTGCGGCCACAGCGGACTGCCCGGGCGCAGCACGCCATGCGCCAGCGGCAGCAGGATGGCAAAGGCGAGCGCCCAGCGGATGAAGTTCAGCGTGATGGGCGGGATGAGGTCGTGGACCAGCCGTCCGGTCACGGCGTTGCCGGCCCACAGCAGCGGCGGTATCACCAGCAGTGCCGCCGTGGCGGGCGTGAGTCGTTGCGTCATGCCCCGCACTGTACCGGTGCACCGCCTGCAAGCCTTGCAGATTCATGGCAGGATGGCCGCCCTTGTGTCCCACCCGTTACAGGAAATGCCCGCCATGAGCCTCGCCGTCCAGATCCGCCAGCACGGCGGCCCCGAAGAACTCCACCTCGCCGACGTTGCCGTGGGTGAGCCTGGCCCGGGCGAAGTGCGCATCCGCCACCACGCCATCGGCCTGAACTTCATCGACGTGTACCACCGCACCGGCCTCTACCCGCTGCAGATGCCCGCCGGCATCGGCATGGAGGGCGCGGGCGTGATCGAGGCGGTGGGCGAGGGCGTCACGCACCTCCAGGTGGGCGATCGCGCCGCCTACGCCAGCAACCCGCCCGGCGCGTACTGCGAGGTGCGCGTGATGCCCGCCAAGTGCGTGTGCCGGCTGCCCGACGCCATCAGCTTTGAAACCGGCGCCGCCATGATGCTCAAGGGCCTGACGGCGCAGTACCTGCTCAAGAAGACGCTGCCGGTGGAAGGCCTGCAGCCTGGCGACCATGTGCTTTTCCACGCGGCTGCCGGCGGCGTGGGCCTCATCGCCTGCCAGTGGGCCAAGGCGCTGGGCCTGCAGCTGATCGCCACCGCCGGCTCGGACGCCAAGTGCCAGCTGGCCCTGGCCAACGGCGCGGCGCACGCGATCAACTACACCACCGAAGACTTTGCGGCGCGCGTGAAGGCCATCACCGGGGGCAAGGGTGTGAAGGTGGTGTACGACTCGGTGGGCAAGGACACCTGGGACAAGTCGCTCGAATGCCTGCGCCCCTTCGGCCTGATGGCCAGTTTCGGCAACGCCTCGGGGCCCGTGCCGCCGTTTGCGCCGGGCAGCCTGGGGGCCAAGGGTTCACTGTACGTCACGCGCCAGACCCTGTTCACCCACATCGCCACGCGCGAGGCCACGCAGGCCATGGCCGACGACCTGTTTGCCGTGGTGGCCAGCGGCCAGGTGAAGATCCACATCGACCAGCGCTACCCGCTGGCCCAGGTGCAGCAGGCGCACCGCGATCTGGAGGCGCGCAAGACCACGGGCTCCACCATCCTGACGCTGTCGTGAGCGCGGCGCTGCAAGCCTGGCTGCAAGCGGCGCGCCTGCGGGCGCAGCAGCCACCCGCCCAGCCGCGCGTGCCCCTGCGCGTGGCCGGGCACACCGTGGGCTCAGTGGCGCAGGGTTTTTTAGAAGAAATTGGCCTCCAGGGCTTTCTGCGTAAGCGCTACAAGCTATCAAAAAAGGAGCATTTTGGCGCTGCCGCCTGGAGCCTGGACGTGCCTCCGGCGGATGCCACAGACGCCCTCAACGCCCTGGCGGCTGCGCTGCGCGACGCCGGACGCTGCGGCCCCTGGCGCGACGAACAGCTGGCGGTGTGCAACGCCGCCGGTGAGGTGGTGGCCACCGTGGAGCGCGGGGCGGTGCGCGTGCTGGGGGTGGCCACGCGGGCGGTGCACCTGGTGGGCCTGGCGCCAGACGGGCGCATGTGGGTGCAAAAGCGCTCCCTGACCAAGCCCAACAACCCCGGTCTGTGGGACACGCTGATGGGCGGCATGGTGTCGGCCGCGGATTCGCTACCGCAGGCGCTCGCGCGCGAAACCTGGGAAGAAGCCGGCCTGCGGGTGGGCCACCTGCACGCGGTCGAACACGGCGGGCAGGTGCTTTTCAGCCGCCCCAGCCGCGAGGGCGGTGGCACCGGCTACATGATCGAGCGCATCGACTGGTTCCGCGCCACGGTACCGGACGGCATGGCGCCAGAGAACCAGGATGGAGAAGTCGAGCGGTTTGACCTGCTGCCCCAGGACACCGTGTGCGAGCAGGTGGCCCAGGACTTGTTCACGCTGGAAGCCAGCCTGGTGATCGGCGGGTTCCTGGGGCGGTAACCGCCTGCCGGTCGGTGGTGGCCGGGCACCGTGTCGTGTCCCGGCGCCGCCCGTGCCACCCCGGCGCTTTGGCCGCCCGGAAGGCCGGGCGGCCTGGGGTGCTCAGCGGCTGTTTTTTCTCGGGCGGCGACGGCTGAAGGCGCCGAAGGCTCCGAGCCCGGCGGTCAGCAGGGCGGTGCCAAAGCTGCCGAGCGCCGGCACCGGCTTTGCGCCGTCGTTGTCGGTGATGGTGACCACGGCCTGCGCGGTGCCAAGGTCATAGCCCCCGCCCGCCACCAGCGACAAGACGGCCTGCACATTGCCGTCGCCCACCAGGGTGTTGGGCACTGCGGTCACGGTGCAGCTGGCCGTGGTGGCCCCAGCGGGCACCACCAGCGGAGAGGCGCAGGTGGTGGTGTAGCGGTCGCTGGCGGCTGGAGGCACCAAGGCGACGCTGATGCCCCCCGGGCCCGCAGGGGTGCTCAACGTGACTTGGCAGGTCGCCACCTGGTTTTCCGCGTCGGCCAGCGTGCTGGGCGTGCACGAGAGGCTGAGGACCGGTAGCGCCGCCACGTTGTCATCGTTGGCGATGAGCACCGAGGCAGCGTTCGGTGTGCCCAGCTGGTATCCGCCGGCGGGGGCGGCCAGCCCCAGGGCCGCCGTCACGTCCCCATCGCCCGGGGTGGTGTTCGGCGTGGCCGTGATGGTGCAGGTGGCGCTGCTGGCGCCCTCCGCAATCAGGACGCTGGATCCGCAGGTGCTGGTGTACCGGCCGCTGCCGGCGGGCGGCGTGAGGGCCACGCTCAAGCCGCCTGCGGGCGCCGGTGCGTTGGAGGCAATGGTGCAGGTGGACACCTGGTTGGCCGAGTCCAGCAGGGTGCCAGGGCTGCATGCCATGGTGACCGTGGGCAGGTCGTCGTTCTGCACCAGGACGCTGGCACTGGTGAGCGCCCCCAGTTCATAGTCGGCCAGCGGGTCGGGCACGGGTAACGCGATGGCTGCGCTGACGTCTCCGTCGCCCGGCACCAGGTTGGGCGTGGCCACGATGGTGCACTGTGCCGTCGTGCTGCCGGCCGCCACCGTGATGGAGGAGCCGCAGGTCGTGGTGTAGCGGGTGCTGCCCGCCGGAGGCGTCAGCGCCACCACCACGCCGCCCGCGGGCGCTGGTTGGTCCAGGGTCACCGAGCAGGTGGACACGTTGTTGTCGGCATCCACCAGCGCGGTCGGCGTGCAGGTCAGCTGCGCCTGGAACTTGGGCAGGCAGGCCGCGCCATCGCTGCTGTTGCTGTTCGCCGTGGTCTGCGCTGCGCCCAGCGTGCCGCCGGGCAGCGTCATCAGCTGCGTGGACACGGTGTTGTAGAACGCCATCTGGCCGTTGGCGAGCCTTGCGGCCGCCCCAAAGGGAATGATGCCCAGATTGCCCGTCAACGAGGTCACGGCACCGGTCGCCAAATCAATGCGGTAGCTGGTCGAATTTCCGAAAGTGCCCGAAGCCTTGGCAACGCCGTAGGCGAACTGCCCGGTGGCGTCGATTGCAAAATCCCCGGATTGGGCGCCAGGAATGGGCGTGCTGAGGGTCAGGGTGCTGAGGTACTTGGGCGGAGTCTGGGTGACGTCGATGCGGTACAGCGCGGTCAGTGAGCCGCCGGACTGGAAGTCAGCGAGGTACATGACGCCGGTCACAGGGTCGATATCCGCCGCGTTGAAGTTGGGCCCCAGCCGCAGGTCCACGGCACCGTTGACTTGCGTGGTGGCGTCGCTGGCAATGGTTCTGTAGGTGCCCAGGCCGTCCACGATGCCGAGGTTGTCCACACCCGAACGCCCATAGCGCAGCATTTCGTAGTAGCGGGTGTGGGTTCGCCATTCGGTCGTCCACGTACCGCCCAGCAAATCCCAGCCGGGTTCATTGGTCCCCAGAGCCCGCATCGCGTAGATATAGCCGTCCTTGCCCATGCCGGCGGCCACCGTGGCGCCCGCATTTTTGGAAAGATCCCGCGGAGAGGGTGTGGGCGCGGTTTGACCGTCCCAAATGGGGGTTAATGCCACGGCGCCGCTTGGGGGGACGGTGGCGAGTTCAAGAATGGTTTTGGGCGCGGTATTGGCCGTGGTCGCCTCGATATACCGCATCAGATAAAACGACTGCGACGTGGGAGAGCAGCGGGGCAGCGGCGCCCCGGCAACGGCTGCGGCATCCAGCGGAAGAAACTGGACAAGGGCCGCAGCGCCAGTCAATAACGCCGACGGGAGGGAATATTTACGGCAGGACATTTTAGTAACCACGATCTGGGAGGATGGTGGTCACTGTACCGGCGCGTCCTTAATTGCCGATAGAGCCATTTTGCCCGGTTCACCGTATTTTGCAGTGTTTTGACATTAGTTTGCGTTTTTGGGGAACCGGGTGAAAGTTGTATTTGTGCCGGATATTGATAGTGATTTTTATTATTTATTGATTGGGATAGCATTCATCCGGGAAATGCATTGCGCTTTCTCAAGATTTGGCAAAAAAGTCATCTGCGCCAGCCGCCTTGCGACGCAACGTTGGCGAGCAGCTTCCCCTGGCAGAGGCGGGTGACATGGGCGGGCCAGGCACAGCCTGGCGCCGCCCTGGCGCGGCGTAGGCGGGTTTGCCTCAGGCCTGGTCTGCCATGGCCCGCAGCCGGCTGGGGGCGAGTGCGCCGGCCGATTCGAGGATGGGGTAGGCCACCGAGCACAGCAGCGAGTTGATGCGCTTGAGTTCGCTGATCAGGTCGATGTGCAGCGAACTGGTCTCGATGCTCTGCACCGTGTTGTCCGACAGGCGCGCCAGGTGCGTGGCGGAATACGCGTGCTCCAGATCGCGGAAGCGCGCTTTTTCCTCCAGCAGTTTTTGCGCATCCCGCACGCTGCCGTTCAGGAACACGCTCATCGCCAGGCGCAGGTTGTCGATCAGGCGCGCATGCAGTTCATTGATCTCCTCCATGCCGGCCTCGGAGAACTGGCGGCCTTTCTTGATCTTCTTGTCCTCGATGTCGATCAGCACGCGCTCGATGATGTCGCCGATCTGCTCCATGTTGATGGTGAAGCTGATGATGTCGGCCCAGCGCCGGCCCTCGCGCTCGTCCAGCGCCTCGCGGGAGATCTTGGTCAGGTAGTACTTGATGGCGGAGTACAGGCCGTCCACCTCGTCGTCGAGCCTGCGCAGGTCCTGCGCCAGCTGCAGGTCGTCCGTGCGGATGACCTTGTGCAGGCCCAGCAGCATGGACTCCACCACGTCGGCCTGGTGCAATGCCTCGCGGGCCGCGCACGAGATGGCCAGCGAGGGTGTGGCCAGGGCCGAGGGGTCCAGGTGGTGGGGGCGGGTGCCTGCGGCAGAGCCTTGCTCCTGCGGCAGCAGGCGCTGCGCCGCCCGGGCCACCGTGCCGGTGAGCCCGATGCACACCAGGCCCACCACGGCGTTGAACGCCAGGTGGAACAGCACCACCAGGGTGGCGGTTCCAGGCACATACGGCCGCACATGCTGCAGCCACAGCCCGGTGAGCGGCGCCATGATGGCCACACCAATGATTTTGAAGAACAGATTTCCGAGCGGTACCTGGCGCGTCTGGACATTGGCCTTCAACGTGGTCAGCACCGCCAGCACGCCGCTGCCCAGATTGGCCCCCAGCACCAGGCCCAGCGCCACATCGGGCGGGATGCCGCCCGAGCCGGCCAGGGCGGCCGTGAGCAGCACCGTGGCGAGGCTGGAATAGGCCACGATGGCCAGTACGGCGCCAGTGAAGATCTCCAGCAGCAGGTCACTGGTGAGTGCGCCCAGCAGCGCGCGCACCGTGGGCGATTGGGTGAGCACCGTGGTGGACTCGGTGATGAGCCGCAAGGCCAGCAGCATCAGGCCCAGCCCGATGAGCACCCGGCCCACGCGGCCGGCGGCCGTGTCCTTGCGCGAGATGAAGAGCACCACCCCCGCGAAGATGAACAGCGGCGACAGCCAGGAAAGGTCCAGCGAGAACACCACGGCCATCACGCTGGTCCCCACGTCGGCGCCCAGCATCACGGCCAGGGCCGCCGGCAGTCCCACCAGCCCCTGGCCCACGAAGGAGGAGACGATGAGAGCCGTGGCGGTGCTGGACTGCACGACCGCCGTCACGCCGATGCCCGACAGGACGGCCGTGAACCGGTTGCTGACGCTGCGCGCGATGAGCTGGCGCAAGTTGGCGCCGAACACCCGCAGGATGCCGGTGCGCACCAGATGGGTGCCCCAAATAAGCAGCGAAACGGCTGCCAGCAGATTCAACAGATGCTTCATGAAATACCGCGTTTGTTCTTCTTGTCCGAACGCCACCCAGCATGCGCCATGCCCCGCGCCGGCACAAGCAGCGGGGCTGCCGGCACCTGCTCGCCGAGGCGACGGGTTCATTCATTTCTGTGCCCGTAGGCAGCGGCGGTTCAGCCACAGGTGGCCGCGCGGCTTCCGGGAGAAGAGCGCCTGCCATCGAGAGCATGCGGCCCGGATCGTTTGTCACAAAATTGACACACAAGCATACTCCTGATCAGGGGATGCTGCCGTGATGACCCCGCTGCCGCTGCGGGGTGTGTGACGCGCCGGCTGGGCGGGGCCGGCGGTGTCAATCGATGAGCTGGCCGGCCTCGTGGAACGGGTAGGGGCCGGGATACTGTCCGCTGGCTGCGGTGTGGCTGACCAGCCGTCCGCCCGCGGGCAGCGCATGCAGGGCAAAACCCGGCGGCTCAAGCATCCACGCCGAGGCCGCGTCGGGTGCCAGGTCCAGCCGCACCTGGTGCGCGGGCGAAGGCACGGTGGCGGCGATGGAGCCGCCAAAGCGCACCTGGATCGCGCGGTGCAGGTGGCCGCAGATGACGCGCTCTACGCTCGGGTGGCGCGCCACGATGGCTTCCAGCGCATCGGCGCCCTCCAGCAGGCCGATGGCGTCCATGTGCCCGATCAGCGTGCGGAATGGCGGGTGGTGCAGGGCGATGACCACTGGGCGCGCCGTGTGCCGGGCCAGTTCGGCCTCCAGCCACTGCAGGCGGGTTGGGCACAGGCGGCCTTCGCTGGCGCCGGGCACCACGGTATCGATTGCAATGAGTTGCAGGCCGCCCACAGGCACGCTGTACTGGATGAAATCGCCGTCGCCCCCCGGGCCCAGATAGGGGTGGTCGGGGAACGAGGCGCGCAACTGCGCGCGGCTGTCGTGGTTGCCCGGCAGCAAGTACACGGGCATGGGCAGCGGGGCCAGCAGAGCGCGCAGGTGCTCGTACTCGGCCGCCCGGCCAAAGTCGGTCAGGTCGCCGGTGATCACCACGGCATCGGGCGCCTGCGGCAGGCGCCCGACGCTCACCACGGCCTGTGCCAGGTAGGGGGCGGTGTCGATGCGGCCATAGGCCAGGCGGCCGGGCTCGCGGATGTGGGTGTCGGAGAGCTGCAGCAGCAGGGTGGTGGTCATGGGCTGGGCTCCATCATTCCGTTGGCCGCTTCCAGGCAGGGCATCAGGCGCTCGGGTGCGATGCGCACGGCCACCGCGTCACCCGCGCGCGCCGGGTGGTCGCGTGCCACGTCGGCGCACAGCGGGGCCTGGTCGGCCAAGGCCAGGGTCAGTTGTACCCGGTCGCCCAGAAAGCTGCGGCGCGTGACTTCGGCTTGGCCCCAGCCGGGGCCGGGGTTAGCGGGGCCGACTTCGATGTCCTCCGGGCGCACCAGTACGGACGCATGGCCTTGCAGGGCTGGCGGGCAGGGCAGGTGCCAGCCGCCCAGGGGCAGCGCGTCGGTGGGGCCTGCATTGCCGCGCGCCAGGCGGTTCACCCGCCCCAGAAACTGCGCGACAAAAGGGTGGGCCGGTGTGCGGTACAGCGTTTCGCCGTCGCCCACCTGCACCACGCGGCCGGCGTGCATCACGGCCAGGCGGTCGGCCAGGGCCAGGGCTTCCTGCTGGTCGTGCGTGACGTGGATGGCGGTGATGTGCAGGCGGCGCAGCAGCTCGGCCAGCTCGTCACGCAGGGATTCCTTGAGCTTGGCGTCCAGCGCGGTGAGCGGCTCGTCCAGCAGCAGCACGCGCGGGCGCATGGCCACGGCGCGGGCCAGGGCCACGCGCTGGCGCTGGCCCCCCGAGAGTTCGGCCGGGCGCTTCTTCTCCAGGCCGTTCAGGCGCACCAGGTCCACCAGCTCGCCCACGGTGCGGCGGCGCTCGTCCTCGGCCACGCCACGGATCTTGAGGCCATAGCCAATGTTGGACTCCACGCTCATCTGCGGGAACAGCGCGTAGTGCTGGAAGACCATGCCCACACCGCGCTGCTCGATGGGGATGTGGGTCACGTCGGTGCTGCCAAAGGCGATGCGGCTGCCCGCGTCGGGCGCCTCCAGCCCGGCCACCAGGCGCAGCAGCGTGGTCTTGCCGCAGCCCGAGGGGCCCAGCAGCGCCAGCACTTCGCCGGGCTCCACGGTCAGGTCGGTAGGCTGCAGGCCGCGCGTGCCGTCGGCATAGGTCTTGGCGCAGTGGGCAATGTCCACGCGCGTGCGTTCAAGTTGCATGGTGTTTCTCGATCAGCGTGCCCAGGGCTTGCAGGCCCCACAGCACGGGCAGGATGACGGCCAGGAAGATGAGTGTGTAGGCCGAGCCGATTTCGATGCGCATGGACGCATAGCTGTCGGCCAGGCCGACGGGCAGGGTGCGGGTGAGTGGGGTGTGCAGCATCCAGGTCAGGTTGAACTCGCCCACGGAGAGCGTGAACACCATCAGGCTGCCCGCCACGATGGCCGGCAGCACGGCGGGCACCAGCACGCCCAGAAAGCGCTGTGCAAAGCTGGCGCCCAGCGAGCGCGCCGCTTCTTCCAGCGCGCGCAGCTCGTGGCGCTGAAAGGCCGCGCCCACGGTGCGCACCATGAAGGGCAGGGTGAACACCATGTGCCCCACCAGGATGAAGGCAAAGCTTTTGCGAAAGCCCGACAGCTGGCCGTAGGCCAGGATCAGCGCCAGCGCGCTGGCCAGGCCCGGCACGGCCACGGGCAGGGTGAGCAGCTCTTCGAACAGCCGTGCCGCGCGCGAGCGGCTGCGCGCCAGCGCATAGGCGCAAGGCACGCCCAGCAGCAGGTTGCCCAGCACGCACAGCAGCGCGATGGCCAGCGACCACCCCACGGTGCCGCCGTACAGATCCCACACCTCGCCCAGCCAGCGCGCGGTGAGGCCGCTGGAGAGGCCGGTGCTGTAGTTGTTGACCAGCCCGGCCATCACCGACAGGGCGATGGGGGCGAGCATGAACACCGCCACCAGCGCCGTGAGGGCCAGCAGGGGCAAAGAGGCTTGTCGTGCAGTGCGCATGGCTCAGCTTTCAGGCACCCGCGGCCGCCACCGGCCCGGCCACGCGGCGGGACAGCCACAGCACCAGCCAGGTGATGAGCCCGAGGGCAATGGACAGGCTGGCCGCCAGCGCGAAGTTGGCGTAGTTGGTGAACTCGTTGTAGATGGTGATGGGCAGCACTTCATATTTGGCCGACAGCGTGAAGGCCGTGCCGAACGCGCCCATGGCCGTGGCGAACACGATGGCGCCGCACGAGAGCGTGGTGGGCGCCAGCTCGGGCAGCCACACGTCGCGCACCACGCGCCAGCGCGGGGCGCCCAGCGAGCGCGCGGCTTCCTCCAGCGCCGTGTCCATGGCGCCGGCCGCCGCCGTGTAGCTGGCGATGGCGCGCGGCAGCGAGAAGTACAGGTACGCCAGGAACAGCCCCGCAAGCCCGTACGCAAACGTGATGCGCCCCAGGCCCAGGGCATCGGCCCATTGCGCCACCAGCCCCTGGCGCCCGCCCAGCAGGATCATGAAGAAGCCGATGATCACCCCCGGGAACGACAGCGGCAGCGTGAGCAGCGACAGCAGCAGCCGCCGCCCCGCAAAGCGCTGGCGCGCCAACGTGATGCCCACCGCCGCGCCCAGCACCAGCGTGGCCAGCGTCACCGCCAGCGACAGCCCCAGCGTTTGCAGCAGGCTTTGCAGATAGCGTGCGTTCGTGAGCACCACGAAGTAGGTCTCCCAGCCTTTGCCGGCGGGCAGCGCCATCAGCTGGGCGATGGGCAGCAGCCAGAACGCGGCGAAGAAGGCCGCCGCGGGCGCGGCGCAGGCCAGCAACAGCGGGCGGGTGGGGGCAAATGCGGGGCGCATAACGGCGGCAGGCGAAGCGTTACTGCACTTCCTTCAGGTACCGGTCCGAGAAGCTCTTTTGCACCGCAGCCATCTTGCTGTAGTCCACCGTCTTGGCGCGGGCGTATTCACTGGCGGGCAGGAAGCGGGCCTGTACCTCCTTGGGCATCGCACCGGCGCGCACGGGGCGCAGGTAGGCATTGGCCCACAGGGCCTGGCCTTCGTCCGACAGCACGAAGTCCAGCACCTTCTTGCCGTTGTCGGCGTGCGGCGCGTTGGCCACCAGGCTCATCACGTAGGGCACCACCACCGTGCCTTCGGCCGGAATGACGAACTGCACGTTGGCCTTGTCCTTGTACTTGGCGCGGTAGGCGTTGAAGTCGTAGTCCAGCAGGATCGCGATCTCGCCCGACAGCACGCGCGCATACGAGGTCTGCTTGGGCACGATGGGCTCGTTCTTCTGCAGGGCCTTGAAGTAATCGATGCCGGGGCCGAAGTTGTCCAGCGTGCCGCCGCGTGCCTGGTTCACCGCCACCGCTCCCACATAGCCTACGAAGGCCGAGGCCGGGTCCAGGTAGCCGATCAGGCCCTTGTAGTCGGGCTTGAGCAGGTCGGCCCAGGACTGGGGCACGGGCTTGCCCTTGAGCGCATCCACGTTGACCATGAAGCCCAGCGTGCCGGAGTGGATGGTGAACCAGTGGCCGGCCGGGTCCTTCAGGCCGTCGGGGATCTCGGCCCAGGCGGCGGGCTTGTACGCGGCCACCACGCCTTCCTTCTGCGCCTGGATGGCAAAGGTGACGCCCAGGTAGGTCACATCGGCCACGGGGCTGGCCTTCTCGGCCACCAGCTGGGCCAGCGACTGGCCGGAATTCTTGTTGTCCGGTGGCACGGTGATGCCGGTCCTGGCCTTGATGGCCTTGATCTGGCTGCCCCAGTCGGCCCATTCGGGCGGGCAGTTGTAGCAGATGGCGTTTTGCGCCAGGGCTGCGGCGCTGGCGGCCAGGCCCCAGGCCAGCAGCGTGGTACGGGCAAGGCGGTGCAGGGTGGATTTCATGGGGGGTAGCTCCTTGGGTTCAGGGGTGGGGAGAAAGCAGGGAAGGCGAAGGGGCCGGGCCGTGCGCGGCGGGTGGCGCGCAGGACTCGCCGGGGCGGAACGTGTGAACGAGGGTGAGGCCCATCTCCGGCCCCAACGGGTGGCCGCTTGCGATGGCCTGGGACAGCAACTCCACGCAGTGGCGGCCGATGTCGGTGTTGGGCTGCACCACGGTGCCAAGCTGGGGCGTGAGGTCCTGGCCCAGGGCGATGCCGTCAAAGCCCAGCACGCTCAGGTCGCGTGGCACGGTGAGACCCGCCAGGTGCGCGGCGCGGATGCTGCGGATGGCCAGCAAGTCGTTGGAGCAGATGAGGGCGGTGGGCCGCCCGCTGGGCTTCAGGACGTCGCCCAGCAGCTCGGGGGCGGCCGCCACAAAGGGAACCTGCAGCACAGGCTGTGCCGGCAGGCCCGCGCGGGCCATGCCCAGGGCATAGCCCCGGCAGCGCTGCTGTGCGCGGTCGGACGCCTGCAGCAGGCCGCTGACCATGGTGATGCGGCGGTGCCCCAGGCCCGCCAGCCGGGCCACGGCTTCGGCCACGGCCTCTTCGCTGTCCACGGACACGCAGGGGTGGTCAGGGTGCCGGTTGTAGGCCAGCACATAGGGCAGGCCCACCTCGGCCAGGCGCTGCAGTGCGGTGGAGGTGGCGGGGTTGGACACGACCAGGACCATCCCGTCCACGTCGCCCGCCAGCAGCAGGCCCACCGCCTGGTCCTCCCGTGCCACGCGGTAATCGGTGGTAAAGGGCAGGATGGCGTAGCCCTGGGCCGCGGCCGCCTGGGCAATGCCGTCCAGGCACTCGGCGAACACCGGGTTGGTGAGCGTGGGCAGCACCACGCCCAGCACCTGGCTGCGCTGCGTGCGCAAGGTGCGCGCGCTGGCGTTGGGCTGGTAGCCCAGGGTGCGGGCCACCTGCTGCACATGCTCGCGCGTGGCCGGGGCGACCTTGTCGGGCAGATTGAAGACGCGCGAGACGGTGGCGACCGAGACGCCGGCCTCGCGGGCCACTTCCAGAATGCTCATGGTGCAGGGGCTGATGTAAACGATTACATTGCAACCGCCCGCTGTGACGTGCGCATGACATTGCGAGCCCGAGGCCAAAAACAAAACAGCCCGCACGGGGCGGGCTGTGGTTGTTGGGGCAGGCTTTTGCTAGCGCTCGCGCCCCATGCGCAGCAGCTCGTCCAGGATCAGGCAGGCCGCCCCCACCGTGATGGCCGAGTCCGCGAGGTTGAACGCGGGGAAGTGCCAGCCCGCGGCGTGAAAGTCCAGAAAGTCGACCACGTAGCCGTGCATCAGCCGGTCCACCACGTTGCCCACCGCACCGCCCAGAATGCTGGACAACGCGAAGCCGAACAGTTTCTGCCCGGGGTGCGTGCGCAGCTGCCACACGATGAAGACCGTGGCGGCCACGCCGATGCCGGTGAACAGCCAGCGCTGCCAGCCGCCCGCGTCCGACAGGAACGAGAAGGCGGCCCCCGTGTTGTGGGCGCGCACGATGTTGAAGAAGCTGGTGAGGTAGGTGGCGTCGCCCAGCTGGTAGTGCTGCAGGATCAGCGACTTGGTGAGCTGGTCGGCCGCCACCAGCACCACGGCCCAGGCCAGCCAGGGCCACATGCCGGCACCAGAGCGGCCCTGCCGGGACAGCGGTGCCATCATGCGTGCGCCCGGCTTTCGCCGGCACCGAACAGATTGCTGGTGCAGCGGCCGCACAGCGTGGGGTGGGCCGCATCGTGGCCTACGTCGTCGCGGTAGTGCCAGCAGCGTTCACACTTGGCGTCGGAACTGGGCTTGACGCTGATCTGAAGCGCGCTACCAGCTATCAATTCGATAGCGGATGTAATGAACACGAACTTCAGGTCGTCGCCCAGGCTGGCCAGCAAGGCATGGTCTTCGGGCGCGGCGGTGAGGGTGACGTTGGCCTGCAGCGACGAGCCCACCTGGCCGGCGGCGCGCAGGGCCTCGATCTCCTTGTTCACCGCGTCGCGGATCTCGCGCAGGCGGGTCCATTTGGCCAGCAGGCCTTCGTCGGCGGCTGCCACGGCGCCGGGAACATTGCTGTAGGTTTCCAGGAAGATGGACTCGGAGTTGCCGAACACCTTCCAGGCCTCTTCGGCCGTGAACGACAGGAACGGGGCCATCCAGCGCAGCATGGCGTGCGTGATCTGGTAGAGCGCGGTCTGCGCGCTGCGGCGCGCCAGGCTCTTGGGCGCAGTCGTGTACAGCCGGTCCTTGAGCACGTCGAGGTAGAAGCCGCCCAGGTCTTCCGAACAGTACAGCTGCAGCTTGGCGACCACGGGGTGGAACTCATACACCTTGTAGTGCGCCAGCACTTCGGCCTGGAACTCGGCCGCGCGCGTGAGTGCGTAGCGGTCGATCTCCAGCATCTGGTCGAACGGCACGGCGTCCTGGGCCGGGTCGAAGTCGCTCACGTTGGCCAGCAGGAAGCGCAGCGTGTTGCGGATGCGGCGGTAGGCGTCGACCACGCGGGCGAGCACTTTGTCGTCGCCCGCGATGTCGCCGGAGTAGTCGCTGGCGGCCACCCACAGGCGGATGATTTCAGCCCCCATCTTTTTGCTGACCTCGTCAGGCTCAATGCCGTTGCCCAGCGACTTGCTCATCTTGCGGCCCTGGCTGTCCACTGTCATGCCATGGGTCAGCAGCCCACGGTACGGCGCGCGGCCTTCCAGCGCGGATGCCAGCAGCAGCGAGCTGTGGAACCAGCCGCGGTGCTGGTCATGGCCTTCCAGGTACAGGTCGGCTTCGGGGCCGGTGTCGTGGTGCACGTTCGGGTGCGTGCCGCGCAGCACGTGGCTGAAGGTGGAGCCGGAGTCGAACCACACTTCCAGGATGTCGGTGCTCTTGGTGTAGTGCGGCGCGTCTTCGGCGCCCAGGATCTCTTCCACCGTCACGCGGCTCCAGGCTTCGATGCCGCCCTTTTCGACGATGTCCGCGGCCTGGTCCATGATCTCCAGAGTGCGCGGGTGCAGTTCGCCCGAGTCCTTGTGCAGGAAGAACGGGATGGGCACGCCCCAGCTGCGCTGGCGCGAGATGCACCAGTCGGGCCGCCCGGCGATCATGTCGTGGAGGCGGGCCTTGCCGTTCTCGGGGTAGAAGCTGGTGTGCTCGATGGCCTCCAGGGCGATCTGGCGCAGCGTCTTGGCGGGCTTCAGGCCGGGTTGGGTAAACACGCCCTCGCCTTCGTCCATGCGGATGAACCACTGGGCCGCGGCGCGGTAGATCACGGGCGTCTTGTGGCGCCAGCAGTGCGGGTAGCTGTGCGTGATGGTGGTGGTGCCCATCAGGCGGCCGGCGGCCTGCAGCGTTTCGATGATGACGGGGCAGGCCTTCCAGATGTTCATGCCGCGGAACAGGGCCAGGGCGTCGTCGTAGCGGCCGTTGCCC